>JAIXPH010000033.1 GCA_027486345.1 Paracoccaceae bacterium
CCCGGCCTCCCATTCCGCTTGGGTCAGGTGGACCTCTTTGGCGAAGGCGTGCAGGTGGCTGACCAAGGCCCCCATCACCTGCGCCATACGCGGAGTGGTTTCAGGCCCCATTCGGTCATTCACGGTGGCAACAGAGGTGTGTTCAGAGAAATACTGCATCGTTCTGGTCCTTTGCGCCTTAAGCGGAATGGGAAGGTTTGGCCACGCGCGGCGGGCGGTGGCGCAGCGGCAGGGGGTCAATCCCGGTGCGGTCGGTGAAAAGCCCCCAAAGGCCACGGCGGGCGAAAAGCATGACCGCGATGCCAAGGCAGCCCAGCACGATCAGGTAAATCGTGCCGTAATCGGCCAGCGCGCGTTGCAGGGCATAGAACACCACCACGCCGACGATGGGGCCGGGCAAGGTGCCAATCCCGCCGATGACGGTGATGAAGATGACAAAGGCCGTCCAGTCGATCACCGAAAACGCAGCATCGGGTGTGACGCGGGTGATCTGGATAAAGGCCAGCGCCCCACAAAGCCCCGTGGCAAAGGCCGTCAGCAGGAACACCGCCGCCTTCAGTTTCAGCGGGTCCACCCCCACGCTGCGCGCGGCGTTTTCATTGTCGCGGATCGCTTGCAGGCCAAGCCCCATGCGCGAGCGCAGGAAGATGTAACTCGCCACCAGCATCGCCACTGCCAGCGACAGCATCAGCCAATAGGTCAACGCATCGGCAGCGGCGGCGGTTGAAACATCCAACATTTCCTTGATGCCATCGACAAAGGCCATCTCTTTGGCCGTGCCCTTGGGCAG
Organism: Paracoccaceae bacterium; assembly: GCA_027486345.1. Lineage (GTDB taxonomy): Bacteria > Pseudomonadota > Alphaproteobacteria > Rhodobacterales > Rhodobacteraceae > Paragemmobacter. The sequence goes on from JAIXPH010000033.1 coordinate 791, forward strand.
CGATGTCCCGGTGCCGCCGCCAAGCGCCTTCCACTGGCTGATGGCAAGACGGGCAATATCGGCCACGACCCATGTGCCGATGGCGAAATAGGCACCGTTCAGGCGAAAGGCGAAAAAGGCCATCGGCACGGCAAAGACCGCCGCCGCGATGCCGCCAATCACCACGCCCACCAGCGGGTCCAGCCCCATCAGGATGATCGCGGCGAACATCGCATAGGCCCCAATGCCGACAAAGGCTTGTTGGCCGACAGACACCAACCCCGCGAACCCCGCCAGCAGGTTCCAGTTCATCGCCAGCACCAGCAGCGTCAGGATGCCGAACAGGTCTTGGACCATGGCGCGCGGCGCGATGGCGGGCAGGGCATAAAGCACGGCCAACGCGAACAGGGCGATCAGCGGCGAGAGGGAACGGGACATTTTCTGCACCTCAGTCATTTGCGCGCGGGAACAGGCCGCGCGGACGGATCAGCAGCACAAGGACAAAGGCGATATGACCCGACAGGATTTGCCATTCCGGGTTGATTGAGGCCCCGATGGCCTGCGCGAGGCCGATCACGATCCCCCCCGCCAATGTGCCCCACAGACTGCCAAGCCCGCCGATGATCACGGCCTCAAAGGCATAGAGCAGACGCGCAGGCCCGATGGAGGGATCAAAATTCGCCCGCGTTCCCAGATAAAGCGCCGCGATGGTGGCCACGACCATGGCAATCCCGGTGGCCATCGCAAAGACCCGCTGCGGGCGGATGCCCATCAGTTGTGCCGTCACCGCATCATCCGAGGTGGCGCGAAAGGCACGGCCAAGGGCGGTGCGATAGAACAACTGGTTCAGCAGAAAGATCACAAGGACGGCAGAGCCAAAGGTCAGGACCGGCATCACCCCCAAGGTCACCACGCCCAGATCGACCGAAGCGGCCTCGATGCTGCCAGCGGTCAGTTTCTGGCTGTCGGCGGTGAAGGTGGACAACAGCCCGTTCTGGATCACCACCGACAGGCCGAATGTCACCAAAAGCGGCGGCAGGATGTCATTGCCCAGCACACGGTTCAAAAGGTGCGTCTGCAACAGCCAGCCAAAGCCGAACATCAGGGGGGCGGCGATCAGCACAGCGACAAAGGGATGCAGGCCCGTCACTGTGGCCACGGTCAGGATCAGATAAGCGGCGAGGATGATCAGATCCCCATGCGCCAGATTGACCAGCCGCATGATGCCGAACACCAGCGAAAGCCCCGCCGCGAACAGCGCATAAAGCCCGCCCAAGAGCATCCCCTGGGCCAAGGTGTCGATCAGCATCATGCGTGGTTCACCCCGAAATAGGCGTCATGGATGGCATCGCGCGACAGTTCGGACGGGCGACCCGACAGGGTGATCCGCCCCTCCATCATGCAATGGACATGGTCAGCGACACGCAGCGCTTGGCTGATGTCTTGTTCGACCACGATAATCGAGGTGCCGCTGTCCTTGATCTGCGGAAAGGCGGCGTAGATTTCCTTGATCACCACCGGGGCAAGGCCGAGGCTCAGTTCATCGCAGAGCAAAACCTGCGGATTGCTCATCAATGCGCGGCCGATGGCGACCATCTGTTGCTGCCCCCCCGACAGCGCCGTGCCGGGGCTGAGGCGGCGTTCCTTCAGGATCGGGAACAGGGTCTGGATACGCTCCAGCGTCCAAAAGCCATTGCCGCGCCGGGCATGGGCGCCGATCAGCAGGTTTTCCTCAACCGTCAGCGACGGGAAGAGCTTGCGCCCTTCGGGCACCATCGCCACGCCGCGCGTCAGAATGTCGGGCGCGGGGCTGCGGGTGATTTCCTCCCCCGCCAGCCGCACCGATCCGGCGGTGACCTTGGCCACCCCGGTAATGGCGCGCATCAGGGTGGTCTTGCCCGCGCCATTGGCCCCGATGATGGCGACGGTCTGGCCCTGATCCAGCGTCAGATCGACGCCAAACAGCGCCTGAAAATCCCCATAATGCGCGGTCAAACCCGCGATGGTCAGCAGGGCGCTCATGCCTCGATCCCCAGATAAATCTCACGCACTTGGGCCGAGGCCATCACTTCATCCGGCGCACCGATCATCAGCATCCGGCCAAAGTTCAGGACCATCAGCCGTTCGACGACTGAATTCAGCGCGTGCAGCACGTGTTCAATCCAGACGATGGCGGTCCCTTCGGCATGGATGGCGCGGATCGTCGCCACCAGTTCCACGCATTCGCCATCGGTCAAGCCGCCCGCGATTTCATCCAGCAGGATCACGCGCGGCCGTGTCGCCATCGCGCGGGCCAGTTCCAGCCGCTTGCGCTGCAACAGCGACAGACCGCCCGCCTTTTTCTCGGCCACGGGACCAAGGCCGGTGCGGTCAAGGATGTCCATGCAGAACACCCCCGCCTCGCGCCCGCCCAAACCGCCGCCAAAGCGCGCGGCGACCAGCAGGTTTTCGTAAACCGTCAGATCGCCAAAGGGCTGCGGAATCTGGAACGACCGCCCCACCCCGGCCACCACGCGCTGCATCGGCGGGGTGCGCGTCACGTCGCGGCCATCCAAGAACACCTGCCCCTGATCGGGCGCGATATTGCCGGTGATCAGGTTGAACAGGGTCGATTTGCCCGCACCGTTCGGCCCGATGATCCCCAGTGCCTCACCGGGTTGCAGATCGAAACTGACATCGTCGGTGACCTTCAGCGCGCCGAAGGACTTGGACACAGAGCGCAGCGAAAGGATGGACATGGAACTCTCCGGCAGGACCCCGGCACTTGCGCGCCGGGGCCGATTGTCGTCAGGACAGGGTTTCGAGCGTGCCGCCCAGCGGAATCTCCGGCGCGCCCGCGTTTTCGACGATCACGAGGTCGAAATTGCCGTCGTCCTTCTTGCGCCACTGGCCACCGACCAGCGGGGTCTTGGAGATGTTCTTGCGCGCGAATTCCGGCACGTTGTCGCGGCCCCACTGCACCTTGCCCACCACGGTATCGAGGTTCGTGGTCGCAATCGCCTCGGCCAAGGCATCGCCATCGGTCGGGTCGTCGGTGCGCTTGATCGCATCCGCCGCCACTTCGAACAGCGCATGGACAAAGCCCACGGGCATGGTCCACTGGCGCTTCGCTGCCGTCTCAAACGCCGTCGCCAGTTCCGCAGCGGTTTCGCCCGAGAGCGAGGATTTGAACGGATGCGCCGGGGACCACCAGACTTCGGCGGTCAGGTTGTGGCCCAACTCGCCCAAAGCGGCGACACTTTCAGGGAAGAGCAACGCCTTGGCCACCGACACCAGCTTGGGGTTGAAGCCTTGCTGTTTGGCTTGGGTCCAGAAGGTGGTGAAATCCGGCGGGATCGGGATGCCGGTCATGATCTCACAGCCCGCCTGTTTGAAGGCGTTGATCTGGGCGCTGAAATCGTCGGTAAGGTTCTGGTATCGGCCCGGATCGGTCAGCTCATACCCAGCCGCGGCCAGCGCGGGCGGCATGCCAACCTGGGGCGAGGCCCAGGCATTGCCGTCGCCATCGTTCGGCCACAACGCGCCAACCTTTTTGTTGGTGTCCGCCATCCCCCACATGTTCATGAAGGTGGCGATGTTGTCCTCCAGCCCCCAGAAGAAGTGGTAGACGTAGTCAAATTCCTGCCAGCTTGCCGGATCGCCCGGATTGCCCTGCTGACCGATGAACCACGGCTGCCACGGGGCGACGGTCGAAATGACGGGGATTTCTTCCTGTTCGGCAATGGAACAGACCGGGTTGGTGGTTTCCGGCGTCGAGGCCACGAGGATCAGGTTCACCTCATCACGGCTGATCAGTTCCTTGGCGACCTCGGCGGCGCGGTTCGGGTTGGACTGGCTGTCCTTCACGATCACTTCGACGTCGAGGCCCAGACCGGGGGCGGCGGCGAGGAATTTTTCCACCATGAAGCTATCCGCAGCGGAAAAGGCCGACAGCGGGCCGGTCTGCGGGCTGACATAGCCGATCTTCAACTTCTTGGCCTGCGCGAGTGCGGGCATGGACAGGCCGGACGCGGCGGCGAAGGCGGCCCCGGTGCCGATCAGTCTGCGGCGGGTGATCATGGTGTTCCTCCCTTTGGTTTTTTGGTTGAACCGCCCTTTATGGGTCAGTCCGCTTTGATCCTCCGGTTTGGGCGGCCTCCTCTGCCGCCCAAACCGGTCTTGCTGCGATGCTAGAACTGGTCTTGCGCTATTATGATCGCATGACGGGGCGTCAATATAACGCCACGTTATGTAGTGGGGTTATTCCGCCGCCAAGGCAGGGGACGCTTGCAGATGCAGGCGGTCCATCACGGTGGCAAAGCGGGATTGCAGGTCGGCAGCGGTGTCGGCGGTCAGCGCCACATAGAAATCCGGGCGGATCAGCGCATAACGCACTCCGGCGCGGCCCAGCCAATCGGCAAAGCGACCGTCCACGTCGATCACCGGGGCGTCGCTGCCCTTGGGGCCGATGCGGACCGAGAACCCGTCCAGCGCCGCCAGTTGCGCGGCCTGCGATGGGGTCAAGGCGGCGGCCGGATCGGCACCATACCCGATCAGCACCCAACCCTGCCCGACAGCTTGGTCAAAACGATCCCGCTTTCCGGCATGCTCTACCACGCCTTGGGCGGACAACTCCCCGGCATGGGCCGTGCCATCACACCACGCGCCTTGGCCCAATTGGCAGATGTCGGTCGGGACCGGCTTGCCCTCACTCGCCGCCAGACCCGCGATCATCTTGGCGTCGCGTTCTGCTGCAGCGGCCTCATCGGCGATGCAGATGATCTGACCGAGCTCTTGACTGAAGGCGATGTAATGCTTGGCATGTTCGATGCGTTCGCTGGTGTAGCTGGCAAGGATGTCGGTGCCGAATTTGCCCTCGAGGATGCCATTCAGCCGCCACGCCATCGCCACCGCATCGCGCACCCCGGCGCACATGCCCTCACCGGCGAAGGGGGGCATCAGGTGGGCGGCATCGCCACCGATCAGACAGCGGCCCTTGTGCCATTCCTTGGCCCAGCGGGCCTGAAAGCGGTAAACGGCGCTGCGTTCCAATACGGCATTGTCGGGGGTCAGACCCCAAGGGCGCAAAAGCTCCCACGCGCGGTCGGGCTTTTGCAGCTCATGCGCCTGTTCGCCGGGCAGCACCATGAACTCCCACCGCCGCCGCGCGGGACCGCCGGGGATGGGGCCGGGACCGCCGGGCACGATGGTCGTCGGGCGCTTTGGGTCGCACAACTGCCATTGCGCAGGTTCGTCCGGGCGGCTGGCGATGTAGTCGAAGGACGGGATCATGTCGAGGATCAGCCAGTCGTAGAAGAAGCCCTTGTCCTCATTCTCGATCCCCAAAGCCTCGCGCACGAAGCTGTTCGCGCCATCGGTTCCGGCGACGAAACGGGCGCGCAGGGTGCGGGAGTCACCGTTTGCGCCCACCTCTTCCGAATTGCGCTGCAAGGAGAGGGTGACGCCATCGGCATCCTGCGCCAGACCCACGCCCTGCCAGCCGCGCATGAGGGTGATGGTCGGCAAGGTGGCGGCCAGCGCCAGCAGGCGGTTTTCCATCATCGGCTGGTTGAACCAATAGCGCACGCGCCAGCCGCTGGCCGATTGGCTTTTCCAATCCACGATGCTCAGGTTCTGGCGGTCCTTGTTTTTCCAGTAATACAACTCGTCATGATAGCTGATCGCCGGATCGTTCTCAGAGTCGATCCCCAGCGTCGCCAAAATCCGCGCGATTTCATGATCATAGGTCACGGCGCGCGGCAGGGGGTAATGCGTGGTCCAGCGTTCGATCAGCGTCACCCGCTTGCCGCGCTGCGCCAGAAGGATGGCCAGCAGCGTGCCCACCGGCCCCGCCCCCACGATGGCCACATCGGCGTCAAATCCGTCAGCCTTGCCTGAACCGGTCATTCCTGTCGCTCCCCCTTGTCCGCCCCGCCTCCTCGCGGTTCATGTGACTGTCCGTCAAAAATGAACGCTCGTCAATATTGATGTTTACTCACTCTCAACACGGGAGTCTGTCGCAAAATCAACCGCTTGGCCGCCGCATTGAGCTTGCGCTCGAAACTGAATATGATTCGGGATTGAGGAGCCGCCATATGTCAGACACCACCGAATCCCCCGAAGGGCGGGTCGCCCGCCGCCAGCGCCGCAACCGCGAGGCGTTGATCGACGCCGCCCGCACCATCATGACCGACAAGGGCGTGGATGCGGCGACCATGCTGGAGATTGCCCAGCGTGCCGATGTGGGCGCGGGGACGGTCTATAACTACTTCAAGTCCAAGGATGATCTGGCCATCGCGGTGCTGGAGACCTTGATGCACGACCTCGCGCTGAAGATTCAGGCGGTGACCGACACTTTCGACGATCCGGCGCAGGTCTATGCCTATGGCATCCGCACGGTGCTGGACACCGCCATCACCAACACCCATTGGGCGCAGATGCTGAACCGGGCCGAGGTGATTGCCGATGCGCTGTTCAGGGTCATGGGACCCTTTGCCATCCGCGATTTGCGGCTGGCCTCACAGGCGGGCCGGTTCGAGGTGTCGAATGCTGATCTTGTCTGGCGGCTGACGAGCCATGCGCTGATTGGCGCGGGGCTGGCGATCACGACGGGTCAACTTCCGGCAAGTGCGGCGGATCAGGTCATCGTGCGGCTGTTGTGCATGACGGGCATCGGCACCAACGCGGCGGTGGAACTTGCGGCGCGGCCCCGTCCCGCCTTGGCGGGACAGACGGCTTAGCGTCCGGCCTTGTCATTCGGCCGCCGGCAACGGCAAACCGCCGATGGTCCCGCAGGCCCGGAACAGCCCGGGTCGGGTGACGTTCCTTCCCCAGTCACCCCCACCCATAGGAGACCGGGATGAAATCCAAGGAACTCGACACGCTGTTTTTGGACGCGCTGAAAGACATCTATTACGCCGAGCGCAAGATCCTGCGCGCCCTGCCCAAGATGATGCGCGCGGCCCAGTCGCCGCAGTTGAAAGCGGCCTTCCAGCAGCACAAGGACGAAACCGAGGTTCAGAAGGACCGTCTGGATCAGGTGTTCGAACTTCTGGGCCGCCGTCCGCAGGGCAAGACCTGCCCCGCCATCGACGGCATCCTCGAAGAGGGCGAAGAGGTGATGGACACCTTCAAGGGCACCGCCGCGCTGGACGCGGGTCTGGTCGCCGCTGCGCAAGCGGTGGAGCACTATGAGATGGCCCGATATGGCACGCTCTGCGCCTGGGCCAAGGTGCTGGGGATGGAGGATGCGGCGCTGCTGCTGACCCAGACCCTCGAGGAGGAAAAGCGCACCGATGAGACGCTGACCGAACTGGCCCATTCGGAAATCAACCAGATGGCCATCGCGGCGGAATAGGCCGCGCAGGCCGGGCCAGAACCGGTCCGTATCCTTTGGTCCAACGCAAACCCGGCGCGCGCGGCGTGCCGGGTTTTTCTTGCGCTGCGGTGGGCTTGCGCGCGGCCCACTCCCGCGCTGCGCCCCTTTCGGCCATCGGCGGAGGACCGCAGGGCGGGAATTCTCTGACAGAACCAATTCACCTCCGGCGGGTTTGAACCGGGCAGGCCTGAACGGCCATGCGGAAACAACCGCTACTGAAAAGGAATGCAAGATGCAGAAACTGCTTCTCACCACGGCGCTCGTCAGCCTGATCGCCGCGATGCCGGTGACGGCCCAGACCGCGACCGATGACACGACCACCACGGGCACCATGACGGGCACCTTCACCCCGCCCGAAGGCTACACGGCCTTTGACGCGACCACGCTGACCGTCGATGACCTGCAAGGCGCGACGATCTATGACGCCAACGGCGAATCCGTCGGCGAAATCAGCGATTTCGTGCTGGGCGACGGCATGACCGGCAGCACCGGGGCTGCGGCGGGAACAGGCATGGATGCCTCGGGCGGGGTGTCGGATACCGGCACGACCACCGCCCCCGCGACCGACCCCACCAGCGGTGACACGACCGGCGACAGCGGCGACACCAGCACCGGCGCGGCCGGAACGGATCCGGGCACCGACACCAGCACCGGGACCGACACTGGAACCGAGACCGGTTCGGTGGCAACGGGAACCGGCGGGTCGAGCGATCCGACCAGCGGCGACACCACTGGTGACAGCGGCGATACCAGCACGGGCGCGGCCGGGACTGATCCGGGCACCGATACCAGCACCGGGACCGACACGGGCACCGACACCGGGGCCGCAGGCACCGCGACCGACACCACCAGCGGTGACACCACCGGCGACAGCGGCGACACCAGCACCGCCGTGACCGGCACCACCGACGGCACGGGCACCATGACGGGCACCCCGGGCGAACAGGCGGTCGATGTCTCGGAGGGGCGCATCAGCCATGTCGTTCTGGACGTTGGCGGATTCCTCGGCATGGGCGTGCATACCGTCGCCATCCCGATGGAGGCGTTGCAGGTCTTCCGCGACGGCAGCAACGATATCCGCGTCTACCTGCCCTGGACGCAGGAACAACTCGAGGCGTTGCCGGAATATGATGCGGCCAACCCCGCCTCGCTGGATGCCGCGGACAAAGCGACAAGCGGCGCCACGAACTGACGGCAACACCGGCGGGGGAAGGCTCCCCCCGCCGACCCCTGCCAGACCGGAACCGACATCAGACGGCCATCCCGCAAGGGGTGGCCGTTTTCCGATGCGACCGGCGCGCGCCTTTTCCTGTAGGGCGCGGCGCTTTGGTCTGGCGGTCAGTAGTTGCCCGGCGGATCGCTGGCGGGAAAACTCTGGTCCGATTGCTCATCCACGATGTCCCAGCGCTCTGGCGGGGTCTGCATCGCCTCAGGTCCGGCGGGGCGGACCTGCACCGGGTCTTGGCGCTCGGGTTCCGTGCGATCAGGCTCTGTGCGGTTGCGGCGGGCGGACTGGACGGATCGGGCCAGCAGGAGACCGGCCCCCATCAACAGCAAAAGCGGCAGTGTCGTTTTCATCGACGGCATCGGAACACCCTTTCCTGTGGGACCTTGCCAGCGAACGCGGGGCGGCGCCGGGCCGTTCCCTGTCCGGGTGCCGGGGGCGGAGGGGCGCTTGGTTGACAGAATGGCGGTTCCGCGCTACCGCCAACCCATCGGATAACGCCGGTTTTGGGGTGGATTTCGGCCCCTCGGTGGCCTTGGTCGGAATGGGTTCACAGTGCGCAAGGTTGCCATCGTCCAGTCGAATTACATCCCCTGGAAAGGGTATTTCGACCTGATCGACAGCGTCGATGCCTTCATGCTGTTCGATGCCGTGCAATACACCCGCCGCGACTGGCGCAACCGCAACCTGATCAAGACGCCGCAGGGCCTGACATGGCTGACCGTGCCGGTCGAGGTGAAGGGGCGCTACCATCAAGCCATCAACGAAACCCGCATCGCGGGCACCGACTGGGCGCAGAGCCATTGGCGCAGCATCGAAGGCGCCTACCGCCGCGCGCCATTCTTTGCGGCCGAGGCCGAATGGCTGGCCCCCCTCTTTGCTGCCCCGCCCGAAGATCACCTCTCTGCGATGAACGCGCGGTTCCTGCGGGCCATCTGCGCGCGTCTGGGCATCACCACCCCGATCCTGCGCTGCGAGGACTATGAGCTTTTGGACGACAAGTCGGCCCGTCTGGCGCATCTCTGCGCGCAGGTGGGGGGCGATGTCTATGTCTCCGGCCCCGCCGCGCGCGACTATCTGCAAGACGCCCCCTTTGCCGAACGCGGGATTGCCGTGGAATGGTTCGACTATGCGGGTTATCCGCAGTATTCCCAGCTTTGGGGCGGCTTTGAACATGGGGTCACGGTGCTGGACATGATCTTCAACTGCGGGCCGGATGCCGCGCGGGTGTTGCGCGCACGGAGGACGGCATGACTGCTCCGCAACTCTCGGTCGTTGCCACGCTCTATCGGTCGGCCCCCGGTCTGGCAGAGTTCCACGCCCGTGTGACCGCCGCCGCGCAGGCGCTGGTGGGCGACAGTTACGAGATCGTCTTCGTCAACGACGGCTCGCCCGATGACAGTCTGGACCTTGCCGTGGCCATGGCCGATGCCGACCCGCATGTGGTGGTGGTGGACCTCTCGCGCAACTTCGGCCATCACAAGGCGATCATGACCGGGCTGGATCATGCGCGCGGGGATCGGATCTTTCTGATCGACAGCGATCTGGAGGAAGACCCCGCATGGATGGCGCAGTTTGATCGGGTGATGCGCGAGACCGGGTCCGACATGGTCTATGGCGTGCAGGCCAGCCGCAAGGGCGGGGCCTTTGAACGCTGGTCCGGTGAGGCGTTCTATACCCTGTTCAACTGGGGCAGCGGTCTGGACCTGCCGCGCAATCTGGTGACCGCACGGCTGATGACCCGCCGCTATGTTCAGGCGCTGTTGCTGCACCGCGAGCGGGAGGTGTTCCTTGCGGGCCTGCTGCACATCACCGGCTTTGCCCAGACCCCGGTTGAAGTGTTGAAACTGTCGCTGTCGCCCACGACCTACACGCTGCGGCGCAAGCTGGGGCTGATGGTCAATTCGATCACCGCCTTTTCCAACGCACCCTTGGTGTTCATCTTTCATGTCGGGGTTACGATTTCAGTCTTGGCCTTGGGTTACATCATCTGGCTGGTGATCAACCGTGTCTTTTTCTCTGCCGTGCAATCGGGCTGGACCTCGCTGATCGCTTCGGTCTGGCTGGTGGGCGGTTTGAACATCCTGTTCCTTGGCGTGATCGGCATCTACCTGTCGAAAATCTTCACCGAGACCAAGCAACGCCCCTATACCATCGTGCGGAGGGTGCATGGCCGAACCGAAGACTGACCTGACGGCGGATGTCGCCGCCTATTACACCCGCACCTTGCAGGAACATGGCCTGACCCCGCGCGGCGTGGACTGGAACGGCGAGGATGGGCAGCGCAACCGCTTTGCCCAACTGGCGCGCCTGCTGCCGGAAGCAGGGTTTTCGGTGAATGATCTGGGCTGCGGCTATGGGGCGTTCCATGGCTATCTGGCCGAGGGGCACCGCGATTTCCGTTACATCGGCTATGATGTCTCTGCCGCGATGGCGCAGGCGGCGCGGGATGCCTTGCCCAAGGAGGGTGTGACGATCCTTGAAACGGCGACTCCGACCGAGGTGGCGGATTTCACCGTGGCCTCGGGCATCTTCAACGTGCGGATGGGGCGCGATCCGCAGGAATGGCAGGACTATATCCTGACCACGCTGGACGCGATGGATGCGGCATCGACGCATGGCTTCGCCTTCAACTGTCTGACCGGCTATTCCGACGCCGACAAGATGCGCCCCGATCTGCATTATGCTGACCCTCTGGCGCTGTTTGACCATTGCAAGCGCCGTTATGCCCGCAATGTGGCGCTGTTGCATGATTACGGGCTGTGGGAATTCACCCTGCTTGTCCGCAAGACGGTGTGACGCCGTGGCCGCTTCCCGCCCTTTGATCCTGTTCGGTGCCGGTGACATTGCCGAACTGGCGCATTTCTATTTCAGCCGCGATGCGGGTCGACAGGTGGCGGGGTTTTGCGTCGACGGGGCCTATCTGCGCGAGGACAGCTTTCTCGGCCTGCCGGTCGTTGCCTTCGAAGAGGTGGCTGCCGGTTTCGCCCCCGCCCAACATGACATGTTCATCGCCTTGGCCTATGCCCGCATGAACGACCTGCGGGCCGAAAAGCTCGCGGCGGCAGAGGCGGCGGGTTATGGGCTGACCAGCTATATCTCCAGCCGCGCGACGGTGCTGAATGACGGACGGATCGGGGTGAATGCCTTTGTGCAGGAGGATGTGACGATCCAGCCCTTTGTCACCATCGGCCGCAATGTCACGCTGTGGGCCGGGGCGACGATCAGCCATCACAGCAGGATCGGCGACAATGTCTTTGTCGCGCCGAATGCGGTGGTGTCGGGCGGGGTCGTGGTCGGGGACAATTGCTTTCTGGGGGTCAATTCGACGGTGCGCAACCACATCACGGTTGGGCCGCGCTGCGTGATCGGGGCGGGGGCCGTGCTGCTGCGGGATGCAGAACCGGGCGGCGTCTATCGCGCGCCCTCGGCCACGCGGTTGGCGCAAGACGCCGACAGTCTGACGGGGCTGTGACATGGGTCTGCCCCCCGTTCTTCGCTATGGCATTGTCGGCCTTGCCTCGAACGGGGCGGGATATTTGGCCTATCTGGGACTGACGGCGGTGGGCCTGCCGCCGAAGCTGTCGATGACGGCGCTTTATGCCACGGCCACGGCCATTGCCTTTTTCGGCAACCGCCGCTTTACCTTTGGCGACGACGGGCGGATCGGTCCGGCCGCGCTGCGCTTTGCGCTGGTCTATCTGGCGGGCTGGGTGCTGAACCTGTGCCTGCTGCTGGTTTTTGTCGACCATCTGGGCCATCCGCATTGGCTGGTGCAGGGGATTGCCATTCTGGTCGTCGCGGCGATGCTCTTCGTGCTGCAACGCCGCTTCGTCTTTCGCCATCCCGCCGACCCGAGGTTGTCATGAGGCTTTGCCCCGCCTGCGCCAAAGAGCGCCCCGATTTCGACACCCCCTGCCCCGCCTGCGGTCATCAGGTGATGCGGCGCGGCGGCATCGCGGTGCTTGCGCCAGAGCTTGCGGGCGAGGGTCAGGGCTTCAAGACCGAAAGTTTCGCCGAGCTTTATGCCAGTGAGGCATCCAGCTTCTGGTTTCAGGGCCGCAACGATATCCTGTCCTGGGTCATCGGGCGCTTTGTCCGCCCGCGCGCCAAATTTCTGGAGATCGGCTGTGGCACGGGCTTCGTCTTGGCACGGCTGAAGCGGGATTTTCCCGACACGGCGCTGACGGGAAGCGAGCTTTTCGACACCGGCCTTGGCTATGCCCGCCAGCGCCTGCCGGGGGTGGAGCTGTTGCAGATGGACGCCCGCGCCCTGCCTTACGCGTCAGAATTTGACGGCATCGGTGCCTTTGACGTGCTGGAACACATCGCCGAGGATGAGCGGGTGCTCTCTGAACTTCACCGCGCGCTGCGTCCGGGCGGGCATGTGGTGCTGTCGGTGCCGCAGCATCCCGCGCTGTGGAGTCTGGCAGACGAAATCGCCTGCCATGAGCGCCGCTACTCGCGCGGAGAGCTTGAGGGCAAATTGCGGCGCGCGGGGTTTGAGGTGGTGATGAGCACCTCTTTCGTCACCATCCTGCTGCCCCTGATGTTTGCCGTGCGCATGTCGGACCGCAACCGCCGCGCCTTGGAGAAAGACCCGACGGCGGAACATCGGATGCATCCCTTGGTGAACAGGGTGTTGCGCGCGACGATGACGGTGGAACTCGCGCTGATCCGGCTGGGCCTGCGCCTGCATGCGGGTGGGTCGCGGCTGGTCGTGGCGCGCAAATCGGCATGACCCGCCCGTTCGCCTTTGCCGCTCTGGTCACTCTGTTCCAGCTTGTGACCCTGCATCTGTCCGGCGTGGCGCTGTCGCTGCCCCTGCTGGCGGTGGCGGCAGGGCTGGCCGTGGCCTGCCAAAGCGTCGGGCATGTCCTTTTGGGATGGGCGGGCCACCCCCTGCGCGCGGCGTTGCCTGCGGCTTTTGTCACCGGGTTTACCGTGGTGTCCGTGGCGCTGTTCGGTCTGGCCGCCGGGCTGGGCCTGTCGCCCGTGCCGGGGATCGCGGGGTTTGCCGTGGCGGGCGTCGCGCTGCTGCTGTGGGGAGGTCCGCGACTGGATTCAGAGCGCGCGGATTGGGCTGATCTGGGCTGGGCCGCGGTGGTGATGGCGGTGGTGGCCGCCGTCGCCCTGTCCGCCATCCGCAGCCCGGTGACGCTGGAGACCCAAGGCATCCTGCCCATCTGGTATGACGCCTTTCTGCATGGGCTCAGCGTGCAGGCGTTTGCCGGGCTGGAGGGTCCGCCGATGGACCCCGAACTCTACGGGGCGTCGCTGATCTTTTACCACTACGCGCCATTTGTTCCCCCGGCCGCGCTGCTGGATGTGGCGGGGATCAATGGCCTGACGGCGGTGGCCGGGCATCTCTTGCCCTTGGGTCTGCTGATCGGGGCGCTGGGGCTTTATGCACTGGTGGTGCAACTGGCCGGGCGGGCGGCGGGCGTGGTGGCGCTGGCGCTGCTGGTGATCGTGCCGGACCCAGCGGATTACATGCTGCTGTCGGGCTGGTTCGACATGGCGTGGCTGTTGTTCGGATCGGTCGGGTCGGGCTATGGCATGGGGCCGATGTTCGTGGCGGCGGCCTGCCTGCACGTGGCGCTTGGCGGGGCGGAACATCGGCGGCGCGTACTGGCGCTGGCCGTCGGGCTGGCGCTCCTGTCGATCCTTGAACGGGTGCAGATGTTCATGCTGCTGGCCCCGCCCCTGCTGGCGGTCTGGATCTGGGCCGCGGGGCCGCGTTGGCGGCGGGGGCTGGTGATCGGCACGGCGCTGTTCCTGCTGGTGCTGACCGTGGCGCTGGTCGCCCTGCCGGGCGTGCGGGCGGACTGGCTGGCACGAGCCAAGGTGATCGAATACCTTGAGATCGCGATGAACTGGTCCGAACGCTATGCGACATGGATCGCGCCTCATATCGGCACCGGCTTTCCCGCCCGCGCGGCCCAGCTTGGGCTGGTCGTCCTCCTCAGCCTTGGGGTCTTTCTGCTGGACGCCCCGGTGGCGGCGGCGATGAAACTGCGCCGCGCGGGGGCAGAGCCGATGGACCTGCTGCCCGGGCTGACCTTGGCGATGTATGTGTTTCTGGTGCTTTTCGCGCCGCCCGGTTTCAACGGTGACCACAGCGAATACAAGCACCGCCACACGGTGGAGCTTTACTTCCTCTTCGCAGGCTTCACCGCCGCCTGGGCATTGCGCGGCCTGCCAGAGCGGGTCTCCCGGCCCTTGGCGGGGGCGGCGGCGCTGGCCGCGCTGGCGGTGGCGGGCCTGGTGGCGGGGCGTCCAATCGACGCGCCCAATGTGGCGGGCCTGCCCTGGGCCGGACCGTTCCATGGCCAGCCCGTCGCCAAGGGTGTGCCGCAGGTGGCCGCCTTCCTTGCCGCCGAGGCCAAACCCGGCGCGGTGATGGCCACCGACGCCACCACAGCCGCCGCCCGCCTTGGCCCGATGACCGAGGTGATGGGGCTGGTGGACCTGCCCGCCTATCTGGCGCGCGGCGATCTGAAGGCGCTGCGCTCTCCCTGTCATGCGGCGGTGGTGGCGGATCGTCTGGCGCTTTTGGGCCGGGTCGCCGCCGCCCCGGATGCCACGACCGCGCTGGGGCTGCTGGCAGAGGCGGGCGTGGGATACTACCTCGCGCTGTCGGGTCTGCCCGACTGGGACAAGGCCGGGGAAAAGGCCGCGTTCTTGACCGATGGGATGGCCGTCTATATCACGAAAACGCCTGTGCGGGACGCCGCCTTTTGGGCCATGTGCAACCGGCAGCAAGAGTGAGGGCGCGATTTGCGGCAGTTTGGCGATAGAATCCCCTTCAACTGGCCCTACATGACCGGGCGCGAATTGCACTACATCGCGCAATGCCATGCCAATGGGCGCTTTGCCGGGGATGGGGCTTTTACCCGCCTCTGCCACCAATGGCTGCGGGACCGCACGGGGGCGCCGGGGGCGCTGTTGACGCATTCCTGCACCGCCGCGCTGGAGATGGCGGCGATCCTTCTGGACCTGCAGCCGGGGGATGAGGTGATCATGCCCTCGTTCACCTTCGTCTCGACCGCCAACGCCTTTGTGCTGCGCGGCGCGGTGCCGGTGTTCGTGGACATCCGGCCCGACACGCTGAACCTTGACGAGCGGCAGGTCGAAGCCGCGATCACCCCGCGCACCAAGGCCATCGCGCCGGTGCATTATGCCGGGGTGGCGGCAGAGATGGACACGATCAACGCCATCGCCGCGCGGCATGGTCTGGCCGTGGTGGAAGACGCGGCGCAAGGCGTCGCCTCCCGCTACAAGGGCCGTCCCTTGGGCAGTCTGGGCACTTACGGCGCCTTCAGTTTTCATGAGACGAAGAACGTCATCTCGGGCGAAGGCGGGGCGCTGATCGTCAATGATCCGTCCAAGGTGCTGGAGGCCGAGATCGTCCGCGAAAAGGGCACCGACCGCAGCCGCTTTCTGCGCGGGGAGGTGGACAAGTACACATGGCGCAGCGTCGGGTCGTCCTTCCTGCCCGGCGAGTTGATCGCGGCCTTCCTCTGGGCGCAGTTGCAAGAGGCAGACGAGATCACCGCCATCCGTCTTGCGGCATGGGATCGCTACCATGCCCTGACCGCGCGGCTGGAGGGGGACGGGCTCTTGCGCCGTCCCGTCGTGCCCGCGGACTGCACCCATAACGCCCATATGTTCTACATCCTGCTGGCCGATGGCATCGACCGTCAGGCCGTGCTGACCGGATTGTCCGAGGCCGGGGTGAGTGCGGTGTTCCACTATGTGCCGCTGCATTCCTCTCCGGCCGGGCTGGAACTGGGGCGCAGCGTCGGATCGATGGCGGTGACCGATCACCTGCATGGCCGCCTGATCCGCCTGCCACTGTGGTGCGGGCTGACCGAGGCGCAACAGGACCGGGTGGTGGACACCCTGTCGGACCTGTTGCACAGCGGCGCGGTGCGGACGGCCGGTTGACCGGCCTGCCGTGGCAAAGATTGTCGGGGTGTGGGCGATGGGCTAGAACCGTCGTCGTTCAAAGGTGGAGTATCGGCGCATGGCACGGATCGTTCTGGCCCTGATGGCATTTCTGGGCCTTGCCCCGCCCGCCCTGTCGCAGGAAATCGGCTTCTTCTCACCGCGCGGAACGGATGCGCGGTTCGTGGACAAGGTCGATTTCGCCATGGTCAACGTCAATACCGTGGACCAGATCGCCGCCAGCATCGCCGAGGCCAAGGCGGCAGGGCTGAACCTGACGCTGGATTTCGGGCCGATCATCTCGCTGCCCCGGGATGTCGCGCTGCTGAACACCGCCTACACCCGCGCGGATGGAACGGCAGCGGAAAAGACCTTTGCCCCCCGCGCCGACAACAAGCTGCGCGACATCTTGCCCGATGACCAGTTGCGTCAGGTGATCGCGCCTTTCCTTGACATGATGGCCGCCAATCCCGGTGTGGTGGACACGCTGTTCATGGTGGATGAACCCTATCTGAACGGCGTGCCCAAGGCGGAACTGGAACGCGCGGGCCGCCTGTTCCGGGCCGAACTGGCCGCGCGCAAGGTCGATGGGGTGAAGCTGGGCGTCCTGTTTGCCGCCGCCATGTTCCATGCCCCCTTCGCGCAGGCGCTGGACCGCGAGTCGATGCGCTATGTCGAAACCGCCGACACCTATCGCGCCACCGTCGAGGAAACCGAAGAGGGCAAGCAATGGGTCGAAACCTTCGACGCCTTTCGCCTGACCACCTATGACGCGGCGGGCAACCGCCATCTGGGGGGCGGCATTCCGCAGGGCTATGACGTTGTGGCCTTTGACTATTACCTGTCCACCTTGTTGATGGACACGGTGGCCGAACAGGCGCTGAACTGGTTTGCCATGAACACCGACCTGCGCAGTTGCGACCGGTTCTATGGGGAACCGCTGTCCGCCCTGCGCGCTAAGCTGTCGTTCTATCAGGATGGCCCCGTCGTTCCGGGCGATGATGCCCGCAACAAGGACCGCGTGATGCTGGACGACATGTTCGATTGCCGCATGAATGCCACGCTGGACCTGCTGAAGCAGGAAATCGCCGCCTCGGGCCAGACGCCCGAGATCATGTTGATCGGCGAAAGCAGCAACAATGGCATGCTGGAATTCACCCCTGCCGGCACGCCGGAAAGCGAACAGCCCAGCCTGCTGGTGGAATCGCGGGTTCAGGACGAGGTGAACCGCTATCTGGCCATCGCCCGCGCCCGCAAGGCCGATGGCATCACGCGGATCGCCTTCTTCACCTTTGACGACGAGTTTGATGACACCATCCGGCTGGCCATCGGCGGCGCCTCCTCCATGCCGGGCGTGCTCGACAGCATTTTCGACGCCGCCGCAGAGTGAGCCGATCATGACCATCGCCAAACCGCATGCCCGCAACAACTTTGACTTCGTCCGCCTGTCGGCGGCGTCCTTGGTGATCGTGGGGCATGCCTATCCTTTGCTGGCGCATCCCGATCTGCCCTATTTCCTGCACACCTCGATCTCGACCTATGCGGTCAAGATGTTCTTCGCGCTGTCGGGATTCCTGATCGTCGCAAGCTGGACACATGATCCCCATGCGTGGCGGTTTCTGCTCAAGCGCGTGTTGCGGATCTTCCCGGCGCTGATCCTTGTGGTGCTCTTGTCGGCGCTGGTGCTTGGCCCGCTGGTCACCCGCCTGCCGGTGGCCGAGTATTTCGGCCATTCGATGTTTGGCGACTACTTCATGAACCTCAGGCTCTACATCGCCTATTCCCTGCCCGGCGTGTTCGAGGACAACACCTATCCCAACGCCGTGAATGGATCGTTGTGGAGCCTGCCTGCCGAATTCTTCATGTATCTTCTGGTGCTGGTCTGCGGCCTTGCGGCGCGCGGGCTGCGGGTGGTGGGATTTGCGGTGGTCTGGGGCGCCTTGACGCTGGCCTTCATGGCGCTGAATCTGGCGGAGATCCATTTTCAGACCGGCTGGTTCACGGGGGCGGTGGTCTATGCCACCCCGGTCACCTCTGTGATCGAGGTGGCGCCCTATTTCATGATCGGGGGCTGCATCCAACTGGCGCGGCGCTGGTTGCCGCTGTCGCCTGTGGCGGCGCTGCTGGCGCTGGCGGTCGGCATCGGCATCGCACGCGCGGGGATCTACGCCGAACCCTTGTTCATCCTGATCACCAGCTACGCCGTCATCGCGCTGGGGTCAGCCTCGACCCCGGTGCTGCGGGATTTCGGGCGCTGGGGCGACCTGTCCTATGGCACCTATCTTTACGGCTTCCCGGTGGCGCAGACGCTGTCCTGGGCGTTCGGCGACCGGCTGCCCTTTGTCGGGCATATCCTGCTGGCGCTGGCGATTTCGCTGATCTTCGCCTTTGCCTCGTGGCATCTGGTGGAAAAGCGCGCGATGCGGATCAAGCCCAAGGCCAAGGCCGGGACGATGCCCCGGCCCCAGACCGTCTGATCCGTCAGGCGCTTTTGGCCACCGCTGCCGGACGGTCCAGGCCAAGGCTGAGCCGCAGCGCTGCGCGCTTTTCGCCCAGGCGGGCGATGCTGTCGTTGATCATCTGCACGGCGGCGGCGTTGTTCACCGGCCAGAGCGTGCTGTCCAGGCCTTCGTCATGCCCGGCCAAGGGGGGCCAGACCGTCAGCGTGCGCGGGCGGCGGGTTTCCAGATAGCGGTCGATGGTGTGGCGCGCGGTATCGGTGCCCTCGAACTCGAATCCCGCCAGCAGGGCCAGACCGCGACGGCTGTAGATGCCGAAGACCATGCCCATGACGGAATCAAGCTCCAGGAACTCTTCGCCTTCCGCGGTGCGGATGGCGGTGATGCGGGCATCGGCATGCAGGTCGCTGAGCAAGCCCGAGAAGATGTCCCAGTCGTCGCGCGCATCCAGATGTGCCTCGATCGCGGCGAGGCGCTGTTCGGCACCCGGCTCAAAGGTCGCGTCCTCTTCATAGACCACCAGATGCGGCAGCCCCCCGGCCAAGGCCCGCGTGGCAAGGAACTTGTAGCTGGAGGCACAGCCGCGCCAGCCATCCAACTGCCGCAGGCCATGGAAGGGCACCGCCCCCGGCAGCGCGTTCCGCAGCGCGAAGTCATAGCGGTCCACCTGTTCCGGCAGGGCAAGGATCAGGCGGTCCGAGGGCAGCGCCATGCCGTCGCAGGCGTCCTGCAATTCGTCCAGCGCCAGCACGCCGATGCCATGCAAGGCGCGCAGGACATGGAAGGTCATGCCGCGGAAGCCCTCATCGGCGGGAACCTCCACCTGGGCGTGCCACGCGGCAAGGGCCGCCTGCACGCGGTCAACGAAAGCATCCACCTCGTTGCGCGGCACGAAATCGACCATGCCGTCATAGGTGCCGGCGTGGTCGGGCTGGTCGGCGGCGTCTTCCGACACGACAAAGGCGCCGTGGCTGATCGCCTCGCCCAGTCGGGTGGTTTCCAACAGGGCGTTTTCATAGAAGTGGATGTTGGCGACGATCTTGGTGCGGTCCAGAATATCCCGCAGCGCCGGGCCGAAGGTATCGCTTTCCACCCGCAGGTTC
>JAIXPH010000029.1 GCA_027486345.1 Paracoccaceae bacterium
GCCCATGGCGGTCAACCACCCGCCGTGGTCTATTTCAAAAGCATTGAAACCGATCAGCAGGTGCAGGCAGTAGCTTAAATCAGCCGGAAATCTGTCCAAAAGTTGGGGAGTAGCTCAAGGATCCTGAGAAGCGTAATGCTTCTTGGCAATAGAGAGTTACAGACCATCTAGGAGCAACTCTTGGACTTCATTGACACTTACTCAATAAAAGCTCGACTTTTTCCTTCGATCCTCGCAATAGCTCCTGTATTAGTTTTATGCCTGCTGTCAGCAACATGGGTTGATCCAGGAATACCCGAAGTCGTGGCTACCATGGCAGTTATGGTACTTTTCTTCGCTGCTGCAAACCTCGCACGAAAGCTTGGCAGGGCAAAGGAGGCAAAGATATTTGCTGATTCTGGCGGACGTCCCTTCAATCCAGAATTGACCCGCTCCGACTCTACATTACCGGCAGAACAGAAGAACCGTTACCGTGAATTTATAGCTCTACAACTGGGGGTTTCTGCTCCTACAGAGGCAGATGAACGTCTAAACATCGATAAGACAAGAGACTTTTATAATCAGGCCTACACTTTCCTTAGAGAGAGCACACGGGATCAGGAAAAATTCAACCTGCTCTTCAATGAGAACATTAGCTACGGATACCACCGAAACCTACTTGGCTTGAAAGCAGTTGGGATTGCACTGAACCTAGCGTCGCTTTGCATTGGCGCGGCACTCATTTGGCTTCAACCACCATTTGTTGAAATCAGCACTGGAAAATTTATCGCACTTTGCTGTTTATCGGCATTGCACCTACTATATTTTTCCCTTGCGGTGAACGAAAGAGCAGTGCTCGATGCATCCAAAACGTATGCCCGACAGCTTGTACTCAGCACCGAAGTCTTGATGAAGTCAAACTGATATCAATGCCTTGATCGCTATTAAATTTCAGCATTCTTCAAATCTGGGGGGAGAACATGGTTGTGATAAAGAGCATCTCCGTGGGTAATGGCGATATGTTTTACATTCGCCACGCAAGCGACAACTTTACAATAATTGACTGCAATTTGACCGGTGACAGAGATGATGAAATCATCACAGATATCAAGAACAATTCGCGAGACAGGGGCATCACTCGCTTCATTTCAACACACCCAGACCAAGACCACTTCGGTGGAATCGAAAAACTAGATCGACAGATGCCCATTACCAACTTCTATGTTGTAAGAAATAGGGCAACAAAGCCCGATGAGACTGAGTCGTTTAAACATTACTGCAAACTTCGAGATGGGGATAAATCCTTTTTCATACACAAAGGCTGCAAACGGAAATGGATGAATGATGGAGATGAAACTCGCGGCGCTGCTGGAATATCTGTACTCTGGCCTGACACAGAGAACGTGCATTTCAAAGCCGCACTGCTTGAGTGCAATAATGGTGTGAGCTTTAACAATATCAGTGCAGTACTGCGGTACTCTTTGCAGGGCGGTGCAAGTGTGATGTGGCTAGGCGACCTAGAAACAAAATTCATGGAGAGCATCACATCCAGTATCCAACTGGAAAAAACAACAATTGTCTTTGCGGCACATCATGGGCGTGACTCAGGGAAAATACCGGACAGCTGGTTGGAAAAGCTTGACCCTCAGATCATTGTAATTGGCGAGGCCGCATCTCGCCATCTGAACTATTATACGGGATACACAACAATCACACAAAATAAAGCCGGCGATGTCACAATGGATTTAGTTGACAACAAGGTTCATTTCTATTCTTCAAACCCCAAATACTATCACAAGAGCCTTAAGGACGAAGGCCATTCTAAGTTTGATAACTATATTGGAAGCATCACAGTGGAAACGGTATACACTTTGAATGGTTAGGCCGCACATTTTTGGCCGTTTGATTTGCGCGACCCGCCAAGCACTCGCTGCTTTTCGTAAACATTACAGACTTTAAAACCAGCTCGTTTTACTAACGTTGGTTTTTATCTGATCTATACGCCTCACGTGTCTCGATGTGATTTCGATCTTGATCTGGTTAGCCTATCGGCAGCCTCCCGCGCATTGAAGTGGAAGTAGCTGCGGTTCAGCATGGCAACGCTAGTTCCCATGTTCTCTGACAATTCCTGTGGGTTAACGTCGTCTTGGACCTGTCGTGTCGCATAGCTGTGGCGACAGCTGTAGATGCCCCGATTGCGCCCGGTTTTGGGATCTTTACGGAGCTCAGCCAGCGTAAGAGCACGGGCAACGCCGCTGTCGAATGTGTTGAACAGTGTGCCGTCCGGCAGCGCCATCACATAATCGTCCGGCCCAGCATCAGGGCAGCGCAGCTTCCGACGTTCCAGGACGTAGCGAACAGCCCTCAGGGGAACCATGTAACGCGACC
This sequence comes from Paracoccaceae bacterium, assembly GCA_027486345.1. GTDB lineage: Bacteria > Pseudomonadota > Alphaproteobacteria > Rhodobacterales > Rhodobacteraceae > Paragemmobacter. The sequence continues at coordinate 2,368 of JAIXPH010000029.1, forward strand.
CTGTCTTCCCTTCGACATAGAGCTCGACCAACTCTGAGCCGCCCTTTGACGTGAAGAATTCCACATCCTTCCAACGCAAGCCGCGCATGACCTTGGTCTTCTCATCGCGTTTGAACAGTTCATGCTCGCGTAGGCCGCTGTTGAACATGATCAGCAGGAAGTCCTGGATGGCTTCCCGCCGCCAGCGTTCCCGCTCCCCGATCCGATCCTCCTTGACCCACTTGGTAAGGAAATGACGCAGCTTCACATACTCGTCACGGCTGAAGTGGGGATATGCCCGTTCGCGGGCTTCTCGCTTGGTCAGCTTCACATTCGCGACCTTGGGAACTTGGCTCGCATTCATCCATTCCCGGTCGCAGGCAAATTTGAAGACGCCGCGCAGCACCACGTTCTCACCGTTGATGGTCTGTGGGCTGGGAGCTTGGGCCTTGTGGGCCCGCTTGCGCTTGATGGTCTGTCCGTTGCGGTCGTATTCGTACTCGACCTCCTTGGAGCCTGGGCCGGTCACCCAGTAGTCACGCCGCCAGCTGCGATACTGAGCAATGTCTGAAGGCTTGATGCAGTCGATTGGCTTACTGCCGAAGTATGGCTTCAGGTAGCGTTCAGCGACCGGCTCATAGTCGATTACGGTGCGCTCCTTGCGGGTGCCTGCCCTGACCTCAGCCCGCAGTTCCTTGATCCACGCATCTGCGGCTTCGCTGAAGGTAACTGTCTGGGACGACAGTCCCATCTGATGCCGGAAGTAGATCGTGTCATGCAGCTTGATCGCACGTTCCTTTGCAATCTGCTCATTCGCAGTGCGCAAGCTCTCTGTATGCCTGCCGCCATCGGGCAATCGAATTTCCACCTGCCAGTTCTTGCTGTCAGCACGGTGATAAAGGGTAACTTCACCGTCGCGTAGTTTTATGTTTGTCATCGTTTGCCTCACAACTCTTACACACTATTGTGCGGTCAGAGGCGTGTGCTTTCCTATATAAGACTTTGTTTTTGTGAAATATTTCATCTTGCGCTAAATGCCCGCACCGGGAACACAGGAAGCTACCCAAAAGGTCTGCGTAAAGTTTGATGGCCGCACGCAAAGGGTTGGCGGCACAGCAGCTAAGCCGAGGCCATGCCGAATGTCAGCATGGCCTTGACCGAGCAATGGTCAATAGTTGTTGGGATTGCCTGCCACGATGGTGCCTGTGCCATCATCCACGCCATCCTTGACCCAAGTCACGGCGTCACCTTCGATCCGAACCGACCAGCAGCTCGCACCCTCGCCGTAGTCGAAGCACATCTGATCTTCCTTAACGGTCCAGCTGCCGGTGTAATCAGCCCCCTTGATCAGGCCGTCTGCCTGATAGAATTCGGTGTAAGCTCCAGACTCCAGCATACTGCCCTGCACTGTGTTGCCAGCGATTGCAGCGGTGATCTGGTCGCCCGTCGCAGTTGTCTGCGCCGAAGCAGGCACAGCTGCGAAGGCAATCAAGGCAACAGCGTTCAGTCGGATTTTCATACTTCTTCTCCCTGTTTCTTGGACAGGAAGCTGTTTCACTCGCTTAATCTGTCAAGCGCATACGGCTCAACCTGCGGCCGCGCTCGCTGATGATGCGGCCCCTGCCATTACGCTTAGCGTGCCTCTCGCCACGAGCCCACTGAAACTGGTCAATCCAAGACGCTGCTGCTTTGTCGCAGGTGTGACCAGGGCTGTCGGCAAGTAACGAACCGGCAGCCGCAGGGGCCGCTACGCTTGCCCAAGTGGGCTCGCATGAGTGCAAAGCAGCTGACCACTAACTGGGGAGACAAATGGGCAGCACCTTCGTAGCCTCGGCTGTCGTACTGATGACCGGGATCTTCTGGGGCATGTACTGGGTTCCTGTCCGCGCCGTAGCTGAGCTAGGGCTTGACGGGGCATGGGGCACAGCTGCGATCACCATTGCAGCCGCTCTTCTCCTGCTCCCCTTCGTCCTCACGAACCGAACGTCGCTTCGCGGCAAAGACCTCGTCGGGATCATCGCCATCACGTTCGGCGGTGCGGCGTTCGCGTTGTATTCAATCGGCTTTCTTTACGGCAAAGTCGCGCTCGTCGTCTTGCTGTGGTTCTTCAGTCCAGTCTGGAGCGTTCTAATCGCCAAATTCTTGCTCGGTGTGCCGGTTCCTCAACTAAGATTGGTTGCCATAGCCGCTGGCCTCGCTGGTCTGTTCATCATGCTTGGGGGTGACGGGGGTATTCCTGTTCCCGGCAACTTGGGAGAATGGATGGCGTTCATCGGTGGCCTTATCTGGGCCTTTGCAACAGCCGGTATGCGGTTGAAATCGAATGTGACGCCGCTGCCCTCAGCGTTCCTGTTCGCGGTCGGTGCAGCCCTGACATCGTTGGCACTTGCACCTTTGCTTGAGCCGTTGCCCGCGATTGATCCTGCGAACCTGTCAACGGTTGGGGTGCAGGTTTTTTTGACAGGCGGGCTTTGGTGGGTTCTATCGATCTCTGCGCTGATGTGGGCAGCCGTGCGGCTGGACCCTGCACGTGTAGGCATCCTGTTAATGACCGAGGTGATCTTTGGCGCAGCCACGGCGGCGGTTTTCGCGGGTGAGAGCTTGTCCGCCGGCGAGATGATCGGCGGTGCGCTGGTGATCCTGTGTGGCCTGCTCGAAGTCTGGCCAACAAAAGCGGAGTCACCACCTGACACAGCCTAATTGTGGTCGCCCAAAACCCAAACCTGAAGTAGCCCAAGCCACTGCCGCAACCATTTGACCGGACTATCAATCAACGGAGACCTCGCGTTGAATATACCCGCAACGACGCCCGCCCGAATAGATGCCAGTACCCTGCAAGACGAACGATGGGAGGATCAAACTCGCGGCACGATCCGGTTCCGGACGTTGATCTCGGCCCCTGAGACCCCGACAGACAGTCTGGTCTGCGGCATCGCCATGATGTCGGCGGGAGACACCTTCGTCCTGCACAGCCATGCCCATGCAGAGGTCTATTTCGGTCTGGAAGGAGAGGGCGAGGTCACCATTAACGGCGAGCAGCATCGCCTTGCACCGGGCGTTGCGCTGTTCATTCCGGGCGGTGCGATCCACGGCATCCCGCTCGCGACGGGTCACCTCAAATGGTTCTATACCTTCGCAGCGGACAGCTTTGCCGACGTACAGTACCGCTTCCCGCACGAGGAAGCGCGAGATGAACTCAGGACCGCAGGTACTTGATCAGTGCCGCAATGGCCAACACCACCAGCACCAGAATCAGCAACATACCGATGCCGGCACCGAAACCCATGCCAGAACCAAATCCGTTCATCATGGCCGCTCTCCCAGCGTCAGGTCGACGCTGAGGCAGTGTGGGCCGATTGCATCGCCTGTTCTATGACGTGGATCAATGTGCACTAGCGGATGGCCGTAACATTTCCACTGATAGAGAAATGCGGCGCAGCCATTGCGGACGCACGAACAACGGATAGGCTGCGTTCGTCGATAATCGCGCAGGGCAAAAGCATGACCATCTTTCTCAGCATCGCCTTTTGCCTGTCGCTCGCCGTGATCTTGCTGGGCTATTGGGCGGATCGCTCAGCCGTGACGGCACGGATCAACGGCGCGAATGGCCTGCCAATTCTGGTGGCGCTGATCGTTTCAGCCGGTGGATCGCTCGCAGTGGCGGTGATTGCAGGCATCTTCCGCGGCTGGGCTATGCTGGGCTGGGTCTTGCTGTTCGCAATCCCTTACCACATCATCTTGGGTACCTTGCTGATCTCGCGCTTGCAGAGCCTCGCCACCCGTGTGAGCAGGACTGATGCGGCGACCAGTAAGAAATTCGCCGACATGTTCAAGAAACCCGGCAAGCCTCAGCCGTAGGCCGTTCCCAGGCTGATCGATATGCGTGAGTGGACGATGCCAATCACTATGCCGGTCAGGAAATAGCCCACCCACATCGCCATGTCGCCCAGTTCGGGGTGAAGATAGAACCCTTGCACCAGCAGCATGTTCAAGCCGATTACGAGAGCAGGCAGAAGCAGCAGTACAGCCGCAAAGACGAGGTAGAGCAAGCGTAGAGGCAAAGGCCGCTCTGCCACCATAGCCACACGACCACCGGCCCCCAGATAGTAGAAGGCATTCGCGACAGGGATCAGCGCCATGATGATGTTGCCCCAGTAGATGCCCTTCCGCTGCGCCTTGGCTGTTCGATTCTGGATCGTTGCGTCGCTCGCCCGTTTCACTCTGCTGCCCCCGCTCATCAATATTCGGGCCAGAAGACCGATTATTCAAACGCTCGTCTAGCGTGAGTTGTCATATTCGTTAGAGCGGGTATCGGTCATGTCATGGCGGCACGAGGTGGCACATCAAACGGTGTCGACGTCATCACCTCAGATCCGGTCAACATCTTCAGATTCTGAAGTTTATGCGGTTCTGTATGCGGACCGACTTTCCGCCAACATCTGCGGTGAACATGGCAACCAGCACCACGACCACACGGAAACCTGTCAGAGAACTGTGGTTGCAGCATGTTTTCAGCATGATTTGCACATCCAGGAATCATATCAGCACCGTGACAAACCGCGGCATGCCGAAAACGCAGCAGCCGAACACGCCGACTTCTCAAAATTCTAGTGATTTCAAGGATTTAAGTGGTGCCCAGAGCCGGAATCGAACCAGCGACACGCGGATTTTCAATCCGCTGCTCTACCAACTGAGCTATCTGGGCACCGTGTCGAAGGGGCGCTGCCCTTCGGGTGGGCGGGTGATACGTCAGGTGCGCGGGGCTGTCCAGAGGGTTTTGTGAAGAAAAATCCGGGGCGTGCAGGTTTCTTGCGACATGGGCCAAATGGACTGGGGAGGCACGCCCTATTGCGGGCGCAGAGGCGCCTCCGGGGGAGTGTCTTGCGGCAGGTCGTCGGGGTCGGCGGGTTCTGCCGGAATCGCATAGCTGCCTGTCAGCCACCGCCCCAGATCTACATCGGCGCAACGGCGGGAACAAAACGGACGGTATTTCGCGTCCGTTTCCTTGCTGCAAATCGGACAGGTCATGCCTGTTCCCCCAAGACCTCGGCCAAGGGCAGGCGGTCGCGCTTGCGGGTCATTTCGTAGAGGCCAAGCCCCGTCCATCCGGCAAGGTTGGTTTCCGCGCCATCGGTCTTGAACGCTGCCCGCATCACCTGATCGAGGATGGCGCGGTCGCGCTTGGGCATCGGCGCGAAGTCGATCACCACCTGACCGCCAAGACCGCGCAAGCGCAATTGGCGCGGCAGATCGCGGGCGGCGGCGATGTTCACCTTCAGGCTGGCAGCGGGGGTGGTGTCGGGGCCGGTGTTCACGTCAATGGCCACGAGGGCGCGGGTCGGTTCCACCATCATGTGACCGCCGCCCGGCAAGGCCACGCGCGGCGACAGCAGGGCATCGACCATCTCGGGCACGCCATGATCGACGAAAGCGCCTTCGACCACCTCATCCGGCGGGGGATCGGCCCAGTCCCGCCACGCGGTTTCCTGTGCGCCTGCGCCTTCGACCAGAAGTTCCGGCCCGCCATCCAGATCCGCCGTCACCGCTTGGGCCAGTTCGGCCATGGCGGTGATGTCATCGGCAATCTCATCCGCTTCGGCATAAAGTGCAGCCGAGCGCAGGATCAGGCCCAACTCCGGCGGCACCCCGTCCATAGCCGTGCGGGCGAGGGTGTCGAGTTCGGCGCGCACTGCCTCATCCTTGATGCGGCGTGAGATGTTCAGGCCGGGCGCACCCGGTGTCACGATGGCATGGCGCGATTTGAACAACAGCCGAGTCGTCACCGGAATCGCCTTGCCGGGTTCGGCGGGGCCGGTCACCTGCACGATCAGGCGCTGTCCGGGGGCGATGCCGTCGGTCTGGCGCAGAAATCCGCTGCCTTCAGGCAGCTTGACGAACAGGCCGCCCATCCCTTTCATCGGACGGTCGGCCACCGCGCGGTAGATGGCCCCCGGCAGGGGGGCATCGGTGGCGGGATCGATCAGCAGTTCTTCAAGCACCCCGTCCACCACAAGGGCGGCGGCGGCGCGCTCTTCGATCTGGTCGAGAAGGACGACACGGCCTTTCATGCTTGTCTCCACAGCGGGTAACCGGCGGCAGCCAGAAGCGCTGCGGTTTCAGAAAGGGGAAGGCCGACGATGCCGGTGAAGCTGCCGGAAATCCACGGGATGAAGGCCCCGGCGGCACCTTGGATGGCATAGGCCCCGGCCTTGCCCTGCCATTCGCCGCCCGCGAGGTAGGCGTTCAATTCGGCATCCGACAGGCGCTTCATCTTGACGTCGCTGACGCTTTCGCGGGTCCAGAGCTTGTCCCCGCGCCGCACGGCGACGGCGGTGATGACCTGGTGGCGACGCCCGCCAAGAGCGGTCAGGAAGGTCGCAGCCTCGGCGGCATCGCGGGGTTTGCCAAGGATACGGCGCCCCAAGGCCACGGTGGTATCGGCACAAAGCACGATGTCATCCGCTCCGGCCACCACCGCCGCCGCCTTTTCGCGGGCGATGCGCAGGCAATAGGGACGCGGCAATTCACGCGCTTTTGGGTCTTCGTCGATGTCGGGGGGCAGGATCGCGTCTGGAACGACGCCCAGTTGCGCCAGAAGATCCTTCCGGCGCGGACTGGCGGAGCCGAGGATCAGCTTCACTTGAATCGATAGTTGATGCGGCCTTTGGACAGGTCGTAGGGGGTCATTTCCACCTGCACCTTGTCACCTGCCAGAACACGGATGCGGTTCTTGCGCATCTTGCCTGCCATCGTCGCGATCAATTCATGGCCATTGTCGAGTTCGACCTTGAATGTCGCGTTGGGCAGGAGTTCCTTCACGACACCGGGGAATTCGAGAATGTCTTCCTTGGCCATGTTCACTCCAATGGGGTTTGGCCCGCGGTGGACCGCAGGCTTCGGGCCGGGTCTATGCGCCCGAATCCGGGGATTTTCAAGCGGAAAATGCCGATCCTACCATGCCACCGCTGCCCGGTCCCTGATTGCCGACTGGGGGCTTTTGTCTTTGGGGCGCGGTGGCGTTCACCGGCCCGTGCACCGCGCGGGCTTGGGCATGCCCGGCCACGCTGTCGGCAAGGGTTCGGCGCGGGGTCGGGCCGGACAGGATGGGCCGACAGTGCACTGGATCACGTCCACCGGGGATGTCCTGCCTGCAGCCCCGCCGCCCATGTGCAGTCCGTCCCGCGCAAGGCTCGGGTGCGCCTTATGTTTCCCGGAACGCCTTGGCGAAGTAGTCGGTGAAGGGCTTGAGCAGATAGGCGAGCGGGGTGCGGTCGGCGGTCTGGATGAAAGCCTCCACCGGCATGCCGGGCAAGAGGGTCTGGCCGTCGATCTTGGCCATCTCGCCGTCGGCCAGCACGATTTCGGCGCGGTAATAGGTTTGGCCGGTGCTTTCCTGCGTCAGCGCATCGGGCGAGACGAGGGCGACGGTGCCGAAAAGCTCTGGCGTGGTGCGGGCGGCCAAGGCGGGAAAGACCAGACGCACGCGCTGGCCCACATGCACCTCGTCGATGTGCAGGGGCGAGATTTGCGCCTGAATGACCAGGGGCCGATCCTGCGGTACGATGGACAGCACGGGTTCGGCAGCGCGCAGCACGGCGCGGGGGGTGGTCAGTTGCAGGCCCAGCACCACCCCTCCCACCGGGGCGCGGATGTCCAGCCGGTCGATCCGTTCGGCCAGCGCGCGGCGGCGTTCGGCCAGTTCCAGCTCCTGCGAGCCGATGTCGCGCAACTGCTGGCTGGCCTCTTCGCGGCGGGCGGCGGCGAGGCGCAGGATTTCCAGCCCGATCTCGGTCTTGCGGCCCTCGTTCGCGGCGCGGCTGGCGGTCAATTCGCCCGCCTCTCCCATCAGGCGCGCCTCTTCGCGCTGCAGGGCCAGCACGCGGCTGGTCTGGGCCAGACCGCGCGAAAGCAGGCCTTTCTGATCCGCCAATTCTTCGCGCACCGAGGCGAGTTGCAGGTCCATCGCCGTGATCTGGGCGTCGATGCCATCGGTCTGGGCGGCGGTCTGTTCGGCGCGACGCTGAAGCTGTTCGATCTGGCGCTGATGCGTGTCCAGCCGTGCGGCGAAAAGCTTGAGTTGGCCGTCGAGTTGTTCTGCCATCTCGGCGTTGGTCTGGGCGTTCTGCGTCAGCTCTGGCGGGATGGTGACAGTGGGGGCATCGTCCCGCTCTGCCTCCAGCCTTGCGCGGCGGGCTTGCATTTCAACGAGTTGGCCCTGCACGATGGCATATTCCGACTTCACCGCGGAGCCGTCGAGGCTGAGGAGCAGGTCACCCGCCGCGACGCGCTGGCCTTCGCTGACGTGCAACGCGGCGATCACGCCGCCATCGGGGTGCTGGATCACCTGCCGGTTCTGATCGACCTGGATCTGCCCCGGCGCCACGATGGCCCCCTGGATATGGGTCAGCGCGCCCCAGCCGCCAAAGCCCAGCAAAAGCAAGGCGATGGTGGCATAGCCCAGCCAGAGCGCGCCGCGCGCGGACCATGTGTCACGGGAAGGGACGGTCATCGCAGCGCTCCGCCGGTAGGCCCTGGCACAGGGCCGCGGGTGATGTCGGCGTGGTTCTTGACCATCTCGCGCAGCACCTGATCGCGGGGACCAAAGGCACGGCGGGTGCCGTCCTCCAGCACCAGCAGCGTGTCACATTCCTGGATCGCCGCCGGGCGATGCGCCATGATCAACGCCGCGCCCCCGCGCGCCTTCAGCGCCCGGATCGCGGCGTTCAGCGCCAATGTGCCTTCGTTGTCGAGGTTGGAGTTCGGCTCGTCGAGGATCAAGAGCACCGGATCACCGTAAAAGGCGCGGGCCAGACCGATGCGCTGCATCTGCCCGCCCGACAGCCGCCCGCCGATGGCGGTGATGCGGGTGTCATAGCCCTCGGGCAGGCGCAGGATCATGTCATGCGCGGCGGCGGCCTTGGCGGCGTCGACCACCTTGGCGGCATCGGGCGGGCCGAGCCGGGCGATGTTGTCGGCGATGGTGCCGTCGAACAGCCGCACCGATTGCGGCAGATAGCCGATGTAGCTGCCAAGGATGTCGGGATCATATTGATCCAGCGTCGCCCCATCCAGCCGGATGCTGCCCGCCGCCGGACGCCACAGCCCGATCAGCGCGCGGGCGAGGGTGGACTTGCCCGCCCCCGACGGGCCGATCACCCCCAGCGCCTGTCCCGGCTGCAACACAAAGCCGACGCCGCGCAACAGCGGCAGTTGGTCCTGCGGCGACAGCACGGTCAGCGACTGGATGTCCAGCAGCGCACGGGGGCGGGGCAGGGCGGTGCGCGGCGCGTCCTCGGGGATGCGGGTCAGCAACTCGGCCAGCCGTGCCCGGCCTTCGCGGGCGCGGGACAGCACCGGCCATTGCGTCACCGCCTGTTCCACCGGCTGCAAGGCCCGGCCCATCAGGATCGATCCCGCGATCATCGCGCCGGGGGAGAGTTGCCCCTTCAGCACCAGCCACGCCCCCAGCCCCAGCATCGCCGATTGCAGGAACTGCCGGAAGGTCTTGGACAAAGTGGCATAGGCCCCGCCCGCATCCGAGGCATGGATGCCCTCCGCCAGCGCCACGGCGCGCGCGCGCTGCCAGCGGTCAAAGGCGGCCCCGGTCATGCCCAGGGCGCGGATCGTCTCGGCCTCGGACTTCAGCAGGTCGGCGATGCGGTCGGCCTGCAATCCGGCAGCGGTGCTGCGCGCCAGCGGGGTCTTGGTGCGGGTCTGGTTCAGGATCGCCACAACGACGATCACCACGCCCCCCGCGATGGCCAGAAGGCCCAGCATCGGATGGAACACGAAGATCGCCGCAATGAAGAAGGGCGTCCACGGCATGTCGATCAGCGCGCCCGCCAGTTGCGAGGACCAGAAGCGCTGCATCGCCTCAAGATCGCGTTGCGCGGCTAGCGCGAGAGGGTCGTCGGGCACCAGCATCTGCCGCTTCAAGCTGGCGCCGAACACCCGCCGCTCCAGCGCCGCCTGAACCCGCGCCCCTATCCGGGTCAGCACCCGCCCGCGTGCATGGTCCAACAGACCCATCGCCAGAAAAAGAAAGGCCACCAGCGCGGTCAGCGCGACCAAGGTCGCCTCCGACCGGCTGCCCAGCACCCGGTCATACACCTGCAACATATAAAGCGGGCCCGTCAGCATCAGCAGATTCAGGAACACCGAAAACACCACCGCCGCCGCCAGCAGACCGCGACACCCCGCGCGTGCGGCACGCAGTTCGGACATCCCGCGCGCAATCTCCGTCCGTCCCATGAGTCCCAGCCTCCATGCGCCGCCCTTAGGAGCTAGGCTCATAGTCTTGCTTTGGGAAGTTGACTTTCCGTCAACGGGCCATTTCCCGCCGCCCCCAAGCGCCGATGGCCGGGAGGGCGATCAAACCCCGGTTGCGCGACGGCAGGTCCGGGGCCGGGGATCGGCCAAAGCGGATCAGCCCACCCGCCGGGCGCCTTCGGACAGGGAGGCGAGCTTGGCCCAGGCGATCTCGGGGTCCACCGCGCCAAAGCCCGCGAAGGTGCCAAAGCCGCAATCCGACCCGGCCATCACGCGATCCGCCCCGAGGATGCTGGTGAACCGCTCCAGCCGTTGTGCCACAAGGTCGGGGTGTTCGACGAAATTCGTGGTCGTATCCACCACGCCGGGAACCAGCACCTTGTCATCGGGGATGTCGGCGGCCCGGTCGCGGAAGACGGACCATTCATGGCCATGCCGGGGGTTCGCGGTTTCAAACAGCAGATAGGTCGCGGGCACCTTCATCAGCAGCGGAAAGACCTTGGCCAGGTCGATGTCGCAGACATGCGGGCCTTCGTAATTGCCCCAGCAGATGTGCAGGCGGATGCGGTCACGCGGCAGGCCATCCAGCGCGTGCTCCAGCGCTTCGACATGGGTCGCAGCGACGCGCAGGAAGTCCTCGTCGCTGAGTTGGGAGAAAAGCATGTGCCGCGACAGGGCGAGGTCGGGGCAATCCAGTTGCAGGTCCAACCCGGCATCGAGGATGGCACGGTATTCGTCGCGCATCGCATCGGCCAGCGCCTCTAGATAGGCCTGCCGGTCGGGGTAATGCGCGTTCTGCAGGAACAGGCTGATCACACCGGGGGAGGCCGCGTTCATGAAGCCGCGCGCCACCCCATGCGCGGCCATCGCGGATCTGAGGTTGGCGATGTCCTTTTGCAGCTCTCCCTGCCCCTTGCTGGCGACCGGGCCGGTGCATTGCGGGCGGGCGTATTTCGGCCCGCTGCCCTGCTTGATGATGCGGTCAAGAAGGCCGGGAAAGAGCTTCAGGTCGGCGGGTGTGGTGCGGGGGCTGTCCCCGGAAAAGCCGGTGTAGCGGTCTTTGACGTAGGTGGCATAGCTGATCTTGGAACACTCGCCATCGCTGACGATGTCGATGCCCACCGCTTTCTGCCGACGGACGTTTTCCATCACCGCATCGGCCATGGCGGTATCAAAGGCCGTTTGGTCAAAGTCTTCGCCCCGTTCCCGCGCGAACAGGAAATCCACCACCGCCTGCGAACGCGGAAGGGAGCCGACATGGGTGGACAGGACGGGCATGGAGCGACTCCGGCTTGGGATTGCGGGCAGGACGGATGGCCGCGGCCCGAGACGTCGGGCATCGGGGCGCTCCAGACTGTTGCGCCTTTGCGCCGATCTTACAACACCCCGCCGCCCGCTCGCGGTGGATGGCCGCGTCATGCCCGAAGGCGAGAACGGGGTTGCAATCGCCTTGGGCTGCGCTTCACTGCGCCGAACCGACCGCCCGACCAAACGGAGAGCAGAATGACCGCCCAGACCGCCGCCTATCCCACCGACAAGCTGCGCTGGGTCAAGACCCCGACCCGCAACGCGGAAAGTGACAACCAGCCCGTCGCCGATACGGTGGCCAAGGTGCTGGCGGATGTGAAGGCGCGCGGCGATGCGGCGGTGCGCGACTATGCCCGCGATTTCGACAAGACAGAGCTTGAGCAGTTCGAGGTCACGCCCGACCAGCGCGCCGCCGCCGTGGCCAACCTTGATCCGCAGACCCGCGCCGACACCGAATTCGCCATCGCCAACGTCCGCCGCTTTGCCGAGGCGCAATTGGCGACGATCCTGCCGCTGGATCAGGAATTCCTGCCCGGTGTGTTCATGGGCCATCGCGTGATCCCGATCGAACGGGTGGGCTGTTACGTGCCGGGCGGGCGCTTTCCGCTGCTCTCCGCGCCGATCATGACCATCGTTCCGGCCAAGGTGGCGGGCGTGGACGAGGTGATCGCCTGCCTGCCGCCCAACGCGCATGAGGCGATGGTGGCGGGCTGCCACCTGTCCGGCGCGGACCGCATCTTCCGCATCGGGGGCGCGCAGGCGATTGCCGCGATGGCGTTTGGCACGGAAACCGTCCCGGCGGTCCACAAGATCATGGGGCCGGGCAATGCCTTCGTGAACGAGGCCAAGCGTCAGGTCTTCGGCCCCGTCGGCATCGACCAATTGGCGGGACCGTCGGAAATCTACATCCTTGCCGATGAAACCGGCGATGCCGAGATGATCGCGACCGATCTCTTGGCACAGGCCGAACATGACGTCCGCACCCGCGTGGGGCTGATCACCACCCATCGCCCCTTGGCCGAGGCGGTCCTGGCCGAGGTGGAAAAGCAGATGGCCACCCTGTCCACCGCCCATGTCGCCGCCCCCGCCTGGCGTGATTATGGCGAGATCGCGGTTTGCGCCGATGAGGCGGCGATGATCGCCTATTCCGATGTCATCGCGGCGGAACACTTGCAGGTCCACACGCGCGACGCGCAGGACCTTGCCAAGAAGCTGCGCAATTACGGGTCTTTGTTCATCGGCGAACTGGCCAGCGTGGTCTATTCCGACAAATGCTCCGGCACCAACCACACGCTGCCCACCATGGCGGCGGGGCGCTATACCGGCGGGCTGTGGGTCGGGGCCTATGTCAAGATCGCCACGCATCAATGGCTGTCGCCCGAGGGGGTGAGGGCGGTCGCCCCGCCCGCCGCGCGTCAGGCGGCGAGTGAGGGGCTGGAGGGGCACCGCCGCGCGGCACAGTTGCGGCTGGACCGGATGCAGGCGCGATAGGTGGCCTGACAGCAAGCGGGGGGGGACCGGCAACCAACGGTCCGTGGCTTGCTTGGCAACGATCTGAGCGGCGCGCACAGCGGGAACTCTGACCGCGCGCCAAGGCGACAGGCCCGTCACCCCTGCCGCGACACCCCCTGCGCCAGTCGCCCCGGTATCGCCCCGGCATGCCGCCATAGGCGATGCGCCATGGTTTGACGCTGCGCCAGATAGCGCGGATGCAGCACCCCGCCGAAGCCGGTGAAGAACACCCGGTTGCCGCGCGTCCGCAGACCGTCGAAATCGAAAATCAGCCCGCGCGCCGCCGCGTGCTGCATCGCGGTCCAGACCAGAAGGCTGGTCGCGCCATTCTCGGCCCCCTTGTCACGCATCGACAGCAGGTAATAACAGCAGGTCCCGTCCCAGACGCAAAAGACCGCGGCGGCGATGGCCCCCTCGGCGGTCCGCGCGGCCAGCAATCGGCCACGGTCCCGTGCCAGCGCCGCCGTGGTGATCCGGTCCAGGGCCTCGGCCGCGTAATAGCTAGGCGCACCGGTTGCGCGTGCATTGGTGACGTAGAACTGCGCGAAGGCGGCGGGCGTCAGGTCGTCAGACACGCTGTGGCGCTCTTCGGCGCGGCGGATGATGTTGCGGGTCTTGTCGCGCATGTCGGCCCAGAGGCGGTCCGTCCGCTCCGGCGCGACCTCGAAGGTGAATTGCACCGGCGTGTGAAAGCCCGCCTCGGCAAAGACCAGCACATCGGGCACGTCGCGGTGCATGCGCTGGTCAAAGCGGCCATGCGGCGGCAGGCTGTCGATCAATTCGCGCGTGATCTGGTGACGGCGCAGCGCGCGGTTGCAGGCCGCCCCCTTGCCCGCATCGACCGCCGGGCCAAGAAAGTGGCACAGGTCGGGCATGGTGCAGGTGGCCCCGGCGATCCGGCCACGTTTCATCACATAGGGCAGACGTCCGATGACACGATCCCCGGCGGTCACCGTCACCTCGGCCCAGCCCTGAGGCGCAGCGGCGTCCAGCCACCAGCCTTCGTGAAAGATCGTCGGATAAAGCGGGTCACTGGCAGGGCGGGGCGGAGCGTGGTCTGGCGGCTTTGGCAAAAGCGGCATGCGGTTGGGTTCCTTTGTGCTGTCCCGCCGGGTCATGCCAAGAGAACCCTGCCGCACAATGCCTGTTCCTGCGTCTCTTCCTGCCATTTGCCACGATCCGGGTGGCCAGCGCCCCCGGGGATCGCGGCGGGATGCGCCCACACCCCGGCGCCGTTGAATGCACGCCACCCGGCCACGGCGGCGGCCAAAATCGGAGTGCTTGCCCGGCCCGGTCCGACATGCCGCGAAAATCCTGGGCGACGCCGCCTCATCTCCGCCGCGAAATCGCGCTCTCGTTCATCGCAAGCCAGTTGCGATACTCCCGCCGCCGCGATCTTGAGATGGGAAAGCTGGACCTGCACCGGTTTTGTTCCGGTCCTTTGAGAGCGATAAAGGCCGCGGCCAAGAAGGATCAGGGCGATGCCGTTGCTCAGGAAGTTCAGCCCGGTCAAAAGCCCCAGCGTCCAGGCAGCCGTCCCCGGCCATCCGGTCAGGATCAGGATGCCAAGACCCAAGGAGGCCAGTCCGGACAGAAGCAGGAGGCCCCATCCCCCGACCTTGCCGCGCAGGCCAAACCCGACGCTGATCGAGGCGGCCCCCTGGATCAAATAGACCGCGATCAGCAGCATGGTCATCGTCTGCACACCGTCCTGCGGAAAGCCTAGGGTCAGGACCTATTGATCTTGCTGTTGCGGCATGATTCAGCCTCCGCAAGGAGACCGATCAATGAGCAACCTTTTCTGGCTGACCGACGTGCAGATGGCCCGTCTTCAACCC
>JAIXPH010000047.1 GCA_027486345.1 Paracoccaceae bacterium
ACCGTGTTCCGGGATTGCGTGGTCAAGGCCGGGATGACCGGCACGATCACCAACCTGACCGTGACCAAGGGGACATCATCCAAAACCGTCTCGGCCAGCGCGACAGAGACGCTGCCCACCATGTTCATCGGCTTGCTCGGGATGAACACCCTGACGGTGCAGGCCACCTCCAGCGCTGCGGAACGGGTCGGCAATGTCGAGATTGCCTTGGTTCTCGACGTATCCGGGTCCATGGCGGGTTCACGCATCACCAATCTCAAGGTCGCGGCAAAGCAGTTCGTCAGCACCTTGCTCGCGGATGACACGGACGGCCGGGTCCTGATCTCGGTGGTGCCCTACAACGGCAGCCTCAGCATCGGCCACCAGTTGACCACGAAGTTCAACATCACGAACATCCCGTTCAACACGACCAATTCGCCGGACCTGCGGAACTACCGTTGCGTCGATCTGCCGGACTCGGCCTATTCCGGCACGGCCATCTCGCGCACGATGCCAATTCCCGCCTCCAGCTTTGTTGACCCGACCGCTTACATGGACAGGAACGTTTACGTGACCCCTGCGGCCGCCCGTGCCACGCCAGCCTCGGTCAATGTAGGGTGTTCGCCGACGCCCTCTGCCTATGCGGGCAATGTGATCTTGCTGCCCGGATTCACGCCCCCCGGCGATCAGACCAAAGTCGATTCACCTTCGAAACGGGTGAGCTACCTTTCGGCCTTCATCGACAGCCTGAGTGCACATGGCCAGACGTCCATCCACAAGGGCATGCGCTGGGGCCTTGCCTTGCTTGATCCGTCGATGAAGGACATCTATCGCGAATTCATCGCCTCCGGGCAGATGCCACCGTCAACGCGCGACAGGCCCTTGGCCTTTGGTGATCCCGATGTCCTGAAGGTGATCGTGCTGATGTCGGACGGTGAGAACACGACCGACGGTTTCATCAACGCAGGTTTTCGCTCTGGCAGCCCCCTGTCCACCGCCCCAGCAAGCCAGCGCAGCCCGATGTCACCGATCTGGCTGGCACCCGATGGCAACTATTCCATCTTCCACACCGGACGACCCGCCAATGCCGACCATTGGGTGCCCCATCTGAGCACCTGGGTCGCCGCGCCTTGGGTCAGCACCAGCGGTGGCGGCTCTGCGACCAACCTGACCTGGGGCCAGGTCTGGGACCGCCTCAACATGGGCTATATCGTCTGGCAGTTCTATTTCCGCGCCGGTGTGATGACCACCGCCGCAGCCAGCCAGATGATCCGCACCACGGTCACCCCGGCCACGATGAACAGCCAGCTCCAGACAGTCTGCGACACGGCCCGCAGCGCGAATGTGGTGGTTTATTCCATCGCCTTCGAAGCGCCCCCTGTGGGACAGACCGCGCTGCGCAACTGCGCCTCGACGGCATCGCGCTACTATGTCGCCACGCCGACCACGATCTCGCAGGTGTTCTCCTCCATCGCGGGCAACATCACCAAGCTGCGGCTGACGCAATAGGCCCGACCCTTGGTGCTTGTGCGGGCTTGCACAGTCGCCGCGCGAGGGACGGGCATTGCTGGAACGGGGATTGCGGCCTACCTCTGGGCCAAAGCAATCACCCGGAGAGCCGTCATGTCCATCCGCCCCGTCCGCGAAGAACGCGCCGCCCAACCGACCTATGAGGGCGCAGGCGTGCACCTGCACCGCGCCTTCGGCTTTCATGACCCGTCGGAACTGGACCCGTTCCTGCTGTTCGACGACTTCCGCAACGAAGACCCGCGCGATTACCTGCGCGGCTTTCCGTGGCATCCGCATCGCGGGATCGAGACGATCACCTATGTGCTGGCAGGCGCGGTGGAGCATGGCGACAGCCTTGGCAACACCGGCACCCTGCGCGGCGGCGATGTGCAATGGATGACCGCAGGGTCGGGCATCCTGCATCAGGAAATGCCGCGCGGGAATGCCAAGGGCCAGATGCACGGCTTTCAGCTGTGGGCCAACCTGCCCGCCGACCTGAAGATGACCGCGCCGCGCTATCAGGACGTCAAGGGCAAGGACATCCCCGAGATCATGGATGACGATGGCACCATCGTCAAAGTCATCGTGGGGTCCTTCTGGGGCAAGACCGGCCCGGTGGATGGCATCGCCGCCGATCCGCAATATCTGGACATCTACGTTCCGCCGAACCGCCGCAAGTCGTTCAAGATCGACACCTACCGCCGCGCGTTTGCCTATATCTTCGACGGCAAGGGCACCTTCCGCGATGCCAGCCGCCCGCAAGGGGTGCTGTTGGAAAAAGAGGTGAACGGCGAAGAGGTCAACATCCGCGACCTGTCGGGCGACCGCACCTTGGTCAAGTTCGGCACCGGGGATGAGGTGACGGTGACCGCCGGGCCGGATGGCATCCGCTTCCTGCTGATCTCGGGCGCGCCGATTCAGGAACCCGTGGCATGGCACGGCCCCATCGTGATGAACACGCAGGCCGAAATCCGGCAGGCGATGGCGGACCTCAAGAACGGCACCTTCATCAAGCCCGCGCACTGACGCGCCGGTTGTGCGCCTTGGCCTTAGGGTTTAGGTCTGGACGGGCGGGGTGATCCCGCCCGTTTTCCTTCGCTGGTGGTGTCGATGAAACGTAGCGCTGTTCTTTTCGTGCTGTCGCTTGGCGCCTGCCATCCCCTGCCCGACCTTGGCACCGCCACTGCGCCCGCCGGTCCGCCCCCGGTGCTTGTGCCGCTGGACGAGGTGCTCTCTGCCGCCCTGCCCCAAGCCAGCGCCGACAGCGCCGCCGCCCTGATCGCACGCGGAGAGGCTGCCCGCGCCGCCGCGCTGTCATCCCCCTGAGCCAAGCCCGCCGCCCCTAATTGCAAGGGGCGGGACAAACCGCTAACAGGGCGTCGGATTTGCCCCGCCAACTGGCCGAAGAAGGAGTCTCCCATGCCCGCACCGCTGCGTCTTGGTCTTGCTGGTCTGGGCACCGTGGGGGTGGGCGTGGTGCAGATCGTGCAGCGCCATGCGGACATGATCGCCGCCCGCGCCGGGCGTCCGGTGGTGATCACCGCCGTCTCGGCCCGTGACCGCACCAAGAACCGCGATGCCGACCTGTCGGGATATGCGTGGGAAACCGACCCCGTCGCCTTGGCCAAGCGCGATGATGTGGATGTGTTCATCGAAGTGATGGGCGGCCACGACGGCCCCGCCAAGGCCGCGACCGAGGCGGCACTGGCCGCAGGCAAGGATGTCGTCACCGCCAACAAGGCCCTGCTGGCCCATCACGGCCACGCGCTGGCCTTGGCCGCCGAATCCGCAGGCCGTGTGATCCGCTTTGAAGCCGCCGTCGCCGGTGGCATCCCCGTCATCAAGGCCCTGACCGAAGGGCTGGCCGCCAACCGCATCAAGCGGGTGATGGGCGTGATGAACGGCACCTGCAATTACATCCTGACCCGGATGCAGAACGCGGGCCTTCCCTATGAGACGGTGTTCGAAGAGGCGCGCCAACTGGGCTATCTGGAAGCCGACCCGAACCTTGACGTGGGGGGCATCGACGCGGGCCACAAACTCTCGCTTCTGTCGGCCATCGCCTTTGGCACACAGGTCAGCTTTGACCATGTGGAGTTGGAAGGCATCGGCAATGTCTCCATCGACGACATCAACCATGCCGCCGAAATGGGCTACCGGATCAAACTTCTGGGCGTGGCGCAGGAAACCGGGCGCGGTCTGGAACAGCGCATGACGCCCTGCCTTGTCCCCGCTGACAGCCCGCTTGGCCAGTTGCAGGGCGGCACCAATATGGTCGTGCTGGAAGGCGATGCCGTGGGCCAGATCGTCCTGCGCGGCGCGGGGGCAGGCTCTGGCCCCACCGCCAGCGCGGTGATGGCCGATGTGCTGGACATCGCGCGCGGCATCCGCCTGCCGGTCTTTGGCCAGCCCGCCTCTACCCTGCGCGCGCCGGTGCCCGCCAAGTCAGCGACACCTGCGCCCTATTACCTGCGGATGACGCTGTTGGACAAACCCGGCGCGCTGGCCAAGATCGCCACCTGTCTGGGAGAGGCGGGGATTTCCATCGACCAGATGCGCCAGATCAACCAACCCGGTGAGGCGGACGACAACGCCGTGGTGATCTTCGTCACTCACAAAGCCGCCCCCGCCGACATCGCCCATGCCCAAAGCCAATTCGCCGCGACCGGGGTGCTGGTGGGTCAGGCCGTGGCGATCCGGATCGAGGCGGTCTGACCCGTCACGCGCATTTCGGCGCGTCGGGGCAATCCTCGGCGGTGATCCGCGCCAGCAGGTCGAACAAGGCCCCGTCGGTCAGGATCTCTGCGCTGTTGGCGCAGAGATAGGCCAGATGCGGCTCCAGATCGCGGCGGAACTGCGTCTCCCACTCCGGCGACTGGTCCAGCATCTGTTCCGCCGCATAGAGGAGATGCGACACGAAGGCATCATAGGCAGGGGCCTGCTTGCCCGTCATCACCGCGCAGAGGTCCGCCGGTTCGGCAAGGTCCGGCACCGTGACCGCCAAGGCCAGATGGTTGCGATAGGCATCCCGCGCCGATTGCTGGGCCTGAATGTCGCTGGCCGCGCGCACCTGCCAGACCACCCCCACCAGCGCCAGAACCGCGACCACCGCCGTCAGCGCAGCGGAACCCGCCTCGACCGCATCGGCGTTACGCTTCAGCCAGACCAACATGTTCATTACCCTTCACGACCTGCGCGGCAGTTTCTCCGTCACGGCCGCATGACACAAGCGCGCTGTTAGCGCCACCATCCTTGCCCCCTCTGCCGCCCGGCGCTAAGGGCAAGGGAAATTGACCTCGCCCATAGGGAGCGCCGCCAGATCATGGCCGACAAGGAAGAATTTCAGGACCGTCTTTTGTCTTTGGGCCTTGCCCGTGTGTCCGAGGCGGCGGCGCTGGCCTCGGCCCGTCTGATCGGGCGCGGCGATGAAAAGGCCGCCGACCAAGCCGCCGTCAACGCCATGCGCGACCAGTTGAACCTTCTGGACATCGCTGGCGTCGTGGTCATCGGCGAGGGTGAGCGCGACGAGGCCCCGATGCTGTATATCGGCGAGGAGGTCGGCACCGGCAACGGCCCCGCCGTGGACATCGCGCTGGACCCGCTGGAAGGCACCACCCTGACCGCCAAGGACATGCCCAACGCCCTGACCGTGATCGCCATGGCCCCGCGCGGCACGCTGCTGCATGCCCCCGACGTCTACATGGAAAAGCTGGCCATCGGCACCGGCCACAAGCCCGGCACCGTCACCATGACCATGAGCCCGTCCGAGCGTGTCTCGGCCCTCGCCGCCGCCAAGGGCTGCTCGACCGAGGATATCACCGTCTGCGTGCTGGAACGCCCCCGGCATGAGGAAATGATCGCCGAAATCCGCTCCACCGGGGCGGCGATCCGGCTGATCACTGATGGCGACGTGGCGGGTGTCATGCACTGCGCAGAGCCTGAGGTGACGGGGATCGACATGTATATGGGCTCCGGCGGTGCGCCCGAGGGCGTGCTGGCCGCCGCCGCGCTGAAATGCATGGGCGGGCAATTCTTCGGCAAGCTGTTGTTCCGCAACGAGGATGAAAAGGCCCGCGCCCGCAAGGCCGGGATCACCAACTTCGACCGCGTCTATACCCGCGATGATCTGGTGCGCGGCGATGTGATCTTTGCGGCCACCGGGGTGACCAATGGCTCGCTTCTGGCCGGGATCAAGCGCGAACCGGGCTGGATGACGACCGAGACGCTGTTGATGCGCTCCAAGACCGGGTCCGTCCGCCGCGTCACCTATCGCAGCCCGATCAAGTGACTGGCGGCCCGGCCCTGCCAGTGGGTGGGGCCGGGCGTGCTGTGCGCCTGCGCACAGGGCAGAGCATCTCTCGCGCCATGGACAGCGCGCGGGAAGGGGCGTAGCCAAGCCGGATGCAAAATCCCCGTTTCCTGACCCGCACCACCCCTCCCCATATCGTCACGCTGATCCTGCTGGCAGGTCTTTCGGCGCTGACGATGAACATCATGCTGCCGTCCCTGCCCGGCATGGCGGTCTGGTTCGGCGTGCCCTATGCCACGATGCAGCTCTCCGTCGCGCTGTACCTGCTCTTGTCGGCGCTGCTGCAGGTGGTGATCGGCCCGATTTCCGACCGCTATGGTCGCCGCGCCGTGCTGCTGGTGTCCTTGGTGCTGTTCCTGATCGCCACGGTCGGCACGCTGATTGCGCCAACGGCGGAAGTCTTCCTGCTCTGCAGCATGGGTCAGGCCGTGGTCGCGGCGGGCATGGTGCTGTCCCGCGCCGTGGTGCGCGACATGGTGCCCGATGCGCAGGCCGCCAGCATGATCGGTTACGTGACGATGGGCATGTCCATCGTGCCGATGGTCGGCCCGGTGATCGGCGGCGTGCTGGACGAGGCGTTCGGCTGGCATGCGAATTTCGCGCTTCTGGCCGTCCTCGGGCTGGTGGTGCTGGCGCTGGTCTGGGCCGATCTGGGCGAGACGGCGACGCTGCGCCGCGTCAGCCTTGGCGACCAGATGCGCAGCTATCCGGGCTTGCTGCGGTCGCAACGCTTTTGGGGCTATGTGGGCTGCGCGACCTTTTCGTCGGGGGCCTTCTTCGCCTATCTCGGCGGCGCGCCCTATGTCGGCAACACGGTGTTCCACCTGACCTCGTCGCAAGTCGGCATCCTGTTTGCCATCACCGCCGTGGGCTATGCGGCGGGCAATTTCGTAGCGGGGCGCTATTCGGTGCGGATCGGCATGAACCGGATGGTCCTGATCGGATCGGCCATCACCGCGGGCGGCCTTGCGGCGCTGCTGGCGCTGACGCTGGCGGGCGTGCATTCGGCGGTGGTGTTCTTCGGCTTCACCGCCTTTGTTGGCATCGGCAACGGCATGACGCTGCCCAATGCCAATGCCGGGATGCTGTCGATCAAGCCGGAGCTGGCGGGCACCGCCTCCGGCCTTGGCGGGGCGATCCAGATTGGCGGCGGGGCGGCCTTGGCAGCTTTGGCCGGGGCGCTTCTGGGGCCGGGCGCGGATGAGGTGCCCTTGGTCATGCTGATGCTGGCATCGGGCGCGATGTCGGTGGTGTCGATCCTGTGGGTCATGCGCCGGGCGCGTGCGCTGGGGCTGGCGGGGTGAGACGTCAGAGGACCGACGCGATAACGCGCCCCATGGCGCGTTTCGCCGGTCCGATTGCGGCTGAGGCCACGAAGCGGCAAGGGGTTTTCCGCAGTCTTGACATATCAGGCACGGGCCGAGCCCGCCCGGCGGGTGCGCCCTTTGCGCGCCCGCCCCCCGCAGGGCGGGCGCGGCCCGTGCACGGAGCGCACGGGCGGGCATGCTGCAACGTAATGAAACGCGCGGGTCGCTTGCCCCGCGCGACTGGGATGAGGGCACCACCCATCTTGACGCCCCGCGGAATTTGACGTTTTTTGCAAAACGCATCTCCACGCTTTGCAAAAGGACTCCCCCATGGCCGCGCAAAAACTCTATGCCGGGGCGAAACTGCGCGAGATGCGGGCACGCCTCGGGCTGACGCAAAAGACCTTCGCCGACAAGCTGGGCGTCTCCCTGCCCTATCTGAACCAGATGGAGAACAACCACCGCCCCGTTTCTGCCGGGGTGGTGCTGGCCTTGGCGCAGGAATTTGGCCTCGATGTCACGGAACTGACGGTCGGCGAAAGCGAACGCCTCGTGTCCGACATGCGCGAGGCGCTGGCCGATCCGGTCTTTGCCAAGGCCGCCCCGCCCTTGGCCGATCTGCGGCTGGCGGCATCGAACGCGCCCGCGCTGGCCCGTGCCTTTCTGGACCTGCACCGCGCCTACCGCCAAACCCACGAACGCCTTGCCAGTCTGGATGAGGCGCTGGGGCGTGAGGATGCTTCCCTACGCCCCTCCGCATGGGAGGAAGTGCGGGATTTCTTCCACTATTGCGACAATTACATCGATGCGGTGGACCGCGCGGCGGAGCATTTCGTCACCCATGCCGGGGCGCGGCGGGATGTCATGGCCGCAGCGACCGCGGCCTTGGAAAAGCGCGGCATCACCGTGCATGTCACCGATGACGCCGATCTGCGCCGCTATGATCCCGCGACCAAGCGGCTGGTGCTGTCGGCGCGCAACGCGGGACCCACGCAGCGATTCCAACTGCTGCACCAAGTGGCGCTGCTGACCCAGAATGAATTGATCGAGGCGACGCTTGACCTTGCCCGCTTCGCCACTCCGGAAGCGCGGGAAATCGCCAAGATCGGTCTGGCGAATTACTTCGCCGGGGCGGCCTTGTTGCCCTATCGCATCTTCCAAGAAGCGGCCTTGGAGACGCGGCACGATCTGGAACGGCTGGCCGACCTGTTCGGCGCCAGCATCGAACAGGTGGCGCACCGGCTGTCCACGCTGCAACGGCCGGGGGCCAAGGGCATCCCGTTCTTTTTCGTCCGCGTCGATCAGGCGGGCACCATCACCAAGCGCCATTCGGCCACCCGCCTGCAATTCGCGCGCTTTGGCGGGGCCTGCCCCTTGTGGAACGTCCACCGCGCGTTTGAGACTCCGGGCCATTTCCAGCGCCAATTGGCCGAAACGCCGGACGGGGTGCGCTATCTGTGCCTGTCGCGCGATGTGTCGAAATCGGGCGGGGCCTTCCTTGCCCCGGTGCGCCGCTTCGCCATCGGCTTGGGGTGCGAGGTGCAGCACGCGGGCGCCTTGGTCTATGCCGACGGGCTGGACCTGAAAGGCCGGTTCGAACCCATCGGCATTTCCTGCCGCATCTGCGAAAGGCGCGAGTGTCATCAACGCTCTGTGCCGCCCTTGGAGCGGCGGTTGAAGGTGGACCCCGACAAGCGCGGGTTGCTGCCCTATCAGATCGCGGATTGAAAAAGGCCCCGTCGCTTGCGGCGGGGCCTTTCCGGATCAGGCGACCTGAAGCGCCTTCCAGATGTCATCCTTCAGGCGCATGCGTTTCTGGCGCAGCGCACTTTCGGCCTCATCGCTGACGGGTTCCACGCGGGTTTCCGCGCGGTGAACGGCACGGTTGGCATCGTGATAGGCATCCACCAGACGGGCGAAATGCGCGTCCGATGCTTTAAGGGCGTGGATCGCCTCTGCCTTGTCGGGGAATTCCTCGTGCAGCTCGTGCGGGGTGTTCGACATGGCGTCTCTCCTTATCCTGCGGTCTTTGCCGGTTCAGGATAGACGGCGATTCCCGCCCTCACATTGATAGAGGTCAAACCCCGTGCGTCAGGCGACGGCCCGGTTGGGATTGCGCACCCGACCGCCCGCGCGGCGGCTGTCGGTGGTGGCAAAGGGCCGGTCGGCAATCGCCCCGTTCAGCGGCGGGATCAGCGGCGTGGCCTTGGCCCCGCGCATATACCGCGGGATGAAGCGGCGGCGGTGCAGGTGGATATGGTCCAGCGCGAGGCATTTATAGAACAGCCAGCAATCCACATCCGTGGCGGCGCGGTCCTTTGCGGCCTCGGCCACCAGACGCGCGGCAGCCTTCCGCGTGAGGGCGTAGAAGTCACCGCCGGGGGCCTTCACGTCGCGGATGGTGCGGCCAAAGCGCGGATGCGCCGGGTTCTTGGGCAAATCCATCGCCGCCGTCCATGTCGCGTCCAGCGAGGCGAGTGGCAGGTCCGGGTCCACCCCGGCATAATCGCGATAGGCGATGGCGCGGTCGTTGAAGAAGATGATGTCGTAGCGGTCAAAGGCCGCGAGGTAAGGTTCCAGTTCCGCCGCCGGGCGCAGGAAGGTCGCGTCATCCTCGCACACCAGCCCATAGGGGGCATCCCCTGCGGCGATGCGCGCCCAGGTGGCGGCGTGGCTCAGGAAACAGGCCTGCGTGCCGGGTCCAATCTCACCGCCGATGCGGCCCGCGTAAACCGTGGCGAAATCGTCGGCATAGCCGTTGATCGCGGGGACACGTTCGGTGACATAGCCCTGCGCCTTGGCTCCGGCTTCGACAAACTCCCGTCGCTGGCTGTCCTGATCACGGTTGATGTAGCGGACAAGGGGCTGCATGCGACGCGGACCTCTGGAACTGGGATATCACGACGGAAACTGTGGCATCGGTGCGGCGGTTCTGCAAGCGGGGTCGCCCTGAAGTGCGATGCTGATTGGACAGCCCGGGTGCCAAAAGCACCCGGGCCGCGCCTGACCGCCCCCCCGGGCGGGCGCGCAAGGCGCACCCACCCGGCGGTCAGGCACGGCCCTCTGTCGGTCGTTGCCGGCGCTCCACTGGAGCCCCGTCAACTCCCTTGCACTTGCCTCATGCGACCGCCCTACCGCTGCGCCGTGCGCCAGTTCGGATTGATCCACGGCTCCTGGTTCGACGCCGGAAGCGGCGTGCGGCCAAGAATATGATCCGCCGCCTTTTCCCCCACCATGATCGACGGGCCGTTCAGGTTGCCATTCGTCACTTGCGGGAAGATGGAACTGTCGGCGACCCGCAACCCATCGACCCCGATCACCCGGCATTCGGGATCGACCACCGCCATCGGATCATCCGCCCGCCCCATCCGCGCCGTGCCGCAGGGGTGATAGGCGCTTTCGACATGCTGGCGCAGGAAGTCATCCAACTGGTCGTCGGTCTGCACGCCCGCCCCCGGCTGGATTTCGTGCTTCATGTAGGGCGCAAACGCCTCTTGCCCGAAAATCTCGCGCGTGAGGCGGATGCAGCGGCGGAAGTCCTCCCAATCCTCGGGGTGGGACATGTAGTTGAACTGGATGCGCGGCGGGGCGGCGGGATCATTCGACCGCAGCGTGATCGCGCCGCGCGACTTGGACCGCATCGGGCCGACATGGGCCTGAAAGCCATGCCCCTCTGCCGCCGCCTTGCCGTCATAGCGCACCGCGATGGGCAGGAAGTGATACTGGATGTCAGGATATTCCACCCCGGCCTTGGAGCGGATGAAGGCGCAAGCCTCGAACTGGTTCGACGCGCCCAGCCCCTTGCCGGTGAACAGCCATTGCGCCCCGATCACCGCCTTGCCCCAGAGGTTCCAGTACTTGTACAGCGTCACCGGCAGCTTGGCCGCGAATTGCATGTAGATTTCCAGATGGTCTTGCAGATTCGCCCCCACGCCGGGACGATCCGCCACCACGGGAACGCCCATGTCTTGCAGGTGCTGCCCCGGCCCTACCCCTGACAGCATCAAGATCTTCGGCGTGTTGATCGAGGACGCCGCGACGATCACCTCGCGATGGGCGGCGATGGTTTCGATCACACCGCCGCGTTCCACCTCCACCCCCACGGCGCGGTGGTTCTGGATCACCACGCGGCGGGCAAAGGCGCGGATGATCTGCACATTGCCGCGCCGCACCGCCGGTTTCAGATAGGCATTGGCGGCGGACCAGCGCTGACCCTTGTGGATCGTCGCCTCCATCGGACCAAAGCCCTCTTGCTGCTGGCCGTTGTAATCGCGGGTGACCGGGTAGCCTGCCTGCTCCCCCGCCTTGATGAAGGCGTCAAACAGCGGATTGGCCCGCGGCCCGCGCGTGATGTGCAGCGGGCCATTCGCCCCGCGCCAGCCCGGGTCACCGCCATCGGCTTGGCCGTGCCACTGCTCCATCCGTTTGAAGTATGGCAGCACATCGGCATAGGCCCAGCCCTGCGCCCCCATTTCCGCCCATGTGTCGAAATCGCGGGCATGGCCGCGCACATAGACCATGCCGTTGATCGACGAGGACCCGCCGATCACCTTGCCGCGCGGCGTGGCCAGCACGCGCCCGCCCAGGTGCGGCTCGGGTTCGGTGCTGAACCCCCAGTCATAGCGGCGCATGTTCATCGGATAGGACAGGGCGGCGGGCATCTGGATGAACGGCCCCGCATCGGTGCCGCCATGTTCGATCACGATGACCGAGGCCCCCGCCTCGCCCAGCCGCCATGCCATGGCCGATCCGGCAGAGCCCGCGCCGATGATAATGTAATCCGCCGACATGTCTGTGCTTCCCAAGGTTCAGTAAGGCGCGTCGACGGGGCCCATGCCCACATAGACCGACTTGACCTGCGTGTAATGTTCGACCGCCGCGCGTCCGTTCTCGCGCCCGACACCGGACAGTTTCGACCCGCCAAAAGGGGCCTCGACCGGGGTCAGGTTATAGGCGTTGATCCAGCAGGTGCCCGCCTGCATCTGCCCGATCACCCGATGCGCGCGGGTCAGATCGGCGGTGAAGACCCCCGCCGCCAAACCGAAGTCGGTGGCATTGGCGCGGGCGATCACCTCTTCTTCGGTCTCAAAGTCCAGAACGGCCATCACCGGGCCGAAGACCTCTTCTTGCGCCAGTGTCATGGTATCGATCACATCGGCAAAGACCGTGGGCTGGACGAAGTAGCCCTGCCCCTCGGCCATGCCGCCGCCTGTGACCAGCCGCGCGCCTTCGGATTTGGCCTGTGCGATGTAGCCCAGCACCTTGTCGCGCTGCGCGGCGCTGACCAGCGGGCCCATCTGCGTCGCCTCCTCGAGCGGATCGCCAAGAGTGATACCTTCGGCGCGCGCTTTCAGCCGGGCAAGGAAGCGGTCCTTGATCCCCCGCTGCACAAAGACCCGCGTCCCGTTGGAGCAGACCTGCCCGGCAGAATAGAAATTGCCCAGCATCGCGGCGCCCACGGCATCCTCAAGGCTGGCATCATCGAACACGATCAGGGGCGACTTACCGCCCAGTTCCATCGTGACATGGCGCACGCCCGCAGCGGCGGCGGCATAGACCTTTTGCCCGGTCGGCACCGATCCGGTCAGCGACACCTTGGCCACGCGCGGGTCGGTCACCAGCGCCCCGCCCACGGCCCCGCGGCCCTGTACCACGTTGAACAGGCCGGGGGGCAATCCGGCCTCGATGTAGATCTCCGCCAGTTTCAGCGCGCCAAGCGGGGTCACCTCGGACGGCTTGAACACCATCGCATTGCCAAAGGCGAGCGCGGGTGCCGATTTCCAGCAGGCGATCTGGCTGGGGTAATTCCACGCGCCGATGCCGACGCAGACGCCAAGCGGTTCCCGGAGTGTATAGACGAAGTCACGACCCAAGGGGATCGTCTCGCCCGTCACGGTCGGCGCAAGACCCGCGAACCATTCCAGCGCATCCGCCCCTGACGGCCAATCAGCCACCAGCGTTTCCTGAATGGGTTTGCCGGTATCCAGCGTCTCCAGCCGCGCCAAGGCGGCATTGCGGTCACGGATCATATCCGCCGCGCGGCGCAGGATGCGGGCGCGTTCCACCGGTTTCATCGCGGCCCAAGCCGCTTGGGCGCGGGCGGCGCTGGCAAGGGCGGCCTCGATCACGGCGGGCGTGGCCTCGTGCAGGCGGGCGATCACCGCGCCGGTGGCGGGATAGATCACCTCAAGCGCGGCACCGGCGCTGTCCTCGACATAGGCCCCGTCGATGAAATGGCTGGCCTTGGGTTGGGCGATCATGCGCGTTCCTTCAATTCCACCGCCAGATAGGCCAGTGCCGTCGCCACCGCCGCCTTGGCATCTGGTGCGCCCGATTTCAGCACCTCGCGCAGATAGAGCCCGTCGATCAGCGCGCCCAACCCGTCCGCCACCGCGACCGCCCGGTCGCCGCACAGGGGGCGCAAACCCGCCAGCAGGTTGGACCTGAGTCGCCCCTGATAAATCGCCAGCAGCCGCTTCGCCTCGGGCACGGTCTGGGCGAGGACGTAGAAATTCAGCCATGCCCCGACCGCCTCGCGCCGGAAATTGCTGGCGCTGAAGCTGGCACGCAAAACCGCCTCGATCCGGGCGCGGGGGGTGTCGGCCAGTGCCAGCGCCCCCCGCACCTCTGCCCCATAGAGCGTCAGCACATGGCGCATGGCGGCAAGGAACATTTCCTCTTTGGAACCAAAGTAATGGTGCGCCAAGGCGCTGGACATGCCAGCCCTCTTCGCGATCTGGCTGACCGTGACATCCAGCGACCCAACACGACCGATCTCGGTAATGGTGGCGTTGACCAGCGCGGCCTTTCGGATAGGCTCCATTCCCAGCTTCGGCATGAGGGCACCCAAAAAATGCTTGCAATTGCGGAGCTAGCGTGAAGTTTATTGGCTAGTCAATCAACAAAAAACCACCGCAACAACTGCAACTGCCACAGGGAAGTGCTCGAATGACGAAACTGAAATCCTCTTTGCTGACCGGCGTCGCCCTTGTGGCCTTGTCGGGTGCCGCTTTTGCCGAAGGCTGTGACAAGGTCACCTTCTCGGATGTGGGCTGGACCGACATCACCGCCACCACCGCCGCGACCACCCTGGTGCTGGAAGCGCTGGGATATGAGACGGAGACCAAGGTCCTGTCGGTTCCCGTGACCTATACCGGTCTGGCCGAAGGCGACATCGACGTGTTCCTTGGCAACTGGATGCCGACGATGGAGGCCGACCTTGCCCCCTACCGCGATGCGGGCACGGTTGAGACGGTGCGCACCAACCTTGAAGGCGCGAAATACACGCTGGCCACGAACGAGGCGGGCGCGGCACTCGGCATCAAGGATTTCAAGGACATCGCCGCGCACAAGGACGAACTGGGCGGGGAAATCTACGGGATCGAGCCGGGCAATGACGGCAACCGCCTGATCATGGACATGATCGGTTCTGGCCCCTTCGGTCTGGACGGGTTTGAGATCGTCGAATCCTCGGAACAGGGGATGCTGGCGCAGGTCGCCAAGAAGTCCGAAGCGGGTGAGCCGATCATCTTCCTCGGCTGGGAACCCCACCCGATGAACGCCAATTTCAAGATGACCTACCTGACCGGCGGCGATGACTATTTCGGCCCCAACCTCGGCGGTGCGGTGGTGGATACCAACGTCCGCGCCGGTTATGTCGCGGAATGCCCGAACACCGGCAAGCTGTTGCAGAACCTCGTCTTCTCGCTGCCGATGGAGAATGAGATCATGGGCGCCATCCTGAACGACGGCGCGGACCCCCGCGATGCCGCCAAGGCATGGCTGGCCGCCAACCCGGCCACCTGGGAGCCGTGGCTGGACGGTGTCACCACCAAGGACGGCGGCGACGCGAAGGCGGCCGTGACCGCTGCGCTGCAGTAATTTGTAATTGGCGAAGGCCCCGGTGCGCACCGGGGCCTTTTCATTTGTGACGGCGGGGGCGCATGGACTGGCTGACCGACAACAAGATTCCGGTGGGAAAGGCCGCCAAGGCGGTTTTTGACTGGATGAAGGACCATCTCGGTCCGCTCTTCGATGCGATTTCCCTTGCGCTAGAGGCGATGATCGCGGGCATCCTGTGGCTGCTGCAAACGCCGCATCCCCTGATCATCATCGCGCTGTTCCTTGCGCTGACGTGGTATCTGCAACGGTCGTGGAAGGTCTGCCTTGGCGTGCTGCTGGGGTTCCTGTTCATCCTGAACCAGGGCTATTGGGAAGAAACCACCGAAAGCCTGACGCTGATCCTGTCGGCCTGCGTGGTCTGCATGGGTCTGGGCGTGCCCTTGGGCATCGCCGCCGCGCATCGCCCGCGCCTCTATCAGGCGATGGTGCCGGTGCTCGATCTGATGCAGACGCTGCCCACCTTTGTCTATCTGATCCCGGCCATCGTCTTCTTCGGCCTTGGCATGGTGCCCGGATTGATCGCCACGGTGATCTTCGTGCTGCCCGCGCCGATCCGCCTGACGCAACTGGGCATCTCCTCCACCCCCACCGCACTGCTGGAGGCCGCGACCGCCTTTGGTGCCACGCCCAAGCAGAGGCTGTGGAAGGTGGAACTGCCTTGGGCCCTGCCGCAGATCATGGCCGGGTTGAACCAGACCATCATGCTGTCACTGTCCATGGTCGTGATCGCGGCGCTGGTCGGGGCCAATGGCCTTGGCGTGCCGGTGGTGCGGGCGCTGAACAGCGTGAACACCGCACTCGGGTTTGAATCGGGCTTCATCATCGTGGTGGTGGCCATCCTGTTGGACCGCATGTTGAGGGTGTCCCGCAAATGACCCTGCCCGCCGTTGAATTCGACCGCGTCTCCATCGTGTTTGGCGACAACCCTGACCGTGCCCTGCCCTTGATGGACCAAGGACAGACCCGGGCCGAGGTTCAAACCAAGACCGGCCAGATCCTTGGTGTGCACGACTGCTCCCTCTCTGTGGCCGAGGGCGAGATCCTTGTGCTGATGGGCCTGTCCGGCTCTGGCAAATCCACCCTGCTGCGCGGCGTGAACGCGCTGAATCCCGTGGTGCGGGGCGAGGTGCGGGTGGCCGATGGCGGCAAGATGGTCAGCGTGACCAAGGCTGATCCGGAAACCCTGCGCAAACTGCGTCTGTCCAAGATTGCCATGGTGTTTCAGCAATTCGGCCTGCTGCCGTGGCGCACGGTGCGCGAAAACGTCGGCCTCGGGCTGGAACTGGGCGGCATGTCCCCTGCCGAACGCCGTGACCGGGTGGATGCACAGTTGGAACTGGTCCGGTTGACGCAATGGGCCGACCGCAAGGTGGGCGAGTTGTCGGGCGGGATGCAGCAACGCGTGGGCCTTGCCCGCGCATTTGCCACCGAAGCGCCGATCCTGTTGATGGACGAGCCGTTTTCCGCGCTGGACCCCCTGATCCGCACACGGCTGCAGGATGAGCTTTTGGACCTGCAAGCGAAGCTGAAGCGCACCATCATCTTCGTCAGCCATGACTTGGATGAGGCGTTCAAACTGGGCAACCGCATCGCGCTGATGGAGGGCGGGCGCATCGTGCAATGCGGCACCGCCCGGCAGATCATCGCCAATCCGGTCAGCGAGTACGTCGCTGAATTTGTCGCCCACATGAACCCGCTGGGCGTCTTGACCGCCCGCGATGTCATGCGGGCGGGGCCGTCGTCGGCAGATCGGGCGGTTGAGGCCGAAACCCCGGTGCGTCAGGTGATGGAGATGCTGCGCGACGGCGCGACAGCGCTGGCCGTGACCGAAAAAGGCGATGTTATCGGTACCATCAGCGCGACCGAGGTTTTGGCCAGCCTGATCAACCCGCAGGGTGCCGCGGCCTGATCCGCGTCACTCCGTCATGCGGGTAAAGGTGACGGCCCCCTGATCGCCCTTGAAGTCGCGCAGTTCCAGCGTGGCTTCATCGACATATTCCAGCCGCCAACAGGCATCATCGCCCGGATCATCGCCATAGCGATAGAGGCTGATCACCATCCCGTTGCCGGGAAAAGTGCCGTCGCCGCAATATTCGCCAACCGACATCATGAAATAGGTTTCTTCGCCCTCTCCCAACACCTCAATCCAATCCATCCCGGCGATGCTGATATGGAACGGGGTTTCCTCACCCTCCGGCCGCCACGCGCCCTGCATGAACTGAAGGTTGCCTTCATACAGGTCATCCGCAATCGGCGCGGCGCTGGACAGGGTGATCGTGGCACTGGAATCGCCCATGTCGGACAAGGTGCCTTCGACTTGCACCGCCGTCATCATCGGCAAATCGCGCAAGGCGTCCAACGGTGCCTGCCCTTCAGGCGCGAACAGGTTGAACCCGGCGGCGTTGATGAAACACCCCTCCTCGCCGCAGGACAGAAGATAGCCGTTGCCGGAAAAGGACTCTTGCGCCTGCGCCGCGCCAGCCCAAAACGCCAAAAGAAAAACAAAACCTTTCATACCCTTACCCTCACTTCGCCCGTTCATATGCCAGCGTGTTGCCCCGGCCCATATAGGACAGTTCCATCCGTGCCTTGTCTGTGTAAAGGTCAGAGTAACACATCGCGGGCATATCCTGCGGCGGGATGCTGAACAGTTCCATCACCGCGCCACCGCCTTCGCTGCCGTCCGAACAGGCATCGGCAAAGGACATCACCGACTGGCTGACGGCCTCGCCGCCATAGACATCCGTCCAGATCAGCCCAACGACCTGCACGACAGATTGCGGATCATCGACCGAGACCCATGTGCCCTGCATCGCCCGGATCGTAACGCCATAAGGATCGGCGCCCGCGTCGGCCTCTGCCACCGCGCCCACCGCGATATCGGCATAGGAATCATACATGGCCAGGATGTCGCCGCGAAACTCGAGGTAAGCCAGCGGCGGCATCGCTTTCAGCGCGGCAAAGACGTCCGCCGGGGTTTGCCCGCTATAGGGGGCCACGAACTGCGACCCGCCCGCGATGATCGTGCAGCCGGGCAATTCGCCGTCATCGGTGCAGCCCTGCACATATCCGAAATCGCGGTAAGCATCGCCCAAACTGCCGGGTTCAAAGGCGTAAGCGGGGGGCGAGATCACCCCAAGGAGCATAGCAACACAAAACAGACGCATCACACACTCCACAAGGGTCCCACCTTGAGACTGTATCATGCCCAAACGCGTGGTCACCGGGGAAAACGACGGCCCCCCGGTGGCTTGCGATCAAGAGGCGTCAGATTTTGTCGCCTTGGGCTTGGCGGCGGCTTTTGGCTTTGCTGCCGTTTTCGCAGCCGCCTTGGGCGCGGCCTTGGCGGCAGCCTTGGGCTTTGCGGCGGCTTTCGGCTTAGCAGCGGCCTTCGGCGCAGCCTTGGCCTTGGTCGTCTTGGCCTTGCCGCCCTTGCCCGCCTTTTCGGCAACGATCTCCAAGGCCTGGTCCAGCGTCACCGCCTCCGGCTCCATGCCCTTGGGCAGGGTGGCGTTGACCTTGCCCCATTTGACATAGGGCCCGTAGCGACCCGGCATCACCTGCACCTCGCCGCCATCGGGATGCGCGCCCAAGACCTTCAGCGGACCCGCCGGGGCCGCAGCCCCCCGCCCGCGCGTGGCCTTTTGCGCCAGCACTTCGACGGCGCGGTTCATGCCGATGGTGAAGACCTCTTCGACGTCGGTGATATTGGCATAGACGCTGCCATGTTTGATGTAGGGCCCGAAGCGGCCAATTCCGGCCTCCACCAGATCCCCGGTCTCGGGATGCGGGCCGATGGGGCGCGGCAGGGACAGCAGTTGCAGCGCCCGTTCCAGCGTGATCGATTCCGGCGACCAGCCCTTGGGCAAGCTGGCGCGGGGGGGCTTGGGGGCCTCGGTCGTCGCTTCGCCCTTTTGCACATAGGGGCCAAACCGCCCCGCGCGCAGGCTGATCGGCTGGCCATCCTCGTCATGGCCAAGGATGCGCCCATCGGCGGACAAGCCGCCCGCGCCATCCTCGCCGCCCGAAATCGGGCGGGTGTAGCGGCATTCCGGGTAATTGCCGCAACCGATGAACGCGCTGCCCGAGCGCGCGGTTTTCAGATGCAGCCGACCTGTGCCGCAGGTCGGGCAGGACCGGGGGTCAGACCCATCCGCCCGCACCGGATAGAGATGCGGGCCAAGGAATTCGTCGATCTTGTCCAGAACCTCGCTGATCCGCAGATCCGCGGTCTCTGCGATGGCGGCGGAAAAGTCGCGCCAGAACCGCGCCAGCACTTCCTTGTAATCCCGTTCCCCGGCCGAGACGTCGTCCAACTGGCTTTCCAGATCGGCGGTGAAGTCGAAATCGACATAGCGGCGGAAGTAGTTGGTCAGAAACGCCGTGACCAAGCGCCCCTTGTCCTCGGGGATCAGGCGGTTCTTGTCCTTGCGCACATATTCGCGGTCCTGAATCGTGCCGATGATGCTGGCATAGGTGGAGGGACGGCCGATCCCCAACTCTTCCATCCGCTTGACGAGCGTCGCCTCGGTATAGCGCGGCGGGGCTTGGGTGAAATGCTGGTCCGGCGTCACTTGCCGCTTGGCGGCGGGTTCACCCTGCATGATGACGGGCAGTTTGCCCTCATCCTCGCCATCATCGTCACGGCCTTCGTCATAGACGGCCAAGAACCCGTCAAAGAGCACCACCTGCCCATTGGCGCGCAACGCCACCTGCCCATCGGCAGAGGCCACATCCACCACGGTCTTTTCCAACCGGGCCGAGGCCATTTGGCAGGCAATGGTCCGCTTCCAGATCAGATCATAGAGCTTTTTCTGATCTGTCTCGGTCAGGCGCAGCTTTTCGGGGCTGGCGGCCATGTCGGTGGGACGGATGCATTCATGCGCTTCCTGCGCGTTCTTGGCCTTGTTCTTGTACATGCGCGGGCTGGAGGGCACGTAGTCCGCCCCAAAGCGGCGCTTGATTTCATCGCGCGCGGCCATCACGGCCTCAGGGGCCATGTCGATGCCATCGGTCCGCATGTAGGTGATGTGCCCGGCCTCATAGAGCCGCTGTGCCGCGCTCATCGTGGCTTTGGCACCCATGCCGTATTTGCGGCTGGCCTCCTGTTGCAGGGTCGAGGTCATGAAGGGCGGATAGGGATTGCGGCTGCCGGGCTTGGCCTCCACCGATTGCACTGTCAGATCGCGCGAGCGCACGGCCTGCACCGCAATCTCGGCGGCCTCGGCAGTGGGAATGTCGAACTTTTGCAGCTTCTTGCCGCCCAGAAGCGTCAGCGTCGCCTCATACTCCTGCCCGCGCGGAGTGGTCAGAACCGCCTTGACCGTCCAGAATTCCTGCGCGCGGAACGCCTCGATCTCCATCTCGCGTTCCACGATCAGGCGCAGGCAGACCGACTGCACCCTTCCTGCCGATTTCGCTCCCGGCAACTTGCGCCAGAGCACCGGCGACAAGGTGAAGCCCACCAGATAATCCAAGGCGCGACGGGCAAGATAGGCATCCACCAGCGGCACATCGACCTGACGCGGTTCCTGCATCGCCTTGGTCACGGCTTCTTTCGTGATGGCGTTGAAGGTGACACGCGAAACGGTCTTGCCCTTCTTGATGCTGGAGGCCAGCGCCTCTTGCAAATGCCAGGAAATCGCCTCGCCCTCACGGTCAGGGTCGGTGGCAAGGATCAGCGTGTCATCGGTTTTCAGCGCCTCGGCAATGGCGCGGACGTGCTTTTTCGACTCCGCCGCCACTTCCCATTCCATGCGGAAATCATTCTCGGGATCGACCGAGCCATCCTTGGCCGGCAGGTCGCGGACATGGCCATACGAGGCGAGAACCGTGAAATCCGGGCCAAGATATTTGTTGATGGTCTTGGCCTTGGCGGGGGACTCCACAACGACGACTGCCATGAAATTTCCTCTCCCGCAGGCCAGACAATAGCGCGGCACCATGTGGGCGAACGGGCGGCCTTGTCAATGCGCGGTCTTTTCGCAGGGTCTGACGGGCCTCTCGGACCGCCCCGTCACCGCGATGCGCCCCCCCCCTTCCCCGTTGCCCCAAATATCCCGGGGGAGTCGCCCGGCACGGGCGACGGAGGCAGCGCCCCCCGCCGCGCGGGCCTAAGCCGCAGGCGTGGCCCGCGCTCAAGACAACGCGGGCGGCACGCCCGCACCGCCAGATCACCGCCGGTCAGAGGCGCGAGAGCATCCCGCCGGGCGCACGCTGGATTTTGCCATCCAACTCCAGCGCCACCAGTTCCGGCGTCACCTCTCCGGCGGGCAGGGCCAGATCCCGGATCAGCTGGTCCTCTGCCATCGGGCTGGGGCCAAGCCGGTTCAGGATCATGCCATGCAAACGCGCCACATCGCCAAGAGGCCTGCGCGCGGGGACAGGTCCGGGCAAGACAGTCGCCGCGTGGGGCGGGCTATCTTCG
Organism: Paracoccaceae bacterium; assembly: GCA_027486345.1. Taxonomy (GTDB): domain Bacteria; phylum Pseudomonadota; class Alphaproteobacteria; order Rhodobacterales; family Rhodobacteraceae; genus Paragemmobacter. The sequence continues at coordinate 21,434 of JAIXPH010000047.1, forward strand.
GCCTCCCCCGTGCGGCGGGGGGGCTGAACCCCCAAAACCTCCAGCACATCGGGTGTGCCGCGCACCAAAGTGGCACCATCCCGGATCAGGTGATTGCAGCCCGCCGCCCTTGCGTCAAAGGGATGGCCCGGCACCGCCATCACGTCGCGTCCCATGTCCAGCGCTTCGCGTGCCGTGATCAGGCTCCCGGACCGCGCCGCCGCCTCCACCACCACAACGGCGCGCGAGAGGCCGGCGATGATGCGGTTGCGCAGCGGAAAATGCCGCGCCTGTGGCACCAGACCCATCGGTTGCTCTGACACCACGCAGCCCTTCGCCGCGACCTCAGCCAACAAACCGGCGTTTTCTTCGGGATAGATCACATCCACCCCGCCCGCCATCACGGCGACCGTCCCCGTGGCCAGCGCCGCGCGATGCGCCTCGGCATCGATCCCGCGGGCAAGGCCCGACACCACGACCAGCCCCGCCTCGCCCAGCGTTTCGGCCAGCCGCCGCGCCATCCGCAGGCCAAGGGATGAGGCGTTGCGCGCCCCCACCATCGCCACCAGGGGCCGCGACAGCAACGCCACATCGCCCCGCGCCCACAGGAGGGGCGGCGCATCGGGCAGATCGCGCATGCCGTCGGGGTATCCCGGACCGTCATGCGCCAAAAGCTGCGCCCCGGCCAAACGGCCGAGCGTCAATTCATGCTCCGCCACCTCAACCGGGCAGACCGAATAGCCCTCCACCCCCACCTCGCGGGCGATGTCGGGCAGCGCGGTAAGGGCCGCCGACGCACTGCCATGCTCACTGACCAGCCGGTGAAAGGTGACCGGCCCCACCCGGCGCGAGCGGATCAGGCGCAGCCGCAACAGGATCTCAGCCCGGTCCAACCCGGCCCATTCCAGCCCCGCCATCGACGCCTGCACCGCCCCCGCCCGCACCGCCCCCGCCTGTCCCGTCTCTGCTGCCCGCCGCGCCATCTGCCTGTCCCGTGCCAAGCGGGACCCCGAATCCCGCGCCGACTCACAGTCTCGCCGCGCAGGGTTAACGGGTGGTGAATCGTCTTCGGCCCGTTTACCTCACCCCCCGCCTGCGTCGTTTGCGACGCAATTTAAGACGCCTTCGCAGTTGAAGCGGCACGCGAAGTTTGATCAAATGACGCCCACAAGCCCGGCGCCTGCTGCGCGCTGCGGGCCGCATCCTTTATCATGGAGCCTGCCATGCAGAACGCCGAAGTCGCCCGCCGCCGGGATGAAGCCATTTCCCGTGGTGTGGGCATGATGACCCAGATCTATGCGGATCGTGCCCTGAACGCGGAAATCTGGGATATCGAGGGCAACCGCTACATCGACTTCGCCGCAGGCATCGCGGTCGTGAACACCGGCCATTGCCACCCCAAGGTCATGGCCGCCGTCACCGAACAGATGAGCCGCTTCACCCACACCTGCCATCAGGTGCTTCCTTACGAAAATTACATCCGTCTGGCCGAACGCCTGAACGCCATCGTTCCCGGCGATTTCCAGAAGAAAACCATCTTCGTGACGACCGGGGCCGAAGCCTGCGAAAACGCCATCAAGATCGCCCGCATCGCCACGGGCCGCAACGCCGTCATCGCCTTTGGCGGCGGGTTCCACGGCCGGACCTTCATGGGCATGTCGCTGACCGGCAAGGTCGAGCCTTACAAGAAGGGCTTTGGCGCAATGATGCCCGATGTGTTCCACGTGCCCTTCCCGATGGGTCCGCATGGGATTTCGACCGAGGATTCGATGAAAGGCATCGAAAAGCTGTTCAAGGCCGATCTCGACCCGAACCGCGTCGCCGCCATCATCTTTGAACCCGTGCAGGGCGAAGGTGGCTTCTATGAGGCCCCGACCGACCTGATCCGCGCCCTGCGCGCGCTTTGCGACAAGCACGGCATCGTCATGATCGCCGATGAGGTTCAGACCGGTTTCGCCCGCACCGGCAATCTGTTCGCCATGCAGATGCACGGCGTTGCGGCTGATCTGACCACGATGGCCAAGGGTCTGGCGGGCGGTCTGCCGCTGGCTGCCGTCACGGGCCGCGCCGATCTGATGGACGCCGCCAACCCTGGCGGTCTGGGCGGCACCTATGCCGGCAACCCCTTGGGCATCGCCGCCAGCAATGCCGTGCTGGACGTGATCGAGGAAGAAAAGCTCTGCGACCGCGCCAATGAACTGGGCAGCCGCCTAAAGCAACGGCTGGAATCGATCCGCGCCACCGCGCCGGAAATCATCGACATCCGCGGTCCGGGCTTCATGGTCGCCGTCGAATTCGCCAACCCCTCGAACCACGAACCCGACGCGGGCTTTACCGGCCGCGTGCGGATGGAGGCGCTGAAGCGCGGCCTGAGCCTGCTGACCTGCGGCGTCTATGGCAACGTGATCCGTTTCCTTGCGCCCATCACCATCCCGGACGCGCATTTCGCCGAGGCAATGGATATCCTGGAAGAGTCGGTCGCCGCCGCGCGTCAGGGCTGAGGTCGGAAGCGGGGGCCAGCCCCCGCACCCCCGGGATATTTGAGCAACGGGGAAGGAGGGGCCGTTTCCTCTGGAACGGCCTTTTTCCTTGCGGTAAGCGCAGGGCATGAGCGGGACACAAGATCAGGCGGGGATCGTGTTGCAGGGCGCGGGTCTGACGATCCGGGGCCGGGTGATCCTGTCGGACCTGACGCTGACGCTGACCGAAGCGCGGATTGGCATCGTCGGGCGGAACGGGTCGGGCAAATCCTCGCTGCTGCGGTTGATCGCGGGCTTGGTTTCGCCCAGCAGTGGGACGGTGCGGGTGGATGGCGTCGACCCCGCCCGTGACCGCAAGGCGATGCTGGCGCGGTTGGGCATCCTGTTCCAGAACCCCGACCACCAAATCCTGATGCCGACCGTGGCCGAGGAGTTGGCCTTTGGCCTGCGCCAGGTGGGGCGGTCCGATGCCGAAACCGTGGCGCGCGCCGCGCTAAGTGCTGAGGGGCGGGCGCATTGGGCGGATCAGCCGGTCTCGACCCTGTCCCACGGGCAAAAGCAATGGCTCTGCCTGATGTCGGTCCTGCTGATGAACCCCGCGACGATCCTGCTGGACGAACCCTTCGCCGCCCTTGACTTGCCGACCGAGGCGCGGTTGACCCGCCGCCTTGCCGCCCTGCCGCAGCGCCTGATCACCATCAGCCATGCCCCCGCCGCCGTGGCATCCTGCGACCGGGTGATCTGGCTGGAGGGTGGGCGCGTGCGGGCCGACGGACCCGCCGCCCCGGTGCTGGCAGAATTCACCGAGGCCATGGCGCGATTGGGGGCGGATGATGCTGACGCTGACCTCTCCGCGTGAGACGCCGCTGCACGGCTGGCCTGCGGGCCTCAAGCTGGCGGGGCTGTGCCTGTTCACATTGGCGTTGTTCCAACTGACCGCGCCGCTTTGGCTGGCCGGGGTCGCTTTCGCCCTTGCCTTGGGCCATCTGGCGCTGGGACGGGACATCGCGGCGGCAGGGCTCAGGCTCTTGCGCCCGCTGTGGCCCTTTGCGCTGATCTTGGCGGTCTGGCATCTGGCGCTGCGCGATCCTTCTGGCGGGGCGGTGATCCTGCTGCGGATGAGCGCTGCCGTGGCGGCGGCCAACCTTGTGACGATGACCACCCGCCTGTCGGACATGCTGGCGGTGCTGATGCGGCTCCTCTCGCCACTGACACGCCTTGGCCTGCCCGGTGATCGCATCGCCTTGGCGGTCGCCTTGGTGATCCGCTTCATCCCCGTGCTGACCGAGCGCATCACCCTGATCCGCTGCGCATGGTCTGCCCGCAGCCCGCGCCCGCCGGGGTGGCGGCTGATGGTCCCCGCCGCCCTCGCCGCACTCGATGAGGCAGAGCATGTGGCAGAAGCCTTGCGCGCAAGGGGTGGGACGGGGTAAGCCGCAACCCGCGCCAACAGGAGACCGCACCATGGAACGCAGCCTTTCCCACATCGCCCTTTTCGCCGCGCTGATCGCCGTGCTGGGCTTCGTGCCGCAGATCATGCTGCCCTTTGGCGTGCCGATCACCGCGCAAAGCCTTGGGATCATGCTCTGCGGCACGGTGCTGGGGGCGAAGCGCGGGGCGCTGGCGGTGCTCTTGTTCCTTGCGCTGGTGGCCATCGGCCTGCCGCTGCTGTCGGGCGGGCGCGGGGGCTTGGGCGTCTTTGCCTCGCCCACGGTCGGGTTCTTGATCGGCTTCCCGGTCGCGGCCTTTGTTGCGGGATTGGTGGTCGAGCGGTCGAGCGCCGGCGTGGGCCTTGCCGCCGGGATCGGTGCCTTGATCGGCGGCGTGATCGTACTTTACGCCTTTGGCATTCCGGGCCTTGCCCTGATGCTGGACAAGACCCTGCCCGAGGCCACGCTGATGATCACCGCCTTCCTGCCCGGCGACCTGATTAAAGTCGTCCTTGCCGCGCTGATCACCCAAGGCATCGCTCGCATGCGCCCCGATGCGCTCTTGTCGCGGGCCTAAGCCTTTTTTCTTGCCCCGTTTTCTCTGTCCAAATATCCCGGGACTGCGGGGGCTGGCCCCCGCTCCTGAACCGAACGCCGCCCTACCGCTCCAGAACCAGCGCCGTCCCAATCCCCCCTGCCGCGGCAATAGCCGCAACGCCCAACTGCGCCTGCCCCATCTGGTGAAACAGCCGCACGGCCAGCACGGCACCCGAGGCCCCGATGGGATGGCCGCGCGCCAAGGCGCCGCCGCCGATGTTGACGGTGGCAGGGTCCAGCCCCGCGCCATCGACACAGGCGATGGCTTGCACGGCATAGGCTTCCATCACTTCCGCCACCTCTGGTCTGCGGTCGCCCAAGGCGGCGCGGATGGCGGCGATGGGGGCGGTGCCCGGCTCCCACGGCACGCCGCCCAGCGTGACGCCGGACAGGCGGCACGCGGCGGGAAAGAGGGCGGCGATCTGGGCAGAGACCACCAGCACGAACGCCGCGCCATCGGCGGCGACGGCGGTGTTGGCGGCGGTGATGCTCCCGGAAAGCACCTTGGCACGGGAAGCGATGGCGGGGGTCAGGTCGCGGGCGAAGGGGTCCTGCGTGATCCCGGCAACGGGGACACTCTCGGCTGACAAGTCAGCCTGCCGCGCCTTGCGGTGGCTCTCCACCGCCCAGGCGTCTTGCCGGTCGCGCGATATCCCCAACCGCTCGGCCAAGGCCGCCGCTGCCACAGACATCTCGGGGTCGCGTTCCGGCCAGGGGGTGAAGGGCGCTTGCAGATAGGGTGCCTCCGCCCCCGGCATGCGGCGTTCCGGGCGGCGGGAGTGGCTTTCCACCCCGCCTGCCAGCACCACCTGCGCCATGCCTGACATCACCAAGGCCCGCGCCAGCAGCAGGGCATCCAAGCCCCCGGCGCATTGGCGGTCCGTGGTCAGCCCGGCCACCTGATCCGGCAGTCCAGCCGCCAAGGCGATGCGGCGGGCGGGATTGCCGCCCTCGCCCAGCGCATTGGCGCAGATCACCTCATCCACCTGATCCGGCGCGATGCCCGCCTGCGCCAAGAGCGCCGTCACAACCGCAGCGCCAAGGTCATCGACCCGAAACCCGGCAAAAGCCCCCCCGCGCGGCACGACGGCAGAGCGCAGGGCGTGGATGACATAGGCCCCGCTCATGCGCCCCACTCCGCCGCCAGCCGCGCGAGGTCTGGCTTGCCTGAAGCCAACTCCGGCCAATCCGCCCGCCACATCAGCGCGCGGGGGGCCTTCAGCGGGCCGAAACGGTCGCGGGCGGCGCGCAGGATGGCCTCTGTACCTTGACCATCCCCCTGCGCCACGGCGACCAAGACCATGCCGCGCATCGGGTCAGGGCGGGGAAGGACGGCAACGCGGGACAGGCCGAGGCCGACCAAGAAACCCTCGATCTCTTCGGGGAACACGTTCTGATCGGCCACCGTGACCATCCGCCCGGCCCGCCCGTGCAGGGTGAGACAGCCCGCGCGCAGGGTGCCAATCTCGCCCACGCTCAGCCAGTCTCCGTCCCTTTGCGCCGGACCGGGGGCATTGTCGCCATAGCCTTGGAACAGATAGGGCGAACGGACCCAGACCGTGCCCGCCTGCCCCTCTGGCACCGAACAGTCGCCGTCGCGGATCGCAATCTCAACACCCGGATAGGCGCGACCGACTGAGTCTTGAGGCAGGTCGGGCGCGGAGAGGGTGATGAAACTCGTTTCTGCCGCGCCATAGAATTCGGTCACCTGCGCCTGAGGGGCCAGTTCCGCCACCGCCGCGCAGAGGGTGGCGTCAAGTTTCGATCCGCCAAGGATCACATGCGCCAGCGGCAAGACGGGCCCCGATGCCTCGGCCAGCAGGCGCAGTTGCGCGGGTGTCGCGTACAGGTGGGTGATGCCCCTGTCCGCCAAGGCCCGGCGCTGGCGGTCTGGGCGCAGGCGGTCCAGAAGATGCACCGCCGCGCCCAGATGCAGCCCCTCCACTCCGGCATAAAGCGCCAACGAATGCGACAGCCGCCCCAGCACCGCCACCCGCGCGCTGGGTCCGAGGCCGAAGAGCCGCGCATTGACGGCGAAACTGGCGGTCCAACTGGCCTGCGCCCGGCGGATGCGGCGCGGGGTGCCAGAGGTGCCGGAGGTCAGGGTTTCAAACGCGGGCGGGTCCATGTCCACAGGTGCGGCTTGATCCGGTGCTCCGATGCGGAAGGCGCGCCCCGCCCGTGCCATGGCTTTGGCAAGGGCTGCGGGGCTATCCGTGTCCTCCATCAGCGAGGGGCCATCCGACACGGGTGCAACCTCTGCCCCCTCCGCCCCGAACAGCCGGGCGGCGGGGTGCCAGCGGAACCGATCCTCGGCCCCGGCGGTCATTTCGTGGTCAGGGTCCGCATCCGCCGCAGCGCCAGTTGGTAGCCTTCGGTCCCGAAACCCGCGATCACCCCTTCGGCGCGCAGGCTGACGTAGGAGTGGTGGCGAAACGCCTCGCGCTTGTGGACGTTGGAGATATGCACCTCGAGCACCGGGCCCTCGAACGCGTTCAGCGCATCGAGGATGGCGACGGACGTGTGGGTATAGGCAGCCGGGTTGATGATGATGCCGGATGCCTTGTCCCGCGCCTCATGTATCCAGTCGACCAACTGGCCCTCATGGTTGGATTGCAAAAAGCGGATGGTCAGCCCCAGATCCTCGGCCACGGCCCCGCAGGCCTCGGCCACATCGTCCAGCGTTTCACGGCCATAGATCTCTGGCTGGCGCAGACCCAGCAGGTTCAGGTTGGGACCGTTGAGGATATAGACGGGTTTGGGCAATTCGGCGCGTCCCTTGTTATATGGGGTAAGGATAGACGCGGCACGGGATGGCGGCAAGCGGTGAGGGAGGGTGGCCAGAGGGCCGACGCGGAGCGGTCCTGTGGACCGATCCGCCGGACCGATTGCCGTCGCGGCAACGCGGCGGCAAGGGGTGTTCAGCAATCGTGAAGCGTTGGGCACGGGGCGCGCACGACCGGGTGGGTGCGTTTACGCGCCCGCCAAGGGGCGGGCGGGCGCGGCCCGTGCACGGGGTGCACGGGCGGGCAAATGACAGATGATGCGCTCCGCGCGGGTCGCTTGCCCCGCGCGACTGTTGCGTGGCGGGTCACCTGCCAAATTGCGGCGAGAGGACCGACGCGGAGCGGTCCTGTGGACCGATCCGCCGGTCCGATTGCCGACGTGGCAACGCGGCGGCAAGGGGTTGTCGGCATTCCTGACACGTCCGGCACGGGTCGTGACCGCCCGGCGGGTGCGCCCTTTGTGCGCCCACTCCCGGCAGGGCGGGCGCGGCCCGTGCGTCAGGGCGCACGGGCGGGCAAATGACAGATGATGCGCCCCGCGCGGGTCACCGCCCCGCGCGACTGTGATGGCTTCGACACGACGCTGAACGAGGTATCGCTTGAAAAACAAGGGCGGCATCCGCCCCATACCGGACGGCATGGCCTCCTGCGGGAGCCGTGCAGGAGGGGTTTTCACCGGCGGATGCCCAGTTGGCCACTCCGTGACCGCCGCTAAACCTGCGGCGGTGATCCAAATGCTTATGCCACTTTCTCCAACGCCACTTCGGGGCTGATCCCCAAGGCACGCACGACCTCGCGTGTCAGGTTGGGGCGGTTGAGCGTGTAGAAGTGCAGATCCTCCACCCCGCCCTCGATCAGCCGGGTGCAGAGCGTGGTGCATTGCGTCAGCGACAAAAGCTCTTCGCGACCATCGCGGGCGGCGGTCTGGAACGCCTCATCCAGACGTCCCGGAACCTGCGTGCCGCAGCGGGCGGCGAATTTCTTGGCGCCTTCCCAAGAGATGATCGGCAGGATGCCCGGAATGATCGGCGCATCGATCCCGGCCTTCACACAGGCATCGCGGAAGCGGAAGAAGGTGTCGGCCTCGAAGAAGAACTGCGTGATCGCGCTGGTCGCCCCGGCATCAATCTTGCGCTTCAGCCAAGTCACATCGGCGAAACGGTCCTTGGCGTCCGGGTGCGGCTCGGGATAGGCGCCAACGCGGATTTTGAACTTGCCGGTTTTGGCCAAAGCCTCAACCAATTCCACCGACGAGGCAAAGCCTTCAGGATGGGCGGTGAACCGCTCTGCCCCTTTGGGCGCATCGCCGCGCAGGGCGACTATTTCGGTCACACCGGCGGCGGCATAGCTTTCGGCGATCTCCAGCGTCTCGGCCCGGGTGGCATCGACACAGGTCAGATGGGCCGCGACGTTCAGGCCGTAATTTTTGCCGATGGTGCTGACCGCCTCATGCGTCAGCTTGCGGGTGGTGCCGCCCGCGCCATAGGTGACCGAGACGAAGTTCGGCTTCATCGGGGCCAGCGCCTGCACGGTTTCCCACAGCCGGAAGGACGCGTCCAGCGTCTGCGGCGGGAAGAACTCAAAGGAAATGCGGGGCGTGGTCATGTCGGTCACTCCATCTGTTGCCCCTCTTGTGCCAGACCAAGTCATGTGAGACAAATTCATAATATGCATGTTCAACATGAGGCGCGCGCATAATGTATCTGGAGTTTCGCCACCTTCGCACCATCCGGGCGATCCATCAGGCGGGCGGCCTCGCCCGCGCGGCCGATATGCTGAACATGACGCAATCGGCGCTGTCGCATCAGGTCAAGGGGCTGGAGGATCAGGCCGGGATGGAGCTGTTCGTCCGCCGCTCCAAGCCGATGAAACTGTCGGCGGCGGGGCTGCGGATGCTGCGGCTGGCCGAACGGATCATCCCCGAACTGGACGCGCTGGAGGAAGAGTTCCGCGCCCTGCGGTCCGGCAAGACGGGGCGGCTGCACATCGCCATCGAATGTCACGCCTGTTTTGACTGGCTGTTCCCGGTGCTGGAGCAATTCCGCCACGCCTGGCCCGAGGTGGATGTGGACATCCGCGCCGGATTGGCCTTTGACGCCTTCCCCGCCCTGCTGCGCGAGGAGGTGGACTTGGTCATCTCATCCGATCCCATCAACCTGTCGGGCGTCGTGTTCAATCCGCTGTTTGACTACCACCCCACCTTCGTCGCCTCACGCCAGAACCCGCTCGCGCAAAAGGACTGGATCGGGGCCGAGGATTTCCGCGACCAGACGCTGATCACCTACCCGGTCAGCCGCGACAAGCTGGATGTCTTCACCGAACTTCTGACCCCGGCCAAGGTGGAGCCGCGCGGCCAGCGCCCGGTAGAACTGACGGCGGTGATCCTGATGCTGGTCGGATCGAACCGGGGCGTGTCTGTCCTGCCAGACTGGGTGCTGCGCGAGGTGCGCAGCCATGCCGATTACGTCACCCGCCCCTTGGGACCGCAGACCGTCACCAAACGCCTCTATGCCGCCACCCGCGAAGAGGATGCCACCAAACCCTTCATGGCGCATTTCCTGCGGCTGGGCCGGTCCGAACCGGTCAAGCTGCAACGGGGCGACCCCGCTCAGCCCGCCTGATGGACCGGCGCGCGGGCGGCGCTGGCCGTCCCGGACGGCAGGGCGGCATATCCGGCGCGACCGGCAGACCACAGGCGCAGCGGCGCAGGCATCGCCGCATCGGGCCAGTCCAGCAACACAAGGTCGGCGCGCAGGCCTGGCGCGATCCGGCCCCGGTCGTGCAGACCCATCGCCGCCGCCGGATTGGCAGAAACCAGCCGCCACAGCGCGGGCAGACCGGCCACGCCGTCGGCAAGCAACCGCACCACCGCGCCGAGCATCGCGGGGTAAAAGTAGTCCGAGGCAAGGATATCGCACAAACCGCGCCGGATCATCTCGGCCGCGCCGGGCGATCCCAGATGGCTGCCGCCCCGCATCGCATTGGGCGCGCCCAGCACGATCCAGTCCCCGGCCTCGCGCGCGGTGAGGAACACCCGCTCATGCATCGGGAATTCGGCGATCCGCGCACCATGGCCGCGATAGAAATCCCGCGTCTCGATCTGGCTGTCGTCATGACTCAGCATGGGGGCCGCCCGGTCGCGCGCCAGAAAGGCGACGGCGGCGATGTCATCGGCCACGCGCCCGCGCCGGTTCCAGACCCGGCTCATCAGCGCGACGAACTCGCCCGTCGCCATCTGCGACCGCTTGGCCCGCGCCTCCATCTTCTGGGCGAAGGCGGGGGTGGACATGTCGGTGACGGGATAGTCCGGCACCAGATCGAAGGGGCGGTCATGCAGCGCGACCGAGGGATGCAGCAATGCCGCCGAGGTGTGGTCATTGAAGGCGACCGACGGCGTCTGCGGCGCGTCCAGCGCTTCGACGATCAGCGGCAAGGCTTCGGGGCAGAAGGTCTCCCAACGCAGTTGCAGCCGGTTCTCCGTGGTCAGGCGCGGGGCCAGCCGCTGCAAGCCGCGCACCACCTGCCAGCCCGTATCGACCGAACGCAGGCCCGGCTCCCAACTCAAGGTCAGGGCGTGATAGGCGGTGGCGATCCCATTGGCGGCCAGTTGGCGATCCGTCTCAAGCAAGGCGGTCTCGACCGGCACGGTCACGCCGGGGCGCGGCATGATCTGGCGTTCGAAGGCGTCGCCGTGGATATCGACAAAGGCGGGGGCCAGCAGCCGTCCCCGCCCGTCGATCACCTGCGCGCCGTCGCGGGCCACGTCGATGCCGGTGATCACGCCGCCCTCGATGCGGACCGAGGCTTGCTGCACCCGGTCCTCGAACAGCACGCGCGCGCCTTCGATCAGCTCTGCCGTCATCCCTGCCGCTCCGCCAGAAGATGCCAATGCCACGATCCGGGGGTGCCATGCTCCCGGTCGGCAAGGGACCAGAGTTCAAGGTCCCCCAACAGATCGGCCAATCGGGCTGCGGTGCAGAAGTAATGCGGGTGGACCTTGTCCCCTTCGCCCTCAAAGATCCAGGTGCCCGGCGACACCTCATGCCCGCGTGCCTTGGCCTGCTCGACCGGCAGGCGGCGCGCCGACAGCATGGTCGCCATGACCGTCCCGCCGGGACGCAGCACGCGCGCCACTTCGGCCAGGGTGCGGCGGACCACGGTCTCATCGCCGTGGTAGATCACGTTCCACGACAGCACATGGTCAAAGCTGGCATCGGCAAAGGGCAACTCGGTCATCGGGGCCAGCACCGTCTCCAGTGACAGCCCCTCCTGCCGGGCCGTCTGCGCGATGGTGGCCACCGAAGTTTCCGAGGCGTCCAGTGCCGTCACCCGATGCCCCATGCGCGCGAAGGCGAGCGCGTGCCGCCCGATGCCCGCCCCCAGATCCAGCACCCGCGCCCCGGCGGGCAGCGTGGCGGCATGGGCGATCACCTCAGCCTCGGGTTGCGCCCAGGGCGAGGCGGCGTCGGACTTCTGCCATTCGGCGTCCCAATAGACATGCGCGCTGTCGGTTTTCATCGGCCCTCTCAGATGAGTTTGGAGCGGATCCAGCCGGACCCCTGCTCCACGATCAGGACAAGGGCGAAGAGCATCAGGATGATGGTCAGCGCCTCGTCATAGTTCAACAGATCGAAGGCGACCTTGAGATCGACCCCGATGCCCCCTGCCCCCACCAGACCAAGGGCGGCAGACCCGCGCACGGCCTTTTCCAGCGCAAAAAGCGAGGTGGCGGTGAAGGACGGCATGCAGGCCGGGAAGACGGCGGAAAAGATCAGGCCCAGACGGCTGGCCCCGATGGCACGCAGGGCGTCCTGCGGGCCGGGGTCGGCCTCTTCCATCGCTTCGGCAAAGAAGCGGCCGGCAAAACCGATCTTGTCCACCATGATCGCCAACACCCCGGCGGCCGGGCCAAGGCCGACCATGATGATGAAGAAGATCGCCCAGACCAGATCCGGCACCGTGCGGAATAGCGCGATCACCGCCCGCGCGGCCATCCGCAGCGCCGGATGGGGCGACAGGCGGTCCGTCGCAAGGATGGCAAAGGGCACGGCAAAGACCAGCCCCAGCGCCGCCCCCGCCACGGCCATCTGCAAGGTCTCCAGCAGTTTCAGCGCGATGCGGTCCACGCGCGACAGGTCGGGCGGGAACATCTGCGCCAAAAGACCCGAGGGCGCGACCAGCCGTTCCAACCCGCGCCCCAGCGCCCCCAGTTCCGGCGCCGTCGCGGCGATGCTGCTGATAACCAGCCCCGCCACGATCAAGAGGCCCAGATATTCGGTCAGGCTGCGGTGACGAAAGCGCGGGATCGAAGCGGTGTCGGCCATCGTCATTCCTCGAAAAAGCGGCGCAGCCGCGTGGCATCGGACTGCGCGGTGGCCTGATCCATCACGATCCGGCCCTTTTGCAGGCCAAGGATGTGGTCCGAAAAGGCCAGCGTGTGCTCCATCCGGTGCGAGATGAAGAGCAGCGTCAGCCCATCCTGCCGGGCAAGGTTGGCCAGAAGGCGCATCACCTCTTCGCCCGATTGGGGGTCAAGACTGGCGTCAGGCTCATCCGCGAGGATCAGCGCCGGGCGCTGCATCAGCATCCGCGCGATGGCCACGCGCTGTTGCTGACCGCCTGACAGGCTGTCCACCCGCTGCAAGGCCTTGTCGGCCAGACCGACGCGGTCGAGACACGTCAGCGCCTCGTCGCGCACCGCCTGCGGGGCGATGGATTGAAACCAGGTACGTGGACCGGCGCGGCGGGCCTGCACGCCATGCACCACATTGGTCAGCGCCGACAGACGCGGCACGAGGTTGTGCTTTTGCCAGACCATGCCGACCTGCGACCGAAAGGCACGCAAGGCGCGCGGCGCGAGGGTGGTCACGTCACGCCCCAGCATCTCCACCCGTCCGGCATCGGGTTCCACCAGCCGGATCAGGCATTTCATCGCGGTCGATTTGCCCGACCCGTTCGCCCCGATCAAGGCCGTGGCCACCCCGGCATGCACCGCAAAATCAAGGCCGTGCAGCACCGGGGTGCCGCCAAAGGCCTTGGCCAGACCGGAAACCGAAAGGACAGGCCCCGCTTGCGCGGAGCCTTCGCTTTGGATGATGTCGCGAACGGGCGCGTTCATCGCGCGATCACTCGCCCACGAATTGGGTGAATTCGGTCACGCCGACGTTTTCATACATCCTGCGCACCGTGTCGTAATCCGCATCGGTCACCGTCGCGGTGAAGCTGCCGCCGATGTATTTCTCGTTCTCCTCGGTCGAGGTGACGGCGGCCAGCAGGGCGTCGCTGTGCTCGGCAAAGGTCTTGCGCACCGCCTCGACCACCTCGGCCGGCACCTTGGGCGAGGCCAGCAGCACGTCATTGGGCAAGTCACCGCCCTTGAGCAGGATGCGCAGCTTCTGGTCGGGGAATTTCTCGGTGATCTGGTCGATATGGGTGCGGTTCAGGCCGATGGCGGCGATATCGCCCTTGATCAGCGCTTCCATGGCGACGTTGCGCTTCAGGAACACCGGCTCATAATCGGTGGCATAGGTCAGACCGGCCTCTGCCAGCAGGGTCGCGGGCGAGAGGTGCTGCGAGGTGGAGCCGATCTCGCCGAAAGAAATCTTCTGCCCTTTAAGCTGGTCAACAGAGGTGATGGGCGACGAGTCCAGCACCACCACGTTGGAGTAATAGTCCGGGCGGTTCCACGTCACCACCGGCTGGGCCTCCAGACGGGCATTGAACACCACATATTCCGCCGGGCCGGTCAGCACGAAATCGACCTGATCGGCGGCCATCGCCTCGACGGCGATGGTGCGGCCCGACACCGGGAAGAATTCCACGGTCAGACCGGAGGCCGCCTCGAAGGCGGCCTTGAACGGACCCATCTCCTTTTGCAGCGACTCCAGACCGTCGATGTCGGTCACGGCGAAACGGATGGTCTCAGCGGCGGTGGCCTGCGTGGTCAGGCTGACCAGCGCGACGGCTGCGGCTATCAGAAAGGTCTTCATTCATGCCCCCGGCAAGTGTTGCAATGCGCAGAGGCTAGCGGCGCTGCGTGACAGCCGATTGTCAGCTACACATCAGTTCCGTGACGTTGCCCCGCACCGCCGCGCCGACCTCACCACGACACGTGTTTGGGCCAGACGAAGACGTCATCCGCCGCCCCGCGCAGCGCCATTGTCGCCCGGCGGAGCGCGGGGACAACCTCGGCCTTGGGCAGGGCTTGCAGCGACTCGGCGGTCAGGGGTGCGCCGATCCGCATGTCCAGCCGCCGCCCCATCAGACGGCGGGTCTCGTTGAAGATCAGCGCGATGCGCAGCGGGTAGGACAGGTGGCTGGCGATCTGGAACAGCCGCGAATTCTGGCCGGAAAAGAACACCGGCAGGGTCGAGACACCGGGGATCGTGGCCAGCCGCGACAGGAAACCGTGCCATTCGGCATCAAAGGCCGGACCGCGCACCGGCTTGTTCGCCGTCGAAATGCCGCCCGCCGGAAAGATCGCCACCACTTTGCCCGCCTCCAGCAGGTCGATGGCATGGCGGCGGCTCTGGGCCGATGTGCGCCGGGCCTGCGCCGTGCCGCTGAAATCGATGGGCAGCAGATGCTGGCGAATCTCGGCGGGTTGGCACAACAGGCTGTGGGTCATGATCTGCACATTCCCGCGCAGCCGCATCCCCAATTGCCCCAAGGCCAGCCCGTCCACGATGCCGTAGGGGTGGTTGGCCACGAGGAGCAGCCCCCCGCTTTCGGGCAGAGCGGCGGCAGGCACCTGCCAGTCCTGCTGCGGCCGGATCTGCAACAGCCGCAAAGCCGCCTCGAACACATCCTCATCCGACCGCGGGGCCGCCGACCAGTCCTGATACAGGCCGCGCAGCATCGGCTGACCGCTGGCCGCTTCGACCGCGCGGATCAGGCCGCGGCGGAAGCGGCTCATCCCGGGATGGGAATAGGTGAAATCGGGCGCGGTTTCGGCCTCGGCATAGCTGTCAGACATGCGGTTCCCCCCGGAAATGCTGGCTGACGACCGATATGCACCAATCGGGTTACGGTCTTGCGAAACCGGTGTGAAGATACGGTGACACCCCGTCAGCCAAGCGCATATCCCGCCCCCCTGACGGTTCTGATGGGGTCTTCGTGTCCGAAGGCGCAGAGGGTTTTGCGCAGGCGTCCGACGTGGACGTCGACGGTTCGGGTGTCGACATAGATGTCGCGGCCCCAGACGCGGTC
>JAIXPH010000013.1 GCA_027486345.1 Paracoccaceae bacterium
CCTGCGTTTCGACATGTCTGTTCTCCTCGTTCTTGGAGACCAGCAGACTTTAGATCGTAGCTTCCGTCACTGTCCAATTTTCGGGGGGTAGCTCAGATGCCCCGCGCCATCGCAAAGCATGTCGGGATCCTCACCGGCCCCGACACATTCCTTCACGCCTATGAACGCCTCGGCGTGATCGAGGAACCGCTGACCCCCACCTGGCGGCGGCGCATCGCCTTCGCTTTCCTCTTCCCTGCACACTGAGATTTCCGCATGGCCACTCTCGTCCTCGGGGCCGTCGGTTCCGCCATCGGCGGGGCTTTTGGCGGCGCGATCCTCGGCTTTTCCGGGGCCGCTATCGGTGGCTTCATCGGGTCGACCATCGGGTCGGTCGTCGACAGCTGGATCGTCTCCTCGCTGGCACCCGCGCAGAAGATCGAAGGCCAGCGTCTGGATTCCCTGCGCATCACGTCCGCGACTGAGGGTGCAATCATCCCCCGTCTTTACGGCCGCATGCGCATCGGCGGCAACATCATCTGGGCCACGGATTTCCGCGAGGAGACGAAGACCACCACGCAGGGTGGCGGCAAGGGCGGGGGCGGCGGCCGGGTCCAGACGACCGAGTATCTCTACTACGCCAGCTTTGCGGTGGCGCTTTGCGATGGCCCGATCACCGGCATCGGCCGCATCTGGGCCGATGGCAAGCCGCTCGACATGACCGGGATCACCTGGCGCTGGTATCCGGGGAACGAGACCCAAGGGGCCGATCCCTTCATCGCGGCGAAGATGGGGGCAGCCAACACCCCGGCCTACCGCGGCACGGCCTATGTGGTCTTCGAGGAACTGGCGCTTGCCACCTACGGCAACCGCCTGCCGCAGCTCAGCTTCGAGGTGTTTCGGCCGCTCGCCGATCCCGACACCGCCGAAGGGCTGGTCAAGGCCGTGACCATGATCCCCGCCTCGGGCGAGTTCACCTATGCGACCGAGGCTGTCCGCAAGACCGTGGGCGCATCCACCACGGTCTTCGGCCAGACCACCGGCGGCACCACCTCGGCCGAGAACCTCAACGCGCTGCCCGATGAGGCCGACATCGTCGTGGCCCTCGATCGGCTGCAGGCCATGGCCCCGGCGGTCGAGAGCGTCAGCCTCGTCGTGGCCTGGTTCGGCAACGATCTGCGCGCGGGCAATTGCACCATCAAACCGGGCGTCGAGGTGGCGATGAAGGTCACCAGCCCGAAGGTCTGGTCCGTGAATGGCGTGGCGCGGGCGAGTGCGCATCTGGTCAGCCGTGACGCCGAGGACCGCCCGGTCTACGGCGGCACGCCTGCCGACTTTGCGGTGGTGCAGGCGATCCGCGAGATGAAGGCGCGCGGGCTGCGGGTCACCTTCTATCCCTTCCTGCTGATGGACGTGCCGCCCGGAAATACCCTGCCGAACCCCTATTCCAACAACGCCGCCACACCGGGCCAGCCGAGTTTCCCGTGGCGGGGCCGGATCACCTGTTCCCCGGCGGCGGGCTATACCGGGACCGCGGACAAGACAGCCGCGGCCGCGACGCAGGTCTCCAGCTTCTTCGGCGCGGCCACAGCAGCGCAGTTCGTGGTCGCGGGCGACACTGTCAGCTGGACCGGTCCCTCGGGCGACTGGGGCCTGCGCCGCATGATCCTGCATTATGCCCATCTCTGCGCGGCGGCGGGCGGCGTCGATGCCTTCCTGATCGGCACCGAGATGCGCGGCCTGACGACGATCCGCTCCAGCGCCAGCGCCTATCCCGCCGTCACCGCCTTCAAGGCGCTGGCGGCGGATGCGAAGGCGATCCTCGGGCCAGGCACAAAGGTCGGCTATGCTTCCGACTGGTCGGAATACTTCGGTCACCAGCCCGGCGATGGCACGGGGGACGTGTTCTTCCACCTCGACCCGCTCTGGTCGGATGCCAACATCGATTTCATCGGCATCGACAACTACATGCCGCTCTCGGACTGGCGCGACGGGTTCGACCATGCCGATGCCCTCGAGGGCTGGTCCGCGATCCATGACAGGGGCTACCTGCAGGCCAACATTGCGGGTGGTGAAGGTTTCGACTGGTTCTATGCTTCGGCCGCCGACCGGTCGGCCCAGATCCGGACGCCGATCACCGATGGCAGCGCAGGCAAGCCCTGGGTGTTCCGTCACAAGGATCTGCGGGCCTGGTGGTCGAACCCGCATTTCAACCGACCGGGCGGGGTGGAGAGCGGCTCACCCACCGCATGGGTGCCGCAGTCGAAGCCCGTCTGGTTCACGGAACTTGGCTGCCCCGCCATCGACCGGGGCACGAACCAGCCGAACGTGTTCTTCGACCCGAAGTCGTCCGAGAGCTTCACGCCGTATTTCTCCCGCGGCTGGCGCGACGACGCGATCCAACGTGCCTATCTGGAGGCCAGTTATCTCTGGTGGGGTCAGGGCGCGAACAACCCGACCTCATCCGTCTACGGCGGCCGGATGGTCCATGTCCCCGAATGTGCCGCCTGGACCTGGGATGCGCGGCCCTATCCCTTCTTCCCTGAACTGACCGGCATCTGGACGGACGGTCCGAACTGGCGGCTTGGGCACTGGCTGACGGGCAGGTTGGGCGCGGTATCGCTGGCGGCCCTTGTGCGGCACCTCTGTATGCGGGCTGGGCTTGATGAATCGTTGATCGACGTGACCGGCCTCTGGGGCGCGGTCGAGGGCTATGTCATCGGTGCCCTCGAAAGTTCCCGCGCGTCGATTTCCACCTTGGCACGGCATTTCGGGTTCGATGCCATCGAGACCGAGGGCGTGATCCGCTTCGTCATGCGCGGCCGCGCCTCGATCGCCACGCTGGCCCTCGACGATCTGGTGGCCAGTCGTGAGGGCGAGGCCTTCGAGCTGACCCGAGGCCAGGAAACCGAACTGCCCCAGGCGCTGAAGTGGCAGGTCGCCCGGGCGGATGAGGACTATGACGCGGCACTGGTCGAGGCACGGCGCATCACTGTCGACACGACGCGCATCGCGTCCGAGTCTTTCCCGATGGCGATCCCGCCCGAGGAAGCCGAACGCCGCTGCCGCCGCGCGCTGATTGAGGCCTGGATCGGCCGGGAAAGCGCCACCTTCCGCCTGCCGCCCTCGCGGCTTGCCCTCGATCCGGCCGATGTGATCCGGCTGGCGCATGACGGCCGCGAGGTGGAATTCCGTCTCATCTCGGTTGCCGATGCCGAGGCAAGGGGCATCGAGGCAGTCCGGCAGGACCGCGCCGCCTACGATCTGCCACCCGGCGATCCCCGCCCTGCCTCGCTCGCCAGCCCCGTTGTCTTCGGCACGCCCGAGGTGGTCATGCTGGACCTTCCGCAGATCACCGAGGATCAGCCCGCCCATCGCCCCCTGATCGCCGCGCATGCCAGCCCCTGGCCCGGCGAGATCGCCGTCTTCCGCAGCGCCTCGACCGATGGCTTCGACCTCCTGACCACCGTCGGCAGTCGGGCGCGGATCGGCACGCTGGCCTTCGACTTCTTTCCAGGCCCGACGTCCCGCTTCGATCTGGGCAATGCGCTGGTGGTTGATCTGCTGTCTGGAACGCTGGAAAGCGTGACGGACGTTGCCCTCTTCGGCGGCGGCAATGCCCTCGCGGTCGAAAGCGCCGTTGGTCAGTGGGAGATCGTCCAGGCTGGCCAAGCCGAACTGATCGCCCCCGGCCGGTACAGGCTGACCCGCCTCCTGCGCGGCCAGCGCGGAACGGAACATGCCATGGGCAATCCCGCCCCGGCTGGCGCGCGGGTCGTGGTGCTGGACACCACACTGGCCTCGCTGCCCATCGCCGAGGCCGATCTCGGATTACCTTGGAACTGGCGCGTGGGCCCGGCCGCGCGGACTGTCAGCGATGCGAGCTATGCCGCGCTGAGCTTTACCCCGACCGGGCGGGGCCTTGTCCCCTTCGCGCCGGTCCATGTCGAACAGCCATGGCGCATCGCCCGCAGCCCGGGCGATCTGACCATCCGCTGGGCGCGGCGATCCCGCGCGCTGGTCGCGGATGCCTGGGAACAGGTCGAGGTGCCCTTGGCCGAGGACCTGGAAGCCTACGACGTCCAGATCCTCGATGGTGCTTCGGTCAAGCGGACGCTGACCAGCACCACGACTTCTGTCCTCTACACCGCCGCCCAGCAGACCGCCGATTGGGGCGCGCTGCTCGGGACCGGCCAGACGCTGGCGATCCGCATCTTCCAGCTTTCGAACCGCCTTGGCCGCGGCACGCCTGCCGTCGTCACGCTGCAATTCTAATCCCAACCCACGGGAACCCCCATGTCCGACACCACGACCCATCTGGGCCTGCCCTATCTTCTGGCCGCCCAAGCCCAGAAGCATGTCACGCATAACGAGGCGCTGCGGCTGCTCGATGCCATGGTGCAACTGTCCGTCCTCGACCGGACGCGGACGGCGCCCCCGGCCAGCCCGGCCGACGGCAACCGGCATCTTGTCGCTTCGGGCGCGACCGGCCTCTGGGCGGGATGGGACCTGAACATCGCCTTCTGGGTCGATGGCGCTCGGATCCGGCTGGTGCCTCGCACCGGCTGGCTGGTCTGGGTCGCGGCGGAAGGCCTATTCCTCGTCTGGACCGGTGCAGCCTGGGAGGTCGTGGGCGAGCCGCGCGACGTGTCGGACGAAGTCTTCAGCTTGGTGAACGATGCCGACCCCACGAAGAAAGCCACCTTCTCGCTGGCAGGGATCAGCGCAGGCACCACGCGCGGCTTCACGCTGCCGAACACCTCCTCGGAACTCGCGATCCTCGCGGGCACCCAGACCTTCACCGGGAACAAGACGTTTTCCGGCACGCTGACGGCGTCCGGAACCGTGACGGTGTCGGCCGCCAGCGCATCGATCGGCACGGCGACAACGACCGCAACCTACGGCATGGGCACCGGCGCCACGACGACGGGCGTCACCAAGACGGTGAACATCGGGACCGGCGGCGCGTCCGGGTCGACGACGGTCGTGAACATCGGCTCGGCCACAGCTGGCGCGGGCGGCACGACGGTCGTGAACACGCCCACAGTCACGTTCGCCAATGCCGTCACGCAGGTCGGCATGCCCCAGGCCAACCTGACCGCGCAGCTTCTTGGCCTTGGTGGGGCGACAGCCGACAGCTACAATCGGGTTTCAGTCAACACCCCAGCGCTCCTGTTCAACAACGCCGGGGCCGGGATCGAGGCCACGGTCAACAAGGCGGCGGCCGGGAACGATGCGGCCTTCGCCTTCAAGACCGGGTTTTCGGCTCGTGCGCTGATCGGCCTCTTGGGCAACGACGATTTCAGCTTCAAGGTCAGCCCGGATGGTTCGGCCTTCTATGACGCGATCCGGATCGACCGCACCAGCGGCCAGGTGGAGCTACCGCAGCCGACGGTCCTGCCAGGACTGACCGCAGCGCCATCGCCCCCACCGGCAGGCAAGGCATCGGTCTATGCCCGCAACCGCGCCGGAGCGCCGTGGATCGACGTCATGCGTCCCTCGGGACGGGACTTCCCCTTGCAGCCGCACTTCGGGGTGAACCGGATCGCAAACTGGTCGCCCTCGGTCAGCACCACGATCACGACCGAAGGCCTGCCGATCACCTCGGTCGGCACCGTCTCGCACCCGACCCTCGCCGCGACGAACCTCGCCGCTTCGATGCGGCGCTGGCGTCTGACCTCGGCGGCCGTCGTGGACTCGGTCGCCGACCAGCGCTCCGCAGGCTGGGCCTGCTGGCGCGGCAACGCGGCGGGCTTGGGCGGCTGGACCTTCGTCACCAGGATTTCGCTCACGACACTGCAGGCGACGGGCATGGGCTTCTTCGGCCTCTACGGTTCAACGGCAGCCCTTGCCACCACCCTGACACTGGCCGCCGCCATCAACTGTATCGGCATCGGCTTCCAGCGCGGCACCCACACCCGTTGGCAGCTGGTCGCGAACGACGGGACCGGCGCACCGACACTCACCGACATGGGTGCGAGTTTCGCCATTGCCACAGGCGGCGTGCTCACCCTGTTCATTGCCGCGCCGCCGAACGGCAGTTCGGTCTGGGTGCGCGCGGTCGACGAGGTCTCGGGCGCGGTCTTCGAGCAGGAGATCAGCGCCGATCTGCCCGCCGCCACGCAATTCCTGTCGCCAAGGCTGTTCCTGAACACCGGCGCGACCGCCGCCGCCGTCGCCTACGACTGCGCCGGGGTCTACCTCGAAACCGATTTCTGACCGACCGCAGCCCGCGGCAATGAAAGGACCATCATGAACGACCAGACCACCCTGACCAGCGAGGTCACGCGGGCCTTTCGGGACCACGGGATCACCGCCGCGCTGACCGCGCTGATCGGCGGCACCATGGCCCTGATCGCGGCGATCACGCGCAAAGCGTTTACCAACGAGGCCTTGCTGGACCGCCTCGACAGGGAACTGATCGCCGACCGGGACCGGATCGACCGGCAGCGCAGCGAAGACCGCAAGGCCGATGGCGACCGCCTCGACAGGATCGAGACCGACATCCGTTCGATGCGCGACATGCTCTTCGACGCCTTCCAGCGCGGCCGAACCGACTGACCTGACGCCACTACCCATCCCAACCGCCCCCGACCCGCCCCAGAGGCGGGTTTTTCATTTGGAGGATCCACCATGCCCACCCTCACCCATCCCCACTGGCGCGACGTTCCTGCCAATACCTGGCGCTGGCCGAACTTTTCGGCGGCCGAAATCGCGTGCCGCGGCACCGGCTCGATCAAGATCAACACCGAGGCCATGGACAAGCTGCAGGCCCTGCGCGACCACCTCGGAAAACCGCTGATCGTGCGCTCGGCCTATCGCAGCCCGGAACACAACCGCGCCGTCGGCGGGGCACCGGCGTCCAAGCACATGCAGGGCACGGCCTTCGACATCGCGATGGCTAACCACGATCCCGCGGCCTTCGAGGCAGCAGCACGGGCAGTCGGCTTTCTCGGCTTCGGCTATTACCCCCGCTCGGGCTTCGTGCACATCGACCTCGGCCCTGCCCGGTCCTGGGGCGATCCCTTCCCCCCTCGGCCCGTGCCCTTCGCACCGGAACTGCCGCCCGCGCGCGAAGTCCTGTCGGAAAGCCGCACGCTGCGTGGTGGCGGGGCCGCAGGTGCGGCCACTATCGGCGCGGCCGGGGTGGAAGTGTTGCAGGACGTTCTTGCTGAAACCCAGTCCACCATCCAGCCGCTTGTGCCGTACCTCGACACCCTGCGCTGGATGCTGATCGCCATCGCGTTGATCGGGATCGCCGTCACCATCCACGCCCGGCTCGATGACTGGAAGCGGGGCCAGCGGTGATCGGTTGGCTGCTCACCCATGGCCCGGCGCGAAAGGCGCTGGGCCTGCTCGTGTCCGCCGCAGCGATCCTGCTGTTCCTCCTGAACCTGCGCCGCGCCGGTGAACGCGCTGGGCGCGCCGCCGAACAGCTTGAAGCCAGAGAGAGAAACGATGCGATCCACCGCCAGATGCTCGACGCCGCCACCCGCCGCCCTCCTGATCGCGATGCTCTGGCTGACAGGCTGCGCGATGGGCGGTTCTGACGCACAAGCACCCTGCCCGCCCGTGGTCGACTACACGGCCGCCGATCAGGCGCGGGCCGCCCACGAGATCGAAGCCCTACCGGAAGGGGCCGTCATCGTCAGGATGCTGAGCGACTATGCCGTGCTGCGCGATCAGGCGCGGGCGTGCCGATAGCCCAAGCCACTTGGAGAGAGCCCTCCGGACTGCTTACGCTGCGTCATAGCTGGCGAATACCTCTGTCGTTCCGTCCTTGCGGATCAGATGGACGACATAGGCCTCGCGCTCTGTTTCGGGGCCCATGCCGGGCGACCCGTAGGGCATTCCAAGTACGGACAGTCCAAGAGCATCGGCGCGCTCAGCCAGCAGGCGCCGGATTTCCGCGGGCGGAACATGGCCTTCGATCACGTATCCTTCCACATGCGCCGTGTGGCAGGAGACCATGTCTGCAGGGATCCCGCTCGCAACCTTCTGGGCATGCAAGGCGTCGATCTCGAGCATTTCGACTTCCTCCACGAAGCCCTCGGTTTCGAGGATCTCGATTCAGGCCGCACAGCAGCCGCAAGTCGGGTCCCTCACCACTCGGATTGCCGTCGTGGCGGCTATTGCGGACCATGGCTTCAGGGCGAGGCCTAGGGTTGCTGAGAGACCAAGAAGGGTTGTGCGCCGAGTAATCTGCATCCGTGTCATGGGCGTGCCTCTTTGTCGGGGGTTCATGCCGCCTTGGGCCAACGACGGTGCAGGTCATCGATAACGACCGCATGGGCATGATGGGCTCCGTGTTCCGCAAGATGCGGATGGTCGGGCGGCAGGTCGGGGTGATCGTGTGGAAGGACAGTCTGGTCAGCGGCGGGCCAGAGGCGCAGCACAGCCGCAAGGCCCGCGGCGCCGATGACCGCGAGCGTCAGGGCGGCAACCGATAGCCCCGCGCCCGCGCCGATCCACCCGGCAAGCGGATAGGTCACCAGCCAGCAGGCGTGGCTCAGCGCGAACTGCGCGGCGAATACCGCGCCCCGATCCGCCTCGCGCGCAGAGCGGTTGATGATCCGGCCGATGGGGGTCTGGGTCAGCGAGAAGCCAAAGCCGATCAGGGCCCAGAGCGCGATGAGTGCGGGCAAGCTGCCGACCAGCGGCACCAGCGCCACGCCTGCCACCATCAACGCCGCGCCGCCGATCATCACCGGACGGTCCGCCAGCCGTTCCAGAATGCGCGGCAGAAGGAAGGCCGCAAGCATTGACCCTGCGCCGAAGCCCGCAAAGGCGAGCGCCACGGATTCCTCGGCCAGACCCAAGCGGGCCTGCACCAAAACCACGGTGTTCACATAGACCATGGCGCCCGCCGCAGCGACGGCGGCTTCCATCACCATTAGCCCGCGCAGGCGCGGGGTGCGGGTGCAGATACGGACACCCTTGGTCACATCGGCCCAGAAATGGCCGGGATCGGCAGCCGCCCGCCCGGGCAGACGCGCGGTGACCACCAGCAGTGCCGAGGCGACAAAGCCCACAACCGTGCCCGCGAATAGCACCGGGAAGCTGACCACCGTCAGCAGGGCCGCCGCCAGCATGGGGGAGGCGAGCTGTTCCAGATCCTCGGCCAGCCGCAGGAGCGACAGGGCGTTCGTATAGTCGTCCTCGTCCTTCAGCACGTCTGGGATGACCGCCTGGAAGGCCGGGGTGAACCCGGCCGACGCGGCCTGCAGGAAGAAGATCAGCACATAGACCTGCCAGACCTGATCCACGAAGGGCAGAAACGCGATCACGCCCGCCCGGATCAGGTCCAGCGCGACCAGAAAAGCCCGACGCGGCAGGCGTTCGGCGATGGCCGCGGCCACCGGCGCCAGCGTCACATAGGCCACCATCTTGATCGCCAGCGCAGTGCCGAGGACCGCGCCCGCATTATCCCCCGCCAACTGCCAGGCAAGTAGGCCAAGCGCGACTGTGGCAAGCCCCGTGCCCACCAGCGCCACGATCTGCGCGGCGAAGAGGTGGCGGAAGGTGAGATTGCGCAGGGTGCTCAGCATCTACAGGAGCTTCGTCAGCGCCTTGATCTCGGCCAGATCATGCGCACCCCCGCCTGTCAGGCAGTGGTCGATGTGGTCGTGGATCAGCGCGCGCTTCGCTTCGGCCACGGCGCGTTCGACGGCGTGGAGTTGCGTTGCCAGGTCGACGCAGGGCCGCCCCTCTTCGATCATGCCGATGACGCGGCGCAGATGCCCTTCGGCGCGCTTCAGCCGGGTGGCAATGGCGGGGTGGCTTGCGTGGGTGTGATCTTCTGGCATATAGCGACGCTATCCCCCCAGGGGGGATGAGGCAAGACGCGAAGCGGGGTCAACCCCGAAGGACAATGATGCGGGCAGCGCAACCAGCATGGCGGGGGGTAAGGGCGCTTTGGGCGGTCCTGTGCCTTGCTTTGTCGCTGGCAATCGCTCCAGCCGTTGAAGCCGTCAAGCACGGGCCAGGCGCGATGGCCGCCGAGGCCGATCACCGTGCCTATCACGCCGAGCATGGCCATGCACATGACATCGCCGGACCGGATCATCACGATTCAAGCGACCACGACCATGTCGGCGCTGCGCTACTAGCGGCGCCCGGCGCGGAAGTCCCCCCGCCACCCGAGCGGATGCTTCGCCCTGCCTCCTTTGCGGCTGATGGGACCATCCGTGATGGCCCGCGACGGCCGCCCAGACTGACGTTGACCTGAGCCGCCGCCCGGCATCCCGGGCGATCCGATCTCTCACGTCAGGATACATCACATGACACAGAATTCACGGGCGCACGGGCGCCCCCCGATGCCATGGCAGGCGCTGATCGCCCTCGCGACGCTATTCACCGCCCTGCTGCTTGCAAGCGCGGCGCTGGCCCACAACGTCACCGAAGGCGATGCGGGCTATGTGCAGGAGGTGACGGGCTTCCGCCCCATCGCCTTCATCTACCTCGGCGCCAAGCACATGGTCACAGGCTATGACCACCTGCTGTTCCTCGCCGGGGTGATCTTCTTCCTCTACCGCTCGAAGGACATCGCCACCTACGTCAGCATTTTCGCCATCGGCCATTCGGTCACGATGATCGCGGGCGTCTGGTGGTCCATCTCGATCAACGCCTACATCATCGACGCGATCATCGCCTTTTCGGTGGTCTACAAGGCGCTCGACAACCTCGGCGCCTTCCGGCTGTGGTTCGGGGTGCAGCCGAACACCAAGGCAGCTACACTGGTTTTCGGCCTGCTGCACGGCTTTGGTCTGGCGACCAAGATTCAGGATTACGACATCTCGCCCGACGGGCTTCTGGGCAACCTGATTGCCTTCAACGTCGGCGTGGAACTGGGCCAGTTGATGGCCTTGGCGCTGATCCTGATGGCAATGACCCAGTGGCGGGCGCGTCCTGCCTTCGCGCGGCAGGCTTATGCCGCAAATGTCCTGATGATGGTGGCTGGCTTTGCCCTGATGGGCCTGCAGATCACCGGCTATTTCGTCGCCTGAAGGGAGGGCGAGACCCATGAACAACCGTTTCGATATCTCCAAGGCACCGCCGCTGCAGGCCGAACCGCGTCACACGGCTGCAGCCGCATCGCATGTTCAGTCCGTGCCCGCCACGCCGGGTGGCCTGATCCGCTCCACGCTCATTGCCGCTGGTGCGGCCGGGGCGATCCTCGTCCTGTTCTGGCTTCCGGCTGAATACGGGATCGACCCGACCGGCGTCGGCGCGCTGACGGGCCTGACGGAAATGGGGGAGATCAAGCAGCAGCTTGCCGCTGAAGCCGAGGCTGACGCTCAGGCTGTAGCAGCGGCGGCTGTGTCTCCCCCCGCCCCGGCCCCCGTCGCCGTGCCTGCCGAAATCGTCCAGCGTCTGGACAGGATCGACGCGCAGCTTGCCGCCTTGGCGGCCGTGATCGGTGCGCCACCCGCGGCTGTCGAGCCAGAGGCAACGGCGCCGGTGGAAGCACCCGCCGCCGCCGCACCTGAGGCAACGACGGAGGTAGAACCCGCTCCCGCGGCGGCAGATCCCGTCGAAGCAGCCGTTAACGCGGCCACAGCCCAGGAATGGCGCGACGAAGTCAGCTACACCCTGAACCCCGGCGAGGGGATCGAGGTCAAGCTCGCCATGGAAGAGGGCCAGGTCGCCCGCTTCGCTTGGACGGCAAATGGCAGCGTCGTGAACTTCGACCTCCACGGCGATGGCGGCGGACAGAGCATCAGCTACGAGCAAGGCCGCGCCGTGCCAGAGGCTACTGGAGACCTGACCGCCGCCTTCACCGGAAACCACGGCTGGTTCTGGCGCAACCGGACGGAATCGCCGGTCACCGTTACTCTGCGCACCGGTGGAGACTATGCGGAGATGCGGGCACCTTGAGAGCGTGGTCCCGGCAAGGCGAACGCACTTGCCGGGACCTGGTCCGTAGCGTTGATCGGCTTTGTTTCATTGGTAAGGTGTTCAGGGCGCTCGCCAGGCGGCGGACGCAGGCTGGATAAGCGGATTGTCTGCGATACCAATCTTGCGCATCCTGGACGGATCGACACGGAGGTCAGCGTGGACCACGGCACGAGGATGACGGTTCACATCAGCGGCGCGCGGAGCGAGCGCTCGGGCAACTTGATCCGGCGCGACAATCAACGCGCGGAGCGGGAAGCGTTTGATCGTCTGAAGGCTGAAGTAATGCGCGCGTTCGCGGCTCCGGAGGAAAGCTATCGGCCGTTGAGCGCTGCTGACGTGATTGGTCGGTTCCGGGATGACTGGAGCGGCTGATCGCCAGCGCCCGGAATGCAAAAGGCCCCCGTGTAGGGGGCCTCGTGTAACGTTGAGTTGTTGTTGAGGTAAACGCGTTTGCTTATACACAAGCGAAACGCTCAACATTTAAGTATTTGATCTTACGAGAAGATTTTGGTTGCGGGGGCAGGATTTGAACCTGCGGCCTTCAGGTTATGAGCCTGACGAGCTACCGGGCTGCTCCACCCCGCGCCTGTTCCCGCGTTTGATTGTTTTGCGGGATTTTA
>JAIXPH010000009.1 GCA_027486345.1 Paracoccaceae bacterium
ATGCAGTATTTCTCCGAAGACGCCTCTGTCACCACCGTGAATGGCCGGATGGGGCCGGATACCGCGCCGCGCATGGCGCAGGTGATGGCGGCACTCGTCAGCCATCTGCACGCCTTTGCCAAAGAGGTGCACCTGACCCAGGCGGAATGGGAGGCCGGGATCGCCTTCCTGACCAAGACCGGCCAGATGTGCTCGGGTGAGCGGCAGGAATTCATCCTGCTGTCGGATGTGCTGGGCCTGTCGATGCTTGTCGATGCCATCAACAACCGCCGTCCTGCGGGGGCGACCGAGAATACCGTTTTCGGCCCCTTCCACGTCGAAGACGCGCCGATCCGGGCGATGGGCGACAATATCTCGCTGGATGGCAAGGGCGACTCCTGCCTGTTTGAGGGCAAGGTGATCGATCTGCATGGCAAGGCGATTGAGGGCGCTTGCGTCGATGTCTGGTCCGACAATGCCGATGGGTTCTATGACGTCCAGCAACCGGGCATCCAGCCTCAATGGAACAACCGGGGCCGGTTCTATACCGGCGCGGATGGGGTCTATGCCTTCCGTGGGATCAAGCCGACCTCCTACCCGATCCCCGATGATGGCCCGGTGGGCAAGATGCTGGCCGCGATGGGCCGCCATCCCTATCGCCCGGCGCATATGCATTTCCTTGTCACCGCGCCGGGTTTCCAGCGGTTGGTCACCCACACCTTTGTGGGCGATGACAGCTATCTGACCAGTGACGCGGTCTTTGGCGTGAAACAGACCCTGATCGCGCCGTTCGAGCCTGTTTCGGATGGCGATACCCTGTGGCGGTCGCCCTTTGACTTCGTGCTGACCCCCGAAGCCTGAGGGGCGAGCCATGCCCAATGTCAAAATCTTTGTGGATGAGACGCTCTATCCCGCCTGCCGCGCCGGTTTGGGCGCGGCCTTGGGGCCGATGCGAGACTATCTCTGCGCAGAGTTTCGGGTGGACGTCCCCGCCTGCCAATTCGCGGTGCTGCCGGTCTTGGTCATGCCCGACCTGCCGCGCGTCAATGTCGAGATCCAGATCCTGCCCCGCGCCGACCGCACGCGGGACCGGGTGACCGCCATCGGCCAGCACCTGCGCGCGATGGTGGCCGAGGTGACAGGCACCCACGTCGCCATCCGCATCAGCGGACTGGACCCGGAAACCTATGTCGCGCTGAAATAGCGACGGCCCCGCGCGTCTTGATTTTCGGCGACACATGGCGCATATTTGGCGACAGATGGCGCGGGGGCTGGCATGGACGTTTCTTGGACCGACAGGGATGTAGCACAGACGGTGGCGCTTTTGGGTGGTGACGCGGCCTTTGACCGCCGCATCGGCACCGCCCTAGACGCGCATGAGGCGTTGGAGGATGGCCTTTCCTCCGACATCCTGAAGAACCTGCTGGCCCGGTGCAGTTTTCTCGAACAAGGCGACGCCTTGCAAAAGGCGGTGGGGATCAGCCTGCGCACCCTGCAACGTCACCGCGCCAAAGCCGGGCCAGAGGTGTTGTCGCTGGAACAAAGCAACCGGACATGGCGCTTTGCCGAACTCTTTGCCCATGCCATCGCCGTCATGGGATCCTCTGACGCGGCAGAGGAGTGGATGCAGCGCCCGGCCATCGGTCTGGACAATCGCAAGCCTTTGGATTTGCTGGCGACGTCCGTCGGGGCAGAGGCCGTGTCGGACTACCTGACGCGGCTGGAATATGGGGTCTATGCGTGACACCCCTGCCGCCGCCGCTGGGGCCGGGGGATATCCGGCTGTGGCGGATTGATCAGCAGCGACACGCGGCCACTTGGGCGTCTGGCGAGGGCGCGTTCCGTGCGGGGGGGCGCTGGAACACGGGCGGGGTGCGGGCGGTCTATGCCTCACTCGATCCCGCCACCGCGACGATGGAAGTGGCCGTGCATAAGGGGTTTGAGGTGCTGGACAGGGCGCCGCATATCCTGACCTCGGCCCGCATCATCGATCCCCGGCGGTTGCAGGTCATCCGGCCGGAAGAGGTGCCGAACCCCAATTGGCTGACCCCCGCGCTGCCCAGCCGCAACCAACAGCTTTTCGGCAATGACCTTTTGCGAAGGTTTGGGGCGATCCTGATCCCGTCAGCGGTCTCGCGGCACAGTTGGAACCTGATTTTGGATGCCGATCAGGCGGCGGGTCTTTACGACGATATCACCCAAGAACGCTTCGCGCTGGACCCGCGCTTGCAAGCGCCCTGACCTGTCAGCGCAGCAACCCGCGCAACTGCGCCGCCACCGCCTGCAACTCGGGCAACAGCCGCTGCGCGACCTCTGCCATCGGTTCCGGCCCCGCCGCACGGCCAAGGTTCAGGGCGGCGATCACCTGCCCCCGCGCGTTCATCAGCGGCACGGCCATCGAACAAAGGCCCATCTCAACCTCTTGGTCGATCACCGAATAGCCCTGCACCCGCACGCGGGCGATTTCGGCCATCACCTGATCTATCCCGGTCAGCGTATGGGGCGTGCGGGCGGGGCGGGGCGAGGTTTCCAGCCGTGACCGCGCCTCAGCCTCGGGCAAAGTCGCCAGCATCACCCGGCCCATGCTGGTGCAATAGGCGGGCAGGCGCGATCCGGGCATCAGGGCGATGGACATCACCTTTCGTTGCGCCGCGCGGGCGACATAGACGATTTCGGCCCCATCGAGGATGGAGACAGAGGTGCTTTCCCCAATCCGGTCCGAAAGCGCATCCAAGGCAGGTTGCACGATGGCGGGCATCGGCATTGAGGCCAAACACGCCGTGCCCAACCGCAAGACCCGCGGTGTCAGGGTAAAGAACTTGCCGTCCCACTCCGCATAGCCCTGATGCGCCAGCGTCAGCAGACAGCGCCGCGCGGTGGCGCGGTCCAGCCCGCTGGCCGCCGCCACATCGCTGATCGACTGGCGCGGGCGGTCGGCGGCAAAGGTTTCAATCACCGCCAGCCCTTTGGCCAAGCCGCCCATGATGTCGCGTTCGGTGATGGTCATGTGAAATCCGTGCGATATGTCAACAAAAAGAGCATAGTGCACAAACCGGATTTACGGAAGGCGCCCGCGCGCCTATCTCAAACCTTAACCCGCGCGGCACAGAGTCGGCGGATGGAGGTTTTCGGATGGACAAGACCCTTCCCGACCTCGCCACCGCCGTGGCGGGGATTTCAGACGGAATGACGGTGATGATCGGCGGCTTTGGCGGCTCTGGCGCGCCGATCGAATTGATCCACGCGCTGATCGACCGCTTCATCGCCACCGGCCACCCGCGCGAGTTGACAGTTGTCAACAACAACGCCGGGAACGGCCATGTCGGGCTTGCGGCGTTGATCGAGGCGGGGATGGTCAAGAAACTGATCTGCTCCTTCCCCCGCTCTGCCGATCCCGTGGTCTTCACCGAGGCCTATCTTGCTGGCAAGATCGAGTTGGAACTGGTCCCCCAAGGCACCTTGGCCGAGCGCATCCGGGCAGGGGGCGCGGGCATCCCAGCGTTTTACACGCCCACCAGCTATGGCACCGACCTTGCCAAGGGCAAACCGGTTGAGGTGTTCGATGGGCGGCCCTACGTGCAGGAACGTTGGCTGAAGGCGGATGTTGCACTGGTCAAGGCACATCTGGGGGACCGTCTGGGCAATCTGACCTATCGGATGGCGGGCCGGAACTTCAACCCGCTGATGTGCATGGCGGCAGCCAAGACCGTGGTGCAGGTGTCACGGATCGTCGAACCGGGCGAGATCGACCCCGAAGTCGTCATCACCCCCGGCATCTTCGTGCAAGGCGTGGTGCAGGTGGAAAACCCCGCGCAGGAAGAAATCCTCAACCGCGCCAAGGCGGTCTATCCGGAGGCACGCGCATGACCTTGAAACTCTCTCCCACCCAGATGGCTTGGCGCGCGGCGCAGGACATCGACGATGGTGCCTATGTCAACCTTGGCATCGGCTTTCCCGAGATGGTGGCGAAGTTCCAGCCGCCGGGGCGCGAGGCGATCTTTCACACCGAAAACGGGATTCTGGGCTTTGGTGAGGCCCCCGCGCCGGGGGCCGAGGATTGGGATCTGATCAACGCCGGGAAAAAGGCCGTCACGCTGAAACCCGGCACGGCGTTCTTCCACCACGCGGACAGCTTTGCCATGGTGCGCGGCGGGCATCTGGATGTGGCCATCCTGGGCGCTTATGAGGTTGCCGAAAACGGGGACCTCGCGAACTGGTCCACCGGGCCGAAGGGCGTGCCTGCCGTCGGCGGGGCGATGGACCTTGTCCACGGGGCCAAGCGTGTGGCGGTGATCACCGACCACGTGACCAAGGACGGCAAACCCAAACTGCTGAAGGCCTGCTCGCTGCCGCTGACCGGGGTGGGCTGCGTCACCCGTGTCTATTCCAGCCTTGCGGTGATCGACATCGAAGGCGGGCGCTTTGTGTTGCGGGAAAAACTGCCATCCCTGTCGGTGGATGAATTGCAATCGCTGACTGGGGCGGAAATGCTGATTCCCGGCACCGTCGCCGACCTGATCGTACCGGAGCTTTGAGCATGACCCCCGTCTATATCTGCGACTATATCCGCACCCCCATTGGCCGTTTCGGCGGCGCACTCTCCAGCGTTCGGGCCGATGATCTGGCGGCGATCCCGCTCAAGGCGCTGATGGCGCGGCATGCGGGGATGGATTGGGCGGCGGTGTCCGATGTGGTCTATGGCTGCGCCAATCAGGCGGGTGAGGACAACCGCAACGTCGCCCGCATGGCCGTGCTGCTGGCCGGTCTGCCGGTCGAGGTGCCGGGCACCACGATCAACCGTCTGTGCGGTTCGGGCATGGATGCCGTTCTGGTCGCTGCGCGCCAGATTGCGGCGGGTGAGGCGGATGTGATGATTGCGGGCGGAGTGGAGTCGATGTCCCGCGCGCCCTTCGTGATGCCCAAGGCGGATACGGCATTCTCTCGCCATGCCGAGATTCACGACACCACCATCGGCTGGCGCTTCATCAACAAGGCGATGCACGCGGCCTATGGCACCGACTCAATGCCGCAGACCGGGCAGAATGTCGCCGATGATTACGGCATCAGCCGTGAGGCGCAGGATTTGATGGCGCTGTCATCGCAGGCCAAAGCCGCAGCCGCGCAGGCGAATGGGCGTCTGGCGCAAGAGATCACCCCCGTCACCATTCCGCAGAAAAAGGGCGATGCGTTGGTGGTTTCCCAAGACGAACACCCCCGCGCCACGACGGTTGAGGCGCTGGCAAAGCTGAAACCGCTGTTCCCCAACGGATCCGTCACCGCTGGCAATGCGTCGGGCGTGAACGATGGCGCGGCGGCATTGATCCTTGCCTCTGAAGAGGGCGTCAAGCGTCACGGCCTGACCCCCATCGCGCGGGTGCTGGGCGGGGCGACGGCGGGGGTTCCGCCGCGCATCATGGGGATCGGGCCTGCGCCCGCCAGCCAAAAACTGCTGGACCGCTTGGGGTTGACGCAAGCCGATTTCGACGTGATCGAACTCAATGAGGCTTTCGCCGCGCAAGGCATTGCCACTCTGCGCCAACTGGGCATCGCGGATGACGACGCCCGCGTGAACCGCAACGGTGGGGCCATCGCGCTAGGCCATCCCTTGGGCATGTCGGGCGCGCGCATCACCGGGACGGCGGCGCTGGAACTGGCGGCGACGGGCGGACGGCGGTCCTTGTCCACCATGTGCATCGGCGTGGGCCAAGGCATCGCCATCGCGCTGGAACGGGTCTGACCCCGCCTTAACCCCGCCGCCGCGTGACTTGGCTTTCGTGCTGGATGCGGGCTTCCAGAAGGTTGAATTCATCCGTCAGGAAGTCCGCAAACCGCCGCAGCGCCGGGGGCGGCGTCGCGGCCTCATGCGTCAGAAAGCCCAACTGCCGGTCGGGGTGTTCGATCTTGATCCCCAAGGCCTCCAGCCCCGCCGATTTGCGCGACAGGAACACCACCGAATAGGGCAGGACTGTCAGCGCATCCGACCGCGCGAGGACGGAGTTGATCGAGGCCAAGGTTCCCCCCGAAAAACTGACCTTGAAATCCTCTTTCCCGATGGATTTCAGCGCCCGCTGCAAATCGCGGTAAAGCGGGCTGTCGGGCGGGGGGGCGATCCAGGGATAAGGCTCTATATCCGCCAAAGTCACCGCCCCGCGCCGCATCAGCGGATGCCCCGCCCGGCAGGCGATGACATTGCGCCCGGCCAAAAGCGGGACAAAGCGCATGTCGGCAGGAACCATGCTGGGATGCAGCGGCAGGATGGCCACATCCAGCGTGCCATTGCGCAGACTGGCGGCCAGTTGGTCGAAATAGCCGTAGGATTGCGCGATCTGCACCTCGGGGTGGCGCATCTGGAAATCGGCGATCAGGGTGGACACGACCCCGTCCATGAAGATCGGCGTCCCCGCGATCCGCAAGCGCCCGGTGTGCCCCTTGCGATAGCTTTGCACCAAGGCGCTGGCTTCGGCATTCAACGCATGGATGCGCGCGCCGATGCGGGCAAGGCTTTCGCCCAGCTCGGTGGGCCGCAAAGGCCGCTTGCCGGGTTCGAACAGGGCCGCGCCGATCCGATCCTCCAGCAGTGCCATGGTGCGCGAGACGGAGGGTTGGGATTTGCCCAAAGCCTCTGCCCCTTCGGTCAGGCCGCCCTTGTCCACGATCATGGCAAGGATCTCGAGGTGTTCACTGTCCAGCTTCATAACCTCAGGATATATAACCATCCGGCGATGCGATCAATATCCCGGCTCGTTCTGGATATCGTCCCCGCAAGGCACCAAGGGGAGGATGCATGTCGCTGTTTCAGGAAAACTTCGCCGCCACACTCGCGCCGATGCGGGTGCGCTTTGGCGCAGGGGCGCGGCATCTGGTGGCAGAGGAGATGGAGCGTCTGGGCCTCTCCCGCGCGCTGATCCTGACCACCCCGCAGCAGGCCGATACGGGCGCGGACTTCGCCGCCGCTTTGGGCGCGCGGGCGGTGGGGGTTTACTCCGGCGCCACGATGCACACGCCGGTGGCCGTCAGCGAAGAGGCGACTGCGCAGGCGATTGCCTTGGGCGCGGATTGTGTCGTGGCGGTGGGGGGCGGATCGACCACGGGTCTGGGCAAGGCCATCGCCCTGCGCACCGATTTGCCGCAAATCGTGGTGCCGACGACTTATGCAGGGTCAGAGGCGACGGGAATCCTTGGCCAGACCGAAGGCGGGCGCAAGACGACGATCACGACGCCGAAGGTCCAGCCCGAGGTGATCCTCTATGACGCCGAACTGGTGCGGACGCTGCCCGTGGCGATGACCGTGACCTCTGCGCTGAACGCGATGGCCCATGCCGCCGAAGGGCTTTACGCGCAAAACCGCTCGCCCATCTCCACCCTGATGGCGCTGGAAGGCATCCGTGCGTTCCGCGACGGTCTGCCAAAGGTTGTTGCAGCGCCAGACGACCTGACCGCGCGGGGCGAAACGCTTTATGGCGCATGGCTTTGCGGCACCGTTCTGGGCACGGTCGGCATGGCGCTGCACCACAAGCTGTGCCACACGCTCGGCGGGTCGTTTGACCTGCCGCATGCCGAAACCCATGCTGTGATCCTGCCCCATGCCATCGCCTATAACCAGCGCGCGGCGGCGGCGGAACTGTCCCCGCTGGCCGAGATCCTTGGTGCGGCAACCCCCGGCGCGGGGCTCTATGACTTCGCCGTCAGGATGGGTGCGCCCTTGGCGTTGCGCGATCTGGGGATGAAAGAGTCCGATCTGGACCGCGCTGCCGAAATCGCAGTGCAAAACCCCTATTGGAACCCGCGCCCGATTGAACAGGCCGCGATCCGGCACTTGTTGCAGGCCGCTTGGGCCGGCGATGCGCCGTCAGAATAAGAACGAAAGGGAGGACATCATGGCAGATATCACAACCGAGGTGCTGATCATCGGCACCGGACCATCCGGCTCGGCCACGGCGGCGCTCTTGTCCAGCTATGGCATCCAGAACATGGCGATCAACCGCTATCGCTGGCTGGCCAACACCCCCCGCGCCCATATCACCAACCAACGCACGATGGAGGTGCTGCGCGATCTGGGCCGCGAGGTCGAGGATGAAGCCTATATGTTCGCCACGCATCAGGACCTGATGGGAGAGAACATCTTTTGCGAAAGTCTGGCGGGCGAGGAGATCGGCCGCATCAAGACCTGGGGCAACCATCCGCTGAGCCGGGCCGAACACATCATGTCGTCCCCGTCGCGCATGAACGACCTGCCGCAGACCTTCATGGAACCCTTGCTTTACAGAACCGCCTGTTCGCGCGGCACCCAAGGCCGGATGTCCACGGAATACCTCAGCCATGTGCAAGACGCCGAGGGCGTGACCACCACCTGCCGTGACCGCCTGACGGGCAAGGAACTGACGATCCGCTCGAAATACCTGATCGGCGCGGATGGCGGAAAATCCTTGGTCGCCGAACATGCCGGTTTGCCGTTCGAGGGCAAGATGGGTGTCGGCGGGTCGATGAACATCCTGTTCCGGGCGGACCTGTCCAAATACGTCGCCCACCGTCCCAGCGTGCTGTATTGGGTGATGCAGCCCGGCGCGGATGTGGGCGGGATCGGCATGGGTCTGGTCCGTATGGTGCGCCCGTGGAACGAATGGCTGATCGTCTGGGGCTATGACATCAACGGGCCAGAGCCTGAGGTGACACCCGAATTCGCCACCGGCGTGGCGCGGCAATTGGTGGGCGATCCGAACCTTGAGATTGAGCTGCTGTCGGCCTCTGTCTGGACCGTCAACAACCGCTATGCCACCCGCACCAGCCATGGCCGCGTGTTCTGCATGGGCGACGCGATCCACCGCCACCCGCCATCGAATGGCTTGGGCTCCAACACCTCGATCCAGGATGCCTTCAACCTCGCGTGGAAGCTGGCGATGGTGCTGAAAGGGCAGGCCGGCGAGCGTCTCTTGGACAGCTACAACGACGAACGCGCGCCGATTGCCAAACAGATCGTCACCCGCGCCAACCAGTCCATCGCGGAATTCGGCCCGATTTTTGAGGCTTTGGGGATGGGCGAAGGCGTTGATCCGGTGCAGATGCAGAAAAACCTTGCCGCCCGCACCGAAGGCACCCCGGCGGCCGAAGCGCAGCGAGAGGCGATCCGCAAGGCCATCGCCTTCAAGAAATACGAATTCGACGCCCATGGGATCGAGATGAACCAGCGCTACCGTTCCGGCGCGGTGGTGACGGATGGGCAGATTGAACCGGCCTTCTCGCTGGATGCCGATCTGCATTACCAACCCACCACATGGCCCGGCGCACGCCTGCCGCATGTCTGGGTCTATCGGTCGGACAATGGGGCCGAGGTTTCGACGCTGGACCTTTGCGGTCATGGCCGTTTCACCCTGCTGACGGGTCTGGGCGGTGAGGCTTGGGCCGAGGCTGCGGCGCAGGTGGCGGCGGAACTCGGGATCGACATCGCGACCCATGTCATCGGCCCCCGCCAACCCTTTGTCGATCACAGCGGCGATTGGGCAAGGGCGAGCGAAATCCGGGATTCGGGCTGCTTGCTGGTGCGCCCGGATCACCATGTCGCATGGCGGGCCGAAGGTCTGTCGGCCACGCCAAAGACCGATTTGCAGCGGGTCTTGCGCGCGATCTTGGGGCGCTGAGGTCTTACCCTCGCAGTTCGAAAACCCGCCAGTTCACGCTGGCGGGTTTTTCTTTGTGATCTTGCGCTGATTATCACAGAGCATTCATTACAAAATCACGCGTTTCATGTTGCGATGGGCGGCACCCATGTTACGCTTCTCCCAACCGGGGGGAGTGATGAAACGCGACGACCGCAGACAGGCGATCATGGATCACCTTGCCACCCATCGGGCGGCGTCGCTGGACGATCTGGCGCTGCGCTTTGCCGTCTCGAAAATGACCATCCACCGCGATTTGGACGATCTGGAACAGGCGGGGTTCTTGCGAAAGCTGCGGGGCGGGGCCTCGGTCGAACCCGGCACCCAGTTTGAAAGCGATTTCCGCATCCGCGCGCGGCAGGATGCCGGGGCCAAGGCGCGCATGGCCAAAGCTGCGGCGGCGCTGGTGGAACCGGGCATGACGGTGCTGATCAACGATGGCAGCATGGCCGCTGTGCTGGCCGAAACCCTGCTGGACCGCCGCCCGCTGACCGTCATCACCAACAACGCCGCCGTGCTGGACCGTCTGCGGGCAGAGATGCGGCTGCGGCTGATCGCCCTCGGCGGGGAATATGATGCCAAGTATAACGGCTTTTTCGGTATGGTTACCGAAAACGCGCTGTCGCGCTTGCGGGCGGATTTGGCCTTTATCTCGTCCCCCGCCGTCAACGGCCTGTCGGTGTTCCACATGGATGCCAATGTGGTCCGCACCAAGCGCGCGATGATGGCGGCGGCGGGGCAAAGTTGCCTGCTGGTCAATCACAAACGCTTTGGCACGGCGGCGCTGCATCTGCTGGCCGACCTGACCGAATTCCAGACCATCATCACCGACGACGATCCCGGCGCAGACGCCCGCGCCCCGTTGGCACAGGCCGGATTGTCCCTGACCATCGCGACGGAGGCCGCATGACCCATTGGATTGGCACAAGCTGGAAGATGCACAAAACGCTTGCCGAAGCGCGCACCTTTGCCGCCGGTCTGCCCGCGCAGGGACCGGCGGGGATTCAGCGTTTTGTCATCCCGCCCTTTACCGCGGTGCGGGAAGTCAAGGCGATGCTTGCGGAAACCACCGTCAAGGTCGGCGCGCAGAACATGCATTGGGACGATCAGGGCGCTTGGACGGGCGAAGTCTCCCCCCTGATGCTGGCCGATTGCGGGTTGGATATGGTCGAACTTGGCCATTCCGAACGCCGCGCGCATTTTGGCGAAACGGATGCGACCGTGGGGCTGAAAGTCACCGCCGCCCTGCGCCACGGCCTGACCCCGCTGATCTGCATTGGCGAGACGTTGGACGAACGCCAAGCGGGCCGCGCGCAGGATGTGCTGGCCGCCCAAGTGCGCGGCGCTTTGGAAAAGCTGACTCCAGAGCAACACGCGGCGGAAATCCTGTTCGCCTATGAACCGGTCTGGGCCATCGGTGTGAACGGCATCCCCGCCACGGCAGATTATGCCGATGCACGCCAAGCCGAAATCATCGCCGTCGCGGGTGACGCTTTGGGGCGGAAAATCCCCTGCCTTTACGGCGGATCGGTCAATCCCGGCAACTGCGCCGAACTCATCGCCTGCCCGCATATCGACGGGCTGTTTATTGGCCGGTCGGCTTGGGCGGTGGAAGGCTACCTCGACATTCTGGCGCGTTGCGCCGCT
The DNA here is from genome assembly GCA_027486345.1 of Paracoccaceae bacterium. Lineage (GTDB taxonomy): Bacteria > Pseudomonadota > Alphaproteobacteria > Rhodobacterales > Rhodobacteraceae > Paragemmobacter. Next base: position 11,280 of record JAIXPH010000009.1, read on the forward strand.
GCTTTGAAAGGGAACTGACATGAAATTGGCCATTGCAGGCGACAGCGCCGGGGAAGGGCTGTCCAAACTCCTCGCTGACCACTTGAAAGGGCGGTTTGAGGTGTCCGAACTCAGCCGGACCGATGCCGGACCCGATGCGTTCTATGCCAACCTTGCGGATCGTGTGGCGTCGGGAGTGATCGCGGGGGAGTATGACCGCGCCATTCTGGTCTGCGGCACCGGCATCGGCGTCAGCATCGCGGCGAACAAAGTGCCGGGCATCCGCGCTGCGCTGTGCCATGACACCTATTCCGCCGAACGCGCCGCGCTGTCGAACCATGCCCAGATCATCACCATGGGCGCACGGGTGATCGGGTCCGAACTCGCCAAGGCCATCGCTGATGCGTGGCTGGCCGAGACGATGAATTTTGACCCCGCTGGCCGCTCTGCCGGGAATGTCTGCGCGATTGATGAGGTGGACGCGAAATATTCCAAGCGGTAGCCGCATCGCCCCGCTAAGCTGACCGGAAAAAGCGGAGGGGCGCGATGGATTATACATTCTCATTGGCAGGCAAGGTGGCCATCGTCACCGGCGGCGGCTCTGGCATCGGGGCGGCGGTTGCCACGGCCTATGCCGAAAAGGGCGCGCGGGTGGCGGTGGTGGACAGGGACCATGACGCCGCAAAGGCCGTAGCGGCGGGTCTGCCGGGGGCCCTTGCGCTGGTCTGTGATGTAACCGATCCCGGGCAAGGGGTGGCGTCCGTGGCGGCGGTGCAGGCGGCTTTGGGCAGCCCGGATATTCTGGTCAACAGCGCCGGGATCGCCATCCTCGCCCCAGCGGAGGAGCTGACCGCCGAGGCATGGGACCGCACCATCGCCGTCAACCTGACGGGCAGTTTCCTGATGGCGCAAGCCGTGGGGCGGGCGATGATTGCCGCCGGCAAGGGCGGGCGGATCATCAACCTGGCCTCTCAGGCCGGGAGTGTGGCGATTGACCTGCACACTGCCTATGTGGCGTCGAAATTCGGGGTGATCGGCCTGACCAAATCGCTGGCGCTGGAATGGGGCAAGCATGGGATCACGGTCAATTCGATCTCACCGACCGTGGTGCTGACCGAGCTTGGCCGCCGCGCCTGGGACAATCCCAAGGGTGAGGCGCTGAAGGCCCAGATTCCCAGCGGACGCTTTGCCGAACCCGAAGAGATCGCGGCGGCGGCGGTGTTCCTTGCCTCGGACGGCGCGGCGATGATCAACGGCGCGGACCTGCTGGTCGATGGCGGCTATACGGTGAAATGATGCAGCGGTTCCTGAACGATCCCGATGATGTGGTGGATGAAACCGTCAGCGGTTTCGTCAAGGCGCATGGCGCGCAGGTGCGGCTGCATCCCGGCAATCCCCGCGTGGTGGTCAGCGTGGATGCCCCAAGCGCGGGCCGGGTGGGCGTGGTGACAGGTGGCGGGTCCGGGCATGAACCGGCCTTCCTTGGCTATGTCGGGCGCGGGGTGGTGGATGCGGTGGCGGTGGGGGAGATATTCTCGTCCCCGACCGCCAACAGCTTTGCCGATGCGATCCGTGCGGCGGATGGCGGGGCCGGGGTGGCGGTGCTGTTTGGCAATTACGCAGGCGATACGATGAACGTGAAACTGGCGACGCGGATGGTGGCGAAAGAGGGCATCGCCGTCGCCACGGTCATCGCCAATGACGATGTGTCCTCTGCACCGCCCGAAGAGCGCGACGGCAGGCGCGGGGTAGCGGGCGAGATCCTGATGTGGAAGATCGGCGGGGCCAAGGCCGCGACCGGGGCCTCGTTGCCGGAGGTTCAGGCCGCCGCGCAAAAGGCCATCGATGCCTGCCGGTCGGTGGGCGTCGGTCTGGCCCCCTGCACCCTGCCCGCCGTGGGGCAGCCGAATTTCACCATTGCGCCGGGGACGATGGAGGTTGGCATCGGCCACCATGGCGAACCGGGGATGCGCATCGAACCGCTGCGCCCGGCCAATGACATCGCGGATGACATGCTGCGCATCGTGATGGCCGAACATGACCTGCCGCCGGGGGCATCGGTCGCAGTGCTGCTGTCGGGTCTGGGGGCCACCCCGGTGAATGAGCTTTACGTGCTTTATGACCGGATCGAGTCAGGTCTGGCTGACCGTGGCCTGCGGGTGCATCGGGCGCTGGTGGGGAATTACTTCACCTCGCTGGACATGGTCGGGGTCACGCTGACGGTGATGGCCCTGGATGCGGAGTTGACGGGGCTGCTGGACATGGATTGCACCGCCCCGGCCTTCGGGGGCTGGTGATGGCGCTGGCGAACCGTAACCTTGGGGTGGTGGTGGCCGAATTGGCGGCGGTGATCGTCGCCAACAAGGCGTGGTTGTCGGAACTGGATGGCCGCATCGGCGATGGCGATCATGGGGCCAACATGGCGAAGGGCTTTGTGCGGGCAGCCGACCGGGGGGCGGGGCAGGACCCGACGCTGGGGGCTGCGCTGGCCGTCCTGTCCGATGTGCTGATGGGGGAAATCGGCGGCAGCATGGGGCCGCTGTATGGCGTGATGTTCGACGATATGGCGCACGCGCTGGAAGGGGTGGATGTTATCGATATCACGGCCGTGGACACGATGCTAAAGGCCGCCTTGGCGGGCGTGCAGGCCATGGGCAATGCGCGGGTCGGCGACAAGACGATGATCGACACGCTGGCCCCCGCCGTCGCGGCCTTCGAGACTCACCGCGACAAGGGGCTGGCTGAGGCTTTGGCCCGCATGGTCGCCGCCGCCGAGACGGGCCGCGACAGCACCATCGGCCTTGTCGCGCGTCTGGGTCGGGCCAGCCGATTGGGCGAACGGTCGCGCGGGATGCTGGATGCGGGGGCGGTGTCTTGCTGTCTGATCCTGACCGCGCTCGCGCAGTCGCTGACAAAACGGCTGAGTTAGAGCCGCAAATCCCCCGCCCCGCTGTCAATATGCGGGGCCCAGAAGGCCACGCTTTCGGCGATATGGGCGATCACCTGGCGGTCATTCGGGTCACGTTCCTTGAACGACAGTTCCAGACAGATTTCATTGTCCACCCCGCCGCCCTGCCGGAACGCCGCGAGCAGCGGTTCGGGGTGGATGCGCCCCTTGGCGTTGAATTCGGCGGTAAAGGGGCGGTGGCCGCCCTTGTCCATCAGGCTTTGCTTGATGTGGATGATGGGCGAGACCTTCGGAACCGCCCGCGCCCAGGCGTAGGGGTCGTAATCGTCGGGGTTGGGGCTGGTGATATCGCCGTGGTCAATGTCTGCCATCATCCACATCGGGATGGCCATCCGCGCCGCCGTCAGCCGGTCTTGCAACGCCAAGGCACTGGCGATGGTGTCGCCGAATTCGCGGCCCACGCTCATCGGTTCCCAGAAAACAGTGTCTAACCCGGCGGATTTGGCATGCTCCGCAACCTCGGCCCATGCGTCGATTGCAATCTGGATCAGGTCTTCGCGGCGCTTGGGGTCGTCAAAATCGCGATAGGTGAAGATGGCGAATTGCGTGCCGACAGCGGTGCCGCCCAAGTCGCCGATGATGTCGGCAAAGGTCTTGAACCAGTCGATGTAATAGCGCCGCACCTCTGGGTCCGGGTGGCCGAAATGGTTCAGCCGCCCGTAAGGCCCGGTCATGCCTGACGTCACCCGCACCCCGGTGCGCTGCAAGGCGGCGCCCATCTGGCGGGTCAGGCGGCGGATCACAGGGGCAGGCCACGAGGGGTTGATGAATTCATGCGTCAGTTGCAGGTCGCGGATGCGGATATCGCGCGCCACGGTGTCGATCAGGTCGTCCGCATCGGCAAAGCGATTGACCAGAGGATTGGTGTTTAGCGACAGGGTGAAGGGCATCTGATCCTCAGGCGAAACGGGGCAGGATATGGTCGGGCAGGACCCCAGCCTCGGCCAGACAGAGCGCGGGCAGGTCGGCGTCAGAGGCCCCGGCGTGCAGGCCGGTTCGGACAAGGCAGGTCTTGTGCCCCGCAAGGTGCCCGCCTGCGATGTCATGCGCGGGGCTGTCCCCGATGCACAGGATACGATGGGCCGGGATGCCGGGCAGCAGACGCGCGGCCTCATGGTAGATCAGCAGATGGGGTTTGCCGATCCAATCGACCGCGCCGCCCAATTCGGCATAAAGCTGCGCGATGCGGCCCGCGCCGGGGCGGGGGCCGTTTGGCGTCAGCATCTCAAGGTCCGGGTTGGTGCAGAGCATCGGCACCTTGCTCGCCGCCGGGGCCAGGAGGTGGCGGTAGTCGTCAAGGCTCAGGGTATCCGCCTGACTGCCCGCCAGCAGCAACAGCGCGGACTCTGCCGGGGTGTCGGTCAGGGTCAGGCCCAGCCCGTCGATGGCCGAGGTGTCATTGTCGCGCGCATGCAGCCAGACCTTTGTTCCTGCAGGATAGGCGCGGTGGGACAGGTGCCGCCAAGCCGCCTCACCCGAGGACAGCACCAGACGAAAATCCTCACGCCGGAAACCAAGGCGGGTCAGGCGGGCGGCGTTCGGCTCTGATCGTTTCCCGGAATTGGACAGCAGGATCACGGGTTTTCCTGTGGCGGCCAGCAGCGCCAAGCCGGCGGTGGCCCAAGGATAGGCGGCGGATCCGTCCAGCAGGACGCCGAACTGGTCCACCAGAAAGGCGTCATATTCTGCGGCCAAGTCGGGCAGGGTCGTAGGTTTCATGCCGCCCCCCTGAGTGCCAAGAGCGCCGTGCCAAACGCCGCCTCGTCCGACAAGGGCGCAGGCATCGGGACATTCAGGCGGCGGGCGCGAAGGCGGGTCCACACCGGGTTTGCCGCGCCACCGCCGACAGACCGGACCGATCGCAGGGGCGGTGCGCCGAGTTCCGCGAGACGGCGGAAGGCGAGCGCTTCGACGCCTGCCACGCCCTCAAACAGACCTTGCAGGAAGGTTGCGTCGTCCTGTGGCCGGGGGGTGATGCGGGGGAGCATCGCGGGATCGGCAATCGGAAACCGCTCACCGGGGGCGGGCAGGGGGTAGTAGTCAAGGCCAGTGTCGGTTTCAGGGTCTATCCTTGCGGAAAGCGTGGCCATATGGTCGGGGGTGAAATGCGCCAAAAGGGCCGCGCCGCCGGAATTGGATGCCCCGCCCGCTAGCCATTGGCCCAGCAGGCGGTGCGAATAGATGCCGTATTCCGGCGCGAAGATCGGGCGGTCGGACAGGAGTTTGACCGTCAGGGTCGTGCCAAGGGCGCCGACCCCGTCGCCGGGTTCGCTCGCACCAGTGGCAAGGAAAGATGCGCAGCCATCAGTGGTACCCGCGACCATGCGGCAATCGGTCAGGCCAAAGCCCGTGATCCTGCCCGTCACGGTGCCCGGTTCGACGACCGGGGGCAGGGTGGCGATATCCACCCCGGCCCGCGCCAGCCAATCGGGCCAAGCCCCCGCCACCGGGTCATAACCGGTTTTCAGCGCGTTGTTGGCGTCGCTGACCCAATCGCCCGACAGCCGCCCGGCGATCCAATCGGCCTGATGCGCCACCCGCATCGCGCCGCGCCGGGCCAGCAAAACCGCCCGCGCGGCACCTGACGTTGGCCCATGCGCGGCGGAGGTGGCGGGGGCATGGTCGGCAATCGCGCGCAGGATATCCGCATCGGTGCAGGCGTCGTTATACATCAGCCCGTCGCCAATCACCGCGCCTTCCGCATCCAGCCCGACCATGGTGCCGGATGTGCCATCCACGGCCATCGCCCGGACGGCACCCGCATCGACCTGCGCCAGCGCCGCCTTTAGCGCCGTTTCCGCAGCGGCCCACCAGATAACCGGGTCGCGGGGGTTCGGCCCGTGGTCGGCCATCGCGGATTTCGCCGTCGCTTTGACCTGTGCCGCGCCGTCAATCACCACCGCCCGCGCGCCGGAGGTGCCGATGTCCAGCCCAAGGTAAAGCGCCTTAGCCGGCATTCAGCACCTGCCGGTATTTCTCGGCATCCCAATCCAAGAGTTCGGCATTCTGCGCATCGGTCAGCGGCGTGACGACCGCGCCTTCGGGCAGACGCGACAGCACGTCGCCCAGACAGCGCGTCAAAGCCTGCGCGCCCGCCGATGCCTCGGCCCGGATCAGCGCGCCCAGACCGGGCACCAGCAGGAAGGCCGGTTGCGGCAGGCCCTGCGCCACGATCCGCGCGGCGGCTTGGGTGGGGGTTTCCCCGTCGCGCAGGGCGTTCGCCGACACGCCGCAGAACACCACATGGTCGGGGTAGAGCGTTCCGGCCAAGGCCGCCTGCAAAAGGTGTAGCGTCCGCGCGACGGTGTGGAGGGGGTGATCCTCGGGCAAGGGCGCATAGGCCGCATCCCCGCGTGCGGCAAGCGCGGGGTCGGCGGGCCGCGACAGCGCAGGGGCCGTGACAGCGGTCACAACCCGCATCAAGAGCGCCTCGGCTGCGGCCACGGTTTCAGCTGCCACGATCAGGCCGTGGTTGCGCAGGATCACCACATCGACACCGGGCGACAGCACGGCCAACACCTGAGCGGCAAGGTTCGCGCCCGGCTTGGCATAGGGCACCATCGCCCAGTTGAACCCACCCAGACGTGCCGCAATGGCCGGTCCCGCATCGCGCCGGATCGCCAAGGCCAGCGTATTGACGCAATGCACATGCACCACCACCCGCTGCGGAAAGACGGCGTGGAGCGAGGTTTCGATCGATGGCCTGAGTCCCCCTTTGACAAGGGCAAACTCGGCGGGTTGATCCGCCCGCGCCTCTGCGTTCATCATCGCCAAGCGCATCGCGGGCAGGTCGCAGGGGACAAAGACATCGCGCGTCAGGGCATCGGCAAGGTTGGTGCCGGATGCCTTGATCCACATCACCCCGCCCTCCTTGACCGAGGTGTTGCCCCCCGCCCCCTGGATCAACAGCGGATCAGCCCCGATCCGGGCGGACAGGGTGGCCAGAGCGGGCAGGTCATGCGGGCGGTTCATGCGGATTTGGCCAGTGAAACGATGTTCGACGTCTCGAACCATTCGGCAAAGGCCTCTTGTTCGACTTCGGTCATGTGCAGGCGGTGTTTGGTGCGCCGCCAGAGGATGTCTTCGGCGCTTTCCGCCCATTCGCGGGCGACCAAGTGGCGCACTTCAGCCTCATAGAGCATCGGGCCAAAGCGGCGGCCCATCTCGGCCAAGGATTGCCGCGCGCCGATCAGATCGCGGGTGCGGGTGCCGTAAAGGCGCGCGTAGTGCCGGGCCAGATCGCGCGGCAGCCACGGATAGGCGGTGGCCAAATCGCCAAGGAAGGCGGCCACATCGCCCCCCGGCAGATCGCCGCCGGGCAGGGTGCCGCGCGCGGTCCAATCGCCCTTCATCTGGGGAAAGAACGGCTGCAAACGCTGGATCGCGTGTTCGGCCAGTTTGCGGAAGGTGGTGATCTTGCCACCGAAGATGTTCAGGATCGGCGCGCCGCCGGTGGTGTCCAGATCAAACACATAATCCCGCGTCACGGCCGAGGGATTGCCCGCGCCATCGTCATAGAGCGGCCTGACGCCCGAGAAGGAGTGCAGCACATCCGCCCGGCGCAAACCTTGGGTGAAATAGCGGTTCACGGCGGTGATGAGGTAATCAATCTCGGCCTCATCTGCGGTCACCTTTTCCGCTGCCCCTTCGTAAGGGATGTCGGTGGTGCCGATCAGGGCCTTGTCGCCCTCATAGGGGTTGATGAAGATCACCCGCTTGTCGTGGTTCTGGATCAGATAGGCCTGCGACCCGTCCCAGAACTTCGGGACGATGATGTGGCTGCCCTTGACCAGACGGACGTTGCGGCTGGAGTTGGTGCCGGTGACCCGCCCGATGATGTCATTGACCCAAGGCCCCCCGGCATTGACCAAGGCCCGCGCCATGACGGAGCGGCGGGTGCCGCTGCGGGTATCGGTCATCTCAACCCGCCACAACCCGCCCTCGCGCCGGGCAGAGGTGCAGGCGGTGCGGGTCAGCACCTTTGCGCCCTTTTCCGCCGCATCCAGCGCGTTCAGCACCACCAGACGCGCATCATCGACCCAGCAATCGGAATACTCGAACCCCTTGGTATACTTGGCCTTCAGCGGTGCCCCTTCGGGATCGCGCCGCAGGTCCAGCGTGCGGGTGCCGGGCAGGCGCTTGCGGCCCCCCAGATGGTCATACAGAAACAGCCCCAATCGCACCAACCACGCGGGGCGGTCATCGGCGGAATGGGGTAGGACAAAGCGCATCGGCCATATGATATGCGGGGCAGAGTTCAGCAGCACTTCGCGTTCGATCAGCGCCTCGCGCACCAGACGGAATTCGTAATACTCCAGATAGCGCAGACCGCCATGCACCAACTTGCCCGACCGAGAGGATGTGCCCTGCGCCAAATCGTCCTTTTCGCATAGGATCACCGACAGACCCCGTCCCGCTGCATCACGCGCAATGCCTGCGCCATTGATGCCGCCGCCGATGATGAACAGGTCTACCGTCTCGGTCATCCTAGGTGCCTTTCGACTGGGTTCCGTAAGTGGCGAAACCCTTGAAGGTGTCTTCCAACTCGGCCTCGGACAGGATGTGCCCGCCGCCGATCAGAAGCGTGTGATAGTGCTGATGCGCCAAGGCTTCCAGTTCATTGGCCAGCCACAGCGCATGGGTCAGGTCGCGCCCGCCGACCACCATGCCGTGATTGGCCATCAGGCAGCCCGCGCGACCTTCCATGGCGGTGAGGATACCGGCCGAGAGTTCCGGCGTGCCAAAGGTGGCATAGGGGGCAAGGCGGATATCGGGGCCCCCAAAGGCCGCGATCATGTAATGCACCGCCGGGATGGTGCGCCGCGCGATGGACAGGACGGTGCACCATTCGGCATGGGTATGCACCACGGCGTTGATCTCTGGCCGCGCGTTCAGGATGTCGCGGTGAAAGCGCCATTCGACAGAGGGTTTCTTTGGCCCCTCCCACTCATCATCCCCGGCCAGCGCCATGCGGGCGACTTGGTCCGGCGTGATGTCGCGCGGCGGGATGCCAGAGGGCGAGATCAGCATATGATCCCCATCCCGCACCGACACATTGCCCGATGCCCCCCGGTTCAACCCGGTGTCGACCAGCGCCACCATCGCGGCGCAGATATCCTCACGCGCGGCCATCAGCAGGGGTTCCGGGGCGGCTCACCCGCCAGATAGCGCCGCACCTCTTCGGCCGCTTGTTCGGCGGCGAAGGTGACGGTGCGGACCGAAGCGCCCGCGATATGCGGTGTGATGGTGACATTGGGCAGATGGAGCAGGGGCAGGTCCGGCGGCGCGGGTTCCACGGCAAAGGTTTCCAGCATGGCCGATCCCAAAGGGCCATCGGTCAAAGCGGTATAAAGCGCGTCATAGTCGCAAAGCGGCCCCCGCGCGGTGTTGACGAACAACGCGCCCTTCTTCATCCGCGCAAAGGCATCGGCGTTCATCATGTGCTTGGTTTCCGCCGTCACGCGGGCATGCATCGTCACCACGTCGCTTTCCGACAGCAGGCGGTCAAAGGCCACCAGTTCGACCCCCGCCGCCGCATCTTCCGGGGCGAGTTGGATATAGGGATCATGCACCAGAACCTTGGCCCCAAAGGCGCGCAAGAGGCGCACGACTTTGGTGCCGATATTGCCGTAACCGATCACGCCCACGGTGAGCTCATTGAGCTCCCGCCCTGTCACATCGGCGCGGTAAAGATCGCCGCGCCAATCGCCACGCCGCAGGGCCTCATGCCCCTCACGGATTTTGCGGGTCTCGGACAGCATCGCGCCGAGGGTGAATTCCGCCACGGCAGAGGCATTCCGCCCCGGCGTGTTGACCACCAACACCCCGTGATCCCGCGCCGCCGCCATGTCGATGTTCACCGGCCCCCCGCGCGAGACGGCGATCATCTTCAGCTTCGGCAGGCGTTGCAGCATGCCGCGCGACATCGGCGCAAGCTGGGTCACCAGAATTTCGGCATCACCGATGAAATCCACCACATCATCGGCGGTGCCGAAATACTCCTTCAGCCCGTCCATCCCCTGCACGGCATAGCCATGTTCCATCGGCTCATCCGGCCAATTGTCCTTGCGGGTGCGGATCGACAGCCCATCGCCGCAGAGGGTCAGGATTTTCTCCTGAAACACTTCGGGGAGCATGAAGTGATCACCGATGATGGCGACGGTCTTTGCCATTGTCTTCGTCCTCAAACAGTCAAAAGCCCGTCCCACACGGGTTCCAGCGCCAGCCGTGCCATGCGGTAGGCGGGATAGCGGCGGGCGTAAAGTGCGGTCAGGTCAGGGTCAGCAGGTTCGGCGGAGCCGAGGGCGGGCGTCACCCAATCGGCGATGCAAGCGGCCATATCGGGATAGACGCCATTCGCCACGGCGGCCATCATCGCGGCCCCGGCTGCCCCCGCCTCTTCACGCGACGACACGCGGGTGGGGGCACCGACAGCGGCCCCCAGCACACGGCGCAGGGCGGTGGAGCGTGCGGCCCCCCCGGTCAGGCGCAACTCGACCGGCATATCGCCCATCGCGGCGTAACAGTCACGGGCGGAAAGGCCCAGGCCTTCGATCACGGCGCGCATCACATCCGGGAAGCGATGGCGGGTGGAAAGCCCGATCAGGCTGGCGCGGGCGGCGGCGTTGACGAAGGGGCCACGCTCCCCCGCCTCGGAGATATAGGGATGATAGAGCAACGCGCCGGGGGTGCTTTCGGCCATCCAGCCATCAATCCGGGCGATCAGGCTGGCGCGGTCTTGTGGGGCACCGAAACTGGCGGCAAGGTCCCCGGCCAGCGCCAAAGCCCAGTCGATGTTCAGTGTTGCGGCCATGTTCGATTGCAGCATGGCGATCATGCCGGGCAGGGGCAGGCACATGACATAGCCGGTGAGTTCGGTATTCAGCACCGCATCGGCGGCGGTTTGCGCCCGCATGTGCATGCCGGTCGATCCGATGATCGTGCAGGCGGCAGGGGCATCGGTGACGATCCCGGCCCCAAGCGCGGTGCAGACCACATCGACATAGCCAAGGCTGACCGGCGTTCCCGCGCACAACCCGGTTTGGCGGGCGGCGGCATCGGTCAGCGGGTGGGTGGTCTGGCTGCCGTCAAGGATCGGCGGCAGCAGATGGCGTTGCGCGTCCAGCCCCAAGGCGCTGATGGCGGTGTCGGAATAGGCGCGGGTGCGAAAATCGCCAAAGGTGAAGCAGGCCTCTGATGGGTCGGTTGCGCGGATGCCAGTGAGGTTGAGGTAAAGCCAATCCTTGGGGTGCAGCGCCACTTCGGCGGCATGAACCACCTCGGGCGTTGTCACCAGCATATGGGCGATCTGGCTGCCCATCTGGCAGACGTTCAGCCCTGATCCGGTGTGGTGAAACCGCGCGATATCAGCATCGGTGCCGCGCAGACGTTTGACGGTGGTCACCGCGCGGGCATCCAGCCAGATCCAACCATCGGTGACAGGTTTCTCCCCGGCACCCACCAGCCACGTCCCATCGCCCTGCGCCGTCACCGCCACGGCGAGAGTCCGCGCGGCAAGGTCGGGCACCCGCTCCCCCAGAGCGCGCAGGGTGGCGGCGCAATCGTCCCATGTCTGGGCCATGTCTTGAAATGCCGCGCCATCGGGCCGCGTGGTATAGCGGTTGGGGGTTGAGGCCACCGCCAATTGACGCCCGCCTAGATCAAAAGCCACCGCCTTGATCACCGAGGTTCCGGCATCAATGCCGATCAGGATGTCAGCCCCGGCGGTCATGCCGCAAGCTCATTCCCGTGGGACAGCGCAAGGCCCGAGGCGGGATCGAAGATGTGCAAATCCTGCGGCTTGATCTCAACCTTGATCGGTTCGCCTTCGGTCAGATGCGCGCGGTCATGTTCGACGAGGACGATGGTTTTTCCGGCAAAACTCGCGGCGATGTGGCTTTGATCGCCAAGCCATTGGTTCGCCACCACCCGCGCCGCAGCGCCCTGCTCAGCGCGGTGCACGGCATAGGGGCGCACGCCGATCATCACCTGTTTGCGGTCCAGCACCATTTTCCGCACGCGTGGGTCAAAGGCGGATTCCGCATAGCGCAGGTCAAGCCCGCCGGTCAGATCAAAGGTCAGCGTGCCACCCGAAACGCTGGCCGTGGCGGCAAAGACGTTCATTGGCGGCTCACCCACAAAGGTGCCGGTGAACAGGTTGGCGGGGCGCTCCTTGATCTCTGCCGGGCTGCCGTATTGCTGCAAGACCCCGCCCTCCATCACGGCGATGCGGTCGGCCAGCGCGTTCGCCTCGGTCTGGTCATGGGTCACAAGGATGGCGGTCAGCCCGCGTTCCTTGATGTAATGCTTAATCCGCCCGCGCAGCAGGGTCCGCAGTTGCGGTTCCAACTGCCCCATGGGTTCATCGAGCAAATGCAGGTCCGCATCGCGCACCAAGGCCCGCGCAAGGCTGGCCCTTTGTTGCTGCCCGCCCGAGATTGAAAAGGGAAAGCGGTCCAGGATATCGGTGATTTCCAGCATATCCGCCACGTGGCCCACACGCCGCGCCACCTCTGCCTCGGCCAGACGCGACGCTTTGAGCGCGAAGGCGATGTTGTCGCGCACGGTCACGGTGGGGTAGAGCGAGTAGCCCTCAAACGCCATCGCCACATTGCGGCGCACCGGGGGCAGGGTCTGCACTTGCTTGCCCGCCAGTTCAATGGTCCCGCGCGACACCGCCTCAAACCCCGCGATCATGCGCAGGGTGGAGGTCTTGCCGCAGCCCGATGATCCCAGCAGCGCGATGATGTCGCCCTTGGGCACCTGCATGTCGATGGCCTTGACCGCATGGACGCCCTTGCCGATGGGCCCATAGAATTTGTCTACGGATTTCAGCGACAGTTGGATGGTCATGCCACCTCCTCCTTGCGAATGATTTTGTGGACGGGGGCGATGCGGCGGCCAGAGGCGCGGTCAAACAGGATGGCCGATGCCGCATCGACGGCGATGTAGGCGCGGCCCGACACAGGGCCGGGGGTTCCGGCAGGGCGAGAGACCATGATTTCCCGCCCCCTGAGCGTCAGTGCCAAGGTGACGGTCTTTTCGTTCAGCGGTGTCTCGGCCTCCACCTCCACCGGGATGGCGCCGGGGGTGCCTTCGGGGACAAAGCGCAGCGCTTCGGGCCGCAGGCCAAGGATGCAAGTCTGGCCGATTTGCGGGGCGTAATCGTCAAGCAGCGGAATGGCCGTGTCAGAGATCAGCGCCACCACCCGCCCGTCGCGCCGTTCGGGCACCACGTCCAGCAGGTTGATGACCGGATCGCCGAACAGCCGCGCGATGTCGGTATTGGCGGGGGACAGGTAGATGTCCTGCGGCGTGCCGATTTGCTGGATGCCGTGACCGTTCATCACGGCGATACGGTGGCCCAAGGCCATCGCCTCTTTATAATCCTGCGTGACGTAGATCACGGTCGCATTCTGGTCTTTCAGCAGGCGGGGCAGTTCCAAACGCATCTCAAAGCGCAGCTTGGCGTCCACGTTCCGCAGCGGATCGTCCAACAACAGGATGGAGGGCGCGGCAGACAGGGCACGCGCAAGGGCGGTGCGCTGCTTTTGGCCGTTCGACAGCTCTTTGGGCTTGTGATGCAGCACATGGTCGATCTTCAGCAGACGCGCGACCTTTTCGACCGTGTCCTTCATCACCGCCTTGGACTGGTGCCGCGCGGTCAGGGGGGCGGCGATATTGGCGAAGGCGTCCATATGCGGGAACAGCGCAAAGTTCTGGAACGCCATGCCGATGCCGCGATCCTCTGGCTCTACCCCGGCCATGTTCTGGCCGTTGACGTGGATTTCGCCGGCGTCCGGCTCAATCACCCCGGCGATCAGGCGCAGAAGCACCGTCTTGCCCGCGCCCGAAGGCCCGAACAACACCAGAGTTTCCCCCGTGGCGACGGACAGCGAGACGTCCTCAAGCACCGTGTTGGTCTTGAACGCCTTGCGGATGTTTTTCAGCGTAATCGTCATGGCTTATCCCTTGACGGCGCCCAGCGACAGACCTTCGACAAGGTAGCGCTGTGCATAGAGGGCGAGGGCGAAGGTCGGCGCGATCGACAGCACGATCCCGGCGGCGACTTGGCCATATTGAATGCCAGAGGCGGTGACAAAGGCCAGCGCGCCGACGGTGACGGGTTGCTTGTCGGCAGATGCCAAGACCAGCGCGAAGACAAAGTTGTTCCACGCGAAGATGAAGGACAAGAGCCCCGCCGCCGCGATCCCCGGACCCGCCAAAGGCAGCGCGATCCGGCGGAAGGTGGACCAGAAATCATGCCCGGCGATGCGGTAAGCATATTCGATGTCGGCGGGGATATCCTCAAAATACCCGCGCACGATCCACAGGATCAGGGGCAGGACGATCAGTTGATACACCCAGATCAGCCCGCCATAGGTGTTGGCCAATCCCAGTTGCTGGAAATAGATCGTCAGCGGCAACAGCACCAGCAAGGGCGGCGCAAAGCGAAAGGACAGCAGGGTAAAGGCGATATCCTCGGACCCGCGAAACTTCAGCCGCGCAAAGGCATAGGCCGCAGGCACACCAAGGATCAGCCCGATGGCGACCGACGTGGTGGACAGGAACAGCGAATTCCACAGATTGCCCATGAAATCGATGTCCAGCGTTCCCGCCTGCGTTTCCAGCTTGCCGGTGATGAGGGCGGTGTAATTCTCCAGCGTCGGCACGAAGATGACCGACGGCGGAACCCGCAGGATGGTCTCATTGGTCTGGAAGCTCATCAGCACGATCCAGACGATGGGGAACATGAAGAACAGGCAGACCAGCGTGATGGCGATGCCACGCAGAAGGCGTTCGACGGGGGAAGTGGTTTCCATTTCGGCCTCCTTAAGCGTTGCCGCGCTGCTTTTCGCGCAGGCGCAGCCAGTTCTTGATGAAGATGTTCGACAGCACATAGGTGATGGCCCAGAGGATCATCAGAAGCGCCGCAGACCGGCCCACGTTGGTGGACTGGAAGAAGTTCAGATAGGCCTCGACCTGGAACACCGTCAGCGTATCGCCCGGGCCGCCTTGGGTCATTGCATAGATGATGTCGAATTGCTGGATGCTTTCGATCACCCGGAACAGCGTGGCCGTCAGCAAGAAGGGCGTCAGCATCGGCAAGGTGATGCGCCAGAACACAAACCAGCGCGGCACCCCGTCCAGCGCCGCTGCCTCGAACGGTTGCGGGGGCAGGGAGCGCAGACCAGCCAAGAGCAAGATCATGATGAACGGCGTGTAGACCCAGACATCGACGATCACCACGGTCAGCATTGCGGTTTGCGGATCAGAGGCCCAGTTGAAATCCTGAATGCCCAGCAGCGTGGCGAAATAGGACAGGATGCCGAAGCCCGGATTGGTCATCAGCTTCCACATCAGCGCGGCCAGCGCGGGCGCGGTCATCAGCGGCATAAGCAGCATGATCGAGATGAAGTTGTTGGTCCGCGTGCGCTTTTGCAGCAGAAGCGCGATGCCCAGACCCAGCAGCAGTTCCACTGTCACGGTCAGGAAGGCATAGGTCACCGACACTTTCAGCGTGTTCCAGAACGCCGGGTCGGTGAAGAAGTTCAGGTAATTCTCACCCCAGTTGAACTGCCGCGCCCAAGGCTGCGACAGCCGGTAGCGTTGCAGCGAATAGATCACCGCGGTCAGGAACGGGATCAGGATGCCGATGCAGGTCAAAAGCGCCGGAAGCGACAAGAGATAGGGCAGCACCCTGCGGCTGACGCGGAAGCGGCGGCGGCGCGGCTGATCGGTCGCGGCGGTGGTCATGGGCGGTACGTCCTTGCGATCCCCGGCAGGACCGGGAAGGGGGGTGGATCAAGGCTGAAGCGGCGGGGTCCGTGCCGTCAAGCGCGGCCTTGCGCGACAAGGGGAAAAGACCCCCCTGCGGGAGCATGGGGCAGGGGGGACCGGCGGCGGGACGTCTCGCCCCGCCGCCTTGACGTCAGGCCTCAGCCCAGACCGGCCTCTTTCAACTGGCCGTTGACGCTTTCGGCCAGCATGTCCAGACCTTCGTCCACCGGGACTTCCTTTGCGACCATCTTCTGCAGAGTGGCGGCCCATTCGGTGGTCAGGTCAAAGAACAAGGGCTGCGGCGTGAACTTGATCGATGCGCCGGGAGCCGAGGCGTCGTGCATTTCCACATAGCCTGGATAGGACTTCGACAGCTTGTCGCGGAAGGCACCGTCTGCCCAGACCGACGCACGGGCCGGGTTCACAAGGTCCATTGTCTGCGCGCCGAACAGGTCATGCTCGGGGCCAGTGACCCACTGCAAGAAGTACCAGGTCGCATCCTTGTCGGCCGAGAAGGACGACATGGCCATCGACCAGATCCAGATGTTCGGCGTGGGTGCCGCCGCCGCCGGGTTGGCCTTGAACGCCGAGAAGGCAAGGTTGCCCGCTTCGGCATTGCCCGCGCCGTTCATGAAGTAGCCCAGGATATCGGCGTCGAACATCATCGCGGATTTGCCCGCGCCGACGTCGGTGCCGACCTGATACCAGGTGTGGGTCGACCAGTCCGGCGCGCCCGAGTCCTGGATCATCTGGACCCACTTCTTGTGGTATTCCTTGGACACATCCGTGTTCATCGCGGCGGAGAGCTTGCCGTCGGCGTCGACGTTCAGGTCCTTCTGGTCGAAGTTGGCATAGCCCGACAGGAAGCCCGGGTGGATCGTCGCCCAGGAGCGCGAGCCGCGCACGCCGATGCCGTAGCCGCCGTTCATCACCGCCTTGGCCTTGGCGGCGGTGTCCAGAAGCTCGTCGATGTTGGTCGGAACGGCCAGACCGTTGGCGTCAAAGATGCGCTTGTTGTAGGTCAGGTTGTTCTGCTCATAGGCCATCGGGATGCACCACTGCTTGGCATCATCCGATCCCAGCGCCCCACCGGGAACACCATTCCAGGCGCAGGACTTGATCACGCCCGGCAGGAAGTCATCCCAGGCATACATCGGGTTGGTCTTGGCCGGGTCCTTGATCCACTGGCTGAGGTCTTCGCACCAGCCGGCAGGGCCATAGGTCCAGGTCATGTAGGCGCCGGTCATGAAGGCGTCGTATTCGCTGGAGCCCGAGGACAGCGCGGCGGTCACCTTGTCGAAATAGACGTCTTCCGGGAACACGTCATATTTGACGTCCATCCCGGTCAACGACTTGAAGTTCTCGATATTGGCGATCATCGCGTCGGTGTAGGGGTGCTTGTTCAGCAGCAGTTTCACCGTCTTGCCCGCATGGGCCTTCCAGTCGAAGTCCGCCGCCAGCGCACGGGTCGCCGAGGCGTTGAGCAGCACGCTGGCCGCGGCGGTCGAAAGGCCAAGCGCACCCAGCCCCTTGATCATTCCACGACGGCTGACCGAACCGCGGATATACGCGTCGATCAGGTCCTTTTCCTTTTCGTACATTGACACTCCTCCCTAAAGCCCGGTCGTTTCAACCGGATTGGCCGTCTGTGCGAACCCTGCGGCCGGAATGCCAAGCGCAAGCATGATGGCGGTCGTCGCAAAAAGAGTCTTCATGGTCTGCCTCCTGCGGTCCGGTTCGATCTTGTGATCGGGCCGGTCACCGTTCTGTTGCTTCGGGCCGCCCGAAAGGCTTGGCCCAGAAAATGAGACCGGCCAAGCGGCCGGCCACTGTCTGCCTCTGCGCGCGGTATCAGCCGCGGCGGCTCCACTCGTCGACCTGACGTTCAGCCTCTTCCTTGGCGATGCCGTACTTCTCCTGCACCTTGCCGACCATCTGGTCGCGCTTGCCCGCCACGGTGTCGAGGTCGTCGTCGGTCAGCTTGCCCCATTGTTCTTTGGCCTGACCGCGAAATTGCTTCCACTTGCCTTCGATCTGATCCCAGTTCATGGCTTATTTCTCCTGAATCCGGCGCTGCGCGCAGGCAGCACGATGGGTGAAAGCGGCTGTAGGCCGCCTGACGGAAAACCGGGTCGCGATGCCACCGACACCGCAGGTTTCCATGCCAGACAAACGCGCCCCGACCAGAACGGTTCCGGAAAAGGCTTGGCGTGTTCCGGCCACAGGGCAGGAGTTTATTCCACAGCCACCGCGCGCCGCCGGAACCGGACCCCGTTCAAAATGGTTCAGCAGGGTGTCCGCACGCACGCGTGGACACCCCCGATCTTCCCAAAAGGTGCCCGGCCAGATTTCCCGATCAACCGGGCCGCGCGACCGCCGATCCTTCCCACCGCAAACCTGCAGGTGCCGCTATCTTGATGTCATGTTTCCTGTCCGCCCCCGATCACGCATCCCGGCTTGCCCGCATCAGCCGGAGCCCAGCATGAGCGATACCGACCTGACCGCGATCCGCCGGACGCTGGGATTGATCCTTCTGGTTCTGGTCGTGATGGGACTTTATTTCGCCAAGGAGGTGATCCTGCCCATCCTGATGGGGATGTTGCTGGCCCTGACACTCAGCCCGCTTGTCCGCACGATGCAGCGCTACGGACTTGCGCCCGCCGTCACCGCGACGGCGCTGATCCTTCTGGTGGCCGTCCTCATCGCTGGATCGGCGCTGATGTTCAGCGGCCCGATTTCAAACTGGATCAACGACGCCCCCCGGTTGGGCCTTGAGTTGCGCGACAAGTTGCAAACCTTCGTGTCGTCCATCGCCGTGGTTCAGCAGGCGTCCAGCCAGGTGGATCAACTGACCAGCGGCGTGGCCGATCCGGATGTGCAGCGGGTTGCCATGGAATCGCCCGGACTGCTGACCATGGCCGTCAGCAACGCCGCGTCGATCCTCGCCACGACGCTGGTCACGCTGGTGCTTGCGCTGTTCCTGCTGGCGTCGGGCGACATGTTCTATGTCAAACTGATCGACGCCTTTCCCAGGTTCGGCGACAAGAAGCGGGCGCTGCGCATCGTCTACGGGATCGAGCGCAGCGTATCGCGCTATCTGCTGGTCGTCACGGCAATCAACTTCGGGCTGGCGATTGTCATCGGTCTGGGAATGTGGGCCGTCGGTATGCCAAGCCCTGTGGTCTGGGCTGTGCTGGCGTTCTTCATCAACTTCCTGCCCTATATCGGTCCGCTGTTGGGCGCGGGTCTGGTTGCGGCTGTGGCCGTCGTCAGTTTCGATCACCTCGGGCAGGCGGCCCTTGCGCCGATCGTCTATCTGACCGCCACATCCATCGAGGGCCAGTTCGTAACCCCGGTGATTCTCGGCAGGCAACTGGAGCTGAACACCGTTTCGGTGTTCGTGATGGTGGTGTTCTGGGGTTGGCTTTGGGGCATAGCAGGGGCCCTGATGGCCGTCCCGTTTCTGGTGTGCCTCAAGGTGTTCTGTGACAATGTCGATTCCTTGCGCACCTTTGGCAGCTTTCTTGGGGCAGAGGCATCGCTCCCGGCAGACCCCGTTGCCGCGAAATGACATCAGCGCCACGCCGAGGTGGCAGCGGCGGCAACCGCGTGCGACGTTGCAAGGCGGGACGTCAGACCTTTTCGAACAGCCAGCCGGTTTCGGCACGGTCGGCAATGCCGATCTGCCCGCGTCCCGCGAGGTCGATCAGGTGGGCCAGCACGTTGCGCTCTGCCACCGGCAACAGGGCCGCCGGAATGTCGGTATAGAC
>JAIXPH010000043.1 GCA_027486345.1 Paracoccaceae bacterium
CATCACCCCGGTCGGCATGCCGAACTCGGCCAGCAGATCGCGCAGCGCCGTCGCGGCGGCGATGACCTCGGCGAAGGGAACCGTGGTGTCGGGATCGAGGTCAAAGACCAGACGGTCGGGCCGGTCGGGGCGGTCACGGTGCACGCCCTCGATGTGGAACTCCACCACGCCCATCTGCACCGCTGCGACCAGACCTGCGGCCTCGGTCAGATAGAGGGCGCGGTCCCCGTCCTGCGCGGCAAAGCTGCGGATCTGCGCGGGCCAGCCCGTGGCGGCATGGCGCTGGAAGAACCCCTCACCCGCGACGCCTTCGGGGTGGCGAAGGAAGGCGAGGGGGCGATCGGCCAGTTCGGCCAGAATAGGCTCTGCCATGGCCTCATGATAGCGCGCGAGGTCCCGCTTGCGGATACCGCAGTCGGGAAAGATCAGCCGGTCGGGATGCGAGATTGTCACCCCCGCGACCACCGCCGCCCCGTCCGGGACCGAGTCTGAAGGGGGGGTCACCGAAGGACGGGGCATGGCGGGGTGTTCCTGTCCGGTCCGGGCCGTAGACGGCCAAAAGGCGTGACGCGCCCCCGGACAGGGGGCGCGCCGGATGGTCACGCGGTCAGCACGGACCGACAAAGGTGGTGCCATTGGCGCGGCGATAGATGCACTGCCCCTGGCTGTTGCGCCCGATCAGCGATCCGGCGGCGGCCCCGGCAATGCCGCCGATGACGGCCCCTTCCAGCCGGTTGTCATCGCCCGCGACGACCGACCCCAGCGCCGCTCCGGCGGCGGCACCGGCCAGCGTGTTCTGCTGCGGCGTGGTCTGGCAGCCCGCGATCAATGCGGTCAGCGGCAGGATCAGCAGGAATGTCCTCATCGTCATCTCTCCCGTGGGGGACCCGTCAGGGTCTGTTCCGTGGCCCGACCCAATCCGCGAGGGCGGGGTGCGGTTCCCTGGCGGTGCAACCGCAGCCCGCAAAAGCCGACGGCCACCGCAGGGGAGGCGGTGGCCGTCAACGGTCGGGGAACGGGCGGCTGCAGGGCCGATGCGACCCGTTACAGCGGCGGCCGTCCGCGCACCGCCCGCGCGATCATCGCGACGATGAACAGCACGACGAACACCACGAACAGGAACTGCGCGATGCCGGCCGAAGCACCGGCGATCCCGCCAAAACCAAGGACGCCCGCGATCAGCGCGATGATGAGAAAGGCCAAAGCCCAGCCAAGCATGTCGATCTCCTTCAGGTCGGTTGACTTGCCTGCCAACGCCTCCGGGGGGCCGGGGTTCCGTTCACCGCAGGGGCGGAGGTCCGGCGCGGCAGGCGCAGCCGTCATCCGCCGATACACGCACAGGATGCGGAACAAGCCCGGAACGCCTGCGTTGGCCCGGCATATCCCGCAGGCACAAGGACACATCGGCATGTACAGCCTTTTCTACATCATCGGTGTCGTCGTCGTGGCGCTGCTGGTCATCAACCTGATCGCATGAGGAGGAACCAGGATGTCCCATGAAAACCAGACCACCACGACCGAAGACCTGAGCCAGAGCGTCCGCAGCGCGGCCGAAGGGCTAAAGGAAACCGGCGCCCAGGCGGTGGCGGGGGCGAAATCCGTCATGGGCTCGGCGCTGACCGACCTGAAGGCCGGGGCCAGTGCCAAGGCCGACGAGATGCGCGGCTCCATCGCCGAGGAAGGCCAGCGCATGGCCTCGACGCTGCGCGACGCGGCCGAGCAGGGCACTGGCGGCGTTCAGGCGCGGGTGCTGGAAACCATGGCCAGCGGTGTCGAGGCAGTGTCCGACCAGATCGCCACGCGGGATGTGTCGGGCCTGATGCATGACGTGACCGCCTTTGCGCGGCGCAATCCGGCGGTGTTCGTGGCCGGGGCGGCGGTGGCCGGTCTGATGCTGGCGCGTCTGGCCGCACAGGCGGGACGGGCCGAGGACGGCCGCAGCAGCACCGCAACCCATGACCGGCGCGCCACGCAGGCGGGCGACATGGGCGCAGGCTTTGGCCCCCGTGACAGGGCGGATGATCTGGGCAGCGAATTCGGCAAGGGCATGGGCGCGTCCGGCGGCGCTGGCCCCACGATGAGGGGCGCGCTGTGAGATGATCGACCCTTTCCCCCCGCAGGAGCCCGCATCCGACACACGCAGCACGGGTGCGTTGATCCACTCCGCCTTCCAGCATGTGAATGGCCTGATCCGGGGCGAAATCGCGCTCGCCCGGGCCGAGGTCGAGCAGAGCCTGCGCACGGCGGCGGCGGGAGTGGGGATGCTGGCCATCGCCTTGGCGCTGGTGCTGGTGGCGCTGAACGTGCTGGCGGCTGCCATCGTCGCCGGTCTGGCCGAGGCCGGTCTGCATCCGGGATGGGCGGCGATGATCGTCGGCGCCTTCTTCCTGATCGCGGCGGGGGTGCTGGTCCTGATCGGCAAGAAGTCCCTCGACCCCGGCACCCTCGCCCCCACACGCACGGCGCGCAATCTCAGGCGCGATGTTGAAACGGTAAAGGAAGCGACCAATGACACTCGTGGATAATCATGACCGTCCCGACCAGATCGAGGCCGATCTGGAAAAGAACCGCAACGGCCTGGCCTCGGCGCTGGACGAACTGACCAACCGCGCCTCGGTCGATTACGTCGCGCGTGAGGCGCTTGGCCTGATCAAGGTCAACACCGCCGAGGCGACGCGCTCGCTGGACCGCATGATGCGGGCCAATCCGATGGCCTTCGCGCTGGTGGGCGCGGGCGTCGCCTGGATGGTGCTGGGCGGCAAGGACAAGGACAAGACCGCCGCAGATCCGAACCCGGAGTGGCATGGCCATCTGGCCAGCCTGCGCGATCAGGCCCGCGACACGCTGCTCCGGCTGGAGGAGGAGGCGCGGTCTGGCATGGACAGCCTGAAATCCGGGATTCAGGATCAGATGGGGCAGGTCCGCGACTATGCCGCCGAACGGGCGCAGGTGATCGAAACCTTCGCCACCGACCTGAAGGATGCCATCGCCGCAGGTCTGGACGATCTGGCCGAGGGCACGCGGGAGCGCGTGATGCAGGCCCGGCAAGAGAGCTATGCCGCGCTGCTGCGGGCCGAACATATGGTCAAGGACGGGGCGCGGGACGCGGTGGCGATGGTGGATGACCATCCGATCGCCACGGGCGCGGTCGCCTTGGCCATCGGCGCGGTGGCGGGCATGGCCTTCCTGCGCGCGGGCGAGGCGGATCGCCGCAACCAGCCCGGCTGGTGGGCCGAAAAGGCGGACGGCCCGCAGCGCCGGACGGGCGGTGTCTCGACCGGCGGCGCGGACCGCCATGCAGGGCGCCCCCCGATGGTGTGACGCGTCGTCCCTGTGGGATCGAAAAAGGGCTGGAGGGGATTTCCCCCTCCAGCCCGGTCTTTCTCGGACGCTTGGTCGGGTGTCACATCCCCTGCGACCAGTCGTCCACCTCACGCTCGGCCTCTTCGCGGGCCAGACCGTAACGGCGCTGGATCGCCCCCACCATCTCGTCGCGGCGACCGGCGATCTGAGTCCACTCGTCATCGGTGATCTCGCCCCATTTGGTGCGGGCGGTTCCCATCATCTGTTTCCAGCTTCCGGCAATCTGATCCCAGTTCATTCCTGTCTCCTTTTGCGGTTGATGCCAGTCAACGCCGCAGGGCAGGGGCCGTTCCAAAGGCCGCGGCAGGGCGGCGGAATGTGGCACAGCGCGGCGGCGCGGAATGGAGATGGGGCGGCGCGGAACTGGTGGCCGGTGGCGCTGGTTTCCTGCCGTTGCCCACCCGCCATCCGTCCCGTCCCCCCATCTGTCCTGTCCTCCGCGAAAGGCCGCCATGTCCGCCGAACCGACGCCCGCCGCGCCCCGCATCCCGCCTCCTGCCCCGCCGGACTCCCCGCTGCGCCCCTATATGCCGCTGGCGGTCGTGTTCCTTGCCCTTGTGGCGCTGATGGTCGTCATGGAGCAGGCCGAAAGCATCTTGTCGCCCATCGTCTTGGGCATGGTCACCGGCATCGTGCTGTCGCCCCTGTCCGAGCTTTGGGAGCGTTGGGGATTTCCCCCGGCCGCCGGGGCCTTGGCCAGTCTGGTGCTGACGCTGGTGGCGGCGGCGCTGCTGATCCTTCTGGTGCAGCCGGTGGCGGCGCGTCTGGTGGCGCAGGCACCCAAGGTGCTGGCCGACATGCAGGACACGGTGGACAGCGTCTCGACCCGCCTGCGCAGCCTGCGGACCGCCTCCGAAGTGGTGGCCGAGGCGCTGGGGGGCGAACCGACGCCCTCGCCCGCCCCGGCCAACGAGGGTCTGCCCAGTGTCACCGATGCCATCCTGCTGGCCCCCGCTGTCGTGGCGCAGGCTACCGTCTTTGCCGGGGTGCTGTTCTTTTTCCTGATGTCCCGCCACGAGCTTTACGCCGGGATCGGCCAGCTTTTGCCGGGGACCGAGACGGTGCAGATCGTCGCCCGCCTGCGCCGGGCCGAACGCCATGTCGCGCGCTATTTCCTGACGGTGTCGCTGGTCAACATCGGGCTTGGCCTTGGCACGGCGGCGGCGCTGCGGCTGATGGGCCTGCCCGATGCGGAGCTCTGGGGCGTGGTGGCGATGCTGTTCAATTTCATCGTCTATCTCGGCCCGGTGATCGTGGTGCTGTGCCTGACCGTGGCCGGTGTGGCGGCCTTTGACGGCGCGCTGTCGCTGGCCCCCGCCGCCGCCTTCCTTGCGCTGAACTTCATCGAGGGCCAGTTCATCACCCCGACCTTTGTCGGGCGGCAGATGCAATTGAACCCGCTGGTGGTCTTTGTCGCGCTCGTGGTGGGCATGTGGCTTTGGGGCGCGGTGGGGGGAATCGTGGCCCTTCCCATCGCCGTCTGGGCCCGCGTCATGCGCGACGACCGGGAATTGTCCCTCGCGCGGCTGCCCGACAATGCCATCGCCGCCGTGATCCACGAGGAGGCCGGCTCGAAGTCTGGTCCAACCTCTGGCCCGACCTCCGGTCCGCCCGCCTGACCGCGCCCTGACCAAGGGATGGGTGCGCCCCATCCGGCCCAAGGCGGCTTTCCCAACCTCCCGTCCGGCTGCGACCCGCCTTTGGCGGTTCGGCCAGATTGGCCGCGCGACGCGTGCTTGTTACACCCATGGGGCGAAACGCGGCAAAGGTCCGCAACCAACCCTCACAAGCATCGGCGTGGAGGATGACCCCGGTTTTCCGGGTCTGGCCCCGCCTTGCCCGAATCCGGGACGCGACCATGACCATCACGTATAATGACCAGATTTCCCTTTATACCAGTGGGCAGACCGCCCCGGCCTCCAACGCCTGGTTGGTGTCGGATTGGGCAGCGGGCCAGACCTCCAACATGAACTGGGAGGCCGACAATGTCCGCCGCACCGCGACCGGCGCGGTCGAACTGGTGCTGGACAGATCCGCGCCCGGGGCCTCGCGCCCCTATGCGGGTGGGGAAATCCAGTCCGATGCAAGTGCGACGACCGGCACCTTCGCCTGGCATGCCAAGGCCCCGGTGATGCGGCCGGGCGCGGTCTTCGGCCTGTTCACCTATCGCGCCGATTGGCAGAACCAGCCCTGGGTCGAGTTCGATTTCGAATTCGTCGGCGCGGACACCACCAAGGTGCAACTGAACATCCACATGGAGAACGCGGCTGGCCAGCATGTCTCGTTGGCGGAAAAGAAGGGTGCGCCGATCATCGTCGATCTTGGCTTCGATGCGGCGCAGGGGGTGCATGACTACAAGGTGGTGATTGCCGCGCAGGGGGCCACCTTCCTTGTCGATGGCAAGGTGGTGGGGGTCTATGGCCCGGCCGACATGCCGCAGGGCGTTTGGCAGCTTGGCCCGATGAAAAGCTATGTCGATCTGTGGTGCGCGCAGGGTCTGGACGCTTGGGCGGGCACTTGGGCAGGTGGCCCCACGCCGCTGGTGGCCCGGCTGGACGGGGTCGAGGTGCGGGCGGGCGACCTGACCGCCGCCGCCCCGGCCGTGGCACCAGTCCCCGCCGGGGCGGATGATTTCGCCAACCTGCTGATCGGCACGGCGGGCGCGGACCTGATCGATGGCAAGGGCGGCCATGACACGCTGCAAGGCGGCGCGGGCCATGACAGCCTGCGCGGCGGGGCCGGGGATGACCACATCGGCCTCGACAGCGGCAATGACCTGATCGACGGCGGCACTGGCAGCGACTGGCTGGACATCGGAGCGATGGCGGCGACGGTCGATCTGGCGCTGACCGGCGGGCAGGGGACGGGCTATGGCAGCGACACGATCACCGGGATCGAGAATGTCGCGGGCGGCGCAGGCGCGGACCGCATCCTCGGCGACGACGGCGCGAACCGGCTGATCGGCAATGACGGGGCCGACACGCTGACCGGGCGCGGCGGCGCGGATGTGATCGACGGCGGTCTGGGCGATGACGTCCTGACCGGTGGTCTGGGCAACGATGCCTTGACCGGCGGGGCCGGAGCGGACCTGCTGCGGCTGGATGGCGGCGACGATGTGGTGGAGGGCGGCGACGGGGTGGACACGCTGTTCTACACCGGCACGGCATCCCTGGTGGTGAACCTGTCGCTGACCGGCGCGCAGGCCACCGGCACGGGCACCGACATCCTGCGCGGGATCGAGAATGTGACCGGCGATGCGGGGGCGGATCGGCTGACAGGCTCGGCGCTGGCCAATGTCCTGAGCGGCGGGGGCGGGGCGGATACGCTCAACGGTGGGGCGGGGGCCGACAGCCTGCTGGGCGGGACCGGACGCGATGTGATGTCGGGCGGTGCCGACAGGGACCGGGATGTCTTTGTGTTCAACAGCATCGCCGACAGCGCGGTCGGGTCGCCGCGGGATGTGGTGCAGTCTTTCCTCTCGGGCATAGACGACATCGACCTGCGCGGGATCGACGCCAATGGCGGCATGGCGGGGGACCAGTCCTTTGCCTTTGCCGGATCGACTGCCGCGGCCCATGCGGTCTGGGTCACGGCGGCGGGTGCCGACCTGATCCTGAGCGGCGATGTGACGGGCGACGCGCGGGCGGATTTCCAGATCGGGCTGACCGGCGTGGCGGCCCTGATCGCGGCGGATCTGCTGCTGTGATCCCGCGCGCCCTCAGCGCAGGGCGGCGACGCGGCGAGCGCCCCGGCGCAGTGGGTCTGTCGCCGTCGGGGCGGCGGGGCGGTGTACTGCCCAGACCACCATCATCCCGGCCAGCGCCAGACGCACCGGCCCGCGCGCCGCGATGTAGCGCCGTTCCCAGCGTGGGGCGAAGGCCTGCTTGAACTGCACCAGACCCTCGCTCCGGCGCAGCGCGTGCCGCACCAGCGGGGCCAAGAGCGGCGGCAGGCCCAAATCGCGCAGCGGCACGGCGGCCAGTGACAGGCGGTCCACGCCCTCGCGCCGCGCTGCGTCGAGCGCCGCCACGATCAGCGCATAAAGCGTGCCGTCGGGCATAGGCTCCGTGGCGCGGATCAGGTCCAGCACCCATTCGCGGCGGCTGGCATGAAAGCTGATGAAGGCAACCAGACGCCCCGCGCCATCCCGTGCGGTCAAGACGCGCTGGCCCGCCACATAATCGCTGTCCCAACGGCCCATGGACCAGCCGCGTTCCTGCCCCTGCCGCGCGGCCCAAAGCCTTGCCACCTCGGCCATTTCCGGCAGCGGCAGGCGGTCGGGTTCGGTCACCGCCACCCCTGCCTGTGCCGCATGTCGCAACTTGCGGCGCAGACCGGCGCGGGCGGGTCCGGTCAGGGTGAAGGTCTGGGGGTTCAGCACGGCCTCGCGCGCGATGGGGCGCACGGTCAGGCCCCGGCGACGCAGCGCGGCGGCGGTGGCGGGGCCGGTCTTGTAGAACAGCGGCCCCCGCCCCTCGCCCCGGCAGAGATCCAGCGCGGCCCCGGTCAGGCCATGGCGGCACGCCGCCCCCACCGGATCACCGACAAAGGCGCGCGCGCCCGGCAGCGCGGCGGACAACCACAGCGCCCCGCCCGGATCGGACAGAAGGGTCAGGGTGCCTTGGCGGGCCAATTGCACCTCAGCCCGGTCGACGCTGGCCAGCCGATTGGGGCAGGGGGCGACGGGGGCCAGCACCGGCAGGCGCGGTGCGGGCAAGAGACGCCGCCCGATCAGCGCCCAGACCGCGCCGACCGCCGCGGGCAGGGCATAGGCCACCAGCCGAAAGGCGAGGATGCCCGCCACCAGACCGGATTGATCCACATCGGGCAATGAGGACAGCACCGCCGCCTCGAACGGGCCGGTGCCTGCCGGGCTGCCCGAGGCCAGCCCCACCCCCAGCGCCATGACAAAGACCGGCATCGCATGCAGGAAGGCCGGAGTCGCGGCGGCGGGCAGCAGCATCCAGAAGGCCAGTCCGAGGCAGAGGATGTCCATCCCCACCCAGACCACCAGCCGCAGCACGGTGAAGACCGGCGGTTTCGCCACGCCCATGACACTGCGCCACGGCAGCAGCGCCAGCGCCACGCCAAGGACAGAACAGAGGACCAGCCCCACCCGCGCCTCTTCGCGCAGGGGATGGATGGGGTGAAGGGCGATCAGCGCCAGCAGCAACATCCCTAACCCGGCAAAGAAGAACAGCGTGATGGCGGCGGAGATGGCAAAGGATTGCGCCGTGGTCAGATCGGGCAGCAACCGCCGCCGCACGATGGCCCCGACCACTGGCCCGAATCCCAGCGTCTGCGACACCGCCGCCGCCGCCATCGCCGCACCCCGGCCATGGGCGGGGTCGATCCGGTAGCCCAAGTGCTGCACTATGGCGCGTTCCTGTCCCGCCACGCACAGGAACGCCGCCCCCGTCGCCAGCAGCGCCACCAGCCATTGCGTCGGAGTCAGGGCGGTGAGGCTGTCCCACAGATCGGCAGGTTTCAGCCCGGTCAGATGACCGCGGCTGAGCCACAGGCAAAGGACCAGAACGCCCAGCGTGAGCATGGTACGCAGGACCCTGCGCCAAAGCGGCAGCGTCCCAGCTGCGGGCAGATCGTGGGGAAGCGCGTGCGACAGGGTCACTCTCCGCGTTAATGTGCTCTGCGATACGACCCCAAAAGTCCCAAGATTAGATGAACGATGCCAATGGCACGCCGGGACCGACTTTTGGTGAGAGGGCCGGGCGTCACCCCCGGCGGCGGAACCGGGCGCGCATTTCCCGCATCCGCATGAAAACGCTGAGAAAGGCGAAGATCACGGCCACGAACAGCAGCCCGTCCATCGGCAGGCCGCTGCCGGGATGGAAGGGGTTGGCCCCAGTGATCTGCCAGGCCAGCACGCCTCCGAACAGAAACGCAAGCAGGAACCGGCGGATCATCCGGCAGGTCAGGCAGGTGGCGGCATAGAGCTTCACGGCGATTCTCCTTCGTCGAATTCGATTTCAATTTCGATCCGCCGGTTCCTGGCCCGGCCTTCCTCGGTGTCGTTTGAGGCGATCGGCTCGGTGTCGCCCTTGCTGGTCGCCACCAGTTCCGCCGAGGGCAGAACCCCGCTGGCCGTGATCTCACGCACCACGCTGGCGGCACGGGCCGCGCCGAGTTCCCAGTTGTCGCGGTATTGCCCCCCCGACAGGGGCACATTGTCGGTGTGACCTGTGACCACCACCCGCTTGGCCTTTTTCGACACCTGCACCAGCTTTTGCATGATCCCCTGCGCCTCAGCGGTCATGTCGGCAGAGCCAGAGATGAAGGCCCCGCCCGCACCGACGGTCACCACCACTGCGCCGTCGCGCTGCTCGACAGAGACCTGCCCGTCGGCCATTTCCTCTTGCAGGATCATGCCCATTTTCAGCGCTGCCATCTTGGCGCGGACGATGCCGGTGCCCGTGGCCCCGCCGCCCGCATCGCCAGCCGTGGCCGTGCCTTCGGCGGCCTGTCCAGCGGCGGCCTGTCCAGCGGCGGTCTGTTCTGTGGCGGTTTGGTCTGAGGCTGCTCGTGGTGCGGCGGCGGTCTCTGTTCCGGCAGTTTGGGCCGCTTGGTCGGCCGCTTCGGCCTTCGCCTGTTCGGCCTTGGCCTTGCCTGCCGCGTCGGCCGCGGCCCCGATGGCGGCGGCGATCTTTTCAGCCTCGGCCTTTCCGGTGCCCTTGGGCAGGCGCACGACGACCTTGCCCGCTTCGCTTTCCACGGTCAGTTCGCCAGCGGCGACGGCGTCGGCCATGGCCTTGGCCAGCGCCTTGGCGGCCTCATCCACGCCGTTCTGCGCGCTTGAGGCGGCACCGTCCTGAGACGTGGCCGATTTGCCATCCGGCGTCGCCCCGCCAGAGGCCCCGCCGCCCGGTTTGTCCACACCTTCGGCCTTGCCGCTGTCGGGAACGTCAGGGTCGCCCGATTGGGGCGTTGTGGCGGGTGGGTCGTTGGTCTGTTCGCCCGATTGCGGGCCGAAATGCAGATCGAGGATCGACGTCCCCCCCTTGTCGGCGTCATTGGGGTCAAGCGGCACCTGCCCGAAGGTCTGGCGCATCACGCTGGCAAAGGCGTTGAACTTCGGCACATCGGTTTCCGCCGCCATCAGCATGATGACAAAGAACGCCATCAAGAGCACGGACATGTCGGCGAAGGTGATAATCCACGGCGGGGGGCAATGCCCGCCGCCGTGATCGTCGTGCCCGCCGCCGCCATGCCCACCGCCATGGCCATGATCGTGGTCGTGGTGATCGCCCTTGCCAGCCTTGGCCGGTGCCTTGCTCATTCACGTATCCTCGCGGAGGGCCTTAGGCCGCCGCTTGCATCTTCTCACGCTCGGCCGCCGGAACGCGGGCAAGCAGTTTGTCCAGAATGTTGCGCGGCGCTTCGGTGCGGGCGATGCCGCGCAAGCCTTCGATCGCGGCCTCGCAATACGCCACCTCGCGCGCGGTGTTGTTCTTCAGCTTGGTCGCCATCGGGCCGAACATCACGTTGGCGGCGATGGCGCCATACATCGTGCCCACCAGCGCCGTCGCCATGCCCTTGCCCACCGATGAGGGGTCTTCCATGTTGCCCATCATCTCGACCAGACCGATCAGCGTGCCGATCATACCGTAGGCGGGGCCGAGTTCGACCCAGGCCTTGACCACATCCTGCTTGGCCTGATGGCGGGCCTTCATCGCGGCGATTTCGTCCTGCAATTGCGAGGCAAGTTTGTATTCATCCGCGCCGTCGATCAGCATCTGCAAGCCGCGTTGGACGAATTTCTGCGGCATCTCGCGGCCTTCCAGCGCCATCAGCCCATCCTTGCGCGCGGTGGCGGCAAGGCCGGACATCAACTCGGCCAGCGGGGCGATGTCATAGTCGTGTTTCTTGAACGCCGTGCCCATCGCCTTGAAGGAGGCCAGAAACACTGGCATCGGCGCGGTATACATCACCGCGAAAAAGCCGCCGACGAACACGATGGTAAAGCCATGCATCGACACGAAGGGCATGATGTGGCCCCCGGTCAGCATGGTGCCGACCACGGCGGCGATGCCGCCGAAAAAGCCGATTGTCGTTGCCAGATCCATCACGCGCGCTCCTATGCCCGGGGGACGCAGCGCAAGCGCCGTGCCAAAGCATGAAACGGGTGAGATTTTCGGCGTGTTAGCCCGGGCCGAATTGGCCCTCCTGTCGCCCGCGCGAAGATTTATCTTTCAAACCGCAGGCCGGGTGATAGCTGTCAGCGGCCTGGCCCCCCCCGAAAGCCCCAAGATGACCGCGAAATCCCGTTTGCCGCCGCTCAACGCCCTGCGCGTGTTTCATGCCGTCGTCCGTCACCGGTCGCTGCGCGAGGCGGCGGAAGAGCTTTATGTCACCCCGCAGGCGGTGGGCCAGCAGATCAAGTTGCTGGAGGATGCGCTCGGCATCGTGCTGATGGAACGCGAGGGGCGCGGCATCCGCCTGACGGAAAAGGCGATCACGCTGTCGCATTACGTGGCGGCAGGCTTTGCCGAGTTCGAGGAAGGTCTGCGCCGCGTCACCGGCCCGCGCGACCGGGACCGCATCAACCTGAACGTCAGCCCCTATTTCGGCACGCGTTTCCTGATGCCGCGCTTGGCCGATTTCCGCCAAGCCGTGCCAGAGGCAGAGATCGGCCTGACCACGATGATCGATCTTGTGGACCTTGAGCGGGACCAGATCGACCTTGCCGTGCAATGGGGCTATGGCGACCGGCGCGATGTGGAAAGCGCCTTGCTGCTGCGCGACCCCAAGGTGATCTGTTGCCGCCCGGATATGGCGGCGCGGATCACTGGCCCGCAGGATTTGCTGGCGTTTCCCTTGCTGCAACCCGCCCGGTCGCGGCGGTTGTGGCCGGATATCCTGTCCTATCTCGGTCTTCCGGTGTCCGAGCTGGACCGCAGCCTGACCTTTGACGATTCCGCCACCATGCGCCGCGCCGCGCAACAGGGTCTGGGCGTCGGGTTGGTGTCAATGCTGGACGCGCAAGAGGACATCGCCGCTGGCAGTTTGGTCGCGCCCTTGGGGGTGGAGGCGTTGTCGGGGATGCCAGAGGGGTCGGTTCCGGGCTTCTATCTGATCACCACCAAATCGCGGTTGCGGGCAAAACATGTCGCCGCCCTGCACCGCTGGCTGTTGGCGCAACGCTGGTAGCGTCAGAAAAGAAAATCTTTCCAAACGCGTGGCGATCTTTGTTTTCCGCCATCGCTTGGGGGATCACTATGCAAGCAACACGCCCCGCCTTTTGCAGCAGGGGCCAAAAGACGGGGATGGGTGCATGCTCAGGAATGGCGGTCAGGTCTTGGTCGAAAGCCTTGTGGCGCTTGGCGCGACAAAGGCCTTCGGGGTGCCGGGGGAAAGCTATCTGGCGGTGCTGGATGCGCTGCACGACACCGAAGGCAAGCTTGATTTCATCAACTGCCGGAACGAAGGGGGTGCCGCCTTCATGGCCGCCGCATGGGGCAAGCTGACCGGCAGTCCGGGCATCTGCCTCGTGACGCGCGGGCCGGGGGTAACCAATGCCGCCATCGGCATCCATACCGCGATGCAGGATTCCGCGCCGATGATGGTCTTTGTCGGCCAAGTTGGCACCGACATGATCGGGCGCGAAGCGTTTCAGGAAATCGACTACCGCGCCGTCTTTGGCACGATGGCGAAATGGGCGGTGCAGATTGATGCGCTGGACCGGATGCCGGAAATCCTTGGCCGCGCTTGGGTGACGGCCACCACCGGGCGGCCCGGTCCCGTGGTCGTGGCTTTGCCCGAGGATATGCTGACCAGCCTGACCGAAGCCGCGCCCTTGCAAGGCCCCACTCGCATTGCTGAGGCCGCCCCCGATGCGGCGACGCTGGCCGACGCCTTGTCGCTGCTCTCCACCGCCGAACGCCCGTTGATCCTGATGGGCGGCTGCAACTGGACGGGGGCGGGGCGGGCCGCGCTGCAAG
The DNA here is from genome assembly GCA_027486345.1 of Paracoccaceae bacterium. Taxonomy (GTDB): domain Bacteria; phylum Pseudomonadota; class Alphaproteobacteria; order Rhodobacterales; family Rhodobacteraceae; genus Paragemmobacter. The sequence goes on from JAIXPH010000043.1 coordinate 13,320, forward strand.
CCTTCGCCGAGGCCAGCGACATCCCCGTGGTTGCGGCCTTCCGTTATCAGGATCAGTTCGACAACTTCTCTCCGGTCTATGCCGGTGAGGCCGGGGTGGGCATGCCCGCCAACGTCAAACGCCTGATCGCGCAGGCCGATGTGATCCTTGCCGTCAATGTGCGCTTTGGTGAGATGACGACTGATGGTTACACACTGCTGTCGGTCCCTGTGGCGCGGCAAAAGCTGATCCATGTGCATGGGTCGGACCGTGAGATCGGCAAAATCTACCAGCCCACCCTTGGCATCCATGCCGGCCCGAACGCCTTTGCCGCCGCCTTGTCGCCGGTCACGGGCGGATGGTCTGCATGGCGCGCGCAGGCACGGGCGGAGTGGGAGGCGAGCTTTGATTTGCCCCCCCAACCCTCGCCCGTCGATATGGGTATCGTCACCGCTCATCTGCGCGATGTCTTGCCCGAGGATGCCATTCTGACCAATGGCGCGGGGAATTTCACTGTCTGGCCGAACAAGTTCTATAAATTCGGGGCCAAGGCGCGGCTTCTGGCACCGCAATCGGGCGCAATGGGTTATGGCCTGCCCGCCGCGATTGCCGCCAAGATTGCCCATCCTGACCGCCGGGTAGTCTGCTTTGCCGGGGATGGCGATTTCCAGATGAACTGTCAGGAACTGGCCACCGCGCTGCAATATGGCGCGCAACCCATCGTGCTGATCCTGAACAACGGCATTTACGGCACCATCCGCGCCCATCAAGAGCGCGAATACCCCACCCGCGTGTCGGGCACCGCGATGGTCAACCCCGACTTCGCGGCCCTCGCCCGTGCCTACGGCTTTCATGCCGAGCGCGTCGAACGGACCGAGGATTTCGCCGCCGCCTTTGACCGCGCCTTGGCGTCGGACAGAGGCGCGGTCCTTGACCTTGATATCTCGCCCGAGGCGCTGACCCCGCGCATGACCCTGAGTCAAATCCGCGCTGCAGCCTTGGCCAAGCAGGTGAAGCCATGACCATCCGACTGGGGGCAGACATCGGCGGCACCTTCACCGACATCGTGCTGGACTGTCGGGGCAAGATGACCTCCACCAAGGTGCTGACCAATTACGCCGCCCCCGAACAGGCCATTCTGGACGGGATGGATCAGGTGCTGGCCGAGGCCGGGATTGGCTATGGTGATTTGGAGATCGTGATCCACGGCACCACCCTTGCCACCAATGCGCTGATCGAACGGCGTGGGGCCAAGGTGGCCTTTGTCACCACCGAAGGCTTCCGCGACGTGATCGAGATGCGGACCGAAAGCCGCTTTGACCAATATGATCTGAACCTGACCCTGCCCACGCCCTTGGTCCCGCGAGAGGACCGCTTTCCCGTCAAGGGCCGCATCGGCGCGCAGGGCCAGGAACTTGCACCGCTGGATGAGGCGGGTTTGCAGGCGCTGGCGGAACGGATAGCGGCGGGCGGTTATGGTGCGGTGGCGATCGGGTTCATCCATTCCTACCTGAACCCCGCCCATGAACGCCGCGCGCGGGAAATCATCGCGGCGGTCTGCGATCTGCCGGTGTCGATTTCGTCCGACGTCTCGCCCCAAATGCGCGAGTTTGAACGCTTCAACACCGTCTGCGCGAATGCTTACGTCCGCCCGCAGATGGCCAGCTATCTGGACCGTTTGCAGGTGCGCCTGACGGAGCGCGGCGCGGGCTGCCCGGTGTTCATGATCCATTCGGGTGGCGGTCTGGTCTCGGTTCAGACGGCGGCGGAATTCCCGGTGCGGCTGGTGGAATCCGGCCCCGCCGGGGGGGCCATCTTCGCCGCCGATGTGGCGCAGCGTTTTGGGCTGGGCCGGGTCGTCAGCTATGACATGGGAGGCACCACCGCCAAGATCTGCCTGATCGAGGATTTCTCTCCCAAAACCGCCCGCAGCTTTGAGGTGGCGCGGACGACCCGCTTTGCCAAAGGCTCTGGCATGCCGATCTCGATCCCGGTGATCGAGATGATCGAGATTGGCGCAGGCGGTGGCTCTCTCGCCCATGTCGATGCGATGGGGCGGATTCAGACCGGGCCGGAAAGCGCGGGGTCCGAACCCGGACCGGCCTGTTACCAGCGCGGCGGGATGCGGCCTGCGATCACCGATGCCGATCTGGTCTTGGGCAAGCTGGACCCCGACAACTTCGCCGGTGGGGCGATCAAGCTTTCCATGGACTTGGCCGAGGCCGCGATTGACCAGGATGTGGGTGCGCCCTTGTCCTTGGGGATTGAAGCCGCCGCCTTTGGCATCGCCGAGGTGGTGGATGAGAACATGGCCAACGCCGCCCGCGTCCATGCCGTGGAAAGCGGCAAGAACATCGCCGACAACATGATGGTGGCCTTTGGCGGGGCCGCCCCCCTGCACGCCGCGCGGCTGTGTGAGAAACTGGGCATCGACCGCTGCCTGATCCCGCAAGGCGCGGGGGTGGGGTCGGCCATCGGGTTCCTGAAAGCGCCGTTTGGCTATGAATCGCTGGCCTCGCGGATCATCCCGCTTTCCGCCTTTGACCCGGCAGCATTCAACGCGCTGATTGCCGATTTGAAGGCGACGGCGGAGCGTTTTGTCCGCCAAGGCACCGCTGGCGCGATCCAAAGTGAGATCACCGCCTTCATGCGCTATCGCGGGCAAGGGTGGGAGATTCCGGTGCCCTTGCCGGATCATCCCTTTGACGCGGGCGATGCCGACCTGATCCGGGGGCAATTCCTTGACGCCTATGCCCGCTTCTTTGGTCGCGCGATTGACGGGCTGTCGGGGTTGGAGATTGAGGTGGTCACTCTGTCCGTCAAATCCGCCGATGAGCGCCCCGCTCCGGAACGGGTCGCGCTTACAATGGGCAGCCGTGCGGTGCAAGTGACGGAATGGCGCGACGTCTTCGATCCCTCCTCTGCCCGGATGCTGCAAACCGGGATTGTCGCGCGGGACTCGCTGGCGTCGGGCGACAGGCTCTCTGGCCCCGTCGTGATCGTGGAACGCGAAACCTCAACCGTCGTGACTGCGCCCTTTGATGTGGTAGTGCAGGCGGATGGGTCGCTGTTGATGCTTCGGAAGGGGTCGTCGAAATGACCGCACAGGACCAGACCCGTGAGATTCACATGCAGGTCATGTGGAACCGCCTGATTTCCGTGGTGGAAGAACAGGCGATGACCCTGCTGCGCACCGCCTTTTCCACATCGGTGCGTGAAGCGGGCGATCTGTCGGCGGGTGTGTTTGACCCGCAGGGCCGGATGCTGGCCCAGGCCGTCACCGGCACCCCCGGCCATGTGAACACGATGGCCGAGGCGGTGCTCCATTTCATCACCGAGATTGGCCGGGAAAACATGTTCCCCGGCGATACCTATGTGACCAATGATCCGTGGAAGGGCACGGGACATTTGCACGACATCACGATGGTGTCGCCCAGTTTCAAGGGCGATGTTCTGGTGGGGTTCTTTGCCTGCACCGCCCATGTCGTCGATGTCGGCGGGCGCGGCTTTGGTGCGGATGCGAAGTCGGTCTATGAAGAGGGCATCCAACTTCCGATCATGAAATTCGCCGAACGAGGCACGGTCAATGCCACGCTGGTGGCCTTGCTTCGGTCCAACGTGCGCGAACCGGATCAGGTGGTGGGGGATTTCTACTCTCTCGCCGCGTGCAACGATGTGGGCCACCGCCGCCTGATCGCGATGATGGAGGAGATTGGTCTTTCGACCCTCGACGATCTGGCCGAGTTCATCTTTTCCCGCACCCGCAAGGCGACGCTGGACCGGATCGCCGCCCTGCCGCGCGGGACATGGACCAACCGCATGGTGACGGATGGCTATGACAAACCCGTCACGCTGGTCGCCACGGTGGAAACCCGCGATGACACGGTGAATGTCGATTTCGGCGGCACGGATGGCGTCAGCCGCTGGGGCATCAATGTGCCGATCATCTACACCAAGGCCTATGCCTGCTATGCGCTGAAATGCGTGGTGGCCCCGGATATCCCGAACAACTGGGCCTCGTTGGAACCCTTCACCATCTCCAGTCCCGAAAACATCCTGAACGCCCCCCGGCCCGCGCCGGTGGCTTTGCGCCATGTCTTTGGCCATATGGTCCCCGATCTTGTGCTGGGCGCTTTGGCCCAAGCCCTGCCGGGACGCATCCTCGCCGAAGGGGCGGCGGCCTTGTGGAACATCCACATGTCGGTGCGCCCGGTGAAGGGGGGCGCGGGACGGCGGGCGGAGATTTTGATGTTCAACTCGGGTGGCATGGGCGCACGGCCCGCGCAAGATGGCCTTGCCGCCACAGCCTTTCCGTCGGGCGTGATGACCATGCCGATTGAAGCGACCGAGCAGACCGGCCCCGTGGTGATCTGGCGCAAGGAGTTGCGGCCTGACTCCGGCGGCGATGGGCAGTATCGCGGCGGTTTGGGGCAGATCATTGAGATTGAACCTGCGCAGGGCCATGAGTTCGACTTTTCCGCCATGTTCGACCGCACCCGCATCGCGCCTCGCGGGCGGGATGGCGGGCAGGACGGGGCCAAAGGGTCGGCGATGCTGGATGATGGCACCGAATTGAATCCCAAGGGTTGGCAGCATGTGCCCGCCGGTCGACGCTTGGTCCTGCACCTGCCGGGGGGCGGCGGCTTCGGCGATCCGGCGCAGCGCGATCCGGCGGCGCGGGCGGCAGATGTGGCGAAGGGCTATGTGACCAAATGAGCTATGTCGCAGACCGCTTATCGTCCGTTAAACCCTCTGCCTCCATGGCCGCATCCATGGCGGCCAAGGCGCTGCGGGCCACGGGCGTCGATGTCATCGACCTTGGGCTGGGGGAGCCCGATTTCCCCACGCCCCCGCATATCGCCCAAGCCGCCCATGCGGCTGCGGTGAGGGGGGAGACGCTGTACACCGCCGCCGCCGGAACCCCCGCCCTGCGCGCCGCCGTAGCCGAGAAGTTCCGGCGCGAGAATGGCTTGGACTATGGCCCGGATGACATCGTGGTGGCCAACGGGGCCAAGCAGATCATCTTCAACGCGCTGATGGCCACGCTGAATGACGGCGATCAGGCGATCATCCCGGCCCCCTATTTTGTCAGCTACCCGGAAATGGTCAAACTTCTGGGCGGCGTTCCCGTCATGCCGGTCTGCGCCGCCGAGGATGGGTTCCGCCTGACGCCCGACGCCCTGCGCGCCGCGATCACGCCGCGCACGAAATGGCTGTTCCTGAACATGCCGGGCAATCCGTCAGGGGCTGCCTATTCCCGCGCCGATTTGCAGGCATTGAGGGCGGTCCTCGCGGATCATCCGCAGGTGCTGATCCTGTCGGATGAGATTTATGAGCATATCCTGTTTGACGGGCGGCAGTTCGTCAGCTTTGCCGCCGCCTGCCCGGATCTGCGTGAGCGGACCTTGACCGTCAACGGTGTGGCCAAGGCCTATGCGATGACAGGCTGGCGGGTGGGCTATGCGGCGGGGCCTGCGCCGCTGCTGCGGGCGATGAACACGGTGCAAAGCCAATCCGTCACCTCTGTCGCAGCCCCGATGCAGGCGGCGGCGCTGGCGGCACTGACCGGGCCACAAGACTGCATCCCGCAGTTTCGCGCGGCGTTCCAGCGGCGGCGCGATCTGGTGGTGGCGGGGATTGCGGGCATCCCCGGCCTGACCCTGCCGCCGCCCGAAGGTGCGTTTTACGCCTATATCGGCTGCGCCGGTCTGATCGGCAAACGCACGCCAAAGGGCGATCTCCTGACCGATGATACCGCCGTCGCACAGTATCTGCTGCACGAAGGCCATGTCGCCTCGGTCCCCGGCGCGGCCTATGGCCTGTCGCCGTTCTTTCGCATTTCCACTGCAACTTCTGACGCCCTGCTGGTCGAGGCCATCGCTCGCATCAGCCGCGCCGTCGCCGCCCTATCGGAGGCGTGATGACCAAACCTTATGACACGATCCTGTTGACCGGGGCCGCTGGCCGTCTTGGCACCCAGTTGCGCCGGGGCCTTGCGCCGCTCTGCAACCGTCTGCGGCTGGCGGATCGGGTGGCGATCACCGACCTTGCCCCCAATGAAGAGGCGTTGACTTTTGACCTTGCCGATGAGGCGGCGGTGATGGCTGCGGCCAAGGACGTGCAGGCCATCGTCCACTTCGGCGGTGCGCCCTTGGAACGCCCGTGGGAAGAGGTGCTGAACGCCAATATCCGGGGCAGCTATCACATCTACGAGGCCGCCCGCAAAAACGGCGTCCGCCGCGTGGTCTATGCCAGTTCCGTGCATGCCATCGGCTATCACCGGCTGGAGGATCAGATCGACGCCAACGCTCCGCACCGCCCCGATGGCCTTTACGGTCTGTCGAAATGCTTTGTCGAGGATCTGGGCCGTCTTTACTGGGACAAGTTCGGGATCGAGACGGCCGCGCTGCGCATCTTCTCTTCCTTCCCCGAACCGGCGGACCGGCGGATGCTGTGGTCTTGGCTGTCGTTTGACGATTGCAACCGGCTGGTCAGCGCCGCGCTGACCGCGCCGCGCGTGGGGTTCACGGTGTCGTTTGGCATGTCCGACAACCGCGTGAAACCCGTGGACAACCGCCTTGCCGCGCATCTGGGCTATGTCCCGCAGGACAACACCGAACCCTTCCGCGCCGGGGTGGAGGCCAAGACCCCGACCCCAGACCCCAAAGCCCCCGCGGCGCAGCACTTGGGCGGTTGGTTCGTCGATCTGGGCCACCCGGATGATGAGGTGACGGCATGAAAGCGTCTTACGATGTGGTGATCGTCGGCGGGGCCGTCATCGGATCGGCGGTCGCCTATTTCCTGATGGCGAATCCGGATTTCAACGGCTCGGTTCTGGTGGTCGAACGCGACCCGACCTATCGCCACGCCTCGACCTCGCTGTCGGCCGCGTCGATCCGGACGCAGTTTTCCAACCCGATCAACGTCAAGATCAGCCAATTCGGCACGCGCTTCATTCAGGACTTCGCCCAGACCATGCAGGTGGCGGGTGAGGCCGCGCCCGATCTGAACTTCCACTCCGGCGGCTATCTGTTTCTGGCGGGGACAGAGGCACAGGAACAGACCCTGCGCGAAAACCATGCCGTGCAGGTGGCCTGTGGCGCGGATGTGGTGCTGTGGGATCAGGCAGCACTGCATCGCGCCTTCCCGCATCTGAACGTCGATGACATCCGTCTTGCCAGCTATGGTCAATCGGGCGAGGGGTGGTTTTCCAACACTGGCCTGATGAACGGCTTTCGCGCCAAGGCGCGGGCGTTGGGGGCAGAGGTCGTGACCGATGAGGTGGTGGCCATCGGGCGCAGTGGCAACGCGGTGCATTCGGTCACGCTGAAATCCGGCGCGGTGATTGCGGCGGGCACCATCGTCAACGCCTCGGGTCCGCGTGCGGCGCTGACCGCGCGGATGGCGGGTCTGGATGTGCCGGTGGAGCCGCGAAAGCGTACGCTTTTCGTCTTTGACTGCGCCCAAACGCCCGAAGGCAGCGCCACGGTCAACGGCGGCCGTCTGCCGCTGATGATCGACCCGTCCGGCGTGTTCTGCCGGCCAGAGGGGCGCTATTTCCTGTCCGGGGCGGTGCCCGTGGAGGACCCCGCAGTGGATTGGGACGATTTCGAACCCCGCTGGGCGGAGTTCGAGGATCAGATCTGGCCGATGCTGGCGGCACGTTCGCCGCAGTTCGAGGCGATCAAGGTCGTCAACCAATGGGCCGGGCATTACGATTTCAACACTCTGGACCACAATCTGATCGTCGGGCGGCATCCGGAGGTGACGAATTTCGTCTTTGCCAACGGCTTTTCGGGGCATGGGTTGCAACAGGGCCCCGCCGCCGGGCGCGGGGTGTCGGAACTCATCACCTACGGCGGCTACCGCACGCTGGACCTGACCGAAGTGGGATATGAGCGGATCATCGAGAACCGGCCCTTCCTTGAAAAGGCCGTGATCTGAGGGGGGGTGCGGCCAAGGGTCATTGCACCTTCAGCCGCACCTCACTCGCGCCGCCGCCGATCTTGCGGACTTCGATCTGCACCGGGATGCGGTCTTTCATTGCCTGCACATGGCTGATGACGCCGATCATCCGCCCCTGTGCCTGCAACCGCTCCAGCGCGTCGATGGCAAGGTCGAGGCTGTCGGAATCGAGCGACCCGAAGCCTTCGTCGATGAACAGTGTGCCCGCCAAGGCCCCTTGCGTCCCCATCCCCGACAACGCCAAGGCCAGCGCCAGCGACACGAGGAAACGCTCCCCCCCTGACAGCAGACGCGCCGGGCGGCGGTCCCCGGCCATGTCCAGATCGATCACCTGCAAGGCAAGGTCAGAGGCCGCGACGTCCAGTTGATAGCGCGGTTTCAGGTCGTTCAGATGCAGGTTGGCCCGTTCCACCAGCATCGCCAACGTCACCGCCTGCGCGATCTGGGCAAAGCGGTCGCCGCTGGCCGATCCCACGGCATCGTTCACCGCCTGCCATGTCTCAGCCGTCTGCCGGGCGGTGGTGATCTCGGCCTCCAACCCCGCGAGGGCCAGACCGGCCTGACGGTCGGCGTCCAGTCTCTCGGCGATCCGCCCCTGTTCCTCGGCGCGGGTAGTGGCGGCGGTCTCCAGTGCCGTTTGCTGGGCAGACAAAGCATCGGGTGACAGCGCGGGCAGGGGGATGGCGTCCAGCGCGTCGAGTTCGGCCTGCCGTTCGCGCAGGGCCCCCAAGGCCTCGGCCTGTTCGGTTGCGGCTTGTGTCACCCTTTGGCGGCGCGCGGTGACCTCTGCGTCAGGTGCTGCGTGCAGGTCCAGCACGCGCGCCAGCGGCAGGGCGGCGGCCGCGCAGGCCGTGGCCAGCGCCGTGTCCGCACGCGACAGACGGTCTGCGGCGAGGAGCACGGCCCCTGCCGCCTCTGCCGCGCCGCCCGAGAGTTCGGCATGCAGCGCGCGGGCGTCGCCTTCGGCTTTCTGGGCCTGTTCCAGCGCGGTCTGCGCGGTCTTGCGCGCCTCATTGTGGCGGGTGCGGTGGGTGGCGGTATCCTCACCGCCCAAGAGCGCCCCGCGTTCGGCGGTCAGGGTGGATAGATCGGTCTGGCGACGGGTCAGGGTGGTTTCCGCCTCTGCCATGGCGCGGTGGGCGGCGCTGGCCGCTTCCTCGGCTGTCGCCAGTTGCGGTGACAATTCGGCCAAGGCGGCGCGATCCCGGGCCAGACGGTCGGTCAGGTCTTGCAGCCGGGTCACGTGCTGGCGCAGGCGATCCAAGGCGTCGGTGCCATCTGCACCGTAAGCGTAGGGTTGGTCGGCAAACGCCGCCATCAGGGGCCGGAGCCGGTCATCAATCCGGGTCATCTCCAGCGTTGCGGCGGGGATGGATTGGTCCAGCGCGGCAATGGCGTTTTCGGTGGCCCGGATCGTCTCGGCCTTTTGGCGTTGCGCCGTCTCTGCCGCCGCGATTTCGGCGCGGGCGGTGTCGATGGTTTGCTGGGCAGCAAGATGCTGGCGGTCCAGATCGGCCAGCCGGGCCTGTGCCGCCGTTGCCGCCTGCCGCAAGGTCGCCACGCTGTTGGCCAAATCCTCCAGCGCCGCCACGGGGCCGCGCGGATCGTCGGGCACCGCGCCGATCCCGTGGTCCGAAAGCGCCGTCCGGGCTTTCGCGAAAGCCGTTTCCGCCTGCGTGACCGCCACGGAAAGTTGCGGTGCGCGGGCGGTTTCCGCCGCGATCACCGCTGTCGCCTGGGTTTGGCGGGCCCGTGCGGTCAGCCCCGCCTGATGCGCGCGGTCCCGCTCGGCCTCCGCTGCCGTCAACCGGGCGCAGAGATCGGCGGCGAGGGCGGCGATCTGGCCATCCGCCATCAGGGGATGATCGGTCGCGTGACACACAGGGCAGGGTTGGCCTGCCACGAGGTGGCGGCGCAGATGGTCCGCCTCTGCCGATGCGGCGGCGAGTGCGGCTTCGGTCGGGCGGCGCAGGGCGTCGATCAGGCGCTCCGCCCCTGTCCTTGCGCGGTCGGCGGTCTCCGCGTCGCCGGTCGCGTCGGCCAGCGCCTTGCCGGCGTCGGCCTGCCGCTGCTGGCTCTCGGCCAAGGCGGTGTCGGCGGCCTGCACCATGCCCTGCGCTTGCCGCAAGGCCTGCAGGTCGATGGCGGCCTGCGCCAAGGTTTGCAGCCGCGCGCCGGGGTTTTCGGCCTGCAACGCATCGCGTTCGGGGGCGAGGGCCGCCTGAGTGTTCCGCGCAAGGTCGATCTGGTCAGAGGCAGCCGTGATCCGTCGGGCCAAACCGTCCCGCGCCGCGCGATCTTCGGCGATGGCCAAGCGCAGCGCGTCACGCCGGGCGGTGTCCGCCGCAACCTGCCCGCACAGGGCGATGCGGCGGTCCAGGCGTTCCTCGATCAGGGTCCAATCGGCCAACAGGGTGGCATGGCCCGGCGTGGCCTCCAGCGCGCCAAGATGCCCGGCGACGGAGTGTTCCAGCGCGGTGCGGGTCGCGGTCAGATCGCCCAAGCGCCCTGCCGCCTGATCCCGAAGCCCGGCGAGACGGCTCATCGCATCCGCCGCCTTTGCCACCTCGGTCGTCGCGGTGGCGATCATGGCGTCCAGTTCGGTGGCGCGGCTCCACTCCTCGGCGAAGGATTTGAAGCGGTCCTCGGCCTCGTCCCGCATCGCCGTTGCCGATTGCACCGCCACAGCCGCCGCGGTCAGGACAGCGGTCTGGGCCGCCGCCTTGGCCGCCAGATCGTCGCGCTGCGCCGTGGCCGCCGCCAAGGCGGCGCGGGCCTCGGCCCCTTCGCGCACCTCGCCCCGCAACACCCGCGCGGCGTCCCATTCGGCCAGCCAATCGCGCAGGGGGGTCAGATCAGCTACGGCTTGCGTCGCCGCATCGGACCGCGCGGCGGCGGTCGCCCTGCGCGCCTGCGCCTCGGTCCGCGCGCGCCACGCGGCCAGATCGGCCAGAACGCCAGCCGCCACGAGATCATCCGCCGCCTGGGCCGCGCGCAGTTCCACCACGCGGTCGGCCAATTCTGCCCGCTGGTCAGGCGTCAGCAGACGATGTTCGGCGCGGCGGGCCTCCAGCGTTTCCAGCGCCTGCCGCGCGAGCGCGCTGCGGTCAAAGACCCGGCGCGAGATGTCGCGGTAGATCCCGGTCCCCGTCACCTTTTCCAGAATGGCCGCGCGATCGGCGGTCTTGGCCGACAGGAAGGCGTCGAAATCCCCCTGTGCCAGCAGCACGGTCCGGCGGAATTCGTCATAGGTCAGGCCGGTCAGCGCGACGATGCGGCTGTTCACCGATGTGGCCTGCGTGTCCAGCACCTGCCCATCGGACAGGCGGCGCAGGCTGCGGTCGGCGGATTGCAGGCGTCCGTCGATCTTGCCCCGCGCGCGGCGGGCGGACCATGCGGCCTCATAGGCCTGTCCATCGGTGCCGATGAAGGCAACCTCGGCATAGCCCTCCGCCGCGCCCCGCCGTAGGGCCATGCGGGGGTCGTTGGATTTCAGCTCTTGGCCGTCGGCTTCATCCACGCTTTCGCGGGTGCCATCGCCCGACAGGCGCGGGCAGTTGCCGTAGAGCGCCAGACACATGGCATCCAGAAGGCTGGATTTCCCGGCCCCGGTTTCCCCCGTGATGGCGAACAGTCCGGCGGTGGCGAGGGGCGCTTGGTCCAGCCGGAGTTCAAAAGGCTGGGCCAGACTGGCGATGTTCTTGCCGCGGATGGACAGGATTTGCATGGTTCAGACCCCGTCCATCGCGTCACGGAAGGCGGCGAGGTGGCGATCTTCGGGCACGGTGCCGTGTTTTTTGTGGTAGGCGGCAAGGAACAGATCCTCGGGCCGCGTATCGCGCAGGGACCGGACGGGGGCGGGGGCCGCCGCCTTGGTTTCCGGGCGATGGATGCGGATGCCCGCCGGGCGGACAGGGGCGGCGCGCAAGACCGCCTCGGCCCGCGCCATGATGACGGCGGGGGCATCCTCGGCCAGAAGTTCAACATAGACGAGCGGGCGCAGCGCCGGGTCATCGCAGGCGGGAAGGGCGGCGAGCGCGGCTTCCAACTCGGCCAGCGTCGCCACGCCACTGGCGGGCAGGCGCAGGACGGGGGCAGGCCACGGGATGTCGTGGTGGCGGTGGGTGATGCTGCGCCCCGTCACCTCAAGGATTGTCACGCCGTGGCGGTAGCGGATTTCGGATGCCGACAAGGGAAAGGCGCTGCCCGAATAGCGCACGCGCCCACCATCGAGGTTCTGCGGCCCGTGCAGATGGCCAAGGGCGACGTAATCCAGACGCGGGGGATAGATGTCGGGCGGCACGCCTTCGGTCCCGCCGATGAAGAGCCGCCGTTCCGCGCCCTCACTCTCCAGCCCGCCCGCGCAATGCAGGTGGCCCATGGCGATGATCGGCACATCCCCGGCAACCTCTGCCGCCGCCGCCGTCAGCTCGGCATGAAAGCGGCGGGCGGCGTCGATCACGGTCAGGCCATCCTGCGCCTCGGAAAAGCGCAGGCCGGTCAGGTCCGCCGCGCGCAAGAAGGGGATGGCCAGCACATACAGCGCCACCGCGCCATCCGGGCCCCGGATCGGGATCAGGTGGGTGCCAAGGTCCACCGCATCGCCCTGCCGCGCGACGGTGCCCACGACATGGATGTCAAAGCCCTGGAACAGATCGGCGGGGGCCTCCAGCCGCAGGGCAGGGTCATGGTTGCCGCCCGAGATCACGATCACCAGACCCGGACGCCGCCGCTTGAAGTCGGCCAAGGCGCGATAAAGCAGCCGCTGGCTTTCGCCCGAGGGATTGCTGCTGTCGAACACATCCCCCGCGACCAGCAAGAGGTCGATCGACTCGGTCACGATCACATCCGCCAGACGCGACAGGAACAGCACATGCTCCGCCTCCCGCGACCAGCCGTTCAAGGTCTGGCCGATGTGCCAATCCGCCGTGTGCAATGCCCGCATGGTGATCCTTGGCCTTCTTCGGCGGTGTCGCCGGGTGAATGGCCACTGTTTCGACGCCGCGCCGGGGCGTCAAGGTGGGGCCGATCCACCCTGTTCCGCTGCGGCGCGCCGGGCTACAGTCGGGCCGCGCCGCGCCGATGCGCCCGCCGATTGCCGATCTGCAAGGACGACCGATGACCGAGACGCCCAAGCCCAGCCTTCCCACGCCCGCTCTGCCGGGGGCGGACCCGTCCATGCCCCGTCCGCTGTGGCACCGGCTGGCCTTCCACAAGAGCGGCAAGCCGCGCGGTTGGCTGCGCAAGATCATCCTGAAGGACAAGCAGGGCACGCCCCGCCCCCTTGCTCGGCGCATCCTGTTCAAGGGCAATGGCAAGGTGCGTCCGATCTTTGCCCATTGGTATGCGCCCTTTGACGGCAACCCGGTCAACGCCCATGTCCAGAACTATGCCGACTTCCTGCGCGGGGTGATCGCGTCTGGCCGTCTGGCACAGGCGCAAACGGTGCGGATCGTCACCACGCCGCATACCGAATATGTGGGGGCCGCCATCGCCCGCGCGCTGCGGGGCACGCGGTTGCAGGTAACATGCGCCACGCAGATGCCCGCGCAGTTTGACCACGACCTTTACATCGTCGTCTGCCCACAAATGTTCGCCACGCTGCCGCCGCCGGAAAAGGCGATCCTGATGCAGATGGAGCAGGTGCGCGCCTCGAAATGGGTGACGCCCGCCTATCTGGCGCGGCTGCGCGACAGTCTGGCGGTGCTGGATTACGCGATGGACAACATCGCCGCGCTGATGGAACAGGCGATCCCGCAAAAGCAGTTGTACTTCGTGCCGATGCGCCCTTTTGCCCGCCCTGATGCCGGGGCCAGGCGCGACATTGACCTGCTGTTCTACGGCGCCATCGCATCGGAACGGCGGCAGCGCTACCTTGCCGCGCTGCGCGCGCGTTTCCCCCTGACCACAGTGGCCGAAGTCTTCGGCGACCAGATGCGCGCCACCCTGGACCGCGCCAAGGTGGTGGTGAACATCCATTTCTATGAGGACGCCCTGCTGGAGACGACCCGGATCTCCGAGGCGCTGACCCATGGCGCGCGGGTGGTGTCGGAAACCGCCGCCGACCAGCATGACAACGCCGCCTTTGACGCCTTGGTCGAATTCGTGCCGCGCGATGATGTGGATGGGTTTGTCGCCCGCGTCGGGCAGGTGCTGGCCGATTGGCGCGAACCCCTGCGCCTGCCAGAGGCAGAGGATCTCGGGGGGATGACCTTCCACATCCTGCGCGCCTTGCATGGGATCGGCGTGCTGTCCGAATCCGAATTCCACGCCGCCACCGCCGACATGACCCTGCCGTCCAACCGGCTGATCCTCGCCCTGCCCGAACAACTCGCCCGCTACCGCGCGGCCGAGGCGAACCGTCTGCCCGGCGCGGTGCCCTTCCATGGCTTGCGCCAGATCGACGGCTGGAAAGGCTGCGCCGCCAGCTACAAATTCCTTGCCACAAAGGCGCTGGCCCAAGGCCCGGTGCCCCTGACGATCTATGAGGATGACGCCGTCTTTGACGCCGATGCCGTGGCCCGTCTGGCGGTGATCGAGGACTATCTGGCCGCCCGGCCTGACGGGTGGGACGTCTTCTCGGGCCTCTTGTCCGACCTGTCCCCCGCCGCCCGGATTTCCCGCATCGACTCGGTTGGCGAAGAAGAATTCCTGCATCTGGACAGTGTGATCGGCATGGTCTTCGGCATCTACAACCGCCCCGCGCTGAAGCTCTTGTCCGAATTCACGGTGAAGGGCGAAAGCGTCACGCGCCACGCTATCGACCGCTACCTTGAGGCGCTCAAACCCCATTGCATCGCAACCCTGCGCCCCCTTGTGGGCCACAATGCCGAGGTGCACTCCTCGCTCTGGTCCACCAGCAATGCCTATACCTCGAAGATGATCGACGACAGCCTGATCCGCCTGCAAGCGCTGCGCGATGGCTTTGTGACCAAGGCCTAGCCTGCCGCGCAAACCCGATGCCGAAAACGCATGATACGCGTTTGGAATGACGCATGTTACAAAGGCGTCACAGCCCCCGTTGCCGCACAGCGGCCGCGGGCGTAGCTGTCGGGGCACAAAGCAGCGGGGCATGTGGGCCATGGAACTGGACTGGATCGAGGATTTCCTGGCGCTGGCCGACCTTGGCGTGTTTTCCAAGGCGGCGATGCGCCGCAACGTCACGCAACCCGCCTTTACCCGCCGCATCCGCAAGCTGGAATATGCCGTGGGCGCGGTGCTGTTCGACCGCTCGGTCCACCCGGTCGTGCTGACCCCGGCGGGAGAGGATTTCCGCCCCACCGCGCTGGAAATGGTCCGCATGCTGGCATCCGCCCGGTCGCGGCTGCGCAGCCAGACGGCGGCGGGCGAGATGGTGACCATTGCCTCTCTGCAAGCGCTGGCGATTTCCTTTTTGCCGCCGCTGATCAGCGCGATCTACGCCGCCCGCACCCCGCCTGCGATCAAGGTGATGGCCGATGACATGGCGGGTTGCCTTGAGGCGCTGTTGACCGGCTCCGCCGACATCCTGCTGACCTATTCACATCCTGACATCATCACCTCGCAGATCGTCGATACCTTCGCCGCCTTGTCGGTGGCCGAGGATCGGATGGTCGCGGTCAGCGGGGCCGGGGCGGACGGCACACCGCTTTATGAACTGGATGACCCGCGCATCCCTTACCTGCGCTATTCGGACGAAAGCTTTCTGGGCAAGCTGACCGCGCGGATCTTGTCGGATCACGAAGACCTCGCCCGTCGCTTGGACCCGAAGTATCAGAATTCCATGGCCGATGGCCTGAAGGCCGCCGCCCGCGCCGGCTTGGGTGTGGCGTGGTTGCCCTTGCAGGTGGCCGGGGATGATCTGGACCAAGGCCGCCTTGTCCGGATTTCCGCCCCCGATCAGGAGGCAGAGATCGAAATCGCCATGTTCCGCGATCCGGTGGAAAAGTCCCGACCCGTGGAAAAACTGTGGTCCGACATCCGCCGCCGGATCGACGGCCTGAAACCTGCCGCCGTCGCGGCGGGCTGAGTTTAACCGAAACGACGCAAGTTCCGTTCAGACTGGAACGGGCACCGCCCTTTTGGGGCGATTGATACCACATGCGCATCCGCGCCAAGGGAGGATTGACCCATGCTGACCACCACCGAACCCAGTTTCCGCGAATCCGTCGATCTGATGTTCCACCGCGCGGTGAAGCACATGGACCTGTCGCCGGGGCTGGCCGAAAAGATCCGCGTCTGCAACTCCACCTACACCGTCCGCTTCGGTGTCCGCCTGCGCGGCAAAATGGAGACCTTCACCGGATACCGCTCCGTCCATTCCGAACATATGGAACCGGTGAAAGGCGGCATCCGCTATGCCCTGTCGGTGCATCAGGATGAGGTGGAGGCGCTGGCTGCCTTGATGACCTATAAATGCGCCTTGGTGGAAACGCCCTTTGGCGGATCGAAGGGCGGTCTCTGCATCGACCCGCGCCAATGGGATGAGCATGAGCTGGAACAGATCACCCGCCGCTTTGCCTATGAGCTGATCAAGCGCGACCTGATCCACCCGGCCCAGAACGTTCCCGCCCCCGACATGGGGACAGGGGAACGTGAAATGGCATGGATCGCCGACCAATACGCGCGGATGAATACAACCGACATCAATGCCAAGGCCTGCGTGACCGGCAAACCACCGCATGCGGGCGGGATTCAGGGCCGGGTGGAGGCGACGGGGCGCGGTGTGCAATTCGCCCTGCGCGAATTCTTCCGCCACCCCGAGGATGTGGCGCTGGCCCATCTGTCCGGCGGGCTTGAGGGCAAGCGCGTGATCGTCCAAGGCCTTGGCAATGTGGGCTATCACGCCGCGAAGTTCCTGAGCGAAGAGGACGGCGCGATCATCACCGCCATCATCGAACGCGACGGAGCGCTGGTCAGTGACACCGGCCTGTCGGTCGAGGATGTGAAGCGCCACCTCGCCACCACCGGCGGGCTTGCGGGCTATCCGGGGGCAACCTACTCCCCCGACGGCGCCGCCGCCTTGGAACTGCCCTGTGACATCCTGATCCCCGCCGCGCTGGAGGGCGTGATCAACCTGCACAACGCCGCCCGCATCCAAGCCCCGCTGATCCTTGAGGCCGCGAATGGCCCCATCACCTTTGGCGCCGACGAAATCCTGCGCCAAAAGGGCACGGTCATCATCCCCGACATGTATGCCAACGCAGGCGGGGTGACGGTCAGCTATTTCGAATGGGTCAAGAACCTGTCCCACATCCGCTTTGGCCGCATGCAGCGCCGGGCCGAAGAATCCCGCTCGCGCCTTCTGGTCGAAGAGTTGGAGCGGTTGTCCGCCGACCAACACCTCGGATGGACGCTGTCGCCCGATTTCAAGGAGAAATTCCTGACCGGATCGGATGAGCTGGCGCTGGTGCGGTCAGGTCTGGATGACACGATGCGCACCGCCTACCAGTCGATGCGCGAGATCTGGCACGGCCGCAAGGATGTCGAAGACCTGCGCGTCGCCGCCTATATCGTCGCCATTGACCGGGTGGCCAAGACCTATCGCAGCAAGGGTCTGTAAAGGCATCGCGCAGGTCTTCTCTGTCCAGATATCCTGCGGGGGGGTGTTAAACCCCCGCTGCTGACGGATCAGGCGTCAGGACCCTTCAGGTCATCCAACCTCAGTCCTGACGCCGCAAACTGCTGATTGACGTCCATTCGCCCGTCAAAGATGAACAAGACATGGATGATTTCGTCCGTCAGCGTATAGTAGATATTGTGGCGCTGCCGGAAAACGGCACGACGAATGCCGCGCGCTTCGTGCCAGACATGGCCGATGAGCGGATTGTCTCGAAGCGTGCAGCGGATGAACTGATCAAGCGCGTCCTGATAGCCGTGGGCAAAATCCTCTGAATACTGACGATCCTGTTCCCAGATGGACCACAGGCAATCGTCAGCAGTTCTGGCAAGAAAGACCTTCACGACTCCGCGCTGCGCCTCCGAAAGCGGGCAATCCGGTCTTCAAACGCCGCTTCAGTCATCTCGGTAACGCGCCCTGCGGCGACATCCGCAAGGCCCGCCGCAATTCCGCGTTCTATCCGCAGCGCGACCAACTCGTCCCAGTCCGCGACGGACACCGTCACGGCAACCGGGCGGTCTTTCTTGGTCAGCAACACGGGTTCGCGCTGGACCATGTCCATGAACCGACCAAACTCTTTGCTCGCAACTGTCGCAGACAGGGTTTTCATCAGCGTGTCTCCTTGATGGATTTTCCCCAAGATACGGAAAATCCGGATTTGAGGATAGCTCAGGCCTGACCGTTTGGCAAAGCCTGTTGACAGACTCACCCCCACCCATTACCCCATCATGTAAACGTTTACACAATCCCCCACAAAAGGACCGCCGCGCATGAAATCCGCTCGTATGAACCGCCTGTTTGGCGTTTCGGGGAATTGTTTTGATGTGGCGATCGACCACGGGATGTTCAACGAAAAGACCTTCCTCGGCGGGATCGAGGATATGCATAAGGCGATCAGGATCGTCGCCGATGCCAAGCCCGATGCGATCCAGCTTCCCCCCGGCACCGCGCCGATCCTGCAAGCGATCCCCGGCAAGGACCGCCCCGCGCTCGTCCTGCGCACCGACATCGCCAATGTCTATGGCACCCCCTTGCCGCGCGTGCTGTTTTCCGAGGTGATCAATCGCCCGGTGGAGCAAGCGATGGCGCTGGATGCGGCTTGTGTGGTGGTCAACCTGCTGATGCTGCCCGACCAGCCCGAGGTGTATCGTGCCTGTATTCGCAACGTGAACGCGCTGAAGCGGGAATGTGACATCATGGGGATGCCCCTGATGGTCGAACCCCTTGTGATGCAGGACAATTCCAAGGGCGGCTATATGGTCGATGGCAATATTGACCTGATCCTGCCCTTGGTCCGCCAAGCGGTGGAGTTGGGGGCCGATATCATCAAGGCCGATCCTTGTGACAATGTCCGAGAATACCACCGCATCATCGAAATCGCCCAAGGCATCCCGGTTCTGGTGCGCGGCGGCGGCAAGGTGAGTGACGAGGAAATCCTGACCCGCACCGCCGAATTGATGCAGCAGGGCGCGCGCGGCATCGTTTATGGCCGCAACGTGATTCACAACCCCAACCCCGGCGGCATCACGCGCGCGCTAATGGCCGTGGTGCATGACGGGGCCCGCCCGGATGCCGCGATGCGTTTCCTGAAGGACGCCGTCTGATGACCCGCGTGATCCGCTTCGGCATCATCGGCTGCGGCTTGATGGGCCGTGAACTCGCCAGTGCCGCCGCGCGTTGGCTGCACCTGACCGACGCCAAGGCCCGGCCAGAGATTGTGGCGGTCTGCGATACCAACGAAAGCCTGATGGACTGGTTTTCCACCCACCTGCCGTCTGTGCGCCAAAAGACCACCGATTACCGCGAATTGCTGGCCAACCCCGATGTGGACGCCGTCTATTGCGCGGTGCCGCATGTGCTGCATGCAGAGCTTTACCCCGCGATCCTTGCCGCCGGGAAACACCTGTTCGGCGAAAAGCCCTTTGGCATGGATGCCGCGCAAAGCGCGACCATCGCCGGCGCGATCAAGGCGCGACCTGATCTTCTGGTGCGCTGTTCGTCCGAGATGCCGTTTTACCCCGGCGCGCAGAAGGTGGTGGACTTCATACGCAAGGGCCATGTCGGCCCGGTTCTGGAGGTTGAGGCGGCCTTCCTGCATTCATCCGACATCAACCCCGACAAGCCGATCAACTGGAAGCGCATGGTGGGCGTGAACGGCGACTATGGCTGCATGGGCGATCTGGGGATGCATGTGCTGCATGTGCCTTTGCGCCTTGGCTGGCGGCCAGAGTCTGTGACGGCCAGCCTTGTGAAGCGTGTGACCACGCGGCCTGACGGCAAAGGCAACCGTGTGCCCTGTGAGACGTGGGACAACGCCACGATCACCGGCACCGTGCGCGATCCGGCAGGGGATTTCCCGCTGGTGCTGAAGACATGGCGCATCGCACCCGGAGAGGCGAATACCTGGTCAATCAAGGTCTTGGGCATGAACGGCTCGGCCTTTTTCACCACCAAATCGCCGCGTCAATGGCAGTTCATGCGCTATGAACCCGGCGGCACCCAATGCTGGCAGACCGAGGATCTGGGTTTTGCCGGTCTATTCCCCACCATCACCGGCGGGATTTTCGAATTCGGCTTCACCGATGCGATTCAGCAGATGTGGGCGGCTTTCGTCGATGAACTGGCAGGCGGCGATGCCAAAGGGTTCCCCTGTGCCACCCCGTCCGAGGCCGCGGATCACCATGCCGTGCTGACAGCGGCCTTGCAGGCGGGCATCACCAACAGCACCGTCGCGGTGCAATATCAGGGGCAAGCATGAAACGGTCAGAGATCAACACGGCCCTGCGCGCGGCCAAGGCCATGCTGGCCGAGTATCGCTGGCTTTTGCCTGATTGGGCGGAGTGGTCCGTGGCCGACCACAAGGCCAATCCTGACCTCTCGGCGCATTTGCGGCAACGGCAGCTCGGCTGGGATGTGACCGACTTTGGCCTTGAGGATTTTGCCGCCAAGGGGCTGACTTTGTTCTGTGCGCGGAACGGTGTGCAGGGCGATCCGGCGACATTGCCCTATGCCGAAAAACTGCTGTTCGTGGCCGAAGGGCAGGTGACGCCCTATCACGCCCACAGGATGAAACTGGAAGATATCATCGTGCGCGGCGGCGGAAACCTGATGGTCGCCTTTACCCGTGATGGCAGTTTCGGCGATGCGCCCGTGCTGGTTGATGGCCGTGTGGTGGCCGATCCTTACGGTGATCCGATCCGCCTACGTCCCGGTCAGGGCATCACCATCCCGCGCGGGATGCAGCATTCCTTCTGGGGCGAGCCGGGGCAGGGCGCGGTCTTTGTGGCCGAGATCAGCCAGTGCAACGATGACCTGACGGACAATTACTTCCTCGACCCCATCGGCCGTTTCGCGACGGTGGTGGAGGATGAACCCAAGCTCCACCCGCTGTGGAACGAAGTCGCCTGATGCGATCCGGGGGGATCATCTGCGCCGGGAATTGGATCGTGGATATCGTCCACGCCATCGACCGCTGGCCTGCAAAAAGCGATCTTGTGCATATCCTGCATGAGGCTGAGGGCGTGGGCGGCGGTGCCGCGAATGTGGTGATCGACCTTGCCGCCTTGCAAACCGGATTGCCGCTGCATGCGGTGGGGCTGATCGGGCGGGACCGCCATGCCGATACGGTGCGCGCGGCCTGTCTTGCCGCAGGAGTGACAGCGCATCTGGCCGAAGCCGATGCCACCACTGCGCATACCCATGTGATGACGGTGCCGGGGGAGAGCAGAACGTTTTTCTACCACGGGGGCACCAATGACCTGTTCGGGCCGGATCATGTGCCGATGGATACACTCGCCCAAACGGGCGCGCGGATTTTCTACCTTGGCTATCTGAACCTGCTCGCCCGTCTGGACCGGATCGGCCCGGATGGTCGGACCGGGGCGGCGGACCTCCTCTCCGCCGCCCGTGCGTCTGGCTTGGTCACCTGTGTGGACCTTGTGTCGAACGATGGCCCCGCCTTTCGCGCCACGGTGCAGGCGACGCTGCCCGAGATCGACCACCTGTTCCTGAATGAGGTGGAGGCTGCCCGCGCCACCGGTCTGCCCATCGCAGGGCCGGGCGATGTGGCGGGCCTGACCGCCGCCGCGCGGGCGCTCTTGGCGGGCGGGGTGCGGCGGTCGGTGGTGATCCATTCCGCCGAACTGGGCCTTTGGGTGGGTGAGGACGTGGTGCTGTCCCGCCCCGCGCCTGTCCCGCCCGAACGGATCATCAGCCCGGTGGGCGCGGGGGATGCCTTCTGCGCGGGGGTGATCTTTGGCCTGCACGAAGGCTGGCCGGTGGCGCAGGCGCTGGACCTCGGGCACCGCTCGGCGGCGGCGTCGCTCTCCACCGCCACCGCGACCGGGTGCGTGCCTCCCTTGGCCGCGCTGATGCCGGACCACCCGCCGCTCAGGCCTTAGGCGCGGCGGTCGTTCCCCGTGCGACCAGCGCCAAGGCCGTCACCTCTGGCGCGGCCACGGGCGGCTCGGTCCCGGCGATGCGCGCCAGCAGAACGGCCACCGCATGGCGCGCAATCGCGCGGTAAGGATGCGCGACGGTGGTCAGTTGCGGCATGACATAGCGCGCGGCGGGCAGGTCATCGAACCCCGTCACCGACACATCTCCCGGCACGGCCAACCCCCGCATCGCGCAGGCATGGATCGCGCCGATGGCGGCAATATCGGTTGTGCCAAGAATGGCGGTCGGCCTGTGGCCTGCGTCCAGCATCGCCAGCACCAGATCGCGGCAGGCCTCAAAGCTGTGAACCGGGCCGATGCGGACATCGACAGGCTCCACCCCCGCCGCCGCCAAAGCATCCCGTGCCCCTGCAAGTCGTTCCTGAATCGGTGCCGAATGGCCCGGCGCACCGACAATGGCGATGCGGCGATGACCCAAGGCCAGAACGTGTTCCGCTGCAATCCGCAGACCCATCGCGTGATCGGCCTTGACCACATCTGCGCCCAGACCGGGCAAAGCGCGGTCAATTCCCACCACCGGAACGCCAGCCGCCAGCAGCCGGGCAAAGGCGCGGCTGTCGGCGGTCACGCTGACGGCCAGCATCCCATCCACCCGCTGTGCCAGCAGGGCGGCAACATACTCCTCTTCCCGCGCGGGGTCTTCGTCGGTTGAGCAGATCAGCGCCCGATACCCCCGCGCCGACAGCGCCTGTTCCACCTCATGCGCGAGGATGCCGAAGAAATGCAAATCCAGCGCAGGCAGCAACAGCCCGATCATCCGGCTTTCGGCGGTCCGCATCAGCCGCGCGCCCGCATTGGGGCGGTAGCCGCTTTCGGCAATCGCGGCCTCGACCCGGGCGCGGGTGGCGGCGGCGACATAGCCCGACCCGTTGATCACCCGTGACACCGTGGCGATCGAAGCCCCGGCCCGTTCGGCGATATCCTTGATCCCGGCCATGCGCCCATCCCAAGCGGTTTTCCCCTGTCTGCGCCAAGGGTCGCGGTCTGTAAAGCCTGCGCCGGGGGCCGCACCAACGCGATCGGATGTCAAATAATATCATAATGGTAAAAAAATTGCTCCATCAGGTGCGAATGGATTGATCTTTCGAGCGGAACGAGACATTGAGGATCAAAGTTTATCAAAGCTGCACAACTTACAGTTTCAATTGCGCCAGCCTTGCCGTGTGGTAAGTCACAGGCTGTGCATTCAAGCGTGACAGGGTAATTTCAGAATGGATTTTACGGGCGAACGGTACATTCCCGGTCTTGGTGGCAGCATCGCGCTGGAACATGAACACCGCTACCGCTTTTGTCTGGATCTGGTGCAGGGGCGCCGCGTGCTGGACATCGCCTGTGGCGAAGGCTTTGGGTCCGCGATGATGGCCGAGCGGGCCGAACGGGTCTGGGGCGTCGATATCGACCGCCATGCCGTCGCCCATGCCAGCGCCAGCTACAAGCGGGACAACCTGCGCTATCTGGTGGGCTCTTGTGCGGGCATCCCGCTGCCGGATGCCTCGGTCGATGTGGTCGTCAGCTTTGAGACCATCGAACATCACGACGAACATGACGCCATGATGGATGAAATCCGCCGGGTGTTGCGACCGGGTGGGGTGCTGGTGATCTCCAGCCCCGACAAGCGCACCTATTCGGACGAGCGTGCCTTCCGCAACGAATTCCACGTCAAGGAACTCTATGCCGAGGAATTTGCGGCCCTGCTGAAAAGCCGCTTTCCGCATGTGACCATGTTCGGCCAGCGCATCGTCTATGGCTCTGCCCTGTTGTTGCAGGACGGGCCGGGAGAGATCCGGTCTTTTGGCATCGACAGCACCGAACCTGTCGCCGGTCTGCCCGCCCCATTGTTCAATCTGGCCATCGCGTCGGACGATCCGTCATGGGCGGCGTTGGTGCGCGGGGGACTGCTGGAAGAGACGGTCTATCGCAGCGAGGCGATCATCGAGCGCACGATGGCGGGAGAGCGTCAGGCCGATGCACTGCGCCTGCAGATCGACGAAGCCGCAAAATGGCACAGGGACGAAGGCGACGCCCTGCGCCAAAAGCTTTCAGCCATGACGCGGGAACGGACGGCGCTTTCCGGCCAGCTTGCCGCGCTGCGCGAGCAGACCGCCCTGCGCATCCGCGATCTTGAGACCGAGGTGGACAACCTGCGCCGGTCTTACTACGGCAGCACCTTCCTGCGCCGCCTGGCCTTCCATCGCCGGGGCAAGCCGCGCGGATGGCTGCGCAAGCTGTTGCTGGCCGACAAGCAGGGCACCCCGCGCAAAGCGACCCGCCGCATCCTGTTCAAGAAGAACGGCCGCGTGCGCCCGATCTTCGCGCCGTGGTATGCGCCCTATCTGGCGGCGACCCAACCAGCCACCGCAGACGCGCCGCGGGTGGATTACGTCGATTTCCTGCGCCAGCGCATCGCCACCGGTGATCTGGCCTTGGCGCAAACGGTCCATATCGTCACCACCCAACACACCGAATTCGTGGGTGAGGCTTTTGCCGCCGCCCTGTCCAAGACGCGGCTTACCGTGACGCGCGGGACAGAGATGCCTGCCAGTTTCGACCATGATCTCTACATCATCGTGGCCCCGCAGATGTTCGCCACGCTGCCACCGCCGGGCAAGCTGATCGTGGTGCAGATGGAACAGGTCCGCGCTTCGCGCTGGGTGGATGAGGCCTATATGGCGCGGATGCATGCCAGTCTGGCCGTGCTGGATTACTCACGCGACAACATCGCCGCGCTGACCGAACGCGGATTGCCCTTCAAGCAGATGTATTTCGTGCCGATCCGGCCCCTGCGCCGCGCCGCGCCGCAAAACACCGAGCGTGACATCGACGTGCTGTTCTACGGGGCCATCGCCTCCGAGCGGCGGGGGCGCTACATCACCGCCCTGCGCGAGAGGCTGAACCTGCG
>JAIXPH010000061.1 GCA_027486345.1 Paracoccaceae bacterium
GAAGGGTTGAAGACGGGCCATCTGCACGTCGGTCAGCCAGAAAAGGTTGCTCATTGATCGGTCTCCTTGCGGAGGCTGAATCATGCCGCAACAGCAAGATCAATAGGTCCTGACCCTAAGCGTGGTTGCTGTTCGCTGGTATGGTCACGTTTTGTCAGACGAGCCTTGCGGTTGGCGTCCCGTCGTTCGGTTTGACCGTGTTTACGCACATTCTTTGGCCCTTATCGCGGTGGTCGTCGTCTCGGGCCTTTTGGTTGTTCTGGCGGTCTGGCTGATGTCGTGGGTCGGGCTGACATCGTTTGGCTGGGCCGGGTTGGGCGTGATGTTCGTCATCGTTTTCGGTCTGTCGTCGCAGCTCCTGCGCTTTGCGCTTATCTTGCCGGGGGCGGCCATCGGAGACGAGCGCGATTTGGATGCCATACTGCCCATGACCGATAATGCGGCGGGGGCGATGTTTGTGGTTGCAGCTCTTTACGGGGTGTGCAGCTTGGCGCTGGGCATCCCCGCGACGATGTTCGTGGGCGTTTGGACAGAAGTTTTCGATCTTGTCCTCACGTGGCTTTCCTTTGCCTTGACACTTGCCATTCTGAGCACCCTTTACCGCCACTATATCGCTGGCAGCGGCCCAGCCTGACCTTGCCTTCCGGCGTCCCACACGCATTATCCCCCGCATGGCCCAATTCATCCAAGACGCCCGCCTTGCGACCGAAGCGCTTCGTGATCTGTTTCCGGAGACGCCGCTTCAGCGCAATGAGCACCTTTCGCAGCGCTATGACGCCGATATCTGGCTGAAGCGTGAGGATTTGACCCCTGTCCGCAGTTACAAGCTGCGCGGGGCCTTTACCGCAATGCGAAAGCTGCGGCTCAGCCACCCGGAGCGGACGCAATTCGTCTGCGCCAGCGCGGGCAATCATGCGCAGGGGATGGCCTTTGCCTGTCGGCATTTCGGGGTGCAGGGCGTGATCTTCATGCCGGTGACCACGCCGCAGCAAAAGATCGACAAGACCCGCGCTTTTGGGGCGGAAAACGTGCGGATCGTGCTGACCGGGGACTATTTCGATCAGACACTGGCGGCCTCTCAGGCCTATTGCACTGAACAGGGCGCGCATTTCTTGTCGCCCTTTGATGATGAGGATGTGATCCTTGGCCAATCCTCGGTCGGGGTGGAAATCATGGACCAGTTGGGCCGCGCGCCCGATCTGGTGATCTTGCCGGTGGGCGGGGGTGGGTTGTCGGCGGGGGTGACCAGCTATCTGCGTCTGGCGGCACCGGAGACGGAGTATCGCTTTGTCGAACCTTTGGGCGGGGCCAGCCTGACCGCCGCTTTGCGCGCGGCGGAACCGGTGAAACTGCCGCGGGTGAATTCCTTCGTTGACGGGGCCGCCGTGGCCCGGATGGGCAACCGCACCTTTGCGCGGCTGGATTGGGTGCTCCCGGAACAGGTGCTCTTGGCACCTGAAGACCGCATCTGCGTGACGATGCTGGAAATGCTGAACGTCGAAGGCATCGTGCTGGAACCGGCGGGGGCCTTGTCGGTGGATGTGCTGCCCGAACTGGCCAACACGATCCGGGGCAAGACGGTGGTCTGTGTCACCTCTGGCGGGAATTTCGATTTTGAGCGGTTGCCCGAGGTCAAGGAACGCGCGCAACGCTATTCCGGGGTGAAGAAATACTTCATCCTGCGCATGCCGCAGCGCCCCGGTGCCCTGCGCGAATTCCTTGAGATGCTCGGCCCCGATGATGACATCGCCCGGTTTGAATACCTGAAGAAATCCGCGCGGAACTTCGGCTCGGTCCTGATCGGGATCGAGACGAAAAGCCCGCAGAACTTTACCGCGCTGGGCGAAAAGCTGGACGCGCAGGGCTTTGCCTACCGCGACATCACCAATGATGAGCTGTTGGCCGAATTCCTGATCTGATCCTGTTCCAGCGTCTGCAGGAACGCCGTCCGCGTGGCGTGATACAGCGCCACAATTGGGGCCGGATCAACCGATCCTTCGGCATCGCGCAGGGCGTCCTCTCCCTGCCCGCAGCGCTGCGCCAGCGCGCGAAAGCCAAGGTTCAGCGCGCTGCCTTTCAGGAAATGCAGATCGGCCCGCAATCCGGGGCCTGCAGTCATACGCGCCGCCACCTCATCGGTTTCTTCCAAGAAGAGCGCCACAACCTCGGCAAAATCGGTTGGTCCGATTTCCTGCCGCAGGTTTTCCACCCGGTCCCAATCAATCATGCTGCATCCCCTGACATTCGCATGCCGTGACGCCCCCAAGGCCCGTTCTGGCGCAGCAAGGTGAAGAGGCGGTTACTGCGGCCCCACGGAACGCGCGGCATTTTAGCCTTCACCCGCGCTTAACCCCGCTGGCCCAGTCTGGCCGCAGGAAAGGGGGCCGCTTGCGCGATTTGGCCACAGATTCTGTGTCACGACGGGTGCTGGTTGTCGATGACAGCCGGGCTCAGCGGCATTTGCTGGCGGTGCAACTGGCCCGCTGGGGCTATGCGGTGACAGAGGCGGCGACCGGGGTCGATGCGCTGGCCCTCGCGCGGGGGCAGGATTTCGATCTGGTGATCTCGGACTGGATGATGCCGGGGCTGACGGGGCCTGAGCTTTGTCAGGCCTTCCGTGCCCTTCCGCGCGATGGCTATGGCTATTTCATCCTGCTCACCTCGAAATCGGGGCAAGAGGCGATTGCAACGGGCTTGGATGGCGGGGCGGATGACTTCCTGACCAAGCCGGTTTCCGCGCTGGAACTGCGCGCCCGTGTGCGCGCGGGCGAGCGTATCCTTGGCATGCAGGCGGAACTTCTGGCCAAGAACCACGCCCTGCGCCGCGCCCATGACGCGATGGAGGCGGACTTGTCGCAAGCCCGGCGCCTGCAGCAATCGCTGATCCGTGACCGCCACCGCGATTACCCGGCGGGGGCGGTGGCGCTGATGATGCGGCCCTCGGGTCATGTCGGGGGGGATCTGGTGGGGATGGTGGACCTGATGCCGGGGCGGATCGGGCTTTACGCCGTCGATGTGGCGGGCCATGGCGTGGCAGCGGCGTTGATGACGGCACGGTTGGCGGGCTTGCTGTCCGAGGCGTCGGGGGATCGCAACATCGCGCTGGAGGTGGGTTTGGACGGCCGCCGCCAGATCGTGCCCCCCGATCAGGTGGCGCAACGCCTGAACCGCCTGATGGCCGAAGAATTCGGGGTGGAGCAGTATTTCACCCTGATCTGGGCCGAGTTGGACCTTGCCACGGGTCAGGTCACCCTTGTGCAGGCCGGGCATCCCCACCCCCTGATCCTGCGCGCGGGGGGCCGGGTCGAGGTGGTGGGGCAGGGCGGCTTTCCCATCGGCCTGTTGCCCGATGCCGATTGGCACCCCGTGGATTTCATCCTGAACCCCGGCGACAGGCTTCTGATCCCGTCGGATGGCCTGACCGAATGTCCCGGCGCGGAGGGCGAACTTGGCCTGTCCGGCCTGTCGCGCCTGTTGCGTCGCACCGCCGATCTGGATGGGCGGGCGGCACTGGCGGGGATCGAATCAGCGCTGGCGGCCTATGCCGGGGCAGAATTTCCCGATGACCTGTCGGCGATCCTGTTTGACCGCCGCGCCTATTGACCGTTCACCGCCGCACAGCCATTGCGCGCGCCAGCATCGCGCGGTCGCCTTCGTTGTCCAGCATCTGCAGGCCGTCCGTCGCCGACATCCACACTGCCGTATGCCCCGCCTCCAGCGGCGGACCAAGGCGCAGGACAGGACGGGCAAGGTAGATGGAACACACCTTTTCGGCCCATTTGTCGTATTCCGGCATATAGGTGAACCGCCGGTAAACCCCCAGTTTCCGGGCAATTTCCACCCGCCAGCCGGTTTCCTCGTAAATCTCGCGGTGCAGGGCGGGCAGCGGGTGTTCGCCCGGATCAATGCCGCCGCCGGGCAGTTGATATTCCGGCACGGGCTCCATTTGATGCGTGGTCAACAGCGCGTCGCCGTCGAGGATCACCGCATAGGCGCCGGGCCGCAGGCGATAGCGTTGACCGCTCTTGACCGCTTCACCATACCGTCTCATACCGCTGCCCTCACTTTGCCGCCCCTTGGTCCGCCGGTTGCCCCGCCTATATAGTCGCGGTATGCCAAGATGGGCACAATCAGGAAACCCCATGACTTTCGGTTCTCAACTCGCCTGGGACGATACCGTCCTGCCGTTTCAGCTTGACCGGTCCGACATCCGTGGCCGGGTGGCGCGTCTGGATGGCGTGCTGGAACAGGTGCTGAAGCAGCACGCCTATCCGCCGCAGATCGAAGCGCTGGTCGCTGAGGCCGCGCTTTTGACCGCGCTGATCGGTCAGACCATCAAACTGCGCTGGAAACTGTCCTTGCAGGTGCGGGGCAAGGGTCCGGCGCGGCTGATCGCGACGGATTACTACGGCCCGACCGAGGATGGCCAACCCGCGCGCATCCGCGCCTATGCCAGCTTTGACAAGGATCGTCTGGATGCGGATGCCGATCCCT
The DNA here is from genome assembly GCA_027486345.1 of Paracoccaceae bacterium. Lineage (GTDB taxonomy): Bacteria > Pseudomonadota > Alphaproteobacteria > Rhodobacterales > Rhodobacteraceae > Paragemmobacter. The sequence goes on from JAIXPH010000061.1 coordinate 4,495, forward strand.
TCAGCCAGATCGGCGAAGGCTATCTGGCCGTGCTGATCGATCAGGGCGAGGGCAATGTGCCCTATTCCGGCATCACCCCCATCGCGGGCGGGTCGCTGTCGTCTTGCGCGGAAACCTATTTCGCGCAGTCCGAACAATTGCCCACGCGCTTTGCCGTCAGCTTTGGCCGCAGCCAGACCCCCGGCGAACAGCCGCATTGGCGTGCAGGTGGCGTGATGTTGCAGCACATGCCGCGCGTCGGCATGTCCGTCGCGGCTGCCGAAGGCTCGGGTGAGGGCGGGTTGCTGACCCATGCCGACATCCTTGGCGGGGAAGAGGGAGAAAACTGGATTCGTGCCAACGCCCTGTTGGACACGGTCGAAGAGATCGAGTTGATCGGCCCGTCGGTGCATCCGACGGATCTGTTGGTGCGTCTCTTCCACGAAGAAGACCCGCGTGTGTTCGATGCCCAGCCGGTGCGCTTTGGCTGTTCCTGTTCCGAAGACAAGGTGCGCAATTCCCTGTCGATCTATTCGGCCAAGGACATTGCCTATATGACCACGCCGCAAGGCACGGTGACGGCGGATTGCCAGTTCTGCGGCGCGCATTACGTGCTGGACCCCAAGACCGTGGGGTTTGAGGCGGTGAAAGCCCCGAATGCGGAATGACGAAGACAGGCTGCGCGCGGCACTGACCCGCCCCGCGCGGCCTTCGTCGGATTTTGACCTGAACCCTGCGATTGCCCTGCCCCCCGGCCGCGTCTTGCGCCCGGCGGCGGTGCTGGTGCCGGTCTGGCTGCGCCCGGATGGCGCGCGGCTGATCCTGACCAAGCGCGCCTCGCACCTGAAACACCACCCCGGTCAGATCGCTTTTCCCGGTGGCAAGGTGGATGCCGGGGATGATGGTCCGGTGGGGGCGGCCCTGCGTGAGGCGCGGGAGGAAATCGGCCTTTCCGCCGATTTAGTGACTGTTTTGGGCACGCTGCCGACCCATGAAACCGTCACAGGTTTCACCGTGACCCCGGTTCTGGCGCTGGTGCGCGGTGCGTTTACAGCGGTGCCAGAGGCGGGTGAGGTCGAAGAGGCCTTCACCGTCCCGCTGTCGCATGTGCTGGACCCCGCACGCTATCACATCGAACGGCGGCGGTGGCGGGGGGAGTGGCGGCGCTATTACACCGTGCCTTACGGTCCCTATTACATCTGGGGCGCGACCGCCCGCATTCTGCGCGGCTTGGCGGACCGGGTGGCGTGATGCGGATCACAGGCGATTGGTTGACCCATCCCGGCACGCAGGCGCTGTGCGCGGTGCTGGAAGGGGCTGGATATCAGGCGCTGTTTGTCGGCGGTTGCGTGCGCAATGCCCTGCTGGGCGCGCCGGTGGCGGATGTGGATATCTCGACCGATGCCACGCCCGAAACAGTCACGAACCTAGCGGAAAACGTCGGTTTCAAGGTGGTGCCGACGGGCATCGACCACGGCACGGTGACGGTCATTGCCCAAGGGCGACCGCATGAGGTGACGACCTTTCGCCGTGATGTGGAAACGGATGGCCGCCGCGCGGTGGTGGCTTTCTCGACCGACGTGGCAGAGGATGCACAGCGCCGTGATTTCACGATGAACGCGCTTTATGCGGATGCGCGGGGCGATGTGATTGACCCACTCGGTGGCCTGCCAGACCTGTTGGCGCGCCACCTGCGCTTTGTCGGCGATGCCGAAACCCGCATCCGCGAGGATTACCTGCGTATCCTGCGGTTCTTCCGCTTTCACGCGTGGTATGCGGACCCGGAGGGCGGGATCGATGCCGAAGGCTTGGCCGCCTGTGCCGCGTTTTCCGCCGGAATAGAGACGCTTTCCGCCGAACGCGTGGGGGCAGAGGTCAAGAAACTGCTGACCGCGCTGGACCCCGCGCCTGCGGTGGCGAGCATGGCGCAGGCCGGGATTTTGGCGATGGTTCTGCCGGGAGCAGAGGCGCGCGCGCTGGCCCCCTTGGTGCATCTGGAAGCGGACACCCCGCCCCGCCCCCTGCGCCGTCTGGCGGTTCTGGGGGGTGAGGTGGACGGTCTGCGCCTGTCCCGGGCCGAGGCGCGCGATCTGGCCGCGCTGCGCGAGGCGATGGGCGACATGGCCTCGCCCGCCGTGCTGGGCTGGCGGTTGGGCGGCGACCTTGCCACCGATGCGATGCTGGCGCGCTCTGCCGTGCTGGAAACCCCGCTGCCGCAAGGCTGGAAGGCGGACATCGCGCGCGGTGCGGCGGCACAATTCCCCGTCCGTGCGGCGGACCTGCCTGCCTGTTCCGGCCCTGCCTTGGGCGCTGAATTGAAACGGCTGGAGCGGCTGTGGCTGTCCGCCGATCTTCGCCTGTCGCGCGAGCAGCTTTTGCGCTGACCATTTCCCAAGACCAGCATCCGTCCTATACCTTTGGCAAAGGCTTCGATCCGAAGCACAAAAAGGCGGCCCCCCGTGTTCAAGTTCTTCGAAAACCTCGTGGACCCTTACGGTCCTTACGAGCAGACAGATACCCCGCCGCGTCGGCTGTGGCCGTTCCTGAAGGAATACATCCAGCCGTTCCGCGGCGTCTTTGCCGTCACCGCGGCGCTGTCGGTCGTGACCGCGTTCGCCGATGTGGCGCTGATCTGGTATGTCGGGCGGTTGGTGGATCTGTTGTCGCAGAATGGTCCGGTGCAGGCCTGGGCCTTACATGGGCGTGAGTTTATCGCCGTGGGTCTGGCGATCCTGATCCTGCGGCCGATGCTGCTGGTCGGGCAGGTGGCGCTGTTGCACAATACCATCCTGCCGAACTTTGGCACCATGATCCGCTGGCGCGCGCATGCCCATGTGATCCGCCAACCCGTGGGCTGGTTCGAATCCGATTTCGCGGGGCGGATCGCCAACCGCATCATGCAGACCCCGCCCGCCGCCGGGGATGCCGTGTTCCAGACCTTTGACGCGGTCGCCTTTGCCTCTGTCACGGTGGTCGGCGCGGCAATCATGCTGGCCGAGGCGGACCCCCGGCTTTTGGTTCCGCTGGTGGTCTGGTTCGCGCTTTACGCCGCGCTGGTGCGCTGGACGATCCGCCGTGCCGGGCCTGCGGCCAAGGCGGCGTCGGATGCACGCTCTGCCGTGACGGGGCGGGTGGTCGATGCCTATACCAACATCCATTCGGTCAAGCTCTTCGCCCATCACGACAGCGAGCTGAACTACGCCAAGGAGTCGATCGAACACGCCCGCACGACCTTTATGCAAGAGATGCGGATCGTCACCAAGATGGACCTTGGCCTGACCGGGCTGAACGGCTTCCTGATCGTGGCGACCATCGGTTGGGCTATCCTCTTGTGGTATCAGGGTGTGGCGACGGTGGGGACGGTTGCCGCCGCCTCGGCCCTCGTCCTGCGGCTGAACAACATGACCTATTGGATCATGTGGGCCTTTACCTCGCTGGTCCAAGCGCTGGGCGTGGTGCAGGAAGGGATGGAGACGATTGCCCATCCCATCGGTCTGGTCGATGTGCCGGGGGCCAAGCCTTTGGCGTTCCGCGATGGGTTGATTGAGATTGACGGGATCAGCCACCATTACGGGCGTGGGTCGGGCGGTTTGGATCGGCTGTCGCTGACCATCCGTCCGGGCGAAAAGATCGGGGTCGTCGGGCGGTCGGGGGCGGGGAAATCCACCCTCGTGAAGCTGATGCTGCGGTTTTACGACACCGAGGATGGCCGCATCCTGATCGACGGTCAGGACATCGCCAAGGTCACGCAAGACAGCCTGCGCCGCCAGATCGGCATGGTGCAGCAAGACAGCAGCCTGATGCACCGGTCGGTGCGGGACAACATCCTCTATGGTCGCCCCGACGCCACTGAGGCGCAGATGATCGCCGCCGCGAAACAGGCCGAGGCGCATGATTTCATCCTGACGCTGGAAGATCCGCAGGGCCGCAAAGGCTATGACGCGCATGTGGGCGAACGTGGGGTGAAGCTGTCCGGCGGCCAGCGGCAGCGGGTGGCCTTGGCGCGGGTGATCCTGAAGGACGCGCCGATCCTGATCCTGGATGAGGCGACGAGTGCCCTCGATTCCGAGGCTGAGGCGCTAATCCAAGACGCGCTGTACGGCGTGATGCAGGGCAAGACGGTCATCGCCATCGCGCACCGCCTGTCCACCATCGCGGCGATGGATCGCATTGTGGTGCTGGAGGATGGGCGCATCGCCGAACAGGGCAGCCATGCCGAGTTGCTGGCCAAGGGCGGGCTTTATGCGCGGTTCTGGTCGCGGCAATCGGGCGGCTTCATCGGGCTGGAGGATGCCGCCGAATGAGGCTGATCCCCCGCCGTCTCTTCGCCTTCGTCGAAGGGCTGTCGGACCCTTTCGCCGCTGTTCCGCCGGGCACGCCGGTCAACGCGCCCTTGCGCTTCCTCTTCGGGCAGATGCGCCCCTTTGGCCGGGTGATGGTGCTGGCCGGGGTCATGGGCATCGGCGTTGCGGCGTTGGAACTGGGGCTGATCTGGTATGCGGGGCGACTGGTCGATCTGATGGCCTTGGGGCCAGAGGCGTTCTGGGCCGCGCATGGGACAGAGGTTGCCTTGGCGGCGCTGGTGCTTCTGTTGTTGCGCCCCTTGGTGGTGGCGGTGAATGCGGCGGTGCTGTTTTCGGGCATTTCCACCAATATGATCGCGCAGGCGCGCTGGCGGTCGCATCGGCACATGATGGGCCAGCCGGTCGGGTTCTTTCAGAACGATTTCGCCGGGCGTCTGGCCAACCGGGTGATGAACACCGGCCACGCCGCCGAGGATAGCGCCTTTCTGGTGTTTGAGGCGTTCTGGCAGGCCACTGCCTTTGCGCTGGCGACGTTGGTGCTCCTGATGGGGATGGATTGGCGGCTGGCCTTGCCGCTGGCGCTGTGGATTGCGGGCTTTGTCGGCTTTGTGCTGTGGTTTGCGCCACGGGCAGGGCTGACGGCGGAAAAGGTCAGCACCGCCAATTCGCGGGTGACGGGCCGGATCGTCGACAGTTACGCCAATATCGAGACGGTGAAGCTGTTCGCCCATTCGCAGCGCGAGGAACGGTTTGCCCAAAGCGCCATGCGCCGTCACCGCCTGCGCTTTGGCGCGCTGATGCGGCTGTTTGCGGATCAGCAGGCGGCGATGGCGCTGTTCAACTCTGCCGCCATGGCCTTGGTCATCGGGCCTGCGCTGTGGGTCTGGTCGCAAGGGGCGCTGACGGTGGGGGAAGTGGCCGCCGCCATCGCGATGGCGCTGCGGCTGAACACCATGACCGGCTGGATCATGTGGATGACGGTGCGGACGTTTGAACATCTGGGCACCATCCGCGAAGGGCTGCAAAGCATCGCCGTGCCGCAGACGGTGACGGACCGCGCGGGGGCTGTGCCATTGCAGGTGACCGGTGGGCGGATCGAGGTGCAGGGCCTGACGCACCATTACGGGAAAGGACGCGGCGGTCTGGCCGGGGTTGATCTGACCATCGCGGCGGGGGAGCGGATCGGTGTTGTGGGGCCATCGGGGGCGGGGAAATCGTCTCTGGTGAACCTGATCCTACGGCTGCGGGACCCCGAAGGGGGGCGCATCCTGATCGACGGGCAGGACATCGCCGGGGTGACGCAGGACAGCCTGCGCGCGCAAATCGGCATGGTGACGCAGGATTCAAGCCTTCTGCATCGGTCGGTCCGGGACAACATCCTTTATGGTCGCCCCCAAGCGACAGAGGCGCAGTTGATCGCCGCCGCCAAACGCGCCGAGGCGCATGAATTCATCCTGACGCTCCGCGATACCGCAGGCGGCAGGGCTATGACGCGCTGCTGGGCGAACGCGGGGTGCGGCTGTCCGGCGGGCAGCGGCAACGCATCGCCTTGGCGCGGGTGATCCTGAAGGACGCGCCGATCCTGATTTTGGATGAGGCGACCTCGGCACTGGATTCGGAGGTTGAGGCCGCCATCCGCGACACGCTGTATGGCATGATGGAGGGCAAAACCGTCATCGCCATCGCGCACCGCCTGTCCACCATCGCGCAGATGGACCGGATCGTGGTGCTGGACGGGGGCCGGGTGGCGGAACAAGGTGCCCATGCCGCATTGTTGAACAACGGCGGGCTTTATGCCCGGTTCTGGGCGCGCCAATCTGGCGGGTTCATCGGATTGGAAGAAGAATGACCCTGTCAGACCGCCTTGGTGCCACGATTGATGCCTTTCGCCCCGCTGATGGGCCGCCGCCGCAGACGCTCGGGCGGTTCTTCAACTGGGCGCTGGCGGGCAGTTGGCCGATGCTGGCGGTGGCGGGGGTGATCTCCTCCATCGCCGGGGTGACAGAGGTGGTGTCGGCCCTGATCCTTGGCTGGGTGATCGATGCCACCATCGCGGCGGGGCCGGAGGCGTTTTTCCGGGAACATGCGGCTCTGTTATTGGGGTTTTTGGCGTTTTACCTGATCCTGCGCCCCTTGGCCTTTGGCATTTCGGCAGCGTCGAACAGCATCATCGTCGGGCCGAATGTGATGCCCCTTGTCCTGTCGCGGCTGCATCGCTGGACGCTGGGGCAGGCGGTGACCTTCTTTGACAACGACTTTGCCGGACGCATCGCGCAAAAGCAGATGCAGGCGGCGCGGGCGGTCACGGATGTGGCGACGGAAGTCATCAACACAGTCTGTTTCGCCTTAGCATCGGTCATCGGGTCGGTCGTCGTCCTGATCGCGCTGGATCTGTGGATCGCGGCAGGGATGGCGGTTTGGCTGGTGGCCTATGTCCTGTTGATCCGGTTCTTCATGCCGCGCGTGCGGGTGAATTCCGCTGCACGGGCCAGTGCGCGGGCGATGGTGTCGGGGCAGGTGGTCGATACGATCACCAATATCAAGACGGTCAAACTCTTCGCCCATGCCGCGTTCGAGGATCGCGTCGCGCTGAAGTCGATGGAGGTGTTCCGGACCCGGTCGCTGGAGTTCGGCGTGATCTCCACCTGGTTCCGTCTGTCGCTGATGACCTTGGCCGGGGTGTTGCCGGTGATGTTGATCGGCGGGACGGTGCTGCTCTGGCAACAGGGGCAGGCAACCGCAGGCGCGATTGCGGCGGCGGGGGCGATTGCCATGCGCGTGGCGCAAATGTCGGGCTGGGTCAGCTTCACCCTGATGTCAATCTATACATCGGTGGGTGAGGTTGAGGATGGCATGAAAACCCTGTCCGGGCCGCATCAACTGGCCGATGCGCCGGATGCCGTGGACCTGCCGCGCGTTACAGGTAAGGTGCGGTTTGACCACGTGTCCTTCGCCTATGGCCGCCAGCGCAGCGGGGTTGAGGGGATCGATCTGACCATCCGCGCGGGCGAACGGTTGGGGATCGTGGGGGCATCCGGGGCGGGGAAATCGACCTTGGTCGCGCTGCTTTTACGGCTCTATGACAGCGAAAAAGGGCGGGTTCTGGTCGATGGCCATGACGTGCGGGCGGTGACACAGGAATCCCTTCGCCGTCAGATCGGCATGGTCACGCAGGAAACCGCGATGTTCAACCGAAGCGCCCGCGACAACATCGCCTACGGCAAGCCCGACGCGACCGAAGCCGAGATCATCGCCGCCGCCAAGGCCGCCGAGGCGCATGACTTCATCCTGCGGATGGTCGATCACAAGGGCAACAAGGGCTATGACGCCTTCCTGGGGGAGCGGGGGGTCAAGCTGTCAGGCGGGCAGCGGCAACGCATCGCGCTGGCCCGCGCCTTTCTGAAAGACGCGCCGATCCTTGTGCTGGATGAGGCGACGTCGGCACTGGATTCCGAGGTTGAAGCCTCGATCCAATCCGCACTGGGCCGGGTGATGCAGGGCAAGACCGTGCTGGCCATCGCGCACCGGCTGTCGACGATTTCGGAAATGGACCGGATCGTGGTGCTTGACGACGGGCGCATCGTGGAACAAGGCACGCATGACGAATTGCTGACCCAAGGCGGGCTTTACGCGCGCTACTGGAGCCGCCAGTCCGGTGGCTTCATCGGGACAGAAGACCAACAAGCGGCGGAATGATCCGCCAAGGGGGGCGGAGATGGATTACGCCACGGTGGGGGGTGCGGCGCTTGGCCGGTCTTTGACTGGTGTGGGGTTGAACATCCTGACGCGGGACGCTGGGGCCTTGGCCCGGTTTGTGTCCGAGGTGTTCGGTCTGACGCTGCTGCGCGAGTCGCGGGATTTCGCCTTGGTCCAGCATCAGGGGCAGATCATTCAGTTCCACTCTGACGCCGCCTTTGCCGGTCATCCACTATATGCCCTGTTGCCGGAGAACCCGCCACGCGGAACGGGGGTGCAAATCTACCTGTTCAACACCGACCCTGATGCGTCTGCCGTGCGGGCGGAAGCGCTGGGCGGCAGTCTGTTGGAACTGCCGCGTGATAAGCCGCATGGCCTGCGGGAGGCCACGATTCTATCGCCCGAAGGCCATGCCTTCACCTCGGCAAAGATATTGGAATAAAAGCATGAAACTTCTGATCGAACGGCTGGGCCATCTGGGCGACGGGATCGCGCAGGGACCGACGGGGCAGGTCTATGTTCCGCAAACCCTGCCGGGCGAAGAGGTTGAAGGGGAGTTGGCGGGCGACACGCTGACGGGGGTGCGGATCGTCACGCCCTCGGCGGATCGCAAGCGCCCGCCTTGTGCCCATGCGCGGACCTGTGGCGGGTGCCTGATGCAGCACGCCAGTGATGATCTGGTGGCGGGTTGGAAACAGGGCATCGTGCAGGGGGCGCTGTCCGGGCAGGGGCTGGAGGCACCGTTCCGCCCCATCCTGACCAGCCCGCCGCAATCGCGCCGCCGGGCCACGCTGTCGGGGCGCAAGACCAAGGGCGGGGCGTTGATCGGCTTTCACCAGCGCGGGTCGGATGTGCTGATCCCGGTGCCGCAGTGCCAGCTTTTGCACCCCGACCTGATCGCCACCTTCCCCGCGCTGGAGGCGTTGACAAAGCTGGGCGGAACTCGGACCACGGCGATTGATCTGACGGTGACACGCTCGCTCGCCGGGGCAGAGGTGGTGGTGAAGGGCGGCAAGGCGCTGGACAGTGCCCTGCTGCTCGATCTGGCGCGGGTGGCGGAAACCTTTGGTCTGGCGCGGCTGACATGGGGGGATGAGACCGTTGCCCTGCGCGCGATGCCAATGCAGCGGATGGGGCGGGCCTTGGTGGCCCCGCCGCCCGGGGCCTTCCTGCAAGCGACCGAACAGGGAGAGGCCGCCTTGCTGGCCGGGGCCCGCGATTCCGTGGGCGAGGCGCGGCGGGTGATGGACCTGTTCGCCGGATGCGGCACCTTTGCCCTGCCCTTGGCCGAAACGGCCGAGGTGACCGCGGTGGAGGGTGAGGCCGCGATGACATCGGCCCTGGAAAAGGGCTGGCGTCAGGCACAGGGGCTGAAGAAACTGGTGGTGCAGACGCGCGACCTGTTCCGCCGCCCGATGGAGCCGGACGAATTGCGCGGCTTTGACGCCGTGGTGATCGACCCCCCGCGCGCCGGGGCCGAGGCGCAATCACACGCCCTTGCGGCATCCAAAGTGCCTGTGATTGCGGCGGTGTCCTGCAACCCGGCCAGCTTTGCCCGCGATGCCCGGATTCTGGTCAATGCGGGCTATCGGCTGGACTGGGTGCAAGTGGTGGATCAGTTCCGCTGGTCCGCCCATGTCGAGCTGGTTGCCCGGCTGTCGCGCTGAACACGCATCCGTGAGGGTAGGGAACCAAACCGCGTCTTTGCAGACGCGGCGAAATTCTGTATCGGCAAGGGAAAACCAGACCAACAAAAACGGCGGGCAGTGATGCGGTTCGGGCAAGTCTTCCTTTTCATCGCGGCGATGCTGCTCTTGGTCTCTTGCGGGACCAAAGAGCAAAGCAAGTTCCGCAGCTATCGCGGGCCAGCGGTCACGGCCATCATCGTGGACAAGTCGGACCGGCAGATGTTCTTGCTACACAACTCCAAGGTGCTGGAGACCTTCACCGTCCACCTTGGTGGCAATCCGGTCGGGCACAAGCAGTTCGAGGGTGACGGCAAGACGCCCGAGGGACAGTACCGCATCAGCCATCGCAATCCGAAGTCGCAATATCACCTGTCGCTCGGGATTTCCTATCCCAACGACCGCGACCGCGCCTTTGCAGAGGCGGCGGGCAAGCCGCCGGGGGGCGACATCTTCATCCACGGCGGGCCGCCGCGCCCGGTGGACAAGCATGACTGGACAGCCGGTTGCATCGCCGTCAGCGATGAGGAAATGGAACTGATCTACGCCATGGTCAAACCGGGCACGCCGATCTTCATCCGGCCCTGATCCGGACATCAGGCATGAAAAAACCGCCGGTCCCGCAGGACCGGCGGTTTTTTCATGGGTCAGATCAAAGCGTGCCGCCGATGACCGCCCCGGTTCCGGGCTCAATTCCGGCCCCGGCAGGCGCAAAGGCGCCCGGTGCGGGGGCCACGCCAAAGGCCGGTGCGCCCATGCCCGCCATCGCCGCGCCCGGCAGGCCAGCGCCGGTCACCAGCGTCCACCAGATCTTGCCGTTGGATTCCTGATACCACGACAGGCCGATCTCGGTCATGCGGGGGTCCAGCAGCACCTGCCGTTGGTCGGGGGATTGCATCCAGACCGACAGGGTTTCAATCTCGGTCTCATAGGTCTCAGAGATCAGCTCGCCCAGCAGGGTGCCGGTGTAGCCCACGCGCTGCACGCGCAGAAGCGGCGACGACCCGTCCGAGCCGAAGTGCCACGGCCGGTTTTGCACCGCCATGTCCCGCGCATGGGTCGCGGCAGCGGCGTTCAGCGCGGCGTTCAGCACCACGGGGGGTGCCCCGCGCGCCTGCCGCAGCGTGTTGAGCGAGTCGAGGAAGCGGTATTCCACCACGCCCGACCCTTGCTCTGCGATGGGATAGACCTGCGGCAGGGGTTTGCCGTCGGGACCAAGTTGCACGGTGGGTCCGCCAACCGAACATCCCGCGACCAGCAGCGTCGCGCCGCCAGCGATCAGCAGAGTGCGTCTGTCCATGCTCTGTCCTTTGAAGGGGCCTCAAGTTTCGGCATATGCCCGGGCGGTTTCGCCCTTGTTGGCGGCGTGTTTATCGAAAGCCCCGCCGCAGTTCAAACCCAACTCTGCGTGAAAGGGCCAAAACCCGCCGGTTACGGGGCTTTGATTTGCCGTTTGTGCCGGAAAGGCGTAAACCCCCTGAAAAATGCGACTTGAAAGGAGTCAAGCGGATGACCGAGGCAAGCAGCAAGATCCTGAACCGCCGTCTGTTCGTCGCAGGCGCCGGCCTTGCGATGGGGGCAGCGGCCCTGCCCGCCCATGCCCAAAGCATGGAAGGCTCCACCGAGATGGAGACTGGGGCATCGTCGTCGGTGCGCCACAACGCGTCCAGCTTCCGGATGCTGAACTGGCAGGATTACTTCGAGAACACCCGCAACGGCGCGATCCTGTGTGACCTCACCTCACGCGCGCTGCATTTCTGGACCGAGGACCAGTCGGTTTACAAGCTTTACCCCACATCGGTGCCGCTGTCGGACGAACTGACCCGCCGTGGCAAGACCGAGGTGATCCAGAAAGTGGTCGCCCCGCCATGGCGCCCGACCGCGTCGATGAAGGAGCGCCATCCGGAATGGCCGGACATGGTGCCGGGCGGATCGCCCGACAACCCGCTGGGGACGCATGCGCTTTATCTGGGATGGCCCGCGTACCGCATCCACGGCACGCATGACACGCGCAAGATCGGGCGGCGTTCATCGAATGGTTGTGTCGGCCTTTACAATGAACACATCCAAGAATTGTTCGCCTTGGCGAAAGTTGGCACACAAGTGTTGCTAATTTGACGACATGAAGGTCAAGCGCACCAGACACGGATGCTGCAAGTTGCATTCCTTGGCGGTTGCTGCTTAACAAGGCCCACGAGGTAATATCTTGGGTGCATGCCGTCGCCTCTGCAACATCCGGCGGCTTGCAAAAACTGGAGGTTAACTATGAAGAAAATCGCGCTCGCTGCCGCTCTGTCGGTCGCCGCTTCGTCCGCTTTCGCCGGTGGCGTTGCTGAACCCGTCATGGAACCGGAAGTGGTTGCCGCCGAGACGTCGTCGTCGGCTGGTGGCATCGTTGTTCCGCTGCTGCTCCTGCTCGTGATCGCTGCTGCTGCTGCGAACAAGTGATCTTTTGATCAATTTGGAAAGGGACGGCAGCCATGCTGCCGTCCCTTTTCTTTTGGGCGGTTTCGCCACCTTTTTGCCATAATGTGTTGCGGGGTTACTGCAACCTGCGGGGTTTGCGGCAGAGTTTGCCGTATACCGCCGGTTTTTCGTTGTTCTCAAACGGGAAACGGCCGACATATGGCCCGCCTGCCCATGTTGGTCAGGTGACTACAGGCCAATTCACCCCCAGGAGGTTGAAATGAAAAAAGTTGCTCTCGCCGCCGCTCTGTCCCTTGCGGCAACCCAGGTTTTCGCTGGCGGCATGGCTGCCCCGGTGATCGAAGAACCGACCATGGCCCCGGCTGTTGTCGAAGCCCAGACCTCGTCCTCGGCTGGCGGGATCGTCGTTCCGCTGCTGCTGCTGCTGGTGATCGCGGCCGCTGCTGCGAACAAGTAAGAATTCCTGCCCTTGGGCAGTCGGGGGCGGCGCACTGCGCCGCCCTTTTGCATGCGCCTAGCGCAGCCAGCCCGCCAGATTTTCCTCGATCACGGCGACGAGGGCTGCCACATGGGCCGGATCGTCGTTCAGGCAGGGGATGTAGGTGAAGGTCTCACCCCCCGCATGTTCAAACGACTCGCGGATTTCGCCGTTGATTTCCTCAAGCGTCTCGATGCAATCGGCGGAAAAGGCGGGGGCGATGACGGCGATGTTCTTCTTGCCCTGCTTGGCCAGCTCGGCCACATGCTCCACGGTGTAGGGGCGCAGCCACTCTTCGCGACCAAAGACCGATTGGAAGGTGGTGTCGATCGCGCCCTTTTCCCAGCCCAGCCGTTCGCGCAACAGGCGCGAGGTCTTGGCGCAGAGGCAATGGTAGGGATCGCCCGACATCAGATAGCGCTTGGGCATCCCGTGATAGCTGGCCACCAGCACATCAGGCTTCACCTCCAGCCCCGCATAGACCCGTTCGACCGACTGGGCGAGCGCGTCGATGTAAAGCGGATGGTCAAAATACTCCGGCACCGTCCGCGCGGCGGGCTGGCGCTTTTCCTTCATCAAGGCGCGGAAAAACGCGTCATTCGCGGTGGCAGAGGTCGCCCCCGCGTAATGGGGATACAGGGGGAAGAACAGGATCTTCTCACACCCGGCCTCCACCATCGCGCGCACCTTCGAATCGGTCGACGGGTTGCCGTAGCGCATGCAGAAATCGACCATCACCTCGGTTCCATATTTCTGCGCCAAGACGGCGGAAATCGCGGCGGTCTGGTCCTTGGTGATCGTCATGAGCGGGCTTTCGTTCCGCTCTTCATTCCAGATCAGCTTGTAGTTCGCGCCCGAGGTGAAGGGGCGCTTGGTCAGGATCACCAGTTGCAGCAGGGGCTGCCACTTCCACGCCGCGATGTCGATCACGCGCTTGTCGGACAGGAATTCGTTCAGATAGCGCCGCATCGACCAATAGTCATAGCCATCCGGCGTGCCCAGATTGGCCAGAAGCACCCCGATCTTGGCGCGCCGCACGGGCGGGTGTTCCGCCGGGGCATGGGCCAGACGACCCTGTCCCGGATGCACCTGTCCGTCGCTGTGGCTGTTGGCGTCCAGCATTTGGGGGGTTCCTTATTTTCCGCGCTGCGGCGTGAGATATAGCCTGTAGCGCCGGGGTCAACCTTCCGTCTTGTGATCAGGCAGGGGCAATTCGCGCGTTTTCAGCACATCTGCCAGTCTTTGGGCGGCCGAACCGGGGCGCAGCGGCTTTTGTTGGCTGGAATCGGGGGCCCAGCCGGTAAGGCAGATCACCTCGAATGTCGCCGGGATGCGGCCATCGGGCAGGGCGTAGGTGTCCGAATAGAGCATCGCCGCCCGGGCAAGCACGGCGCGGCGGGTGGGGCGGCGCAGGCGGTCCATCAGCGCATTGCCTTCGCCCATCGCGCGCAGGTCACGCATCAGATGCAGCGCGTCACGGTACTGCACGGTCTTGGTAAAGCTGTCGGCAACCGGCAGGGCAAAACCCGCGCGTTGCAGCAACCCGCCCAGATCGCGAATCTCTCCCATCGGCAGGACGCGGGGGGAGAGGCCGCCGGTCAGTTCCGACTCCGCCTGCGCCAGACAGGCGCGCAGCTCATGCAGGGTCTGACCGCCATAGAGGAAGCCAAGGAACAGCCCATCCGGGCGCAGCGCATGGCGGGCCTGCACCAACTGGCCGATGGGATCATTGGCCCAATGCAACGAAAGCGCATGGATCACCACGTCATGGGCTGCGGGATGCAGGGGCAGGATGTCCTCATCCGGCACCACCACGGGGTATTCCTGCCACAGGGCGGGAAAACCCGTCACCACGGCGGGGGCGGTAAAGGTTCTGTTAACCTCGGCCAGTCTCTCCTCCACCTCGGCCCCCACTTCGGCATGAAGGAACAGGGCGTCGGCGGTGGCGCGGGCGCGGTGGCGCGTCAGGGCGGCGCGGTCGGTCAGGATCGGGGTCTGCATGGGCGGGACCATAGGGGGACGGAATGGGATTGCAAGCCGGGGGGATGCAAGCGGCGCTGCATCTGGTCTATCCGCCGCGCTGTGTCGCCTGTGCTGCCCCGGTCGGCAGCGACTTTGGCCTGTGCCCCACCTGCTGGCGCGACACGCCCTTCACCGCCGGACTGGTCTGCGATCTGTGCGGCGTGACCCTGCCCGGCGATGATCCCGGCCATGCCGTGGCCTGTGACGACTGTCTTGCCATTGCCAGACCGTGGGACCGGGGGCGGGCCGCGTTGATCTACCGCGATGGCGCGCGGGCACTGGTGTTGAAGCTGAAGCACGCCGACCGCACCGACCTTGCCCGCCCGATGGCCGACTGGCTGCACCGCGCGGCAAAGCCGATCCTGACGCCGGGGATGCTGGTGGCGCCTGTGCCGCTGCATTGGTGGCGGCTGTTCCGGCGGCGTTACAATCAGGCGGCGCTGTTGGCATGGGGCCTCGCGCGGGGGGCGGGGCTGGGCCATTGCCCGGACCTGCTGGTGCGCCGCCGCGCCACCGGCACGCAGGACGGCCGCAGCCGGGACGGGCGCTTTGCCAACATGCAGGGCGCGTTGCGGCTGCATCCAAGGCGGCAGGCGCTGGTGCAGGGGCGCGAGATCCTGCTGGTCGATGATGTGATGACTTCGGGTGCCACCCTGTCCGTGGCGACAGAGGCGCTGCTGGCCGCCGGTGCAAAGCGGGTTTGCGTTGCGGTGTTGGCCCGCGTTGCGAAGGATGCCTAAATCCTTATAGTTCCGCCGAACCAAAGGATTCCCCTGATGAAACCTGTTGAAATCTACACCACCCCGACCTGCGGCTATTGCGCCGCTGCCAAGCGCTTGCTGAAAACCAAGGGCGTCGCCTTCACCGAGACCGATGTCAGCATCGACCCCGCCCTGCGCGCCGCGATGGTGGACCGTGCCGGGGGCCGCCGCACCGTGCCGCAGATTTTCATCGGGGGTGCCCATGTCGGCGGCTGCGATGATCTGTACGGGTTGGATGACGCGGGCAAGCTTGACACGATGCTGGCCGACTGATGCGCGCAGGACTGGTGCAACTGACGGTCGGGGATGACCCGGCTGAGAACCTGCCCGAAACGCTGGCCTTGATCCGCGCGGCGGTGCAGGGCGGCGCGGGCTTTGTGCTGACGCCGGAATGCACCAACGCGCTGTCGTCCAACCGCGCCCGCCAACGGACGCTGTTCCGGGCCGAGGATCAGGACCCAACCCTCGCCGCCCTGCGGGATGAGGCTGCGCGGGCGGGCATCTGGCTACTGATCGGGTCTTTGGGCGTACTGAGCGACGATCCCGATGGCCGGTTCGCCAACCGGTCCTTCCTGATCGGTCCGGATGGCGCCATCGCCGCGCGCTATGACAAGATCCACATGTTCGATGTGAATGTCTCGGACACCGAGGTCTATCGCGAATCCGCGGGCTACCGTCCGGGCCATCGCGCCGTGCTGGCCGAAACACCCTTTGCCCGGATCGGGATGACGGTCTGTTATGACGTGCGATTCCCCCATCTTTACCGCCATCTGGCCAAGGCCGGGGCCGAGGTGATCACTGTTCCCGCCGCCTTCAACCACATCACCGGGGCGGCGCATTGGGAAATCCTGCTGCGCGCGCGGGCGATCGAGACGGGGTGCTATATCCTCGCCCCGGCGCAGACTGGGTTCCACCCGGAGCGTGAGGGGAAGGGTCGCCGCACGCATGGCCATTCGCTGGTCGTGGCACCTTGGGGAGAGGTTCTGTCCGACGCAGGCACCGAACCGGGCGTGACCTTCGCCGATATTGATCTGGCCGAGGTGGCAAAGGCCCGTGACCGCGTCCCGTCGCTGTCGCATGACCGGGACTTCGCCGGTCCATGAGCGATAAGACCGATGACATCGCGGTGGCCCTGTTTGGTGAGCTGTTCATGGCCGACCAACTCGCCCGCAACCGCATCTCCAAGGTGCTGCCCAAGGGGATGGAGCTGTCGCATTTCTCGGTCCTGAACCATCTGGCGCGGATCGGGGATGAACGGACGCCCGCGCAACTGGCGCGCGCCTTCCACGTCACGCGCGGCGCGATGACCAACACCTTGGCGCGGCTGGAATGGGCAGGCCATGTCCACATCCGCCCCGACTGGGACGACGCCCGCCGCAAATTCGTGGCGATCAGCCCCTCGGGCCGCGCCGCCCGCGACGCCGCCGTGCAGGCGGTCACGCCCCTGATCGGTGAGGTCGTGCAGGCATTGGGCGCGGACCGGGTCAAGGCCGTGCTGCCAGTGCTGCGCGAACTGAGGGTGCGGTTGGAGGGGGAGTGATTTTGGTTCGCAAAGGTGAATGATGGCCCTTCCTTTATCAATAGAGTCACAGTTTCGGCGTCTAGATAAGTTTCTCAGCGACCTGAAGTTGGCGACCGCTGACGGTAACCAACATGACATCGCGGTAGTTACAGGTGATATCTGTAACGCGTGTGTACTCTTGTTGGACAAGTCAATGAACGCTATTTGGGAAGTGTACGCCGAAACTGGTAAATCTAAGCCTAACATCTACTTTCCACTTCGATGCGAAAGTCCCGAAAAGCTTATGAACAAGCTGACACAGTATCAGATGCCAAAATTACACGAAAAGGCTCCACGCTTATTTGCTTTGTTGGAGTCTATACAACCATACCTCGGCTGCTCTTGGTCATCGCAACTTTCCAAGCTTTCGTCTATTCGACATGAAAGTTTCCCAGAGACTGAACACAGAAAAGCTGTTGTTGGGGTGGGGATTGGTAGGGGTCAAAATCTTTATATTGATAGTTTGACTATCGACTCCTTTGGAAAGATAGATTTTAAAGGAATCGCTACAAACAGCCTGACAGGTAAAGAAGAGCCAGTGAACTTCTCACCAGTTGAGGAAATAATCTTCATCTTGAAGGAAAATGGAGAGGAGCCATATCATTTTTGTCGTAAGCTTATTAGCCACGTAAGGTATGTATGTAGTCAAGTTTACTTTCAAGTTGCCACCCAAAAAAGAAATATGAAGAATTGATTTCATTTTTCCTTCTTTATTCGAAATGCGGCAGTCTGAAAGCTTAGGTGACCTAACGATGTTCTACCCACACCGCCCCGGCGCTCGCCGATAACTCCCCGTCGCCTCAAACGCGCAACCGAGTTGCAGCAGCGCCTTGTCGTCCCATCCCTTGCCCGCAAAGGTCAGACCGGCGGGCATTCCCGTATCGGGCATGATCCCCATCGGGACGGTGACGGTGGGGATGCCCAGATGGCGGATGGCCAGATTGCCGTTCGCCACCCAAACCCCGTTGCGCCATGCCAGATCGGCAGAGGCGGGGGTCACATCGGCATCCGATGGCCCGATATCGGCCAAGGCGGGAAAGGCCACGGCGTCCAGACCGAGGGCGTCCATCCAATCTTCCAGATCCGCTTTACGGGTGGCCTCCAGCCCCCGCAAGCCATCCGCAAGATGCGGGATGTCGCGGAAGTCGCTGGGGGGATTGGCGCGGGCATGGGCGGGGTAATGCGCGATGTCGTCGTCAAAGCCGGTATAGCGGTCTGGCACGGCCCCCGGTGGCTGCGGGAAAATCCTTGCGCCGTCGATCAGCGCAAGACGGTCCAACCCCGGCTGAGCATTGGCGCGCAAGAAGTCATCCCAGGCCCAGACCGACAGATCGACAATCTCTCGCTTCAGGTAGTCGGCGCTGACCAAGCCACGGGAATGGAGTTTCGGCGCACCCGGGCGGTCGCCTTCGTAATTGGTGATCACCGGGAAATCGGTCACCACCACCTCTGCCCCTGCCGCCTGCATTGCCGCCATCGCGGTTTGCATCAAGGTCAGGACCGACGGACGCGTGTCGATGCGCTGCCCGGTCGGCCCGCCGATGCCGGGATGCTCTGCCGTGCCTGCCAAGGGGTCTGCGTTGAGATACATCGCCGGAACCCCGATCCGCTTGCCCGCCAAGGTGGCGGTGTCGGCCAGCGCCGGATAGGACGGCGGGCGGTGCTCGGACGGTTTCGGGATCGCCACCCAGTCCTGCATCCGCCACAGATCGCCGCGCGGGTTGGGATCGTCGGCGACGATCAGCTCCAGAACCTCCAGCATATCCGCCATGCTACGGGTATGCGGCACCACTACATCCATCGTCGGCACCAAGGGCCAATTGCCCCGGACCGAGATCACCCCGCGCGACGGGGTATAGGCGCAGAGCCCGTTGTTCGCCGCCGGGGCGCGGCCAGAGGACCATGTTTCCTCGGCCAGTCCAAATGCGGCGAAACTGGCGGCGGTGGCCGTGCCTGACCCGTTGGAGGAACCTGAGGCAAAGGCTGCCGTCAGCCAATCGGCGGAATAGGGGCTTTCGGCCCGGCCATAAAGCCCGCGTTGCATGCCGCCATTGGCCATCGGCGGCATGTTGGTCAGACCGACCAGAACCGCCCCCCCGGCGCGCAGACGGGCGATGGCAAAGGCGTCATCGCTGGCCACCAGATCGGCAAAGGCGGGCGAGCCTGCGGTGGCGGGCAGGCCACGCACCTTGTAGCTGGCCTTGGCGGTATAGGGGATGCCGTCGAGCGGCCCCAGAGTCTCACCCCGCGCGCGGCGGGCGTCTGACGCCTGCGCCTCGGCCTCGGCCAAGGGGTTCAGGACGGGGACCGCGTTCAGCATCGGCCCCGCACGGTCATAGCGCGCGATCCGGTCCAGATAGGCGCGCAGCAGCGACAGGCTGGTTTCCCGCCCCGCTTCCAAGGCCTCGCGCAGACTGGCGATGCTGGCCTCAACCACCGTCATTTGCAGGACGGTTGCTGTTGGGTGATGCAATGCACCCCGCCACCGCGTGCGAAGAGTTCCCGCGCGTCAACGGTGACCACCCGTCGCCCCGGATAGGCGGCGGAAAGGATATCACGGGCGCGGGCGTCGGCGTGGTTCTCACCAAAGCCGCAGGCGATGACGCCACCGTTGACGACCAGGTGGTTGATGTAGCTGTAATCGACAAAGCCATGCGCGTCGCGCTGCACCTCTGGCGCGGGGACGTCGATGATCTGGAACCGCCGTCCTTTGGCATCCGTCGCCTGTTCCAGTTGCGCGCGGATTGCCTTCATCACGGCATGGTCGGGATGGCCGGGGTTGGGCTGGTCATGCAGCAGGATCACCCCCGGTGACGGAAAGGTGGCGACGATATCGACATGGCCGCGCGTGCCGAAGGGTTCGTAATCCCGCGTCAGACCCTGCGGCAGCCATATCGCCTTTTCAGTGCCGAGGGTACGGGTCATCTCTGCATCGACGCGCGCGCGGTCGGCATGGGGGTTGCGGTTGGGGTCCAACTGCACCGTCTCGGTCAGCAGGATCGTGCCCTGCCCATCGACATGGATGCCACCGCCTTCGTTGACCAAAAGCGACGGGATCACCGGCACGCCGATCACTCCGGCAATAAAGCCGGCAAGCCCCCGGTCATGGGTGGCGCTGGTCCAATCGCCACCACCCCAGCCGTTGAAAATCCAATCCACCGCCGCCAGATCGCCCTTGGCATCATGCACAAAGGTCGGCCCGGAATCGCGCATCCAGAAATCGTCGATCACGCGGGGGATGATCTCGATCCCCGCCCCAAGCATCCGCTTGGCGCGGTCAACCTCGGTCGGGTCCACGATCATGCTGACGGGTTCAAACTCTGCCACCGCATGGGCCACGGCGGTCCAAGCGGCATAGCCCGCCTCACGTTCCGCCGTTGCCGCCCCAAGCGTGGCGCCTTCCCGCGGAAAGGCCATCCAGATGCGGTCTTGCGGGGCCGTCTCCGGCGGCATGGTGAAGGTCATCGCGTCCTCTGGGATTTGATCAAATCAAGAGGAAGTTTTGGCCAAGACGCGATGAAAAGGGAAGCCCCTTTCCCACAGCGTCAAGATGGGGCGGCCGGGTTTCCTGTATGGGTGGGAAACCGCGGGTCCCGTTTGCCCTTTGGTAATCCTCGCTTTCCTCCAAGCCATCACCCTTGCTATCCTTCCCTTCCCCAAGCCAGCGAGTCCCCCATGCGGTTCGGCCTTCTTCGTGATCTCTGGACCCTCTCGGATGAGAAGGAGTTGGACATCATGGCGGCGGGGATTGCGTTCTATGGGTTCCTTGCGCTGTTTCCCGCCGTGGCGGCGGTGATCGCGATTTCGGGGTTCTTTGCCGATGCCAGCTATATCCGGGCCGAGTTGGAACTGGCCCGCGATTATCTGCCTGCGGACAGCTATACCCTGATCTCGCAACAGGTTGAGGCGTTGCTGGCCCTGAACAACAACGACCTTGGGTTGGCGACGATCCTGTCCCTGACGCTGGCCCTGTGGTCGGCGCGGGCGGGGGCGGCGGCGCTGATCCGGGCGCTGAATGCCATCCATGGGCTACCCAACCGCTGGGGCCATTGGCACCAGCTGCGGGCGCTGGTGCTGACAGGGGTGATGGTGGGGCTGGCGCTGGCGGGGATGATCGCGGGGATCGCGGTGCCCTTGGCGCTGGGCTTTCTGCCGCTGGGCCCCTTTGCCGCGCTGGCGCTGGAGGGGGTGCAGATCCTCTTCGCGCTGGGCTTTGTCGCCATCGGGATGGCGCTGATGTATCGCATCGGCCTGAACCGAGAGGTCTATCACCCGCTGTTCACGCGCGGGGTGCTGGTGGCGGTGGTGATCTGGGTCGCGGCGTCGCGGGGCTTTGTGATCTATCTGAACAACTTTGACGCCTATAACCGGATTTACGGCTCCATCGGGGCCGTGGTGGCCTTGCTGTTCTGGCTGTACCTGTCGGGCTACGCCATCCTTCTGGGCGCGGCGGTGGATGCGGCGCGGGCGCGTGCCAAGGCGCGGCTGGGGCGCAGGTGAGCCGTCAGTAGTCCTTCTCGAAGAACACGCCCAGACCGGTGGAGCCGTCATTTCCCGCCCGCCCGCGTACGGTGATGCTGTCGCTGACGTCTAGGTTCAGGTTGATCTCGGTCTTGCCTTCGGAACCCACCACAACCTCGGTATAGACATTCTCGGACAGGTATTTGCCCGCCGTGACTGCCGCGCCGCCGGTATCATCGGTGCGCAGGTCAAGGTCATCCAGACCAAAGCCCTGCCGCAGCCGCCCCACCACACCCTGACCGCCGCGCCCGGAGAGGGTGGCAACGGCATTAGCCAGTTGTGCCGCTTGCAGCGGGGAAAGCGAGGTCAGATCACGCCCGAACAGCAGGCGGGACAGGATTTCCTCTTCCGGCAGGTCGGGAGAGGAGGTGAAGCTGACCACCGGGTCCGTCGCCGGACCGTCGATGCGGATGGTTGAGGTGACGCCGTCGCTTTCCGTCGATGCCGCGATGGCGACGGTGGGGATCAGGTTGCCCTCCATCGCCATCTGCGCCTCGGTCAGGGTGAGGCGGCGGCCAAGGATGTCCAGCCGCCCGCGCAGCAGGGAAAAGCCACCGTTCGGGACGACCACGGCGGTGGTGCCGCGCAGGGTCAGAGAGCCGCCCAGTTCGGCATCCAGACCGCGCCCCCGGATGAACAGCCGGTTCGGGGCCGACACCGTGATGTCCAGCGCAAAGGGCGCGGCGCGGGTTGCAGAGGCGGCTTTTTCCACCCCCAGCAGCCCGGCGCGGGCGCGGGTGTCGCGCACGGCGGCGGGTTCGTTCAGGTGGGTCAATCCCGGCAGGTCCGCCGCACCCCCCAGCCCGGTGGAGGGGATCTGCACCTCGGTTTCCGACAGGGTGATCTGGCCGCCGATGCTGGCGCCACCGGT
Source organism: Paracoccaceae bacterium (assembly GCA_027486345.1). GTDB lineage: Bacteria > Pseudomonadota > Alphaproteobacteria > Rhodobacterales > Rhodobacteraceae > Paragemmobacter. The sequence goes on from JAIXPH010000061.1 coordinate 26,800, forward strand.
CAGCGGGCCTTGCAGGCGGAGGCTGCCGTTGGCGGTGGTCTCAAACAGTTGCGGGTCGCGCAGCAGGGCGTTTTGCACCGTGATGTCCAGCCCGGCGGTGAAGGGCGCGGACAGGCCCACGGTTCCGGTGACGGCCAGACGGCCCCGGGTCGACAGCGCGGCATCAGCCGTAACTGTGGCCGATGCGCCAGTCAGCCGGGCGGTGGCGTTGACGTCTTGCAAGGCCATGAACAGCGCGGGGTCCGCGATGCGTCCGCCAGACAACGCCACGGTGCCGGACAGTGACGACAGCGCCAGCGGCCCCCTAAGCCCAAGGTCAAAGGACAAGGGGCCAGAGATCAGCCGTCCGGACAGGAAGGGATTGGCCAGCGCCGCCAAGGCGCGGCCCCGGATGGACAGGTCGGCGCGGTCGAAGGTTTGCGAGAGGTTGCCTTTGACGGCCGCATCAATGCCGCCCGGTCCTTGGGCGGCCAGCGACAGGTCGTAGCCTTGCCCTGCGTCGGACGCCGTGCCCGCCATTGTCACCGGTCCGGGGAAATCCGGCACGAAGAGGCCAAGGTTGGCCAAGCGCGCCTGCAAGGTCAGGTCGCGCTTGGTGGCGCTGGCCGATCCGGTGGCATCCAGCGCCAGTTGCGGGTTGCGCAGGCGGGCGCTGTCCAGTTGCAATGTCCCATCCGCCAGCCGCAGCACAAGCGACAGGTCAGACACGCCGGCGAGCAATTTGTCGGCCTCAGGCTGCCCCAAGGCCACGCTGCGGGTCTGGCCGTCCAGCGTGATGCGGGCAGCCTCCGCCGGGCCGGTCAGGGTGACATCGGCCCCGATGGCCCCGCGCCATGCGGGGTCAAGGCGGCCAAGATCGGTCAGGTCCAGCCGCGCGGTCAGATCATTGCCGGTGCTGGTCAGGGTGCCGGATGCCTGTGCCGTCAACGGCCCTGCCGTCACGTCCAGCGCGCGCAGGGTGGTGCCGGTGGCGTCGCGCTTGGCATCCAGCGCCACGCGCGAGGTGCCGGACAGCAGCCGGTCCACCTGCGCTTGCCCCACCCGCAAATCCTGCGCGGTCAGGGTGGTTTGCAGGTCGAAATCCCCGCCCAAGGATCCGTTGCCGGTCAGCCGCACCTCTGCCGCGCCGCCCAGATCCTGCCCGGTCAGAGCAGACAGGCGCGAGAGGTCTGCCACCTGCGCCTCTGCGCGGCCAGAAAGGCGGAAGGCATCCGACAGACCCGCCACCGAAGCCGAACCCGTCAGGCTGTAGCCATCGCCCCGCAGCATCAGGCGCGGCAGGCGCAGGGCGTCGGTGCCCTGTTGCGCCGACAGCAGGACGCGGCCTGACACATCCGCCCCCAACGCCTGCGCCAAGGCGGGATCGGCCGGGCGCAGGCCGGTGGCCGCGAAATCCAAGGCGGCGGTGAAGGTCGCCAACCCGGCAGGCCGGGCGATGCGGCCCGATCCGGTCAGCGCCAGACGGTCAGCGTCAAAGTCATCGCGGTCCAGACCCGTCAGCGTGATCGCGCCGCGCCAGCCCTCGTCGGTCGTGGCGTCAAAGGCGAGGGTCAGGTCGGCGCGGTCAATCTCGATCCGGTCAGAGGTCGGAAGCAGCACGCGCGACCCATCCGGCGCGGCAATCTGGCCGGTGACGTCAAAGCGCGTCGGCAGGCCATCGGGGGCAAGGTCCACCGCCCCTTGCAGCGACAAAGACCGGGCAGAGAGATCGAGGTTGGTCAGCGACACGCCCCCGGCAGGCGTTTGCCGCCCGCTCGCCTTCAGCGCCACCGAAGTGCCAAAGAATTCCGCGTAATCGGGCAGGAACAGCGGGGCCACATCGCCCGACACATCGACGGCAAAGCTTTCAGCCTTGACCGCCACGGTTCCCGCCAGACGGTCCTGCCCATCGGTGGCCAAGCGCAGACGGGCGGTGAAATCGTCCACCGGACCCGACCCTTCTACCGTCAGGTCTGTGGCGGGCGTGCCGGGAATGCCGATCATCCGCGCCGCGATGCCGCCCTGACCCTCGGATGCTGACAGGTCCAGCACCAATTGGCGCGAGGCGTTGGCGTATGATCCTTTCAGCGCAATCTCGGCCGCCGGACCATCGTCGATGCGGGTCAGGCGGGCGTCAACGACGCCTTCGCCCCCCGCCAGCACCATCGAGGCATTCAGCGTGGCGGCGAAATCCTCGCCCAGAATATCGGGGCCAAGCGTGATCCGCCCCGCCGCCAGCTTGCCGATGGTGATCGACACCGGCAGTTCGGGCAGGCTGAAGCCGCCTGCCTCGGGCGCGGGGGTATCGGCGGGGACCACGGGTTTGCGGGCGACGATGATCTCATCCGCGGTCAGTTCGTTGACCGACACCTCGCCTGCCAGCAGGGCAGAGCGGCTCCAGTCCAGACGGATCCCGTTCAAGGTCAGCCAGACGCCCTGACCGTCGGCAATCGTCAGGCGCTGGATCGCCGCGCGGGACGACAGCGCGCCGGAAAAGCCGTCAATCGTGACGGTGCGGCCCGCGCCGGACAGGTTTTCTTCCAGCAGGGTGGCAAGATAACCCTTGTCCTCGTCCTGCGCAAAGGCGGCGAGGGGGGTCAGGATCAGGGCGGCGGACAGGGCAATGGCGCGCAGCATCAGAACGCCTGCCCCAGACCGACATAGACCTGCACGCCATCGCCCGTGGTGCCGCCCACCGGGGTGGCGACATCCAGACGGATCGGCCCCACGGGCGTGTCGTAGCGCAGGCCCAGACCCGCGCCGGAATGCCAGCCGCCGATATCGTCGGTGAAATTGTCCAAGCCGATGCGCCCCATGTCAAAGAACCCCACCAAACCCATCTTGCGGCTGACCTTCACCCGCGCCTCAACCGAGGTGCCAAGGAAAAAGCTGCCGCCGGTGCGGTAATCATCGGTGATCGCGCGCAGCACGTTGACCCCCAGCGATTGATAGGGTTGTCCGCGCACCGTGCCGCCGCCACCGGAATAGAACAGGAAATCGCGCGGGGTGTTCAGCAACTCCGCACCGTAGATCGCGCCCGCCTGCACTCGGCCCGCCAGCACGAAGCGCCCTTCGCCAAAGCCGCGATAGCCGCGCGCGTCCACGGTCAGGCGGACGCCGCTGTCTGTGGTGCCAAGGCCGTAGAAGGGCTTGGCCTCTGCATCGACATAAATGCCCTTGGTGGCGTTCGTGCTGCTGTCGCGGTTGTCCCATGTCGCGCCGATGGGCAGGGATAGGTTGCGATAGAGGAAGGGGCGTCGGGTGTCGGCGCCTTCGGAATATTCATAGGCCAGCGCCACCGATCCGCTCAGCTTTGGCGAAAACACATGCGACACCCCCGCCGAGACGGAGGCGCTATCGTAGCTTTCCCACACATCCGCCACATGTCCCACCTTCGCGGCAAGGCTGAGCGTGGTGTCGGTGGTGAAGGTCGCCGGACGGTCCAGCGTGACGCCAAGGGAATAGTCCAGACCGCTGGTGTCGGCCCCGATGTTGGTGACTGCGCCATCCACGCGCAGACGTTCAGCCCCGCCCAGCAGGTTGCGATGCAGCCAATAGCCGGTCAGGGCAAAGCCTTCTTCTGTCGCGACCTCGGCCCCTACGGAGTAACGGTGCAGCCGTTCTTCGACCACCGTGGCATCGATGTCCAACAGGTCGGGGGCTCGGATCGTCTCTGCCTCTGACAGGGCCACGGATTGGAACACACCGCTGCGGCGCAGGCGGTCTGCGGCGCGGTTCAGGGCGTCGGGCGAATAGACCTGACCCTCCGGCAAACCGGCGATGGCGCGGATGCGGTCCGGTTTCATCCGGTCCGCGCCCTGCACCGACAAGCGGCCAAAGCGCAGGCGGGGGCCGGGGTCCAGCGTGATGGCGGCGGACAGTCGCCGGGCGGCATGGTCGGCGGTGATGGCCTGAGCCGCCACCTGCGCCTTGGCATGGCCCGCGTCGCGCCATGTCGCGATCCCCGCCTGCGTGGCATCCAGCACGGCCCCGGACCGCGCCACCTGACCGGCGGCGAATTCGGGCGGCAGCTTTGAGCGATCCGCGACGGGATCAATCGTGGCCTCGGCGAACAGGAATTGCGGGCCGGGATCGACACGAACGTCGATCCGGTCAATCCGGGCAGGCGCGTCGAGGGGCGGGATTGATGCCGCCTCGCGTCCGTCGATCAGCACGCGGATGGTGCCAGAGTAATGCCCCGCCGCATAAAGCGTGCCCAAGAGCCGCCCATATTCCGCCCGCGCCGCCGCGAACAGATCCTGCGCGTCGGTCTGCTTTTCCGCCTGCGATGTCAGCAAGAGCGAAGCCCCCTGAAGGGCCGCGCGCAGATCCTCGGACGCGCCGGGCGTGTCAAAACCGATCGTTTCCAGCGCCCCGGCTTGCGGTCCGGGGGCCAGAAGCAGCGCCGCGATCAGGGCAAGGCGGCGCAGCGTGGCGCGGGACTGGCGGGGCAAGTCAACCTCCGGTTAAACATTGTTGCGATTATCGCAACCTTCAGACGCCGGTGCAATGCACAGGCGCGCGTGCCGGAGTGTCACCGGCAGAAAAACGGCCTGTCTGAAACATGGCGTGACCGCCCGGCGATCACTGCGCCGCGATATCGCTGCGCGCCGGGCTGAGCAGGCCTTCGCTGACAAAGGACAGCGCCAGCGCCGCCGCGCCATGCGCCCAAAGCAGGTCTCCCCATGCGTGGATTTCGATGGGCGGGCGCGGGCGGCCGGTCTGGATGGCGAGGTTCTCCATCTCGGCCAGCGTCTCTTGCGCATAGAGGTAGTCGTAGCGCATCCGCTCGCCGCTCAGGATGATCAGCGCGGGGTCGAAGAGGTTGATCACATTGGACAATCCGACCGCCAGATACCGCCCCGCCCGCCGGAAGATCGAGCGCGCGGCGGTGTTCCCGGCCTTGGCATGGTCATAAAGGCTTTCGAGCAGGACAGAGATCGACTGCCCTTCGCGGTGGGTCCAGTTCAGCGCCGTCGTCGCCTCGCGCGCCAAGGCATAGTCAGCGATATAGGCCTCAAGGCAGCCGCGCTGGCCACAGCGGCACAGCGCGCCGTCGAGTTGCACTTTGGTATGCCCAAGCTCCATCCCAAGGCCCTGGGCGCCGCGATAGATGCGGTGGTTGATGACATATCCCATGCCGACGCCGTGTTCGATGGTGACAACGGCGAAATCGGCCAGCCGCCGCCCCGCCCCGAACCACAGTTCCGCCAGCGTCACGAGGTTCGCGTCATTGTCGATGGCGACCGGCAATCCCACCCGCGCCTGCGCGGCGGCGGCCAGCGGCACGGCCCGGTCGGTCAGAACCGAGGACCACATCACCTTGCCCGAGGTGGTGTCGACAAAGCCCGGCAGGCCGATGCCCACGGCGGACAGGTCCGACCGCGCGATCCCGGCCTTGGCACAGACCCGGTTCAGCAGCGTTTCGACGGCATCGAGGAGTTCCGATGTGCTCATCGGTCCCGGTCGGCGCGGCACAACGTCATCGGCGATCAGGTTTCCCGCGAAGTCCACGATCACGGCGGTATGTTCGCGGTCCGACAGTTTCATCCCCGCCACGCGATGCGCCTGTGCGCGCACGCCCAGCAAGACGGCCGGCCGACCCCGGCCCTGTTCCGCCTCGCGGGGGGCGGCGACCTCTTCGATCAGACCGGCTTCGATCAGTTCCGAGGTCAGGGTGGTGACGCTGGCCGGGCTGACGCCCAGATCCTTGGACACCTGCACGCGGGAAATCAGCCCGGCAGAGCGCACACGTTCGAACACCTGCTGCCGCAGGGGGCGCAGCGTGTCGGACAGGGGCGGAATCAGCGGCCCGCATCCCAGCCGGCCTTCCGTTCCGATCTCGGCGCTGTGCTGCCGCAACATTCCTTCGGTCTCCAAATAAATAGTGGTGTGTTTCAAGCGGCTGTCGCGCCGTCTGTACCCTACGGTGCCATGTTTTTGCTGCATTGCAGCGTAAAGACGCGTGCTTTTCGGTCAGGGCTAGCTTCCCAAATCAAATTTATTTTGACAACTGAAATTATTCACGGCATTTTTCGCGCCGTACCGACGAATCTGTCGGACCGGTCATGCATTGGCCGCATCTTGGGAGGATAACAATGCGCAACGCACTTCTGGCCGCCATCGTGGCGGTCACCGGCTTCTCGTCGGCGGCACTCGCGGAAGGCAAAGTCATCGGCGTGTCCTGGGCCCAGTTCCAGGAAGAGCGCTGGAAGATCGACGAAGCGGCGATGAAGGCCGCGATCGAAGCGGCTGGCAACACCTATGTCTCGGCTGACGCCCAGTCGTCGGCTGAAAAGCAGCTGTCGGACATCGACGCGCTGATCGCACAGGGCGTGGACGCCCTGATCATCAACGCCTGGGACAAGGACGCCATCGGGCCGGCCATCGAGAAAGCCGCCGCCGAAGGTATCCCGGTCGTCGGCTATGACCGTCTGATCGAAGACAACCGCACCTTCTACCTGACCTTCGACAACGTCGGCGTCGGCCGCATCATCGCGGAATCGGTGTTCGCTGTCGCCCCGAAGGGCAACTACGCGATCATCAAGGGTGACCCGGGTGACCCGAACGTTGGCTTCCTGCGTCAAGGCATGGAAGAAGTCATCGGTGCTGCTGTTGCCGCTGGCGACATCACCATCGTCGGCGAAGCGAACTCGGACGGCTGGAAGCCCGAGAACGCCCAGAAGAACATGGAACAGATCCTGACCGCCAACAACAACGCCGTTGACGCCGTTCTGGCGCAAAACGACGGTATGGCCGGTGGCGCTGCCGCCGCGCTGGCGGCACAGGGCCTGAACGTTCCGCTGGGTGGTCAGGACGGCGACCTCGCTGCGATCAACCGTGTGGCCCGTGGCACCCAGACCGTTTCGGTGTGGAAAGACGCGCGTCAACTGGGCAAGGCCGCTGGCGAAATCGCCTCGGCTCTGGCTGACGGGGCGGCTCTGGACTCCGTCCCGGGCGCGACCAAGTTCTCGGGCGGTGAGAAGGGCGTTGAAATGAACGCGATCCTTCTGAACCCGACCGCGATCACCAAGGACACGCTGAACCTGGCGATCGACGCGGGCCACATCACCAAGGAAGCCGCCTGCGAAGGCGCGCTGCCCGACGTCGCTGCTTGCCAGTGATCTGATCTGACCAACCGGCGCCGCCTGCTGAAAGGCGGCGCCGGACCTTTTTTTTCCGGGCGGGTGGCACCCGTGCCCCGAGGGGCATGGCAAGCGCGCAGTTGACGCGCGGTTTCGGCACAGCCCGATCCCTCTCTCATGTTGGATGAGGACATGACCGATACACCCCAATCACCGTCTGCCCCGACCCAAGGCGAAAGCGGCTTTGGCCGTTTCTTGCGGGCAACCGAAATCGACCCCCGCCTTCTGGGTATGATCGGTGCGCTGCTGCTGATCTGGCTGGGCTTCGAGATCTACTCGACCGCCGTTCTGGGCCGCCCGTCGATGTTGTTCGGCGCCGCGCAGGCCGATGCGAACGGCTTTCTGACTCCGCGCAACCTGTGGAACCTGTCGGTCCAGACCGCCTATATCGGCATCATGGCGACGGGGATGGTGCTGGTCATCATCACCCGCAACATCGATCTGTCGGTCGGATCGATCATGGGCATGGTCGGCATGTACATGGGCCTGTTGCAGGTCGAATACCTGACGCCCGCCCTCGGCCTGGGCCATCCGTCGATCTGGATCATCACGGTGATCTTCGGCATCGCCATGGGGGCGCTGATCGGGGCGCTGCAAGGCAGCATGATCGCCTATATGAACATCCCGTCCTTCATCGTCACGCTGGGTGGTTTGCTGGTGTGGCGCGGGGCGGCTTTCCTTGTGGCCGGTGGCAAGACCATCGCGCCGCTGGATGACACCTTCGCGCTGATCGGCGGCGGGTCCTTCGGCGCGCTGGGGCAGACCGGAAGCTGGATCTTCGGCGGCATCGCCTGCGTCGCCGTGGTCTGGGCCATCCTGAATGGCCGCAAGTCACGCATCAAGCACGGCTTCCCGCTGCGTCCGGTCTGGGCGGAATGGACCGTCGGCGGGATCATCATCGCAGCCATCCTTGGCACGACGGCGATGGTCAACTCCTACATCTGGCCGCTGGGCAACATTCAGAAATACTATCAGGCCCTTGGCCAAGAGGTCCCGGCCTGCGCCCAGAAGGGCGGCGACATCTACAGCGACGTCTGCGCCAGCTTTGGCCATGGCTACGCCTATCCGGTGCTGATCATGATCGTCGTCGCGATTGTCATGACCGTGCTGATGACCCGCACCCGCTTTGGCCGCTACGTGTTCGCCATCGGTGGCAACCCCGAAGCGGCTGCCCTGTCGGGCATCAACACCCGCGTGATGACGGTCAAGATCTTCACCCTGATGGGTGGTCTGGCCGGCATCGCGGCGGTGATCGGGGCCGCGCGCCAGAACTCTGCCACCAACGCGATGGGCAACCTTGACGAACTTTACGTCATCGCCGCCGCCGTGGTGGGGGGGACTTCGCTGGCCGGGGGTGTGGGCACGATCTACGGCGCGATCATCGGCGCGCTGATCCTGACCTCGCTTCAGACCGGGATGGTGCTGATCGGCTTCGGCGACGGGTCCTATCAGCGCATCGTGATCGGCATCGCCCTCGTCCTCGCCGTGTGGCTGGACATCGTTTACCGCAAGCGCATCAAGTAAGGGGAGAAAGACGATGGTGGACAGAACCGGAACCCCGCTTGTCGAATTGCGGGACATCTCGATCTCCTTCGGCGGGATCAAGGCGGTGGACCATGTGACGGTCGACCTCTATCCCGGCGAAGTGGTTGGCCTTCTGGGCCACAACGGCGCGGGCAAATCGACGCTGATCAAGTGCCTGTCGGGCGCCTACAAGGCCGATCAGGGTGAAATCCTGATCAACGGCGAAAAGGTCGAGATCAACAATCCCCGCGACGCGCGGTCCCACAACATCGAGACGATCTACCAGACGCTGGCGCTGGCGGACAACCTCGATGCCGCGTCGAACCTGTTCCTTGGGCGGGAGCTGGTCAACAGCCTCGGCTTCGTCGACGAGACGAAGATGGAGGCCGAGACCCGCAAGATCATGGCGCGTCTGAACCCCAATTTCCGCAAGTTCAACGTGCCGGTGTCGGCGCTTTCGGGCGGTCAGCGCCAGTCGGTCGCCATTGCGCGCGCGGTGTATTTCAACGCCAAGATCCTGATCATGGATGAACCGACCGCCGCGCTGGGCCCGCATGAGACCCAGATGGTGGCCGAACTGATCCAGGAGCTGAAGCGTCAGGGACTGGGCATCTTCCTGATCGAGCATGACATCCATGCCGTGATGGACCTGTGCGACCGCGCTTCGGTGATGAAGAACGGTCAGTTGGTCGGTACCGTGAATGTCGATGAAGTCACCGACGATGACATCCTCGGGATGATCATCCTTGGGAAGAAACCCGCAAAGGCCGCATGATGTATATCGGGCTCGATCTCGGGACGTCCGGACTGAAGGGCATCCTGATCGATGACACGCAGGGGGTGCTGGCAGAGGCCAGCGCCCCCCTTTCCGTCTCCCGTCCGCATGAGGGCTGGAGCGAGCAATCCCCCGCCGACTGGATTTCGGCGGCGGAACAGGTGTTGCAGCAACTGGCGGCGCATGGCCTGGGCAAGGTGCGGGGCATCGGCCTGTCGGGCCACATGCACGGCGCGACCCTGCTGGACCACAGCGATGAGGTGTTGCGTCCCTGCATCCTGTGGAACGACACCCGCAGCCATGAGGAAGCGGCCGAGTTGGACGGCGATCCGCTGTTCCGCCGCGTGACCGGCAACATCGTCTTCCCCGGCTTCACCGCGCCCAAGTTGATGTGGGTCCGACGGCATGAGCCCGCGGTCTGGGACCGTGTGGCCAAGGTGCTGCTGCCCAAGGATTACCTGCGCCTCTGGCTGACGGGCGAGCATGTGGCGGAAATGTCCGATGCCGCCGGGACCAGTTGGCTGGACACCGGGGCGCGAGATTGGTCGGATGATTGTCTGGCCGCCTCGGGACTGTCGCGGTCGCACATGCCGCGTCTGGTCGAAGGGTCTGACGTGTCGGGCACGCTGCGTGACGCCTTGGCGTCCCGTTGGGGTCTGCCCAAGGGCGTGGTCGTGGCCGGGGGTGGCGGGGACAACGCCGCCTCGGGCGTGGGCGTCGGTGTGGTGCGGGCGGGGGATGCGTTTGTGTCCCTTGGCACATCGGGCGTGCTGTTTGCGGCGAATGACGGCTATCAGCCCGCGCCGGAAACCGCAGTGCATACCTTCTGCCACGCCTTGCCGAATACGTGGCACCAGATGGGCGTGATCCTTGCCGCGACTGATGCGCTGAACTGGTTTGCCGGGATGGTGGGCGACACCGCTGCCCATCTGACCGGGGCCTTGGGCGGTCTGCAAGCGCCGGGGAAAACGCTGTTCCTGCCCTATCTGGGTGGCGAACGCACCCCTCTGAACGATGCCGCCATTCGCGGGGCCTTCCTTGGTCTGGAACATGCGACCGACCGCGCCGCCGCAACCCGTGCCGTGCTGGAGGGCGTCACCTTCGCCATCCGCGACAGCCGCGATGCGCTGGCCGCGACGGGGACCAAACTGGAACGCCTGATCGCCGTCGGTGGCGGCACGCGGTCCGACTATTGGCTGCGCGCCATTGCCACAGCGCTGAACGTGCCGGTGCAACTGCCCGTGGCGGGGGATTTCGGCGGCGCCTTTGGCGCGGCGCGTCTGGGCCTGATGGCCGCGACGGGCGCCGGTGCCGAAGTCTGCACCCTGCCGCCCATCGCGCGCGTTGTGGAACCCGACGCCACCCTGACCCAAGCCTTCGACGCGGGCCACGCCCGTTATCGTGCCGCCCAAACCGCCATCCGAGGATTGAAATGACCGATTTCTTCAAGGGCATCCCCCAGATCAAATATGAGGGGCCCTCCAGCACCAATGAATTCGCCTTCCGGCATTACAACCCGGATGAGGTTCTGATGGGCAAGCGCATGGAGGATCACATGCGCTTTGCCGTCGCCTATTGGCACAGCTTTGCCTGGCCGGGCGGCGACCCCTTCGGCGGTCAGACCTTTGACCGCCCGTGGTTCGGCGACACCATGGCGCTGGCCAAGCTGAAGGCCGATGTGGCGTTCGAGATGTTCGATATCCTCGGCGCGCCGTTCTATTGCTTCCATGACGCCGATGCGCGGCCGGAAGGGGCGACCTTTGCCGAAAGCCTGCGGAACCTGAACGAGATCGTCGATTACCTTGGCGAAAAGCAGGCCAGCCACAAGACGCAGCTTTTGTGGGGCACGGCGAACATGTTCAGCCACAAGCGATGGATGTCGGGCGCCGCGACCAACCCTGATCCGGATGTCTATGCCTATGCCGCCGCCAACGTGAAGGCGAACATGGACGCGACGCACAAGCTGGGTGGGGCGAACTACGTCCTGTGGGGCGGGCGTGAGGGATATGAGACCCTGCTGAACACCGACCTGAAGGCCGAACGTGAACATGCGGGCCGCTTCCTGCAACAGGTGGTCGAATACAAGCACAAGATCGGCTTCAAAGGCACGATCCTGATCGAACCAAAGCCGCAGGAACCCTCCAAGCACCAGTATGAATACGATGTGGCCACGGTTTACGGCTTCCTCGTGCAGTTCGGGCTTGAGAAGGAAGTGAAGGTCAACATCGAACAGGGCCACGCCATTCTTGCCGGCCACTCGTTCGAGCATGAGATCGCCACCGCCGCCGCCTTGGGCATCTTCGGCTCCATCGACATGAACCGGAACGATTACCAGTCCGGCTGGGATACCGACCAGTTCCCGAACAACCATGCGGAAAAGGCGCTGGCCTTCTACGAAATCCTGCGCGCGGGTGGCTATACCACCGGCGGCACCAACTTTGACGCCAAGGTGCGCCGCCAGTCGCTGGACCCCGAGGACCTGATCCTTGCCCATGTCGGCGGGATGGACACCTGCGCCCGCGCCCTGAAAGCCGCCGCCGCCTTGCTGGAGGATGGCGCGTTGGAGGCCAACCGCAAGGCGCGCTACGCCGGATGGGAGTCGGACAAGGCGAAAGCCATGCTGAAAGGCGGGCTGGAAGGGGCCGCCGCGCGTGTCACCACCGAAGGGCTGGAACCGCAGCCGAAGTCCGGGCGTCAGGAACGGCTGGAAAACCTCTGGAACCGCTTCATCTGAGACGGTTCAGGATTGCACAATCAGGCGGCGGTGCCACGCATCGCCGCCTTTGCCATGAAGGGAGGACACCATGACCTATACCCCCGCCGAAGACCGTTATTCCAGGATGGTCTACCGCCGCTGTGGCAAATCCGGCCTGAAACTGCCTGCCATCAGCCTTGGCCTGTGGCACAACTTCGGCCACGACACCCCGCATCAGGTGAAGCGTGACATCTGCCGCACTGCCTTTGACCTTGGCATCACCCATTTCGATCTGGCTAACAATTACGGCCCGCCCCCCGGCAGCGCCGAAGAGGCGTTTGGCGAGATCCTGAAAACCGATTTCGCGGGCTATCGGGATGAGCTGATCATCAGTTCCAAGGCTGGCTATCACATGTGGAACGGTCCTTACGGTGAATGGGGAAGCCGCAAGTATGTGATCGCGGCCTGCGACCAATCGCTGAAGCGGATGGGTCTGGATTACGTCGACATCTTCTATTCCCACCGCTTCGATCCCGACACGCCGCTGGAAGAAACCATGATGGCGCTGGATCATATCGTGCGGTCGGGACGGGCGCTCTATGTCGGCATCTCCAGCTACAACAGCCAGCGCACGCGTGAGGCGCATGCCATCCTGAAATCGCTGGGCACGCCGCTGCTGATCCACCAGCCCAGCTACAACATCCTGAACCGCTGGGTGGAACATGACGGGCTGAAGGACACGCTGGCGGAACTGGGCGTCGGTTCCATCGCCTTTACCCCGCTGGCGCAGGGTATCCTGACCAAGAAGTATCTGGGCGGCATCCCGCAAGGCAGCCGCGCCGCGCAGGGCAAGTCGCTGGACCCCGCGACGATCACCGAAAGCGCGCTGGCATCGGTGCGGGCGCTGGACGAACTGGCGCAGGCGCGCGGACAGACATTGGCCCAAATGGCGCTGGCCTGGGTGTTGCGTGAAGGGCAGATCACGACTGCCCTGATCGGCGCGTCACGCCCGGAACAGGTGATCGACTGCGCCGGTGCCGTCGGGAATCTGCACTTCACGCCAGAAGAACTGGCGTCAATCGATCGTATCGCCCGCGAAGAGGACATCAACCTATGGGCGAAATCCTCGGCCGAGTGAGGCGTGGCTGATCAAAATTTAAGCAGACATCGGGCGGCAGATCGCAAGGGATCTGCCGCCCGATTGGTTTTTTGACCCAGTTTTCGAACCGACGACGCAAATCACTGCAAGAATTTCTACCTTTTCGTATAGTTGCAGGGTGTGGGAGGGACCGAAAATGCAGCCCGGGACGACTCAGGCGTTTCGACCGATCCAGAATTTGCGGGTGATTTCCTGCACGCCCTCGGCCAGCCTGGCCCTGGGCAGCGTGAGCGCCCTTCTGAACCTGCCCCGCGCCACCCTGTCAGAATTGCTGGAACGCACGCCGGTGCTGCTTCCGGTGCCGCCCGGACAGGATGCGCGGCGGCTGCGCGGGTTTCTGATGGCCGTGGGCCTGCGCGTGGCCGATTGCCATCCCGACACCGCCGACTGCCTTGACCTGTGCCTCCAGCCCAAGCCGGGGGCAGAGGTTGACGCGCTGGTTCCCCTGCTGTCGCCGCTGCTGCAAACCGTGGTGCCCCTGTCGGATGCCGCGCTGCGCGCGGGTCTGGCCGCGCCGGACGGGCTGATCCTGCCGCTTCTGTCCGCCCCGGTGGCCGAACGGTTGAGCCGCCGCCTGCGCCGCCTGCGGCAGGTTTCCGTCTTGCACTCTCGCTGCGGCGAGTCCCTGCATGACCTGTTCGCGCCCGCTGACGGTCTTGCCGGGCTGGCTGACCATCTGCGGCTCTTGGGCTATGGCGAGGATCCCCAGACCGGGGCCGTGGCGGCGGGGCTGGACCGCCATGTCGCCGGGCATCTGGCGCGTCGGTTTCCGCAGGCGCGGGTGATCGACCGTGCCTTTCAGCGCTTTGACGTGCTCTTGTCGCGGATCACGGTGCCGGTCAGCGAGGACATCGCCGATTTCCTGACCTCGCGCTGCGGGCTGGGACGGGACCGCTTTGATCTGGTGTCCCCCGCGGCGCCCCTGCGGCTGGAGACCGGCCTGCTGCGCGCCAGTGCGTTGCGGTTCCGGCAGGATTACGCGGCCATCGGCCTGCACACTGTCCTGACCCTGTCGCATCCGCTGCCCGTCTGAGCCTTCGGGGCAAAACTGCGGCAATTGCCTAAAACCGCCCGCCCTTAACCGACTGTTGAGCGTGACGCCTCACCTTGGCCGTGGGTGTGACAGAATGGGACGATGGGAATGGCCGCGCAGGGCAATGCCGCGCCGATCCTCATCAAGCGCAAGAAGATCATCAATGGCGGTGGCCATCACGGCGGGGCGTGGAAAGTCGCCTATGCCGATTTCGTCACCGCGATGATGGCCTTCTTCATGCTGATGTGGCTCTTGAACGCGACGACGGAAAAGCAACGCAAGGGGATCGCGGATTTCTTCAATCCGACGATTCCGGTGAACCGCATCTCGGGCGGGGGGGACGGGGCCTTTGGCGGGGACTCGGTCACCTCGGAACAGACCCTGGCGCAGAATGGCACCGGGGCCAGTTCCACCGCCCCGGCCGAGGACCGGCAGGCGCGGGGCGAAACCGGGGAAAGCACCGGCCAATCCGCCGAGACAGAGGCGTTGAAGGCGCTGGAACAGGCGATGCTGGCGCGCAGCGGGGAAAGCATGACGATGGAGCGTCTGATGCGCCATGTCATCACCCGCGTCAGTGACGAAGGGCTGATCGTCGAACTCTTCGATCTGCCCGACGCGCCGCTGTTCGCAGGCGACAGCGCCGAGCCGACCGATGGCGCGCGGCAGGTGGTCGCGATGGTGGCCGATGTCTTCGCGCTGGCCACGAATGAGGTGGCGGTGAACGGCCATGTCCGGTCCTACCCCGCGCCCCTGCGCGACAACCCGGTCTGGTCGCTGTCCGCCGCGCGGGCCGAATCGGTGCGCCTGATGCTGCAAGGGGCCGGTCTGGACCCGCCGCGTCTGCAAC
Source organism: Paracoccaceae bacterium (assembly GCA_027486345.1). Classification (GTDB taxonomy): domain Bacteria; phylum Pseudomonadota; class Alphaproteobacteria; order Rhodobacterales; family Rhodobacteraceae; genus Paragemmobacter. Next base: position 41,957 of record JAIXPH010000061.1, read on the forward strand.
GGGTGACGGGCTTTGCCGACCGAAAGCCCGTGACCGCCAATCCGGCCGCCGCGCGCAACAACCGGATCGAGGTGATCTTGCTGCGGCGCAGCCGCTGACATCGCTAAAATCCCCGCCATTAGGGCAAAGTTAAGCCTGCGCGCGCAGGGTGGCCGCATCACGGTCAACCCCGGCCCAGTCATGGCCGGCACCAGAAGGGCGCGCTATGTCGATTTCCTCTTCCCTCAACGCGGGTGTGACGGGACTTGCCTCCAATGCCAGTCGGCTGGCGGCAATCTCTGACAACATCGCGAATTCCGGCACCTATGGCTACAAACGCGCGGCGGCGGAGTTTGAAAGCATGGTGATCACCGGCGCTGCCGGGGGTGGCACCTACACGGCGGGCGGGGTGCGGGCCAGCACCAAGCGGATCATTGATGAAAGCGGGGCGCTGGTCGGCACGTCGAACGCGCTGGACCTTGCGGTGACCGGTCCGGGGCGCGGGATGATGCCGGTCATTCCAGAGGTCAAGATGGGTGGCAATGTCGGCGATTCGCCGATGATGCTGACCACGACCGGGGCCTTCCGCACCGATGCCAATGGCGTATTGAAGACGGATTCGGGGCTGGTCCTGCTGGGCTGGCCTGCCAATGCCGATGGCACGATCCCGAACTTTCCGCGCGATACCGCCAATGGTCTGGAACCGGTGGTCATCAACGCCAACCAGACGGCGGGGGATCCGACGACCAAGCTGTTCCTGGGCGTCAACCTGCCCGCCACCCAGACCGCCGCCGGGGCCAAAGGGGATTCACTGCCTTTGTCGGTGGAGTATTTCGGCAATCTTGGCACCTCGGAATCGCTTGAGGTCACGTTCAAACCGACGATCCCCGCCACTGGCAGCTCCAACACCTGGACGATGGAGATCCGGGATTCCGCGCAGGACAATGCGCTGATCGGCTCGTATAGGCTGGAATTTGATTCCAGCCGCGGATCCGGCGGCACTCTGGCCTCGGTCACAACGCTTTCGGGCGGGGCCTATGATCCGGCGACGGGCGCACTGGCACTGACGGTCGCCGGGGGGCCCTTGACGGTGACGCTGGGCAAACCGGGTGATGCCGACGGGCTGACGCAACTGTCTGACAGCTTCGCCCCGGTCGCCATCAAAAAGGACGGCTCGCCCGTCGGCAATCTGACGGGGGTCGAGGTCGATGAGAACGGCTATCTGACCGCCAGCTATGACACCGGCTTCATCCGCCGGATCTACCAGATCCCGCTGGTCGATGTGCCCAACATGAACGGCCTGACCTCGCTGTCGAACCAGACCTACCAGGTCTCGCTTGGCTCGGGGTCGTTCTTCCTATGGGATGCGGGGACCGGGCCGACCGGAAAGCTGGTGGGCTATGCCCGGGAAGGATCGGCCACCGATGTGGCGGCGGAACTGACCAACCTGATCCAGACGCAGCGCGCCTATGCCTCGAACGCCAAGGTCATCCAGACCGTGGATGAGATGTTGCAAGAAACCACCAACATCAAACGGTAACCGCCATGACCCTGTCCTCTGCCCTCTCCGCCGCTGTGTCGGGACTGTCGGCCACTGCGCGTCGCGCCGATGTGGTGTCCTCCAACATCGCGAACGCCCAGACCCCCGGTTACGTCCGCCGTCAGGTCGATCTTGCCCCCGCCGGGCCCGACTCGGGGCGAAGTGGCGTGCAGGTGCGCGGCATCCTTCGGGCGCAGGATGTGGCGCTGCTGACCGACCGCCGCCTTGCCCAGGCCGCCTCGGCCGGGGCCGAGGTTGCGGCGGGCTTCCTCAAGACGGCCGAGGCCGGCTTTGGCACGCCGGACCAGCCGGGATCACTGGCCGGTCGTCTGGCGCGATTTGACAGCGCCCTGACCACGGCCAGCGCCCAACCCGGCAACGATGCCCGTCTGGCAGAGGTGCAGGCTGCCCTCGCCAGTCTGGCGCAGGGCCTGCGTCAGGCCACCACCGCCGTCCAATCCGCGCGCCAGTCCGCCGACGCCCGCATCGGGGTTGAGGTGGGGCGATTGAACACCGCGCTGGCGCAAGTTGACGCGCTGAATCACGACATTGCCGCCGACCGCGCCGCAGGCAAGGACATCGCGCCCCTGTTGGATCAGCGGCAGGCCTTGGTGGATGGCATCGCCGCCATCGTCCCCCTGCGCGAGGTGGCGCGGGATCAGGACCGCATCGCACTCTACACCGTGGGCGGCGCGGTCTTGCTGGCGGATCGCGCTGCCCGGCTGGACTTTGACCGCTCGCCCGTGATCGGGGCCGAGGATATCGCGCTGGGCGGGATGCGCCTGAACGACCGGCCCGTGACAATGGCGGCAGGCGGCGTGCTTGATGGCGGCAGCCTTGGCACCCTGTTCCGCCTGCGGGACGATTTGGCACCGCGGGCGCAAGAGCGGCTGGACAAGGTCGCCGCCGATCTGGCGGGGCGACTGGCCGCGACGGACAGCCACGCCGGATTGGGCTGGCTGACGGATCGCGGCCAACCGCTGGACGCGGCCCGCCAGACCGGCCTTGCCGGGCGTCTGGCCGTCAACGCGCGGCTGGACGTGGGCCAGGATGGGGCGCTCTGGCGTTTGCGCGATGGTCTGTCCGCCACGCAACCGGGACCCCTTGGCAATGGTGGTTTGCTGACACGGCAGGCGTCGGCCCTGGCTGCGACGCAGGACGCACCCTCCCTGTCCGGTCTGATGGCCGACATGCTTGGTCTGACCGCGCAGGCCCGGCTTGAGGCCGAACAACAGTCCAGTTTCGCCACCGCCCGCACGGCGGCGCTGGAACAGGCAGAAGAGGCGCGCGGCGTCGATACCGATGCCGAACTGCAAGACCTGATGCAGGTGGAGCAGGCTTATGGCGCGAATGCCAAGGTGATCCAGACGCTGGACGATCTGATGAAACTCTTGCTGGGGATGTGACATGGCGATGACCTCGATCGGCGATCTGGCGCAGACGCATTTCCTGCGCCGCCACACCGCCGCCACCAAATCCGACCTCGACCGTCTGGCCGCCGAGGTGGCGACCGGCAAGGCCGCCGATCCCGGCGCGCATCTGCGGGGTGATTTCACCGCGCTGTCGGCCATCGACAGCACGCTGGCGCGGCTGACGGCCTATGGAAGCGTCACCGCCGATCTGTCCCTGCGGGCCGAGGCGCAGCAACGCGCGCTGACCCACATCGACGAGGCGGCGACCGGGGCCGGTGCCGCGCTGGTGACATCGGCCTATGGCGCGGTGCAGGGCACGGCGGCGGCCGGGGGGCAGGCGCGGCAGGCGCTGGATGTGGCGCTGTCGGCCTTGAATCAGCGGCTGGGCGACCGGGCGCTCTTTGCCGGGGCGGACAGTGGCGGCCCCGCGATCCAGACCGCCGAGACGATGCGGGCGGCGGTGCAGGCGGCGCTGGCAGGGGCGCAGGATGCGTCCGCCGTGCTGTCGGGGGTTGATGCGTGGTTCGCCGCGCCGGACGGGTTCGCCGCCGCTTATCTGGGGGCCGCTGCGCCGCCGCCCCTTGCCATCGCGCCCGGTGAAACCGCCACATTGGGCATCATGGCCACGGACCCCGCCCTCCGTGACACGATCAAGGCGCTGGTTCTGGGGTCCTTGTTGGCGGACCCCGGCTTTGGCACGTCCGCCGCCCGTGCGACCATCGCCCAGCGGGCAGGGGAGGCTCTGGCCGGTCTGGCCACGGACCGCGCCACCTTGGCAGGCCGCCTTGGCAGCACCCAGCAACGGCTGGACGAAGCCGCCACCCGCAACCGCGCCGAGGCCTCCGCGCTGGGCATGGCACGCAATGATCTGCTGGCGGTCGATCCCTATGACACCGCCACCCGGCTGACCGAGGCCGAAACCCGGCTTGAGATGATCTATGCGATCACGGCCCGCCTGTCGCGGCTGTCGCTGCTGGACCATCTGTGATGCGGGTCTGGCTTTGGCTCCTTACGTTCCTGTCCGTGGCGCTTCCCGCCATGGCAGAGCCGATCCGCCTGAAAGACCTTGTGGAATTCGATGGCGTGCGCGGCAATGACCTTGTCGGCTATGGTCTGGTGGTCGGGCTGAACGGCACTGGCGATGGCTTGCGCAATGCGCCCTTCACCGAAGAGATCATGGCCAATCTTCTGGAACGGCTGGGGGCCAATGTGGCTGGCGAGTCGTTCCGCCCGCGCAACGTGGCCGCCGTCTTCGTGACCGCCGCCCTGCCGCCCTTTGCGCGGGCCGGGGGGCGGATCGACGTGGCGGTGTCGGCGATTGGCGATGCCACCAGCCTGCAAGGCGGGACTTTGGTGATGACGCCGCTGAACGGCGCGGATGGGCAGATTTACGCCGTGGCGCAGGGGTCCATCCTTGCAGGGGGGATCAGTGCGGAAGGCGAAGGCGCGCGCGTGGTCCAAGGCGTGCCCACCGCCGGGGTGATCCCCTCCGGCGCACGGGTAGAGCGTGAGGTCGAGTTTGACTTTGCGGGTCTGACCACATTGCGGCTGGCGCTGAAAACGCCGGATTTCACCACCGCTGCGCGGATTGAGACGGCGGTGAATGCCGAACTGGGCCGGGGCGTGGCGCGGATGCTGGATGCAGGCACCGTGGCGCTGAATGTCACCGCATCCGGCGCGCGGTCGCCCGCGCATATGCTGGCGGCGCTGGAAAGCCTGCCGGTGGAGCCTGAACGCCGCGCCCGTGTGGTGGTGGATCAACGCTCTGGCACCATCGTGATGGGGTCGGATGTTCGCATCAGCCGGGTCGCGGTGGCGCAGGGCGGGCTGACGCTGCGGATCGAGGAAAACCCCTTGGTCGTGCAACCCAACCCCTTTGCCCAAGGCGAAACCATGGTTGTGCCGCGCACACAGGCCAGCATCGACCAGAACCCCGGCACCGGCTTGGCCGAAGTGACCGGCGGCACCACACTGTCTGAGGTTGTGGCCGGCCTGAACGCGCTGGGCGTGGCCCCCAATGACATGATCGACATCCTGAAAGCCATCAACGCCGCAGGCGCGCTGCATGCGGAACTTGTGGTGAATTGACCGCGCTGCCCGCCAGACCGCTCCGGCGGTTCAGGAGGGCGTGCCAAGACCGGGCGGCGCAAACCATGCACTGGTGGGGCCGCCCGAAAGAAAAGGTGACTCACGAAGACTTGAAACGCGGTGGAGCGTTCTTAGATAGCCGTTTGCGGGCCGGGCCCCTCTGACGATGCGTGCATCGCCATGTCGGACCGCATCGAGTGCGCTCGATGTTATGCCCGGAACACTTTGGCATGACCTCTCGGCGCTTTATTGTGAACGACAGAGAGGTCATCAGGGAAATGGAACTCCTGACATTACTATTCTTGGGCAAGCCGGTCTGGATGTGGCTTGTGTTTGTTGGCATCGTCCTGGCGCTTTTGGTCTTTGACCTTGGCGTGTTGCACAAGGACGATCATGAAATCGGTGTCGCCGAAAGTCTGAAACTTTCGGCCATGTATATCGCGTTGGGTCTGGCGTTTTCGGGCTTTGTCTGGTGGCAAATCTCGGCCGAGGCGACGGCGCAGTATCTGACGGCCTTTGTCGTTGAGAAAACGCTGGCGATGGACAACGTCTTTGTCATCGCACTGATCTTCACCTTCTTCGCCATCCCGCGCCAGTATCAGCACCGCGTGCTGTTCTGGGGCATCATCGGGGTGATCGTGCTGCGCGGCATCATGATCGCGCTGGGTGCGACCATCGTGGCGAATTACGCGTGGGTTCTCTATGTCTTTGCGGTCTTCCTGATCTTCACCGGCATCAAGATGCTGTTCGTGAAGGAAGGCGACCATGATCTGAGCCAGAACAAGGTGGTCCAGTTCCTGCGCAAGCGGTTCAACGTCACGGATGAGCTGCACGGCAACAATTTCTTCGTCAAGCAGGCCAACCCGAAGACCGGCAAGATCACGCGTTTCGCGACGCCGCTGTTCCTTGCGCTGGTGTTGATCGAGATTGCCGACCTTGTGTTTGCCGTCGACTCGGTGCCTGCGGTGTTCACGATCACGACCGATCCGTTCATCGTCTACACCTCGAACATCTTCGCGATCCTTGGCCTGCGGGCGCTTTACTTTGCGCTGGCCGCGATCCTGCACCGCTTTGCCTATCTGAAATATGCGCTGTCGGTTCTGCTGATCTTCATCGGCTCGAAGATCTTCATCGCGGATGCCTTCGGATGGGAAAAGTTCCCGCCGGCATGGTCGCTGGGCATCACCTTTGCCATCCTTGGCGCGGGCGTGTTCTGGTCGCTGTGGAAAACGCGTGGCGAGCCTGCGGCGGTGGCCAAACCCGCTGAATAAGCGCGGCGTGATGAAAACGAAAACGCCCGGGCCGATGGTCCGGGCGTTTTGCTTTGGTCTGCGGAGGTTCAGCCGATGCGGCCGCGTTGGCCGCCCGTCTGGCCGCGATCCAACAGAAGATGGTCAAGGATCACGCAGGCCATCATCGCCTCACCCACCGGGACGGCGCGGATTCCGACGCAGGGGTCGTGGCGGCCCTTGGTGATCAGGTCGATCTCTTCGCCCCGCGCGTTGATGGTGCGGCGCGGCGTCAGGATCGACGAGGTCGGCTTGACCGCGAAGCGGCACACCACCGGCTGACCCGAGGAAATTCCACCCAGAATGCCGCCTGCGTGGTTGGACAGGAACTCCGGCCCGTTCGGCCCCATGCGGATCTCATCGGCATTCTCAACGCCGGTCAGGGCGGCGGCGGCCATGCCATCGCCGATCTCAACCCCCTTGACCGCGTTGATCGACATCATCGCGGCGGCAAGGTCGCTGTCCAGCTTGCCATAAAGCGGCGCGCCCAGACCGGCTGGCACGCCTTCTGCGACCACCTCAATCACCGCACCGACGGAGTTGTGCGACAGGCGCAACTCGTCCAGATAGGCCGCCCATTCCACCGCCGCGACGGGATCGGGGCACCAGAAGGGGTTTTCCTCGATCTGCGCCGCATCGAAACGGGCGCGGTCGATGCCATGCGTGCCCATCTGCACCATATAGCCCGTGACCCGCAGACCGGGGACCAAGGCCGCCAGTACCTGCCGCGCGACACCGCCCGCTGCCACCCGCGCCGCCGTCTCGCGTGCTGAAGAGCGTCCGCCGCCGCGATAATCGCGGACCCCGTACTTTTGGTGATAGGTGATGTCGGCATGACCGGGGCGGAAGGACAGGGCGATATCGCCGTAATCCTTGGACCGCTGGTCGGTGTTTTCGATCATCAACTGGATCGGCGTGCCCGTGGTGCGCCCATCGAACACACCCGACAGAATCCGCACCTCATCGGCTTCTTTGCGCTGGGTGGTGAACTTGTTCTGCCCCGGTTTGCGCCGGTCCAGCCACGGCTGGATATCGGTCTCGCTCAGCGCCACGCCGGGCGGCACGCCATCCACCGTTGCCCCCAACGCAGGCCCGTGGCTTTCGCCCCAAGTGGTGACGCGGAAGAGATGGCCGAAGGTGTTGAAGGACATGGGCAGGCTCCGGTGCATTTGCCTTTGCCAATAAGGGAAAGCGGCGCAGGGAACAACGCCCTGCTTTGAAGCCCCCTTGCACCCGCCGCGCCTGCACCTATGTTGGACAATACCTCGGGGTGCCCGTCTGACTGAAACGTCCGACAGGCTGAGATGCGAAAGCGGACCCGTTGAACCTGAACCGGATCATACCGGCGGAGGGAAGGTGCATGGAATCCTCCTGCCCGACCTATACCGTCGCACATGGAGGACATGATGAAAATTGCATTCCTTGGTGCGGGCCTTGCTGCGGGAGTGACCGCCCTTGCCACGATGGCAGCGGCGGAAACCCCCGTCTTGAAAGTCCTGACCTATGACAGCTTTGCCACCGAATGGGGCCCCGGCCCGGCGGTGGAAAAAGCGTTTGAGGCGGATTGCGACTGTGACCTGCAATTCGTGACCGCAGGCGACGGTGCGGCCTTGCTAAGCCGTATCCAGATGGAGGGTGCCACGTCCGAGGCGGATGTGGTGCTGGGTCTGGACACCAACCTGACCGCCGCCGCCAGTGCCACGGGTCTGTTCGCGCCGCATGGCCAGACTTGGGCCAATAGCTTGCCCGTGGCCTTTGCTGACCCGAATTTCGTGCCCTTTGATTGGGGCTGGTTTGCCTTTGTCTATGACAAGACCAAGCTCACCACGGTGCCCGCGTCGTTTGAGGAACTGGCAGCATCGGATGTGAAGATCGTGATCCAGGACCCCCGCTCAAGCACTCCCGGTCTGGGGCTGCTGATGTGGGTGAAGGCGGCTTACGGCGACAAGGCGGCAGAGATTTGGAAGGGTCTGGCCGACAACATCGTGACCGTGACGCCGGGTTGGTCCGAGGCTTATGGCCTGTTCCTTGAGGGTGAGGCGGATATGGTCCTGTCCTATACCACCTCTCCGGCCTATCACCTGATCGCCGAAAGCGATGACACAAAGGCCGCAGCGGCGTTCACCGAAGGGCATTACTTGCAGGTCGAGGTGGCCGGGAAACTGGCCGCAACCGATCAGCCGGAGCTGGCGGACAAGTTCCTCGCCTTCATCGGGTCGGATGCGTTCCAATCGGTGATCCCGACGACGAACTGGATGTATCCCGCCACGGCGGCGGCTGTGCCCGATGGGTTCAGCACCCTGATCAAGCCGGAAAAATCGCTGCTGTTGTCGGCGGCGGATGCGGCTGCGGCACGGGATGCGGCACTGGCCGAATGGCAAGCCGCGCTGGCCAAGTAAGGCCTGCTCTGGGCGCGGTGGCGATTGCCGCCGCGCTTGGGGGGGTGACGCTGGGCACGGCTTTCGCCGTCGCCTTGCAAGCGGGATCATTCGCACTGTCCCCCGCCGATTGGGCCGCGTTGCGGTTTACGATCCTGCAAGCCGCGCTGTCCTCGGCCCTGTCCTGCGCTTTGGCGGTGCCGGTGGCGCGGGCCTTGGCGCGACGGCGGTTTGTCGGGCGGGGGCTTTTGGTGACGCTGATGGGGGCACCCTTCTTGCTGCCGGTGATCGTGGCGGTTCTTGGGGTGCTCGCGGTCTTCGGGCGGTCGGGGCTGTTCAACGATCTTCTTGCCCTGCTGGGTTTGCCGCGCCTGTCGATCTACGGGCTGCATGGCGTGGTGCTGGCGCATGTGTTCCTGAACCTGCCCTTGGCCACGCGGATGATCCTGCAAGGCTGGCAGGCCATCCCGGCCGAGCGGTTCCGTCTGGCGCAAAGCCTGTCGATGGGGCCGGGCGCGGTGCTGCGGCATCTGGAACTGCCGATGCTGCGCGCCACCTTGCCGGGCGCGGCGGTGGCGGTGTTCGTGATCTGCCTGACGTCTTTCGCCGTGGCGCTGACCTTGGGCGGCGGGCCGGGGGCGACGACGGTGGAACTGGCGATCTATCAGGCGCTGCGCTTTGACTTTGACCCCGCCCGCGCGGCGGCGCTGTCGGCGCTGCAATTCGGGCTTTGCGCCGGGGCGGTGGCTTTGGGCTGGCGCGCCTTGCAAGCGCCGGGGTTTGGCGCGGGTTTGGGGCGGCGGCTGGCGATTCCTGCGCCGGGGGGATGGCGGCGTGCTGCGGATGCACTGGTCATCGTGCTGGCGGCGGGGTTCCTGCTGGTGCCGCTGGGGGCGGTTCTGTGGCGCGGTCTTTGGGGGCTAAGCGACCTGCCGCCCGGTCTGGGCGCGGCCTTGGCAAGGTCCGTGTCGGTGGCGCTGGCCTCGACCCTGCTGACCACCTCTGCCGCGCTGGTGCTGGCCTTGGCCGTCGCTGCGCGTGGGTCGCGGCTGATCGAGGTTGCGGCGATGCTGCCCCTTGCCGCTTCGGCGCTGGTCTTGGGGACGGGCCTGTTCCTGATCCTGCGGCCTTGGGTGCGGGCAGAAGATGTCGCGCTGCCGGTCACCATCCTTGTCAACGCCACCCTTTCGCTGCCCTTCGTCTATCGGCTGATCCTGCCGCAGGCGCAGGCGATGCAGGCGGATTTCGGGCGGCTGGCGGATAGCCTGTCGCTGACAGGCACGGCGCGGTTGCGCTGGCTGGTGCTGCCGCGCCTGTCCCGGCCCTTGGGCTTTGGCGCAGGCATTGCGGCGGCCTTGTCGATGGGGGATCTGGGGGTCATCACGCTGTTTGCCGGCGAAAGCGGGGCGACCTTGCCGCTTTATGTGCATCGTCTGATGGGGGCGTATCGCATGGATGCCGCCGCTGCCGCCGCGCTGATCCTTGTCGCCGTCAGTTTCGCGCTGTTCGCGCTGTTTGATCTGTGGGGACGCCGTGCTGCATCTTGACCACCTGCTGCTGACCGAACCGGGATTTGCGCTGAGCGCCGACCTGACCGTGCCAAAAGGCGCGCGTGTGGCGGTGATCGGGCCTTCGGGGGCGGGGAAATCGACGCTGCTCAATGCCATCGCGGGCTTCATGGCCCCGACCGCAGGCCGCATCCTGTGGCAGGGCGCGGACCTGACCGCGCTGCCCCCCGGTGACCGCCCGCTGACGATCCTGTTTCAGGACCAGAACCTGTTCCCGCATCTGACCGTGGCGCAGAACCTCGGCCTTGGTCTTTCGCCCCGCCTGCGGCTGAGCGCGGACCAGCACAAGGCCATCGACCGCGCGTTGGACCGGGTCGGCCTCGCCACCCTCGGCCCTCGATTGCCGTCACAACTTTCCGGCGGACAACAGGGCCGCGCGGCCTTGGCAAGGGCGCTGTTGCGCGCAAGGCCGATGCTTTTGCTGGACGAACCCTTCGCCGCCCTCGGCCCGGCGCTCAAGGCAGATATGCTGGACCTCGTGTCAGAGGTTGCCGCAGAGACCGAGGCGACGGTCCTGATGGTCACGCATGACCCGACGGATGCAAAGCGGTTTGCCGATCAGACGATCCTTGTTGCCGATGGCATGGCCCGTCCGCCGCAGGACACCGCCGAGTTGTTCCAGAACCCATCACAGGCCCTTAAAGATTACCTCGGTTCTTGACCTTCGCCCCTTCATCTTGGCCCAAATACCCCACGGGGGGGTGCGGGGGGTGTGAAACCCCCCGCTTCCGACAGTTCAACCTGCGCCGCCCGCCAGAAGCGCCGCTAACCCCTCCCGGTAGGTCGGGTACAGCAACCGCACCCCCAACTCCGACTTGATCCGATCATTCCGCACCCGCTTTGACTCAGCATAGAAACTGCGGGCCATTGGGGTCATCTCGGCTTGATCGTAGGCCACAGCCGGGGGCAGGGGCAGGCCCAAAAGCTCTGCCGCATGGCCGATCACATCCTCGGGCGGTGCGGGATCGTCGTCGCAGACGTTATAGGCCCGGCCGGGGTGGGGATGCGCGATAGAGGCGGCGACGACTTGCGCGATGTCCTCCACATGGATGCGCGAAAACACCTGTCCGGGCTTGATGATCCGCCGCGCCGATCCGTCGCGCACCTTCTCGAACGGCCCGCGACCAGGGCCGTAGATGCCCGCCAACCGGAAGATGTGCAGCGGCAGGCCCAGTGCGGCCCAGTCGGCTTCGGCCCGCACCCGCGCGGCACCGCGTTCGGTCGAGGGGGTCAGGGGCGTGTCCTCATCCACCCAACCCCCTTGGTGGTCGCCATACACAGCGGTCGTGGAAAGATAGCCCGCCCAGACCGGCCGCGCCGCCGCCAGTTCCGCCGCATGGTCGCGCAGGATGGGATCGCCCGCCGCGTCCGGCGCGACAGAGGTCAGGACATGCGACGCCCGTGCCAAGGCCGGGGCCAAGGGGCCGGGCAGCAGCAAGGGCTCCACCCCTGCCGCGCGGAAGGCTTCGGCCCGCGCAGCGCTGCGGGTGGTGCCGATCACGGTCCAGCCTTGCGGGATCAACAGACGCGCCAGCGCCTGCGCGGAATAGCCATGGCCAATGGAAAGCAGTGTTTTCATGTGCCGACTATCGCGGCCCCGACCCCGCGCTGCAAGCCCGTCGCAAAGGCTTCACTTGCCACGAGGGCAGCATTTCTGGTTGAGTGCGCGGTTATATTCAAAGCAAGAAGAAACAAAAAGATGCACGACGAAACCGCACTGCCCGTCCTGACCCCCGCCCACCCCGAGGCGGAAAGCTTCACCGACGCCATCGCCGCCGTGGCCCGGCTTGAGGCCTTGTACACCCAGGCGACCACATTTCTGGCCCAGCAGTTCAACGAGGTCATCCGCAGCGGCAAGCCCGCCGCCCGCATCCGCGCCTTTTATCCCGAAATCCGGCTGACCACCCAGACCTTTGCCAAGACCGATTCGCGCCTGTCCTTTGGCCATGTGACCGGGCCGGGGGTCTATTCCACCACGGTCACCCGGCCCGACCTGTTCCGTCATTATCTGGTGCAGCAGATCGCGCTGTTGATCCAGAACCATGGCGTCCCGATCAGCATCGGCCCGTCGGCCACGCCGATCCCGGTGCATTTCGCGCTGGCGGGCAATCCCGGCGTGTCGGTGCCGCAGGAAGGCGTGCTGGAATTCAGCCTGCGCGACGTGTTCGACGTGCCGGATCTGGCGACCACCAATGACGACATCGTCAACGGCACGCGGCGCTTTCATCCCGACGGGTCGATGCCGCTGGCCCCCTTTACCGCGCAGCGGGTGGACTACAGCCTTGCCCGTCTGGCGCATTACACCGCGACCGATCCGTCGCATTTCCAGAACCATGTCCTGTTCACCAACTACCAGTTCTATGTGGACGAGTTCGAATCCTATGCCCGGCAGGTGCTGGCCGATCCCGCCAGCGGCTACACCGCCTTTGTCGCAACGGGAAACCAGATCATCACCGCGCCGGATGGCGTGCTGACCCCGGTCACCAAGATGCCGCAGATGCCGACCTACCACCTGAAACGGGCGGACGGGCAGGGCATCACGCTGGTCAACATCGGTGTCGGCCCCTCGAACGCCAAGACCGCCACCGACCACATCGCCGTCTTGCGCCCGCATGCCTGGCTGATGGTGGGCCATTGCGCGGGGCTGCGGAATTCGCAGTCGCTGGGGGATTTCGTCCTCGCGCATGCCTATCTGCGCGAGGATCACGTGCTGGATGACGATCTGCCGGTCTGGGTGCCGATCCCGGCGCTGGCGGAAATCCAGATCGCGCTGGAAGACGCGGTGGAAGAGGTGACCCAGTTGGAAGGCTATGAGCTGAAGCGCATCATGCGCACCGGCACCGTGGCCACCATCGACAACCGCAACTGGGAGTTGCGCGACCATTCCGGCCCGGTGCAACGCCTGAGCCAGAGCCGCGCCATCGCGCTGGACATGGAATCCGCCACCATCGCGGCCAACGGGTTCCGCTTCCGGGTGCCCTATGGCACGCTTCTGTGCGTGTCGGACAAACCCTTGCATGGCGAGTTGAAACTGCCCGGCATGGCGTCCGAGTTCTACAAGACGCAGGTGGCGCGGCATCTTCAGATCGGCATCCGCGCCATGGAACGCCTGCGCGACACACCGCTGGAACGCATCCACAGCCGCAAACTCCGCAGCTTCGAAGAGACGGCCTTTCTTTAGGTCAGGGCTTGCCCAATCTGGGCTATCCGGGCCAAAAGGGCTTGATTTGTTCGCAAAAACCTATTTTAGCGGATGCCAGATCAAAAGTTGAAAGGCCGGTCGTCTGACCGGCCACCAGAGGAAGGGACATCCCATGTCGAAACCGATGACCAAGACCCAACTCGTCGCCGCCTTGGCCGAACAAATGGGTTCGGACAAGAAGGTGGCCGGCGCCGCGCTGGACGCGATTGCCGCGGTCGTGGCCCGTGAAGTGGCCGCCGGTGGCGCCGTCACCCTGCCGGGTCTGGGCAAGGTCGTCTGCCGCGCCCGTCCCGAGCGTCAGGTCCGTAACCCGGCAACCGGCGAAACCGTGACCAAGGCCGCGGACAAGCAGGTCAAGTTCTCGATCGCCAAGGCGCTGAAAGACAGCGTCAACGCCTGATCCCCGGATCACGCCGTACGCTTCGGGCCGTCCCCTTGGGGCGGCCTTTTTCGTTGGTCCTGCCCCGTACGTGGCCGCGGGGCAGGATCGCGCGATCCCCTGCCAACGTTCTGTCATCAGGGGTTGAAATCACATCCTTTCGCCAGTTTTCCGTCAGGGACGCGTTGATTTTCCCCGCCTTCCGCGTAGAACCACGCCAGTCATTCCCAGTGTCTGGAACACCATGTTGTCGCGTGAAAAACTTGCCACCCTGCTGGAAGGCCGGACCTTCAGCACCCTGATCCTTGCCATCATCATCTTCAACGCCGCCCTGATGGGGATGGAGACGTCTCCATCCCTCATGGCGCGGTTCGGCGGGGTGATCGATTTTCTGGATCAGCTTTGCCTGATCATCTTTGTCATCGAGTTGGTCGCCAAACTCTACGCCCACGGGTTGCGCTTTTTCCGGTCGGGCTGGAACGTGTTTGACCTGATCATCATTGGCATCGCGCTGGTGCCTGCCGCGCATGGGCTGTCGGTCTTGCGGGCGCTGCGCGTGCTGCGGGTGATGCGCGTGATCTCCGTCGCGCCCAGTCTGCGGCGTGTGGTCGAAGGCTTCATCACCGCGCTGCCGGGGATGGGGTCGGTGTTCCTGCTCATGGCGATGATCTTCTATGTCGCCGCCGTGATGGCGACCCAGCTTTACGGGCCGGATTTCCCGGAAAAGTTCGGCACGCTGACCGCCTCGGCGCTGACGTTGTTTCAGGTCATGACGCTGGAAGGCTGGGCCGGGGATGTGGTGCGCCCGGTGATGGAGGTGCATCCCTATGCCTGGGCGTTCTTCCTGCCCTTCATCCTGATCACCACCTTTGCCGTGGTCAACCTGCTGGTCGGTCTGATCGTGAACTCGATGCAAGCCGCCGCCGAGGCCGACACCAAGGCCGCCGAAGAGGATCACTTCAAGAAGATCATCGCGCGGCTTGAGGCGATCGAGCAGCGCTTGCAGAAGTAAGCCCGTGGGTGGCGGGCGTCAGGCCCGCCGCCCCACCACGGCGACGTTCAAGGTTTCCAGAACCTTGGCCTCGATCTGCGCGGCGTCCATGCCTGCCACCTGATACATCTTTTCCGGGCTGGCCTGATCAATGAAGATATCGGGCAGGACCATGCTGCGGAATTTCAAGCCGTGGTCAAAGACGCCCTCATCGGCCAGAAGCTGCGCGACATGGCTGCCAAAGCCGCCCACGGCGCCCTCTTCGACGGTGATCAGCGCCTCATGGTGCCGCGCTGCGTTCAGGATCAGGTCGCGGTCCAAGGGCTTGGCAAAGCGCGCGTCGATGACGGTGGGGGTCAGGCCCCGGCCTGACAGCGCCTCGGCGGCTTTCAGGACTTCGGACAAGCGGGTGCCAAAGGACAGGATGGCCACCCGGGCGCCTTCGCGGATCACGCGGCCTTTGCCGATCTCCAGCACCTGACCACGGGCGGGCATGTCGCAGCCCACGCCCTCGCCCCGCGGATAGCGGAAGGCGATGGGGCCGTCGTCATGAACGGCGGCAGTGGCGACCATGTGCATCAGTTCCGCCTCATCCGCTGCGGCCATGACGACGATGCCGGGCAGGTTGGCTAGGAAGGCGACGTCGAACGATCCGGCATGGGTCGCGCCATCGGCCCCCACCAACCCCGCGCGGTCGATGGCAAAGCGGACGGGCAGGCGCTGGATCGCCACATCATGCACCACCTGATCGTACCCTCGTTGCAGGAAGGTCGAATAGATCGCGCAGAAAGGGCGCATCCCCCCGGCGGCCAACCCAGCGGCAAAGGTCACGGCATGTTGTTCGGCGATGCCCACATCAAAGCAGCGCTTGGGGAAGCGGTCGGCAAACAAGTTCAGCCCCGTGCCATCCGGCATGGCGGCGGTCACGGCGACGATGCGGGGGTCAACCTCTGCCTCGGCAATCAGGCCTTGGGCGAAGACCTTGGTATAGCTGGGGGCGTTGGATTTCGCCTTGGCCTGCACGCCGGTCAGAACGTCAAATTTCGCCGTGGCATGGCCCTTGTCGGCGGCGGCTTCGGCGGGGGCGTAGCCTTTGCCCTTTTTCGTCAGGACATGGATCAGCATCGGCCCCGTCGCCCGCGCCTTGGCGGTGCGCAGCACGGGGAGGAGTTGGTCCAGATCATGCCCGTCGATAGGCCCGACGTAGCTGAACCCCAACTCCTCGAATAATGTCCCGCCCACGGCCATGCCTTTCAGCATTTCCTTGGCCCGCCGCGCGCCTTCTTGGAACGGTCCGGGCAGCAGGCTGACGGCCCCCTTGGCGGCTTGTTTCAGGTCTTGGAACGGGGCTTCGGCATAAAGCCGCGAGAGATAGGACGACAGCGCCCCCACCGGCGGGGCGATGGACATTTCATTGTCGTTCAGGATGACAAAGAGGCGCTTTTTCAGGTGGCCCGCATTGTTCATCGCCTCGAACGCCATGCCCGCCGACATGGAGCCGTCACCGATCACCGCAATCGCATCGCCCGGATCGGCGCCCAGATCGCGCGCGGCGGCAAAGCCCAAGGCGGCAGAGATCGAGGTGGAGGAATGCGCCGCGCCGAACGGATCATAGGGGCTTTCCGACCGCTTGGTGAAGCCCGACAGCCCGCCTTCGGTCCGCAGGGTGCGGATGCGGTCGCGGCGTCCGGTCAGGATTTTGTGGGGGTAGCATTGGTGGCCGACATCCCAGATCAGCTTGTCGCGCGGGGTGTCGAAGACGGCGTGAATTGCCACCGTCAGTTCCACCACGCCCAGACCTGCGCCCAAGTGGCCGCCCGTCACCGACACCGCGCTGATCGTCTCGGCGCGCAATTCATCCGCCACCTGCCGCAATTCGCGGTCTGACAGGGATTTCAGGTCGGCGGGGGTGGTCACGCGGTCCAGCAGCGGGGTCTTGGGGCGGTCGGTCATGCGGCCCTCCATGGGCAAAACTGGGGGCAAGGGTAGGGGGCAATCACCGGAACATCAGCTTTCGCGCGAGATAACGAAACGCGCGGCGGCGATCAAGTTTGCCGCCCGGTCACCATAGGGCGACAGCGCCATTTCGGCCATGTCGATCAGGTCGGCAGCACGGGCCTTGGCGCGGTCCAGACCCAAGAGCGAGACGAAAGTGGCCTTGCCCGCATCGGCATCCTTGTTCAGCCGCTTGCCGGTCTTGGCGACATCGCCTTCGACATCCAGCACATCGTCCCAAATCTGGAACGCGAGCCCCAGCGCATCGGCATAGGCGCGCAGGGGGGCGGGGTCTTGCTGAGCAAGGATCGCCCCGGCCTCTGCCGAAAAGCGGATCAGCGCGCCGGTCTTGCCCGCTTGCAGGCGGGTGATCTGTTCAAGTGTCAGGGGCGCAGCGGCAGTTTCCGCCGCGATGTCCAAGGCCTGACCCAGAACCATGCCTTCGGCCCCAGAGGCCTTGGCCAGCCCCGCCACCAGCGCCACCCGCACCTCGGCAGAGCCAAGCGCGGGGTCAGTCAGCAATTCAAACGCCAAGGTTTGAAGCGCATCACCCGCCAGAACGGCGGTCGCCTCATCCCATTTCCGGTGCACGGTGGGCAGACCCCGGCGCAGGTCGTCATTGTCCATGCAGGGCATGTCGTCATGGATCAGGCTATAGGCGTGCAGCGCCTCAACCGCTGCTGCCGCACTGACAGCGGCGCTTTCCGCGATCCCAAGCATCCGCGCGCTTTCCAGCACCATAAAGCCGCGCAGGCGTTTGCCGCCCTGCACGGCGTAGCGCATGGCGTGGATCACTGGCTGATCGTCAAAGCCCGACAGCGCTGCATCCAGCCGCGCCTGCACCAAACCCGCGTCCCGGGTCAGGGTTGCCGCAAAGCTCACAGCCCCTCCGCCGGGGTGGTGCCGATAGCACGGCCCTCTTGGGCGCGGATCAGTTCGACCTTGGCTTCGGCATCCTTCAACTTCGCCTCGCAATGCGCGCGCAAGGCGGCCCCGCGTTCGTAAAGCGCGATGGATTCCTCCAACGGCACCTCGCCGCGTTCCAGACGGCCAACGACCTGTTCCAGCGCGGCCATCGCCTCTTCGAAGCTGAGGTCTGAGATTGGCTTGTCTGTCATTGGCCCCGCTCCTTCATTGCGCCCAGATGGGCGGCCACGCTGTATTGCAACGCTTCAAGATCATATCCGCCTTCGAGTGTCGAGACGACCCTGCCGCCGCACTGGGTATCGGCAATATCCAGCAGGCGACGGGTGAGCCAAGCGTAATCCTCATCCTGCCAGTTCAGCCCGGCCAGCGGGTCATCCTCATGCGCGTCAAAACCCGCCGAGATCAGGATGAATTCCGGCCTGTAGGCCTCAAGCGCCGGAAAGACCTGCGCCTCATAGGCCGCGCGCATCGCGGCACCGCCAGAGCCCGAGCGCAGGGGACGTTGATCATCTGCCCATGCGCCCCGCGTTCCTGCGCTGCGCCAGAGCCGGGATAGAGCGGCATCTGATGGCTTGAGATGAACAGGACGCGGGACTCGTCCCACAAGAGATCCTGTGTGCCATTGCCGTGGTGGACATCGAAATCCACGATGGCGACACGGGTCAGGCCGTGGTGATCCAGCAGCCGTTTGGCCCCAATCGCCACTGTGCCGAACAGGCAAAACCCCATCGCAGTGGCGGTTTCGGCGTGATGCCCCGGCGGGCGGCCCGCGACAAAGGCATTCGACGCTGTGCCCGTCATCACCGCATCCACCGCCGCCACCATCCCGCCCACGGCCCGCAAGGCGGCGGTCAGGGACCCGGGCGACAGATGGGTATCG
This sequence comes from Paracoccaceae bacterium, assembly GCA_027486345.1. Classification (GTDB taxonomy): domain Bacteria; phylum Pseudomonadota; class Alphaproteobacteria; order Rhodobacterales; family Rhodobacteraceae; genus Paragemmobacter. The sequence continues at coordinate 60,585 of JAIXPH010000061.1, forward strand.
CCGTCCAAAGCCGCCCAGCCGCGCGCGGGAACGGCCCGTGTCACTTTGTCGATATAGGCCTGCGGATGGCAGCGCCGCACCTCGGCCATATCACCCAAAGGCGCATCAACCGGCGTCAGCCCCGCCGTTGCGATGGCACGTGCCACAGACGCCAAGCGCGCCACCTGTTCCGGATGGCCCGGCGGCGTCACATGGCCCGCGAAATCGGTATGGGTCAGGACAAGCGTGGTCAAAGGCATGGCTCCGTCCGCACAGGGTCAATCTGGTTGCAGCATGTATCCTTCGCCGCGCACGGTTTGCAGATAGCGCGGCTGGCGCGGGTCTTCCTCTAGTTTGCGGCGCAGACGGGTGATCTGCACATCCACCGCCCGCTCTTGCGCGCCGGCCCCGCTGTCATCGGCGGTGCGGCCAAGATCACCGACCAGCCTTTCGCGGGTGATCGGCGCGCCGGGCTGCGCCGCGAACAGACGCATCAGCGCAGCCTCGGTCGCGGTCAGGCGGACCAGGTCGGCGCCACGCCACAACTCGCCGCGTTCCATGTCATAGCGCACAGGTCCCATGTGCAGCACCTTGGGCGCGGACTCCGCCGGTTTGGGCTGCGGCATCCGGCGCAGGATGGCGTTGATCCTGAGGAGCAGCTCCTTTGGTTCAAACGGTTTGACCAGATAGTCATCCGCCCCGGCTTCCAACCCCTCGATACGGTTGGCGGTTTCCCCTTTGGCGGTCAGCAGCAGGATCGGCATCTGCGACCGCGCCCGCAGATCGCGGGTCAGGGCGATGCCATTTTCGCCGGGCATCATGACGTCCAGCACCAGCATGTCAAACTCCAGCCCCGCCAGCAGCCGCCGCGCCTGTGCGGCATCCCGCGCGACGGAACACAAAAACCCGCTGCGGATCAGGAACTTCTGCAACAGCCCACGAATGCGTTCGTCATCGTCAACGACCAGTAGATGCGCCTGCGTCTCCGTCATACCCCGCCCTCCCGCAGGGATTGATACTGCCGCCGCATTTCCGGGTCCATCATCGCCTCCAGCACGGTGCGGAAGCCCTGCACCGCCACCGGACCCGCCGCGCGATAGGCGGCGCGCATCCGGGCGCGCTGGGCGTCGGACAGAGCACGCTCCAACTCCGCCCCCTTGGCGGTCAGGAACAGGTTGCGCTCGCGCTTGTCACTTCGCCCGACCCGCGCCTCCACCAAGCCGTCGTCGATCAGCGACCGCAGCACCCGGTTCAGGCTTTGCTTCGTCACGCCCAGAATGGTCAGCAGGTTGGTCACCGTCAGACCCGGAGCCCGGTGGATGAAATGGATCGCACGGTGATGCGCACGGCCGTAATCCATGCCTTCCAGAATCCGATCCGGGTCGGCGGTAAAGGCGCGATAGGCGAAGAACATCGCCTCGATGCCCTTGCGCAACTGCTCATCCGTCAGGAACAGCAGGCTTTCCCCGCCTTGGTTACTCTCGACCATGACCACCCCCCTTGTTGCCCGTGAATTTACGTCAGCCTTGTTGACTTTCCAAGAACCAACTGTTAGCCAGACCCCGGTTTTGCGCAAGATTCAGTCCGCTTCGGACCCATCTGCGCAACTTTCGCAAATTTCCGCACGGGAGGCGGCGCTATGGCTGGCTATGACGATCGCGACGGGTTCATCTGGATGGATGGCAAATTGGTGGAATGGCGTCAGGCCAATGTCCATATCCTGACCCATGCGCTGCACTATGCCTCGTCGGTGTTCGAAGGCGAACGCTGCTACAACGGCAAGATCTTCAAATCGTCGGAACATTCGGCCCGCCTGCTGAAATCGGGCGAAATGCTGGACATGCCGATCCCCTACACGGTGGAACAGATCAACGCCGCCAAGGAAGCCGTGCTCAAGGCCAACAACCTGACCGACGCCTATATCCGCGCCATCGCCTATCGCGGCGCGGGGGATGAGATGGGGGTCGCCTCGCTGAACAACCCCGTCCGTCTGGCCGTGGCCTGCTGGACCTGGGGCGCCTATTACGGCGACGCCAAGATGAAGGGCGCCAAGCTGGACATCGCCAAGTGGAAACGCCCCTCGCCGGAAACCATCCCGTGTGAGGCGAAAGCATCCGGCCTCTATATGATCTGCACGATGGCCAAGCACGCGGCGCAGGCCAAAGGCTGCTCGGACGCGATGATGTTCGACTATCGCGGCTATGTGGCCGAGGCGACGGGGGCCAACATCTTCTTCGTCAAGGACGGCGAAGTGCACACCCCCGCCCCCGACTGCATCCTGAACGGCATCACCCGCCAGACCGTCATCGGCATGCTGCGCGACATGCAGATCAAGGTCCACGAACGCCACATCGAAGCCTCCGAGCTTGCCGGGTTCGAGCAATGCTGGCTCACCGGCACCGCCGCCGAGGTCACCCCGGTCGGCCAGATCGGCGACTACACGTTTGAGGTCGGCGAGATCACCAAGCGCGTGGCGACGGAGTATGAGCGACTGGTCCGGGCTTGAAGTTAAGCAAGGACTATCGAAGTAGTTAATGGGGCCGAAGCTTGACGGCCCCATTCCTCTACGCTTTAATGGTGCAACCTTTGGGTTAGTTGGTTGCAAGTTCATGGCAAAGAAGCAAAAAAACAATCAGATATCGGTTTCGTTTCATCTATTGGTGAAGCAGCTTCCAAATGAAGAAGATCCAAGGCACCCCGTCGAAGTGCCTTTTTCTCAACAAGATTTTTCTCGGTTGCTGGCGCGATTGCGGGATGATGAACAGATTAACGTTCGAGACCCAGAGGTCATCAAGAGGATAAAGTTGGGGATTGACCTTCCTTTCAGCAATTTTCAAGAGCCTGACATTGGCCTATACTTTGGAAATTTTGAAGGTGCGTACTACGGACAGAAGTACCGAAACAACGTTCATGGCGAGATTTCGGCTGAAAGCCTCAATCTGCGGTCATTTTGTTATCTTGTGACGTTTTTGCGAGATGGGACCATCCTTCTGGGCGTTACTTACAACGGCCAGTTTGGTGACTATGAAGGTATCCGAAGATGCTTTTCTCACATACTTAGGGGAAACCATGTAGTCTCATCCCGTACGATTCGTAGCCTTGCCACAGAACTAGGCGCTGGAGATCCGATTGCGATTAAAGTGACCTATAGGCGTGCCGGTGGTCGACCGGAGCGCCGTTCTCTGTTTGGCCGAACTGGCGACATTGCGATAAGAAATGCAGAGTTTGGCGAAGGTTTCGGGGAGTATGTGCGAGACATAGCGAACCGAGCAAGAGGTGATGTGGAAGCAAGGCGGCGGGTTATTGCTGACATACTTAATGATTCAGAAATGATTCAGGTGGATGATAACGAAGTTGTAGGTTGTACGGCTATCGTCAGAGAAAACAAGCGCACAAGAACTGTCTATATCCTTGGTGAAAACAACTTTGCAACGAAGTTTCCTCTGGATGTTAACGTAAATGCAGACGGCGTACCTGACTATGACCAAGTTAGGACTCAAGTTACTCATGTTATGCGTCAATATGTCATTCCACTCCTCAATTAAAAATGTTTGAAATAGTCAGCGCAAATTACAAGACCTATAGGAACGAAGGCTATGGAGAGCCGGAAAGCCACTTTGTGCGCCTTGTGGTTTTTATATCTGCGGCTGCGTCATTGAGTTTGCTCTCCGACTTTCCCTCTACAGACACATTCGCACTTTTAGTTACATTTCTTTCCGTTTTGACGGGCTTCGTGTTTACAGCGCTATTTTCAGATCACGCCCTAGGGTCAGGACTCGTTCTCGCTTCATAGCCAGAAAATGACAGTTGCCGCGAGGGCGATGGCGGACAGGAAGACCTTCGGGCACCGGTCGTATCGCGTTGCGACCCGTCGCCAGTCC
>JAIXPH010000032.1 GCA_027486345.1 Paracoccaceae bacterium
CCCATGGCGGTCAACCACCCGCCGTGGTCTATTTCAAAAGCATTGAAACCGATCAGCAGGTGCAGGCAGTAGCTTAAATCAGCCGGAAATCTGTCCAAAAGTTGGGGAGTAGCTCAATCAACCAGCGCCGGTCATCGTCCAACTCCATGCAAGCTTGCTGCACCTTGCTGATCGAAGGCAGCGGGATCGGCTGACGGTCGGCCACTCCGGCCTCCCTTTCATAATACACGCCGGAAAACGGGCTACGCATTTCGATGGCCAGTTCCGCCGCCACGAAGTTGATGATGGCTTTCAAATAGCCAAAGTTGCGGGTCACGCTGGATCCGCTCAACGACCGGGCCAACAGCAGGTCCCGGAAGGCAAGGGCGTCAGCGCGGTTGTAATCGGTAAGTCGTTTGTCGCCGCATGCGGCAATCAAGTAGGCGGTCGAGCGATGAGCGGCAGCCGAGAATGTGACTGGGCGACCAGTCCCCTTGGCGCGCAGGTAGATGTCGCGAGCCTCCGTCATCGTCGGACTGACTGGACTGGCCGGACTACCATTCGGGGACAACACCAGCCGACGATCAGGTTCGACGACAGATGCCGTCGCACGAACCGTGCGCTTGTCATGGCCGGGACAGACCAGACGCAGAGCGCGAATGTGCGCCCAGTAGGCATCAAGCTGATGAGTGGATTTTGAGGCAAGTTTTTTGGCTTCGTCGTGGCACGACGTGCCCAGCGCGAAGACGATTCGGGGGACGGTGTAGTGATCGGCCAGATCGCTCGGGATACGGCGGGAGTAGTAGAATCTGCCCGCTCTCGTGAATGTATGACGGATTGATTTGTTCTGCATTCTGGTCAGCACCCGGTTTGGCTGACGCTTCCGCCAGCAACGTTTCACCGGGGATTTACTGACCTTCCGCTAACCTTATGAAAAATAAAGGTTGGTGGCGAGGGGGGGACTCGAACCCCCGACCCTGCGATTATGAGTCGCATGCTCTAACCAACTGAGCTACCTAGCCACTGGCGCGGTGACTAGGCGAAGGCGCGGGGGGCGTCAAGCGTGAATCGTCATGCCTTTTCCGCCATGCCATGCGCCACGCGCGGGCGACCCGAGGCGGTGACGGTCACGGTCGCCTCGATGAACATCGACCGGCCCTCAACCTCAGCCTCGCGGATGTCGCGGGTGGCGGTCAGGCGCAGGTCTTCAGCCCCGGCGGCGCGGGCGCGGGTGGTGGCCTCTGCCGTCAGGGCGGCCTCAAGGGCCTTCAGCGCGCTGTCACGGTCGGTGTAGCTGGTCAGACCCTCGGGCAGGTGGATGGTGAACCGCCCTTCGCCGGGGCTGGTGACCAGACCCGTCGCGCGTTGGCTGATCTGGCCCACCACCGCGCCGATGGCATTGGCGACCCCTGCATGGTCCGGCAGGATCATCCGGCAGCCAAGCCGTTCGCCCACCGCGCCGTAATAACTGGGGGCAGACGCGCCCAGCCCGATCACCGGCACGCCCAGACGGGCGGTGATTTGCACCACACCGCGATGACCACGCAGGCCCGCCACGGTCAGGCGGTGACGCGCCAAGACCTCGGACGCCTCACCGGCAAAGGCGGGGTCCTCGTCAAAGGCGGCTTCCAGCAGGCAATCCACGGTCTGTTGCGTCAACTGGTCCACGATGGCCTGTGCGAACACCGCCGGATCAGAGGCAAAGCGCTCGCCCCGCCCGTTGCGGCGACGGCCCAGCAGGCGCACGGCCTTTTCTGCTGCCGATCCGTCCCAGACCGACAGCCGCCCCAGCACATGGCTGGCATCCGACGGCGTGACACCCGACAGCATCACCAAGCCCCGCGCCACCAGACGGTCCAACGCCGCCGCCTCCAACCGGGAGGTCAGCGCCTGCGCGACCGGCATGGGTTCGGTCAGGCGTGACAGCACCGCCACCTCTCGCGGGCCAAGTCCCCCGGCATTGCCGCCCATCGGGATGGCAAAGCGGCCATCGGTTTCGCCTGCGGTTTCGGTCGATAGCCAGCGGTCAAGGGCGGCATGCACCATCGCGCCATGGGTCGATGCCAGCAGTGACACCGGCACCAAGCGGCGCGGACCAAGGCGCAGGCCACCGTCCAGCCCTTCGGTCACCAGATGCACTTCGGAATCGCCGCCAAGGCCGGTGGTGCGCATCGCCACGGCCTCGACCATCGTGCGGAAACCGCCAACGCGGGCACCTTGGGGGTCAATCTCAGGCAGTCCGTCGCGCAGCAGGGCGACGTCGGTGGTGGTGCCGCCGATGTCGCTGACCAGCGCATCCTTTTCCCCGGTCAGCCAGCGCGCGCCGACGATGCTGGCGGCGGGACCGGAGAGGATGGTTTCAATCGGACGCTCCCGCACCATCGCGGCGGAAATCAACGCGCCATCGCCGCGCACCACCATCAGGGGGGCGTCGATTCCCACCTGCGCCAAGTGCCGTTCGCAAGCCGCAACCAGACGGTCGATCATCCCGATCAAACGCGCGTTCAGCACCGCCGTCAGCGCGCGCTTTGGCCCGTTCAACTGGGCCGACAATTCATGCGAGCAGGTGACAGGCCGCCCCGTCACGCGGCGGATGATGTCACGTGCGGCCACCTCATGCGCGGGGTTGCGGGTGGCGAAGCGGGCAGCGACGGCAAAGCCCATCACCTGATCGCCCAGGGCGGCGACTTGCGACTCCAGCGCCGCCAGATCCAGCGCTGCAAATTCGGTGCCCGCATGGGTATGCCCCCCGGCAAGGCGGATCACCGGATCGCCCTTCAGCGCCTCGACCAATCCGCCGCGGTCCAGATCGTCATCGTCAAAGCCGATGAAGACCAGCGCGACCCGGCCCCCCTGCCCTTCGACCAGCGCGTTGGTGGCCAGCGTGGTGGACAGCGACACCAGCGCCACCTGCGACGGCGCGACCCCGGCCTCTGCCAGGGCCGCATCCACCGCCCGCCCGATGCCCAAGGCCAGATCGCCCCGCGTGGTCAGCGATTTCGCCGAGCCGATCACCCGCGTCGCGGCTTCGTCCACGATCACCGCATCGGTGTAGGTGCCACCGGTATCCACACCAAGGAAATAGGCCATCCGTCACGTCCCATCTGTCTGTCCGCCCCGGACCTAGCCCGCCAACCCGCAAAGATCAGCCCCCGATGCGACCTTTTCTGTCGCCAAGGGAACGCGGAGCGACCTGACGGCGGCGATGGGCGGGCGGAATGCCCAGCGCCTTGCGATAATCCGCGACCGTCCGGCGGGACACCTGCGCCCCTGCGGCGGCCAGCAGATCGGTCAGGGCCGCGTCCGACAGCGGATGTGCCGGGTCTTCCGCCGCCACCGCCTGCGCCAGACGGGCGCGCAGCGCGGCGACCGAAAGGCCCGCGCCGACGCCCCCCCGTGCGCCGCCGAACAGCGACCGCAGCCACCATGTGCCCAAGGGCGTGTCGATCGACACCCCGGACACGATGCGGCTGATGGTGCTTTCGTGCAGGTCCAGACGCTCTGCCACCTCCGCCATGGTCATGGGGGCAAGGGCGGTCAATCCCCGGTCCAGCGCTGCCATCTGACGGCGCAGCACCTCTTGCCCCACCCGCAAGAGCGTGGCGTTGCGGCTCTCCACCAGACGCGCCAGCGTGCGCGCCGCCGCCCGCCCCGGCCCGCGCCCCGCCTCGACCCTGATTGTCGGCAGGGCAGACCGGTTCAGCGCCACCTCCCATCCCGCGTCCCCCTGCCGCACCAGCAAATCCGGTTCGCGCACCGGGGCGGCATGGGCGGCAAAGCGGGCACCGGGCTTGGGGTCCAGACTGCGGATGCGGCGGAAACAGGTCTCCACCTCCGCCTCGGTGATGCCACCCAGACGCGCGATGCGGGCCAGATCGCCCTTGGCCAAGAGATCGAGATGCGCCAGCACCGTGGTCAGCACGGCATCGGCAAAGCCTTCCTCCCGCGCTTGCAGCAGCAGGCATTCGCGCAGGTTGCGGGCAAACAGCCCCGGCGGATCGATGCGCTGCACGCGGTCCAGCACCGCCTCCACCGCCGGGACGGGCACGCGCGCCGTCGCCGCGATGGCGGACAGCGTCGCCCCCAGCCAACCCGACGGCTCCAGCGCCTCGACCAAGGCCAGCGCGATGCGGCGGTCCGTGGCGGACAGGTCCAGCCGCGTGATCTCTTGCACCACATGGCTGACCAGACTGGGGCTGGCCGAGACGACCCGCTCCGTCGCGTCAACGCCAAGACCGGATGACCACACCCCCTGCCAGCGCGGCAGCCATTCTCCGGGGGCGGGGGCGGGGGTGTCCAGCCGAATGGCCGGGTTTTCCGCGGCCTGCTCCTCAAGATAGCGTGTCAACCCCGTGGCATCGGCCCGCAGCAGCCGGATCGACGCTTGCAGCGCGGTGTTGAGCTGCAAGCGCTGGCTTTGCGTGACCTTGATGCCGGGCGACTTCATGTCCGGCAGGCTAAGCGGCGGGGCGATCTGTGGCAACCGGCCCCTCTCGTCTTTCCGGCGGGCGGGGCTTAGACTCGGCAAGGATTTGAAAGCAAAAGGAATGGGCATGCAGGGCGGCACTCCCCAACTGCGCGATGTGGTGCTGGTCGGCGGCGGGCATGCCCATGCGCTGGTGGCGCGGATGTGGGGGATGGACCCGCTGCCCGGCGCGCGGCTGACGATCATCAACCCCGCGCCTGCCGCGCCTTACACGGGGATGCTTCCGGGCCTGATCGCCGGGCATTACCGGCGGGATGAGATCATGATCGACCTGATCCGCCTGGGCAGCTTTGCGGGCGCGCGGGTGATCCTTGACCGTGCCGTGGGCATCGACCCTGCGGCGCGGCTGATCCATCTGCAAGACCGCCCGCCCTTGCGCTATGACGTGGCCAGCATCGACATCGGCATCGGATCGGGCCTGTCCGAGGTGCCGGGATATGCCGAACACGGCGTCGCCGCCAAGCCGCTGGGCGATTACGCCCGCCGGTGGGAGGCGTTCGTCGCCCTGTCGCTGCCCGCCCCGCGCGTGGTGATCGTGGGGGCGGGGTTGGGCGGCGTTGAACTGGCGCTGGCCAGCGCGCACCGCCTGCGCGCGGCGGGGGCGACCCCTGCCGTCACGCTGCTGGAACGCGGCCCCCGCGCCCTGCCCCATGTCGGAGAGGCGGCACGGCGCAGCCTGCTGGCCGAACTGGACCGCGCCGGGGTGCTCCTGCTGACGGCCGCCGAGCCTGCCGTGATCGAGGATGGCGCGGTGGTCCTGCAGGACGGGCGACGGATCGGGTCGGACTTCACCCTCTCCGCCGCTGGCAGTCGCCCGCAAGGATGGCTGGCCGATACCGGGCTGACGCTGGACGACGGTTTCCTGCGGATCACGCCCAGACTGCAAACCTCGGACCCCGCGATCTTTGCGGCGGGCGATTGCGTGCACATGCCCTTTGCCCCGCGCCCCAAGGCCGGGGTCTTTGCCGTGCGCGCCGCCCCGATCCTGGTGCACAACCTGCGCGCGGCGCTGGCCGGCGGGCCGATGCGCCGCTTTCGCCCACAGCGGGATTACCTGAAACTGGTCTCGCTGGGCGACAGGCGTGCCGTGGCCGACAAGTTCGGCCTGCGGACCGCGGGCGCGTGGCTCTGGCGGTTGAAGGATGACATCGACCGCCGCTTCATGGCGAAATTCGCCGATTACCCGGCGATGCCCCGGCCCAAGGTTCCGGCGCAGGCGGTCAAGGGCCTCGCGCAGATGCTGGCCGAACAGCCGACCTGCGCGGGCTGCGGGTCAAAGGTCGGCCCCGGCGCGCTGGGGCGGGCGCTGACCGATCTGCCGCACAGTCCGCGCGCCGATCTGGTCAACGGCCCCGGCGACGATGCCGCGATCCTTGACTTCGGCACCCTGCGGCAGGTGCTGACCACCGACCATCTGCGCAGCTTCACCCAGGACCCCCGCCTTCTGGCGCAGGTGGCGGCGGCCCATGCGCTTGGCGATGTCTGGGCGATGGGGGCCGCGCCACAGGCCGCGCTGGCGCAGATCATCCTGCCGCCGCTCTCGCCCACGCTGCAACAGGACATGCTGGCCGAGATCATGCAGGCCGCCGCTCAGGTCTTTGCCGAGGCAGGCGCGGCCATCGTCGGCGGTCACACCACCATCGGCAGCGAATTGACCCTTGGCTTCACCGTCACGGGTCTGGTGCAGACCCCGCTGACCAAGGGCGGCGCGCGCGCCGGCGATGCGCTGATCCTGACCAAGGCGCTGGGCAGCGGCACCATCCTTGCCGCCGAGATGGCCCGCGCCCGCCTGCCCGGCCTGATCCTTGGCGAAAGCGTCGCCGCCTGCCATGCCGCAATGCGCCGCCCGCTTGGCCCCGCCGCCGCGATCCTGTCGCCCGTGGCCCATGCCATGACCGATGTGACCGGCTTCGGTCTGGCCGGGCACCTGCTGGAGATGCTGGAGGCCTCGGGCTGTGGCGCGGACCTTGAACTGGCGGCGATCCCCGTCCTGCCGGGGGCAGAGGCGCTGGCCGCGGCGGGCTACGCCTCGTCGCTTGCGCCGCAGAACCGGGCGGCGACGGATTGGAAGGTGGCCGACCACAGCGGCTCCGGCCTGCGTCAGGTCGGCCCCGACACCCCGCGCCGCGCACTGCTGGACGATCCGCAGACCGGCGGCCCCCTGCTGGCCGCCGTTCCCGCCGACCGGGCAGCGGCAATCTTGGCCGATCTTCTGGCCGCAGGGGAAACCGCCGCGATCATCGGCCATCTGGTTGAGGGCAGCCCAAGGATCACGCTGATCTGATCCCGCCTTCCCCCTGCGACATCCAAGACGCCGGTCAGATGACCTTGCCCACCGCCGCCGCCACCCGATCGGCCAGCGCGGGCAGGTCGGACTCGCCCAATCGCTCTGCCGCGATCTCGGTCAGGGGCACTTCCATCCGGGCGCGGTGCTTGCCGTAGCGCGGATCGTAATGATGCTCCATCAACCCATCGGCCAGCGCCGTGAACTGCCCCGTGGCTACCAGCGCGCGCCAGTTTGCAATCACCTCGCCCGCATGGGCCGGGCGCAGCGAGGCCACGATGGCATCCAGACGGTCAGGGTCCACCGTCAGGTCGGCATAGGCCCGCGTCAGATACTCTGCCCGCGCGGCGCGGGGGGCGGCGATGGCGATGCGCGGGGCGGCGACCATGGCCCGCCACAGTTTCGGCGGCAGGCGGCAATTGCCGACCTTGGCGCTTTCAGCCTCGACCACTACAGGTCGTCCGGGGTCCAGCCGGGCGGTGGCCATTGCGAGCCGCCCCTCAAACGCTTTCTGGCTGGGCTGATCCCCCATCCCGCCAAAGAGTGACCCACGATGATTGGCCAACCCTTCCAGGTCCAGCACCTGCACGCCTCGATCCGGCAACAGCTTCAACACATCGGTCTTGGCCGATCCGGTATTGCCGTCCAGCACCACCACCGGGCAGGGAAAGGCCGCGTCGTAAAGCGCATCGACCACCAGATGCCGCCACGATTTGTAGCCACCCTGAACGGTTTCGACCCGCCAGCCGATCTGTTGCAGGATCACCGCGAAAGACCCCGACCTTTGCCCGCCGCGCCAGCAATAGACCAAGGGCCGCCATGCCCCCGGCTTGTCCGCCAAGGGCCCTTGCAGGTGCGTTGAGGCATTCTTGGCCACCAGCGCCGCGCCGATCTTGCGGGCGTCAAAGGGGCTGACCTGTTTGTAGATCGTGCCCACCCGGGCGCGTTCTTCGTCGTCCAGCACGGGCAGGCTGATCGCGCCGGGGATGTGATCCTCGGCATATTCCGCAGGGGCGCGCACGTCGATGATCGTGTCGAAATCCAAAGCGGCGACCGCCGAGAGCGACTCCAGCCTGATCGCCATCAGAGGCCCCCTTCCAGCCGCGCGACCAAGGCCGCCAGCATGGACTGGCAGCGGCCCACCTGTTCGACGCTGACGAACTCATCCGGCTTGTGACCCTGCGCCATGCTGCCGGGGCCGCAGATCACCGTGGGTATCCCCAACCGCGCATCGAACAGCCCGCCTTCGGTGCCAAAGGCCACTTTCATCGTGCCATTCGCCCCGGTCAGCGATTTGACGAAATTCACCACCCCCGCATCGGATGGCGTGCCAAGGCCGGGGTAATCCCACAGCCGTTCTACCCGCAACTCGGCCTCTGGAAAGTCAGCCCGGAGCGGCGCGACGATGGCCTCACAGGCCGCCCGCACCTCGGCGATCAGCGCCTCGGGGTCATCTTCGGCCAAGGACCTGATTTCCCAATCCACCGTCGCATGGTTCGGCACGATGTTGACCTGCACCCCGCCCTGCATCTTGCCCGCGTGCAGCGTGGTGTAGGGCACGTCATAATCCCCATCGCGCGGACCAGACGCCGCCACCCGCGCCTGCACGCCCCGCAGTGCGGTGACGAAATCCGCCGCCAGATGCAGCGCGTTCAGGGCGAGGGGGGCGAGGGCGGAATGACCCTCTCGCCCCACCGCCGTGGTGCGCAGGGCGATCTTGCCCTTATGCCCGGTGGCGACCTGCATCCCCGTGGGTTCGCCCACGATGCACATCGCGGGGCGGACCGGCGCGCCCGCCAGCATTTCGATCAAGGATCGCACGCCCATGCAGCCGATCTCTTCGTCATAGCTCAACGCCAGATGCAGCGGGGTTTGCAGCGGACGTTTCGCCGCCTCAAGCATCGCGGCAATGGCACAGGCAACAAAACCCTTCATATCCGCCGTGCCGCGCCCGTAGTAGCGGCCATTGGCCTCGGTCAGGTCAAAGGGCGGATGGGTCCACGCCTGGCCGTCCACCGGGACCACATCGGTATGCCCCGACAGCATCACCCCGCCGCGATCCTGTGGCCCGACGGTGGCGTAAAGGTTGGCCTTGTGGCCCGTGGCATCCGGGATCAGCGTGCTGTCGATCCCAGCATCCGCCAGCAATCCCTGCACATAGCCCATCAGGGCCATGTTCGGCTTGGCGCTGACCGTGTCAAAGCCGATCAACCGCTCCAAAATCTCGCGCACGTCCATCCGTCACCCTCGTCTTGCGCCGGACCCTAAGCGCAAAGCGGGGCGAAGGCAAAGCAGCGCCACACAGATTTACGCCGCAAGAGACAGCCGCAAGTCACTTTCGGCCTTGAAGCCTTGGCCCGACAGGAGGATCAATCGGCATCCCCGCCAGAGAGTCCCCCCGGAGAGTTCCCCGAATGTCCCTGATTGCCGAGCTGTCCGCCGCCCTTGGCCCCGCCCATGTACTGACCGGGGGGGACATGGGCCGGTATGCGCGGGACTGGATGGGCACCTATGAGGGCACCCCCATCGCCGTCGCGCGCCCCGGATCGACGGCAGAGGTGGCAGAGGTGCTGCGCATCGCCGCCAAGCATGGCCTGCCCGTGGTGCCCGTGGCGGGAAACACCGGCCTGACCGGCGCGACGTGGACGGATGGCGGCGTGATCCTGTCGGTCGAACGGCTGAACCGCATCCGCGAGGTGCGGCCCGATTCCCGCGTTGCCATCGTCGAAGCCGGCGTGATCCTGTCCCGCCTGCATGACGCGGCGGCGGAGCATGGCCTTTACTTCCCGCTATGGTTCGGCGCGCGCGGGTCGGCGATGATCGGCGGGGTTCTGTCCACCAATGCGGGCGGGTCCAACGTGTTGCGCTACGGCTCCACCCGCGCCCTGTGTCTGGGGCTTGAGGTGGTCTTGGCCGATGGCCGCGTGCTGAATTTGATGAGCGAGTTGCACAAGGACAACTCCGGCTATGACCTGAAACAGATGTTCATCGGGGCCGAGGGCACCTTGGGCGTCATCACCGCCGCCGTGATGAAACTGGTCCCCGCCCCCCGCGCCTATGCCACCGCCGTTCTGGCCGCGCGGTCGCTGCCCGATGCCTTGGTGCTGCTGAACAGGCTTCAGGCAGCCAGCGGCGGCTTGGTGGAGGCGTTCGAATTCATGCCGGCCAGCTATCAGCGCCGGTTGCAGGCGGTGCGGCCAGACCTTGGCCTGCCCTTTGACCGCGTGCATGAGGTGACGATCCTTGTGGAACTGGGCGCAACCTCCCCCGCTTTGGCCGATCCGGGGCCGGATGGCACGGTGCCCTTGGGAACGCTCTTGGAAGAAACGCTGGCGGGATTGATGGAGGAAGGGCTGGTGCTGGATGCCACGGTCGCCCAATCCGACCGCCAGCGCAGCGCGATGTGGGCGCGGCGCGAGGCCGCGGCAGAGATCGGCGCGGCGGTAAAGCCGATGATCGACACCGATATTGCCGTGCCCCTGGACAAGGCCGATGCCTTCCTGACCGAGGTGCATCGTCGGCTGGATTTCCTGCCCGAAGGGGCCGAAACCGTGACGGTCGCACATCTGGGCGACGGCAACCTGCATTTCAGCGTCTATCCCGGCGATCCGTCCAAGGCGCTGTATGACCGCGTGGTCAGCGTGGTCGAGGATGTGGTGCAAGAGTTGCGCGGGTCGTTCTCGGCCGAGCATGGCGTGGGCCTGTCCAAGCTGAACTCCATGGCCCGCCGCAAGGACCCGGTGGCGCTGGAGGTGATGCGCGCGATCAAGGCGGCCTTGGACCCCGACGGCAGAATGAACCCCGGCAAGGTCATTCCGGCCAAGGTCTCTCCAGAATGACCCAGTTTGCCGCGCTGTGGCGTGATCCGGCGATCCGTCTGGTGATCCTCTGCCTGCTCTTGTTGGGTGTGCTGAACTCCTCGATCTATCCCTATCAGTCGCTGATCGGCCTGACTGTCGCGGGCCTGACCGAGACGCAGTTTTCGGCGGTGCTGATCCTTGCCTCTGGCGTGGCGGTGTCCGCCTCGGTCCTGCTGGGGATGCTGGCGGATCGGCGCGCGGCGCGGCGGCGCATCGCCATCGGCACGGCTTTGGTTGCCACGGTTGGCGTGACGCTGATGCTGCTGGCCCCCGGCCCGGTGGTGATGGTGCTGGCGCATGGGCTGCTGTTTCCCATCGCCTCAAGCCTTTATGGCCAGTTCTTTGCCCTCGCCCGTCTGGCGCGCGTCGAAGAGGGGGCGGCGCGGGCGACGACGCTGGGGTCGATCCGGTCGGCCATGAGCCTGAGTTTCCTTGGCATGCTGGTGATGTGGACCATCGCCTTCGGGGCCGGGGTGGGCGTGATGTGGGTCTATGCCTCGGCCTTGGTGGCGGCCTTGGGGTTGGTGGCGCTGATCTGGCGCAACTGGCCCCGCGATGGGCAGACCGAATGGGAGGATCGCCCCTCGGGCCTGAACTTCCGCGAGGCGCTGGCAGAGATGACCAAGCGGCGCATCCTCTCCCGCGTGCTTTTGCTGGGGGCCATCGCCTCGGCGGGGAACCTGTACATGGTCTTGGTGTCCTTGGTGTTCATCAACACACCGGGGCGGGGAACGGCGGATGTCGCGCTGTATGTGGGTCTGGTCGCGGGGTGGGAGGTGCCGTGCATGCTGATCCTGCCAAGGCTGGCCCGTCACATCAGCCGACAGACGCTGATGCTGGCCGGTACGGTGATCTATGTGATGCATCTGGCCTTGCTGCCGATGCTGGCCGCGTCACCCTCGGTCTGGGTGCTGACCGTGCTGGCGGGGATTGGCGGGACCGCGATCATCACCCTGCCGATCACCTATTACCAAGACCTTCTGCCCGACCGCCCCGGCACGGCGGGGGCGCTGCTGGCGGTGCAAAAGCTGGTGTCGGATGTGTTCGCGGCCTTGGCCTTTGCGCTGGGCATGGGGTTTGGCGGGGTGGAATCCACGGCACTGGCCGGGGCCACCATGGCGCTTTTGGGTGCGGCGGGCCTGTGGTGGGCTGACCGTCGGCGGGTGGCCTGATGCGCAGCTTTGCCCCCCTGTGGACCGACCCCGCGCTGCGCCTTGCGGCGGGGATGATGCTGATGTGGGGGGCGATCACCTGCGTGATGGGCCCCTATGTCTCGGTCCTTGCGGTGCGGGAGTTTGGGCTGGGCGATGCGGGCTATGCCGTGCTGATGGTCGTCTCCACCGCGCTGTCGGTGGCGGTGTCGGTGGGGGCGGGCATCCGGGCGGATCAGCGGAACGACCGGCGCGGGATCACCCGCTGGGCGGTGGGGGCCTTGTTGCTGGCGCTGGGGCTGATGACGGTGCTGCCGGGGCGGATCAGTTTCTTGGCAGCGCATGGGGTGCTGATGCCAGTGGCGTCGATCCTGTTCGGGCAGTTGTTCGCGCTGGCCCGGATGGCGGCATCGACCCACCCTGAGGCGCAGAGGGATGCGGTCATGGCCGCGATCCGGGCGCTGTTCGCGCTGCCCTTTGTCGCGGTGCTGCCACTGTGGGCCTTGGCCTTTGCCAAGGGGGCGGCGCTCTTGTCGATCTACCCTGTGGGGCTGTTGATGGCGCTGCCGATGACATGGCTGGTGCTGCGCCATTGGCCCAAGGACGGCCAGACCCGCTGGCAGGACGCGCCGTCGGGGCTGAGCTTCAACGCCGCGCTGGCCGAGTTGGCCGCGCCACGGGTGGCGCTGCGGCTGGTCGCCTTGGGGGCGGTCAGTTGTGCGGCGACGGTCAGTTTCGCCATCCTGTCGCTGATCCTCGTGCCCGAGATCGGGCGCGGACCCGCCGATGTGGCGCTTTATGCCGGGATCGTGGCGGGGCTGGAGGTGCCCTTCATGCTGATGGTCCCCGCCTTGGCCCGCAGGATAGAGCGGACGCGGCTGATCCTTCTGGGCACCGTGGTGCATTGCGTCAGCGTGGCGGGGCTGCCTTGGCTGGCCGGGACGGCGTGGCTTTGGGCGCTGATGCTGCCTGCGGGGGCCGGGGGGGCGGGGGGGCGGTGATCCTGACGCTGCCCATCGCCTATCTGCAAGACCTGATGGCGGATCGTCCGGGCACCGGGTCATCCCTGATGTCGTTGCAGTTTCTGATCGCGAGTGCCATGGGCGCGCTGTGCTTTGCGCTGGGCACGGCGTTTGCGGGCTACGGGCTGGCCGCGGCTTTGGGGGTGGCGGTGTCGCTGCTGGGGGCGGGCGCGCTGGTCTGGGCGGATCGCAGACCATGACCTTGCCGCCGGAGCTGCAACTGCTGATCATCAACGCCACGATCCTTGCCGTGGCCTATCTGGGCATTTACCCGACGTTGAAGCCGATCACGATCGCCAAGATGATGCGCGTTGATCTCGTGCTTTCATGCCTGTCGCTTGTGGTGGCGGGCGGGCTGTTCTGGAACACGGGCACGCGGTTTTCGATGCTGCTGTTCCAGACGAACTGGGCGGTCTTCGCCTTGGTCACCATGATGGTGATGGAATATCCGCTGGCACGCTGGTTCATGCGCAAGCATGGGCTGTCGATGTTTGACGATGAGGAGTGAGGCCCCAACTGTTTCAATGGGCGGTTAAGGAAAAGCACTGCTTTTCCCCGCCCACCGTGACCAAATCCCCGCTCTCGGGTTCCGCTTAGCCGACATAGGCCAGCGCCTGCCCGGGATGGGGCCAGCGGCATCGCATGACCTCGGCGATAGCCTCGGCCATTTCACATCTTCACCGCCAGCCGAAGAACCCCTCCGGTGCGCGGGACAGAAGCTGATCGGCCAGCGCCTGACCCAGCGCCGGGCCATCTGCCACCGGACCGCGCATCTCGCCGCTGATCGACTCCGTCCCATCCGGGCGCAGGATCTCGCCGCGCAGCCAGAGCGTCTCACCCTCCAGCACGGCAAGACCGGCAATCGGCGTCTCGCAAGATCCGTCCAGCCGCGCGAGGAAGGCGCGTTCGGCGGCAAGGCGAACCCCCGTCGGCCCGTCATGGATCGCGTCCAGCATCCATGCCATGCGCGCGTCATCCGTGCGGCGTTCGATGCCGATGGCCCCTTGCGCCACGGCGGGAAGCATCGATTCAGGCGCGATGGCGGACCGCGCGACATGGGCCATTCCCAGACGGTTCAACCCCGCCATGGCAAGGAAGGTGGCCACGGCCACGCCCTCTTCCAGCTTGCGCATCCGGGTCTGCACATTGCCCCGGAATTCGACCAGATGCAGATCGGGACGGCGCAGCTTCAACTGTGCGCGGCGGCGCAGCGACGATGATCCGACCACCGCCCCCTGCGGCAGGTCATCCAGCGACGCGAACCCCGGCGAGACGAAGCCATCGCGCACGTCCTGCCGTTCCAGATAGCAGTTCAGGATCAACCCATCGGGCTGCGCCGTGGGCATGTCCTTCATCGAATGCACCGCGAGGTCGATGCCGCCGTCCAAGAGCGCCTCTTCGATCTCGCGCGTGAACAGGCCCTTGCCGCCGATTTCCTTCAGCGGTTTGTCCAAAATCTGGTCGCCCGTCACCTTGATTACCACGATCTCGAACGCGGCCTCGGGCAGGTCAAAGGCCGCCATCAGGCAGCGCCGGGTCTCATGCGCCTGCCACAGGGCAAGCGGCGAGCCACGGGTTCCGATCTTGAGGGGTTGGGCGGGGCTGGGCAGCGGATGTGTCATGTCACAAGGCATACAACTGTCAATTTGACCTGACAACTCCCTGCGCTGCGCAACGCGCCTTGACAACCTGCGCGTGGCAGTTGACGCATAAACCTGAGGAGCCCTGCATGTCCGCTTTCCTGATCCTGTCCGCCATGACATCGGCGATGGCGCTGCTTTTGGCGGCGCTGATGGACCGGCAGCGGCTGCGGTCCGGGGCCACCCGACCGGGCCGCATCTTGCGCGCGGGGGTCGTTCTGTCGGCGTTGTGCACCGTGCCGGTGGCTTGGGTGATCTGGATGGCTGCGGGTGTGATGCCTGCGGTCAACCTGATCGTCGCCTCGGTGCTGTGGCATGCGGCGCTGTATTTCCTTTTGTTTTTCTGGATCAAATCCCTGTCTCGCCGTCTTGTGGCGCGGGGCCAATCGAAAGCCTGACCGATGACCAAGACCATCCTGCGCGCCCTTGCCGGTGAGACCCTGCCCACCCCGCCGATCTGGATGATGCGGCAGGCGGGGCGTTATCTGCCGGAGTATCGCGCGACGCGGGCGCAGGCGGGGGATTTCCTGTCCTTGTGCTACAATCCCGAACTCGCCGCCGAAGTGACGCTGCAACCGATCCGCCGCTATGGCTTTGACGCGGCAATCCTGTTTGCAGACATTTTGCTGCTGCCGCAGGCGCTGGGGCCGAAGCTGTGGTTTGAAACCGGCGAAGGCCCGCGCATGGAAACCACCGTGACGATGGATCAGGTCCGCGCGCTGAAACCCGTCGAGGCGATTCACGACACGCTGTCGCCCGTCTATGAAACCGTGCGCATCCTGTCGCGGGAATTGCCGGCGGAAACCACGTTAATTGGCTTTGCCGGGGCACCGTGGACGGTGGCGACCTATATGATCGCGGGGCGCGGGTCCAAGGATCAGGGGGCGGCCCATGCGTTGAAGAACACCGACCGTGCGACATTCTCGGCGCTGATCGACCGCATCACCGATGCGACGGTAGAGTACCTGTCCGAGCAGGTCAAAGCCGGGGCCGAGGTGGTGAAGCTGTTCGACTCATGGGCCGGGTCGCTGAAGGGTGCGGATTTTGAGGATTTCGCGGTGGCCCCAACTGCCAAGATCATCGCGGCGATGAAGGCGCGGTTCCCGCATCTGCCGATCATCGCCTTCCCGCGTGAGGCGGGCAGCGGTTACATCGGTTTTGCGCGGAAAACGGGCGCGGATTGCGTGGCCTTGGACAATTCGATCACCCCGGAATGGGGGGCCGAGAATGTGCAGAAAGACGGCTGCGTACAGGGCAACCTTGCGCCCGAACATATGGTGACGGGCGGCGAGGCCTTGGTGCGAGAGGCGCGGCGTGTGGTCGATGCCTTCAAGGGCGGGCCGCATATCTTCAACCTTGGCCATGGGATCACACCCGAGGCGGACCCCGAGAATGTGAAGCTGATGATTGATACGGTGCGCGGGGCGTGACCCTGCCGCTGTGGGTTTGGGCGGCGGTCATGGGGGCCATCGCCCAGATCGGGCGCAATGCGACGCAGGCGAGTTTGACCACCGCGCTGGGCACCGTGGGCGCAACGCAGGTGCGCTTCTTGTTCGGGCTGCCCTTTGCGGTGCTGTTCCTGTTGGCGCATGGCGTGGTGACGGGAGAGGCGGTGCCTGCGCTGACCCTGCCCGCGCTTGCGTGGACGGCGATGGGGGCGCTGGCACAGATTGCCGGGACGGCGCTGATGCTGGTGTTGATGAAAAGCCGCTCCTTTGGTGTTTCAACCGCGTGGTTGAAAACGGAACCCGTCTTGGTGGCGCTGCTGGGGGTGGCCTTTCTGGGCGACCATGTCACCGGCGGCATGATGGCCGCGATTGCGCTGGCGGTTGCGGGGGTGCTGATCCTGTCGGTGAAGCCCGAGGGGAACCTTGGCCGGTTCTTTGACACCGGGCCTGCGGTGCTGGGGCTACTGGCGGGGTTGGGCTTTGGTCTGGCGGCCATCGGCTTTCGCGGCGGGATCATGGCGCTGCCGGAGGGGACGTTTCTGGCGCGCACCTTGCTGACGCTGGTGCTGTCCTTGGCGATCCAGACCGGAGTGCTGCTGGTCTGGCTAGCGCTGTTTGACCGCAAGGCGCTGCTGGGGTCGTTCCGCGTGTGGCGGTCATCAATCATGGCGGGGGCGCTGGGGGCCTTTGCCAGTGCCTGCTGGTTCACCGGGTTTTCGCTGACCTCTGCCGCGAATGTGCGGACCTTGGCGTTGATCGAGGTGCCGTTTGCGCTGCTGACCGCGCGGCTGTTCTTTGGCCAAAAGACCAGCGGGCGGCAGATGGTCGGAATGGCGGTGATCGTGGCGGGGGTGGCGGTTCTTCTCAACGTACAAACATGATTGGGCAAATGTGATCGGCGGGGGCGTTGCGGTCCGGCCAAGGTGCTGGCATAGGGACCTGCCCCCAAAACCGGACCTGCCCCATGCGCCTGATCCTTGTCCTTTTGTCCCTGTTCGCGCTGTTCCCCTTGGCCGCCGAGGCCAAGATCAAGACCTGCAAGACCATGATCGACGGGCAGGAACAGACCCTGTCCTATGAGCGCGGCGATGACGCGATGCAGGAAAACCGGTCCACCCGTGAATGGTTGTTCGGCCGCTATGGCAAGGTGTCCTGCCCCGGGTATATCACCCTGCGCGCGCTGACGCCGGGGATCAGCGATGAGCAACGCACGCCGTTTTGCCTGTACTATGATGAAGAGCGTGAGACCTATACCGGGTTCGGGTTGGGAGAGCGGGATGCCTGGCTGACCTGTGAGAAGAAGCAGGAAAAGGGGCGCTTCTGCCGCACCGTGAACGCCACGACGGACACGGTCGATGCGATCACGGGCAAGATCACCGGCGCATCGGGCAAGGATGACGGCGAGGGCAAGTCCTTCCGCCACAGCGCATCGGGGGCGCTGATCACCTCGGGTGCCAAGAATTACGTCAAGCGGACGCTGGGATCGGCGGCCAATTCCGCGCTGTCCACGGTCACCGCACCTGCCGCGATCACGGCGGCGGTGGTCAGTGTCGTCGTGGTCGGCGGCGCGGTCTATGTCTGCGGGGATTGAGGCGGCGTTGCGCTGGGCCCCCTCACCCTGACCCTCTCCCCCGAGGGGAGAGGGAATGGTCCCGTGATTTCAAGGGCAAGGATGCTGCAAGCGGCGCGTGGATCACGGGGCGGGGCGGCTTAGCCCTTGCCCCGTTCCGCCCGCACCACAGCCACCAGCCAGACCGCCAGCCCGATGGCCACGGCCCCGGCGGCGAGGAACCCCAGAAGGTCCAGCGCCATGTCGGAGGCGGCCTGAAGGTTGCCCGCAAAGCTGTAGCCGACGCCGAGGTAGAGGCCGACCCAGACCGCCTCACCCGCCACACCCCAGAAGGTGAACTTCGCCCAAGGTTGGCCGGCCGCCCCGGCGGCAAGGTTGACGTATGGGCCCAGCGCCGACACCAGCCAGCGCGACAGGAAGACCGCGATGCCGCCCCGGCGCGAGAGCAACTCGGTCGCCTTGGCCAAGGGGGCGGCACGAGACCCAAGCCGCGCGGTCAGGCCCGCACCCCCCTTGCGCCCGGCCAGATAGCCCACCTGATCGCCCGCCACGGCCCCGCCAAGGGCTGCCAAGCCGCTTGCCGACAGCGACAAATCCCCCGCCGCCGCGAAACCGCCCGCCGCCATCATCATGATCGAGGCCGGAATGGGCAGCGCGAGGCAGGAGCAGAAGGTGCAAACCGCCAGCAGCCAGAAGCCGTAGGTGGGGACGAGGGCAAGCAGCGTCTCGCTCACGGCTGCGGGTCCGCCGCCTGCAGTTTGGCCACGGCGGCTTCGGCCTCTGCGATGATGTCGGCCACGGGGACATTCCGCTGGCGGGCGATTTCCTCCAGCGTCAGGGGATGGCCTTGTGGCAGGGGAAAACCGGCCACCGCGTCAATCTCGCGCGGGTCGAGGTTCCAGCTCTTGCCGATGTAGCCCACGGTCATCCAGCCGCGGATCGGCTCTTGCTGATGCTGCGCCCAATAGACTGCGCCGATGACAAACCGCCCGGCGAAGAACAGCGTCAGCACCACGGCCAGCGCAAGGGCCGAGGTCAGCCACGGATGACGGCGGATCAGCGCGCGCATGGGCCTTAGCCCAGCAATTCGCGCAGCACCTTCAGCGCGTGCTGGCCGTCGTCGTCCATGGGTTCGACCAGAACCTTGACCTCGCGCACCATGCCGAACTTGTGGGCCAAGGACTCTTTCAGCGCCAGGGTAAAGCCGTCCGGGGCGAAGGTGACCTGCTCGATCCCGCCTTCGGCCCCGAAAATCTCGTCCGACACCTCGACATAGATGGCGTCGCGGGGGTGGCCCAACTCGCCCTCGAACAGGACATAGCCGTCTTCCGGGTCTTCGCTGGCGGCAAAGCCTGCGGCGCGTTCGCGCCCTTCGGAATGGGTCCAGAAGGCCAGCGCGCGGATTTCGATATCGGCCATGGTTTTGCTTTCCTTTGGGGCGGTCAGGTCCACTTCGCCACGGGCGGCAGGCTCATCAGCACCGCATTGGCGTCATGGCCGGTTTCCAGCCCGAACTTCGTGCCCCGGTCATAGACGAGGTTGTATTCCGCATAAAGCCCGCGATGGATCAGTTGCGTTTCGCGATCCGCATCCGTCCATGGTGTGTTCACGCGACGTTCCGTCAGCGGCACGAAGGCGGGCAGGAAATGCGACCCGACCTCACGCGTGAAGGCAAAATCCGCCTCCCAATCGCCGGTGTTCAGATCATCGTAAAAGATGCCGCCGACACCGCGCGCGCGACCGCGATGGGGGACAAAGAAGTATTCGTCAGCCCACGCCTTGAACTTGGGGAAATAGCTGGCGTCGTGCAGGTCGCAGGCGGCCTGCATCTGGCCGTGGAAATGGGCGGTATCCTCGGCGTATTCGATACAAGGATTCAGGTCCGCCCCGCCGCCGAACCACCAGGCATGCGGGGTCCAGAACATGCGGGTGTTCATATGCACCGCCGGGCAATGCGGGTTGACCATATGCGCCACCAGCGAAATGCCCGAGGCCCAGAAGCGCGGATCCTTGTCCATCCCCGGCACACCGCGGGCGGCCATCGCCTTTTGCGCGCGCTCGCCCAGCGTGCCGTGCACTTGCGACACGTTGACGCCGATCTTTTCGAACACCCGACCGCCGCGCATCACGCTCATCAATCCGCCGCCGCCATCGGCGCGGGTGGTGGGGGTCACCTCAAACCGTCCGGGTGTTCCTGTGCCGTAGCGATCCTCCAGCCCTTCGAACGACGCGACGATGCTGTCGCGCAGGCTGCGGAACCAAGCGGCGGCCTGCGCCTTTTTGTCGTCGAACGGGTCGGTCATGGCAAACTGTCCTCTTTAGTTTACACATTGCGTAGCACCGGAGTTGCTGCCCCGCAAACATGGTCTTTCCGTGCCAGGGCAGATAAACTGCCGAATGTGTTCAGACTCATGCCGATGGAACCCCAAGATGCGCCGCGCCCTGTTGCTTTTGCCGCTGATCCTGACCGCCTGTGGCACGCCGCAGGAACGTTGCATCACCCAGCAGACGCGGGATTTGCGGGTGGTCGATGGCTTGATCGCCGACACGCAGCGCAATCTGGACCGGGGGTATGCGGTTGAGGATTACACGGTGACCACGGTGGAATGGCAGCCCTGCGACATCCAGCCGCCGCCGGATGAAAACGGCAATCCGCGTCCGGTCGAGATGTGCCTTGAAGATGTGCCCATGACCCGCGCCCGCCCCGTGGCGATTGATCTGGGGGCGGAACGGGCCAAGCTGGACAGCATGCTGGCCAAGCGCGATCAGTTGCAGGCCGAAGCCGCGCCGCGCATCGCACAGTGCCGGGAATTGCACCCGGAGTGAGCGCGGGCCGATGCCGCCCCTCAATGACCGGGCGCGATGACCCGGTCGATCAAGCCGCGCCCGCCGTCCAGCGTGACGATCTGACCCGTCATGAAGCTTGACGCGTCCGAGGCAAGGTATTGCACGGTTTCCGCCACCTCGTCCGCCGCCGCGATGCGGCCAAGGGGGGTGCCTGCCTCGATCACCTCGCGCCAGTCGGGGTTTTCCTTGAGTTGGCCTTGCAGGCTGGCGCTCATCACCGACCCGAAAGAGACGGCGTTGACGCGGATGCCCTTAGGGGCGAGGGCGACGGCCAGCGAGCGGGTCATCTGATCCACCGCCGCGACCGACATGGAAAAGCCCAAGAGCCCCGGTTGCGTGCGGGTGGCGGCGATGCAGGACAGGTTGACGATGCTGCCGATGATGCCTTCGGCGCCGGATTTCTCCGCGCTCTGGATCATGCGGCGGGCGGTCATCTGGCTGACGCGCAGGGCGGTCAGCACGTTTTGCTGCCACATCTCTTCGACCGCGTCCTCTTCCAGCGACAGCGGGTCCGATGTGACCATGCGGCGGCTGGCGTTCACCAGAATGTCGATGCGGTCAAAGGCATCGACGGTGGCCGACAGCAGGTTGGCAATGGTCAGCTTTTCGCGCAGATCGCCGGAAAACAGCCGCACCGCGCCTTCGGCACGGGCGTCGTCGCCCACCTCGGCCTCTAGCCGGTCTTCGTCGATGTCGGCGAACATCACATTCGCGCCCCGGTCCACGAAATGCCGCGCGATGGCAAGGCCGATGCCATTGGCGGCCCCGGTCACGATGGCGGTCTTGCCTTGGATCGAAAACGACATGGCGTCTCCTTAGCGGGGGCGGATCGGGTGGCTGGCGCGGATCACACGAAAGCCGCTGTCCCCGCCCACGTCCGACACATCGCGGAACAGGGTGGCCAGCGGGCGGTCATAGGGCAGGTGGCGGTTGGCAACCAGCCAGAGCACGCCTTGCGGGTGCAGCAGACGCGCCGCCGCCCCGAGGAAGGCGATCCCCAGCGCCGGATCGGCATCACGCCCGATGTGGAAGGGCGGGTTCATCACCACGGCATCCAGCGCGGTGGGCGCTTTCCACGTGGTGGCATCGGCCCAATGGAACTGCGCGCGCGGGTCGGTGATGTTGACGCGGGCGCAGTCCAGCGCGTCCGCCTCGGCCTCGACCACATGCAAATCACGGACGGCCGCGTTTTTCAGGATGGCAGCGGACAGATAGCCCCAGCCTGCGCCCAGATCGGCAATGCGGCCTTTCAGATCGGGCAAAGTGGCCGCGAGCAGGGCTGATCCGCGATCCGGGCCATCGGCAGAGAACACGCCGGGCAGCGTCTGGAAGCCATCCACCTGCGTCGGTCGGGCGGCCCAGTCTGTCAGCGTGGCTGCTGCGGGGAAGGTGGCGATCTTGCCATGCGCCTTGGACAGCGCGTCAGACAGCGCGACATGGCCGCGCAGGTCTTTCAGCACGGCGTCGATGCCATCGGTCTTTTGCCCGTCCACCGCCACTGGGCCACCGGGCACAACAGCCGCATCAGCGGCAGCGACCAATGCCCGCGCGGCATCCTTGGCACGGGGCAGGCAGACCAGCGCGGCGGCGGCAGGGCCGTCAATCTGGGCCGACACGGCATATCCCCGCGCGGCGAACCAGTCGTGATCGGGCTTGAAGCCAGTCACCACACGCACACGCTCGCGCGGCAGCGCGGACAGGTCGTCGCCCGCATGGGGGCGCAAGACCAGAATAATGCCGTCAGCAGGCGGCACGAAGGCGCTGCTCTCCAGCGCGAGGGTCAATCTGGCAGAGCGCATGGGCGACCGGAAACCGGCCTATTCCTTTTCCATGGTGCATTGCAGCGGATGCTGGTGGCGGCGGGCGAAGTCCATCACCTGCGCAACCTTGGTTTCCGCCACCTCAAAGGAAAAGACGCCGACAACCGCCAGCCCCTTTTTGTGCACCGTCAACATGATGTCGAAGGATTGCGCATGCGACATGCCGAAGAACCGCTCCAGCACATGCACCACGAATTCCATCGGGGTGTAATCGTCGTTCAAGAGCAGGACCTTGTAGAGCGGCGGGCGCTGGGTCTTGCTTTTGGTCTTGGTCAGGACCGAGGAATCGTTGCCCGGCCCCTGAGGGGTATCCGCCATCATGATAGGGCCAGTGGTCACGGGGGGCATGCTCCGCTGCGGGCAGGATTCGGGGTTTCGGTCTGTGGCAGCAATATAACGCATTTCTGTGACGCGAAAAGGGGTCCACCTTCTGCGGCGCTGCGGGTCCGGTACGGCTGTGTCGTTTGCGCCTTGCATCGCGGCGGGCAAGCGGGCGAAAGTCCGCCCAGGAAAGCAGCGCAGGAAGGCCTTTTGTGACCCGCCGCATCACCACCATCGGCTTTGATGCCGATGACACGCTTTGGCAGAATGAGGCGTTCTTTCGCCTGACGCAGGACCGTTTCACCGCGCTTCTGGCCGATCACGCCGAAGCGGAGCATCTGCATGAGCGTCTCTTGGCGGCCGAGCGGCGCAATCTGGGCCATTACGGATTCGGGGTGAAGGGCTTCGTCCTGTCGATGATCGAAACCGCCATCGAGGTGACGGAAAGCCGCGTTCCCGCCCGGGTCATCGCCGAAATCATGGCGGCGGGGCGAGAGATGCTGGAACACCCGATCGAGTTGCTTCCCCATGCGCAGGCCGCGGTGACGGCGATGGCCGAACACCACCGCGTGATTCTGGTGACCAAGGGCGACCTCTTGGATCAGGAGCGAAAGCTGGCGCAATCGGGGCTTGGCGATCTGTTCCATGCGGTGGAAATCGTGTCGAACAAGACCGCGCCGGTCTATCAGGGCATCTTCACCCGCCATGGCGACGGACCGGACCGCGCCTTGATGGTGGGAAATTCGATGAAATCGGATGTATGGCCCGCCCTTCAGGCAGGGGCTTGGGGCGTTTACGTGCCCCATGGGCTGACATGGGCATTGGAAGCCGCCGATCCGCCGCAGGACCATCCGCGCTACCACAGCCTTGAGGATCTGTCCGGCTTGGCCGATCTGGTAGGGTTAATAGAGGTTAACCACAACCAATAGCGTTTCGGACCTCGTATTGTGGCCTGCGTTGCGTTGCCGCCACATGCAAACCAGTGCAAAAACCATTGAAAAAACAGGGGCTTTCCCGATGCGGACCCCTGTGTTAGCGTTTTGACCAAACAAAAACCCGGGGTCGCATGAACGGCACCGAAGCTGAGGCAGAGACCAGTCATCGACTGGACTAGTGACAAGGAACCGCGACGTGGCTTCGCACTTCGGGCGGGTTTTCCGCGACATCGGGCTGTTTCTGGCCCTTGCGTTGGCCTTTGTGCTGACCGCCACCGGGCTGCATGCGGCGCCCTATGCCGCTTTCATGATCGATGCCCGCTCGGGCGAGGTGCTTTACGCTGAAAACTCGGACACGCATCTGCATCCGGCCTCGCTGACCAAGATGATGACGCTCTACATCGCGTTCGAGGAAATCAGCCGCGGCAATATCTCGCTTGATTCGATGGTGACGATCTCGAAACATGCAGCGGCCCAGCCGCCGTCGCGTCTGGGATTGCGGGCGGGGCAGAAAATCCAGTTGCGCTACCTGATCCGCGCGGCGGCAATCAAATCGGCCAATGACGCCGCCACCGCCATCGGGGAATTCATCGGCGGCGGATCGGAACCCGCCTTTGCCGAGCGCATGACCCGCACCGCCCGTGCCATCGGGATGGACAATTCCACCTTCAAGAACGCCAACGGACTGACCGCCAAGGGGCATCTGTCCACCGCGCATGACCTGACCATCCTTGGGCGGCGGCTGTTCTACGATTTCCCGCAGTTCTACAACCTGTTCTCGCGCCGCTCCACCGATGCGGGGCTGGCGACGGTGAACAACACCAACCGCCGCTTTCTGGACAAATACGAAGGCGCGGATGGCATCAAGACCGGCTATACCGTTCCGGCAGGCTTCAACCTGACCGCAAGCGCGGAACGCAATGGCAAGCGGCTGATTGCCACGGTGATGGGCGGCACCTCGACCGATGACCGCAACCGCAAGATGATGAAGCTGCTGGACAAGGGCTTTGCGGCCGCTCCGCAGAACGCGCCGGTGAACCCGCCGCCGCCTGCAGATTATCAGGGCGCGGATGCCGCCCTGATGGCCGAAGCGGCGGTTTCGCCGGGGGCCAAAACGATCACCGCCGTGGTGGCCCCGACCCGGTCGCTGCGCCCGCTGGCCCGTCCCACAGCCGTCGCCGCCGCCGCGCCCGATGCCGAGGCCCCCGTGGATGACGGGATGGCGCCCGACGACACCGCGCTTGCCGCCGCCGTGGCGGTGGACGAAATGCAGGACAGCATCCTTGGGGCGCTGGCCGAAGCGACGGGCACCGCCCCCGTTCCCGAAACGCCGGTTGCCGAGGCCGAGATCGCCAGCGCAGTGGAGGACCTGTCCGCCTCCGGGGCCGCGCCGATCCAGATGGCCTCTGCCGATCCGATGCTGACGGACCCGAACCAGAGCACGATGACGATGGTCGAGGACATGACCCTGATCGCCCCGCCGCAAGGTACGCTTCAGGCACAGGCGGCGGCGCTGGATGGCACGCTGGGCGTGGTCAAGAAAAAGCGCAACGCGCCGATCTATGATGACGTGCAGGTGGCCAGCGCCGACGGACAGCCCGCCGCCGAACAGGTGGTGATGTCGATGTCCACCTCGGGGGACCGGCATTGGGGCATCAGCGTCGGGCGCTATCCCTCCAGCTATGACGCCGAGAAGGTGCTGCTGAAGACGCAACTCACCGAAAGCGCCACGCTGAACCAGTCGCTGCGCAAGGTGGTGGAGCGCAAGGGCGGCTATGAGGCCACCTTTGCCGGCCTGACGCAGGAACAGGCGGATCTGGCCTGCCGCCGTCTGGTCGCGCGCGGGGTCGAATGCACGGCGATGGGACCGGAAAGCTGATGGCCACGGTCTTTGCCGCGCCCGGCCCGGTGACGCTGCCGATCGCGGGCAGCGCCCTGCGCTTTCCGGTGCGCCGCATTTTCTGTGTCGGGCGCAACTATGCCGAACACAGCCGCGAGATGGGCGGCGATCCGACACGGGAAGCACCGTTCTTTTTCACCAAGCCCGCCGATGCGGTGGTGGAAAGCGGCGCGGTGATTCCGTTCCCCCCGAAAACCGCCGATCTGCACCACGAGGCAGAACTGGTGGTCGCGCTGGGGCGCGGCGGGATCGATGTGACGGTGGACGACGCGCCGTCGCTGATCTGGGGCCATGCCGCCGGGAACGACCTGACCCGCCGCGATCTGCAGGCCGAGGCCAAGGCCGCGCGCCGCCCCTGGGACATGGCCAAGGGCTTTGACAATTCGGCCGTTTTGGGTGCGTTGGTGCCGGGACCGCTGGCCGACGCCCCGATCATCTGCACGGTCGAAGGCCGCGTGACGCAAAGCGCGCGCATCAGCGACATGATCTGGAGCGTGCCCGAGATCATCGCCCATCTGTCGGGCTATGTGGCGCTGTGTCCCGGTGACTTGATCTTTACCGGCACACCCGCCGGCGTGGGCCCCCTGCTGCGCGGGCAGACCTGCACGGTGCGCGTGGGCGACCTGCCCCCCGCGACGGTGACGCTGGCCTGAGTCCATTCGACACGCGGGACCGCCCCCTCACCCTGACCCTCTCCCCCGGGGGGAGAGGGAATGGCGCTTGGGGACAGGCCGGGTTTATTCCGGCATGCGCAGCAGGCGCGATCCGGCCTCGTCGATTTCCTTGGCGGTGCTGATCATCTTCATGTTCAGCTCAAAACTGCGTTGCAGGTCGATCGAGGCGATCAGTTCCTCGGTCGCGTTGACATTCGACCCTTCCAGCACGCCTTGGGCGACCTTGGCGGTCTGGTCGGGGCGGGGCAGCGGGCCGGAGACGGGGCGGATCTGGCCATCTTCGTCCTTGGACAGTTTCAGACCGGCGGCATCGGTGGTGCCGATGGTCGCCACCTCCAGCCGTTCGCCGGGCGCGCCGTCGAGAGGTTCGATGGTGATGCGGCCCAGATCGTCGATGACGATGTTGCGAAAGGGCGGCAAGACGATGGGCGTCAGGCCCTGCGACAGCACGGCATCCCCCGCCCCGGTGACGAGGGTGCCATCCAGCCCCACGCGCAAATCCCCACGCCGGGTCAGCGCGGGCGCGCCGCCGGTTTCGGGCTGGATGTAGAAATAGCCCTTGTCGGGGATGGCGATGTCCAGATCCTCGCCCGTCTTGTCCATGAAGCCGGGCAGATCGGAAAACCCGGCCTCCTCCCGGTCCAACTGAAACGCGCGGGGGCTGAGGTTGCCCGCTGCGTCCTCCAGCGAAAAGCTGGCGCCTTCGGCGATGAAATCGCGCCGGAAGCCCGGCACGTTCATGTTGGCAAGGTTCTGCGCATTGACGCTGTTCACGCCGCGCAGGTTGCCCATCGCATTCAGGGCGGTGTGGATGAAACGGTCCATGGCGCGGGCCCCCGTGACCTATCAGGTGCGGATGTTCATGATGGTCTGCATCAGCGAGGTCGAGGTCTCCATCGCCTTGGCGCTGGCCTGATAGTTGCGCTGGGCGGAGATCAGGTTCACCAATTCCTCGGTCAGTTCGACGTTCGACCGCTCCAGCGCGCCGGAGCGCAACGCGCCAAAGCCCGCGCTGCCCGGCAGACCGGTCTGGACCGGGCCGCTTTCGGCGGTGGCGGCAAAGGTCGCCTTGCCCAGCGACCGCAGCCCCTGCGGGTTCGAGAAGGTGGCCAGCACCACCTGCCCCAAGGCCACGCGCTGACCGGTGCCATAGGTGGCCCATACTCCGCCCAGATTGTCGATGTCGAGGTTGGTCAACTGTTCGCGGGTCTTGCCATTATGCCCGGCCGTGTCCACCGCGAAGGGTGCTGCGGCAACGGTCGATCCCGTGAGGTCCAGCGACATGGTGTCGATCCCGCCGCCAAAGGTATGCGCCGCGCCCGAGGCCAGACGCCCATCCGCGCCGAAGGTCACCGTGGCGGCGGGCGATGCCACGCGTTCGATGCCATCCACGAACATCCGCATCTCATAGCTGGTGTCCGGCGACGCCACGGAGGGCGAGGCGGTGCGGATGAAATAGACATCTGCCTCCATCCCCTTGCCCTCGGCATCGAAGGCGGGAACGACGGTGTGATGGGCAAAGGTCGTGGGATCGGCCTTGTCAAAGGCCTTGGTCGGCGGCACGGCGTCCTGCTGGCCCAAGGCCGTGGCCGAGGACGGCAAGGTGGCCGCGATGTTGATCATGCTGGTCGGGATCGGCTCGCCGCGCTGCATGGGGATTTGCAGCGGTTCGGCGCGGACGAGGTCTTCGGTCAGGGGTTTGCCGTCCACCGCCACGGGCCATGCCAAGAGCGCGCGGTTGCCATGGTCGGCCACATAGCCGTCCTTGTTCAGCGCGAACGCGCCCGAGCGGGAATAGATCGCCCCACCGCGCACGGCATTTTCGGTGGCAAGCTGTTGCAGCGCGAAAAAGCCCTGCCCCTCGATGGCGATGTCCAGCAGGTTGCCCGTGGTCACCACATTGCCTTGGCTGAAGTCCTGCACCACGCGCTGCACCTGCACGCCGGTGCCAACCGCTGTCCGGGTGGCGCTGAAGGGCGAGGTGGAAAACACATCCGAAAACTCGACCCGGCTGCCGCGAAAGCCCATGGTCCCCACGTTGGCGATGTTGTTGGAGGTGGTGGAGATTTCGGTCTGCGCGGCCATCAGGCCCGACAGGGCGGTGCTCATCGACATCTGTTCAGTCCTTCTTTCTGTGGGTCCGCAGGCATCAGCGGATGGAGTTCACTTCCAGCGCGTTCATCGCGCCGTAATCTTCGACTTGCAGGGTCAGGTCCTGCGCCGTCGCGCCCGACGTGGCCGAGACCACGCGCGCATAGACCTGCGGTCCGACCGTCTTGGTCCCTTCGGCCCCGGTGGCAGAGACAGAGACGCGGATCGGCGTGCGGTTGGCCACCAGATCGGCGGGCACATCGGTCCAGTCAAAGGCCATGTCGCCCTTGGCCTGCGCGCCCATGGGAACGGATTTCAACAACTCCCCCGTCACGCCATGGCTGTAGGTGACGACGACCGAGGACGCAGCTTCGGGCAAGGTGGCCACGCCATGCACGCCGCCATCCGCGCCTGCGCGGGCCACACCGCCCGGCACCAGCACCTGACGGCCCAGCATGTTGGCGGCCGAGGCGACACGGAAATCGCTCATGCCACCGCTGAGCGCCTCAACCGACTGGTTGATCTTTTCCAGCCCGCTGACCTGTGAAAACTGCGCCAGCTGTGCCACGAAATCGGCGTTGTCCATCGGGTTCAGCGGGTCTTGCGCCTGAAGCTGCGCCAGCATCAGCGTCAGGAAATCGCTTTGGCCCATTTCCGTCTTGGCATTGGGCGTGCTGGCGGTCTGGCCTGTGGCGCCGTTGGTCAGGCTGCCGGTTTTCGGATCAAGCGTGATCATGGATGCCCCCTTACGATCCCATCTGCACGGTGCGCGCCATCAGGGTGCGCAGGGTGGACATGGTTTCCAGCGTGTTCTGGTATTGGCGGCTGGCCTCCACCATCTCGACCATCTCTTCATCGGGGTCGATGGCGGCTTTCCAGACGAACCCATCCTTGTCTGCCGCCGGGTGATCGGGGCGGAATTCCCGTTCGGGCATGCGGTCCAACATCACCACCTCGGCCACATCGCTTGTCGCGAGGCCGGTCTGCGCCATGGCATCGGCATAGGTCGTCTCGAACACGGGGCGCAGGGCGCGGAAGGCACCGTCCTTGGTGGTGGACACGGTGTCCGCATTGGCAAGGTTTGACGCCACCGTGTTCATGCGCACCATCTGCGCCGACAAAGCGCGGGCACCGACGTCAAAGACATTGCGGATGTCACCCATCGTCACTCTCCCTTGATCGCGGTCATCAGGCCGGAGATCCGGCGGTTCAGCAGTTGCAGGCTGGTCTGGTAGCGCAGGGTGTTCTCGGAAAACTCCATCTGCTCCACCCCCGGCTCAACGGTGTTGCCGTCCAGTGAGGCTGTGACTGGCACACGGTAGCCCATCGCGGCATCGCCCCCGGTTGCGGCGGACAGGTGGCGTGCGTCGGTCTGGCGCAGGGGCCCCCCGGCGCGGGCCTCGTTCAAGGCGGTCTCGAAATCAAAATCGCGCGCCTTGAAGTTGGGCGTCGCGGCATTGGCGATGTTCGAGGCGAGAACCTCGTTGCGTTTTTCCCGCAGGATCAGCGCAGTGGCGTGCAGCCCTATCGTATCGCGGAATGTGGTCGTCATTCTTGGCAAACCTTGCACGGCATCCGGACCGCCCCGGACTGGACCGGAACTTGCAAGGACCGTGCCAGATGCCAGATTGCCGCCGAAAGGGCCGAAGATGCCGCCTCGCAAAGCCCCCCCGCCGCTTGCCCCCGCCGTAAAGGTCGAGGTCGTTCCGGTCGATCCCGATGCGGGCGTGACCCATGCCGATCACCGGGCGGCCTCGGCGATGATGTTGCGGGCCTTGGCGGGGTTGGACCCGGTTGTGGCGCTGGATCGGCTGCGGGCCCTTTATGCCAGCTTGCCGAATGGCACGGCGCGGCGGGCGGTGCTGGCGGCGCGCCTGTCCATCCTGCGCGACGACCTGCCCCAGCGGATCACCCCTGTCGCACCACCGCCCGTCGCCGCGCCGGTGGTGACCAAGGCCCCGCCCAAGGCGGGTGCGCTCAGCACCCTTGCACTGGATGCGGCAGCGCGCCTGTTGATGGAGGCCGGGGGCGAGGATGACGCCCCGCCGCCGCCTCGCGCGACCAAGGCCGCGCCACCCGTGGCCGATCTCTTCGCCGCCCTCGCCGCTGCGGAGGACGAGGACCCCGAGACCGAGGTGGCGCTTGCTCCCCCTTCCCCCGATCCGGCCCCGCCCCTTGCCGATCCGCCGGTGGAAACCGACGTCACCACCACGATCCCCGCAGCCGAAATCCCCGCCGACAGCGATCCCGCCCCCGCCGCAGCGGCGGCCCGTGCCAAGAGCAAGCCGCGCAAGGCCAAGCCTGTCGCGCTGGACCCCGCCACGATTGCCGCGTTGATGGACGACGGCGCGAAGGAACCGTCGGCAGAGGCCGCCACCGAACCCAGCTTTGTGCCGACCCCGCCGCAGGTGATGGCATCGGCGCTGTCGATGCTGTCAGCCCTCGGGGCAGAGGATGCCGACAGCGACGCGCCTGCGACCGGCGAAGGGGCGCCCCCCCGTGGTGCCGCGGGCCTTGATCTGGGGGCCGCCTTCGCCGCCTTGGCCGACAGCGACGACGCGCCGGTTGCGCCGCCGTCCGACATGAGGCTGACGGATGCCCTGTCTGCCCTTGACCGAGGGGATGACCTTGCCCGGCCCGGCGTGCCATCGATCCAGCCCGCTCCGCCGCCAGTGGGTCGGCCCGAAGTTGACATCGCCGCCTCGCTGTCGGCGCTGATCGGCGAAGGCAATGAGCCGAGCGCCCCGGCCATGCCAGAGGCTGAAGTGTCCGACCGCCTGACAGCGCTGGACCCCGCCACTGCCCAGCGCCCGAAACCCCGGCGCGCAAAGCCCACCGACCTGTCGGATGTCTCAGCGGCCTTTGCCGCGATGACTGACGATCCCGCCGACTAGCGCCACCTGACGCACCGGGGGGTGGCGGGCTCAGGCCGCGGCGACCTTGCCGACCGAAAGGCCACGGGCGCGCAGGGCGGCAATGGTGCCGGGGATGGCGGTGCGAGCCTCTTCCATGGCGCGTGTCACGCCCGCCGCATCGCCGGCGATGGCGGCATGTTCACACTCGGCCAGGGCCTTGTGCAGCGCGCCCAGCCCGATGGCCGCCGCCGCACCCGCCGCCTTATGCGCCACCCGACCCGCCGTGTGCAGATCGCCGGGAATATTCGCCGCAACCTCGTTCAGTGAGGATTCCGCATCTTCCAGCATGCGCGCGGCGACACGTTCGACAAAGTCGCGGCCCATTTCCTCAAGCGTTTCATCAAAGACTTCGGTGTTGAGCATGACAATATCCTCTTTTGCAGGGACAGCGGGCTGCACACCCGTCGTTCCCTTCCCATGTGCGACAAGAACCGCCGCCAAAGCACCCCGGGTAATCGGCTTTACCAGCACATCGGTCATACCGGCGGCAAGAAATTCCGGGATGCGGTCCGGACTTGCATTCGCCGTCACACCCACAACAGGCACGTCGCGGCAGGCCCCGCCCTTGCGGATGCCGCGTGTGGCCTCGAGCCCGTCCATCCGGGGCATCGAGATATCCATCAGGATCATATCATAGCGCTGAGCCGACGCCTGTTCCACCGCCTCTTGTCCGTCCACGGTGACCGTGACCTGATGGCCGCGCAATTTCAGCATCTCGGTCAGCAGCAGGCTGTTGATCGGATTGTCCTCGGCGATCAGGATGGAAAGCGCGCTTTCCGTCGCATCTGCCACGGGGGTGACGGTCGGTCCCTGCGGCAAAGCCTCGGCCACCGAAAGAACGACATCGAAGGTGAACACGCTGCCCTTGCCCAATTCGCTGTCCACGCGGATTTCCCCGCCCAGCGCCTCGGCGCTGAGTTTCGCGATCCCGAGACCCAAGCCGGTGCCTTCGCGCATCCGCGCATAGGAATCGTCCAGCGTCTGGAAATTGTGGAAAATGCGTTCAAGGTCATGATCGGCGATGCCGATGCCGGTGTCTTCGACCGCGATCTTCAGATGGACCTTGCCCTCTGGCAGGGGGTCACAGTGCGCCCGGATCGTGACGCTGCCCGCATCGGTGAATTTGATGGCGTTGCCGATCAGGTTGTACAAGACGCGGACGAACAGCTGGCGCGGCGCCTCGACCAGTGGGATGGGCAGGTCGGGCGCGATCAGGTCCAGCCGGTTGCCCCGCTTTGCCGCATGGGGTTCATTCTGCAGGACAAGGTCCTTGAGCACCTGGGCGGGCGAGAACACCGTCATCGGATAGCTCGGCCCCGAGGCAGAGCCAAGGCGCGTCAATTCCAGCACGTTGTTGACCTGATCCAGCGCGGCCCAGCCACAGGACAGGATGATTTCCGACAGCCAGACCTGCCGTTGGTCCAGCGCGGTGGAGCTTTGCATCAATTCGGTCGCGGCGATCAGCCCGTTCAGGGGGGTCCGCATCTCATGGCTCATGACGGCCAGGAAGCGCGACTTCGCCTCTTCGCCCTTGAGCGCGTCGTTGCGGGCCTTGCGCAGGTTCTCTTCCCGCTCCAGCCGCTCCGAGATGTCGCGGATGAAGGCGATGAACATCGGCTCGCCGCCCGCGCCCCGCGCCTCGGCCAGGGCGGCCTCGATCGGGACGATGGTGCCGTCGCTGCGATGGGCCTTCATCTGGATGCGGCCGTCGCGGATTTCGGACCAGTTGTCCCGTTCGTGCATCTTCAGGTGCAACTGGGACAGGGGGTCGGTCGCGCCCTCGCCGCGCACGATGTCGGCAAAGCGCAGGCCACGCACCTTGCCGCGCAACATGCCGAACAGCCCTTCGGCGGCGCGGTTGCAATCGATCATGCGGCCCTGCGCGTCGGCGATCACCACCGCGTCGAGCGAGCTTTCGATGGTGGCGCGCAGGTTGTGCACGGCGCGCGCGGTTTGCTGCGCCCGGCGCTGCTGCGCGCGGCTTTGCAGCACGATCACCATCAACAGCGCCAACATGACGCCCAAAAGCCCCAGCGACGCCCCGGCGAAGAATTGCAGCGACCGGCGCAGATCGTTGCGCTGGCCGTCCGAGGCGTCCATCACGTCTTGCAGGGACTGCACCACCTCGGTCCGGATCTCTTCGGTCATGCCGTCGATTTCGGCGGACAGGGCCGGAAGCGCGGCCCGAAGCGCCGTGTCATCACCGTCGATCACGGGCGTGTTGCGGGCGAAAAAGCCGTCATCCGCCCAGATGATCCGCTCCAGCCGCGAGGCCAGCGGCAGGGACTTGATGTTGACCGAGCGCTTCACGACCAGCATCCGGCTGTAGAAGATGTCATAGGCCAGCCGAAGCTGATCAAGACTTTCGGTGACCGATGGGTCGTCCAAAGCCGCTTCGGCGGCCCGTTGCAGTTTCAGCAGATCCACCTCGACCTGCGCGATGGTCCAAGTGACGTTGTCTGAATCGGTGGACCTGCTTTGGTCAAGCTGCCTGTCGATGTCCAGATACACCAAGGCGACCGCCGCAAGCGTCACCAAGGAGACGAGCGCGAGGCCGATCCGCCGCAAGCGCAACGAAACGCTTGTAGACTGCTCTGCCTCGAGCGCTTCTGAAAAAAACTGTGACATCCAGACTTGTCCTTGGCGCTGCCGGACAACACACGTCCGGCCTGCCTCTTCCTTACTTCACCGTCAGCCGTTCAAGCCGCCAGATGCTCCGACCATAAACCAGATCATTGCGATAGTCTGCGCTTGAATCGTAGGGGTACACGATCCACAGCGGGCCCTTGTCCCGGCGGGAAAAGGATTTTCCGTCGATGTAATAGGCCACGATGGGGGCATCGTCGTTCAGGCTGTCGACGGGAATGTCGATGGCATAGTTGTTCAACGCCACCGCGGTGACCGTGTCACCCGTCGCCCCGACCGCCTCGAGCAGCGCCTTCAGCGGAACGCCGGTAAAGGTGGGCGTGCCTTCGGTCCAGGTTGTGCTGGTGGTGAAGGTTTCAGAGGGTTGCGCCGCCAGCGACTCGAGGTCAAACTGCGCCTCCGCGCCCACGTTGGTATGGGTGATGGCTCCATCGACGAAAAGGATCGGTTCCCCCGTGGGCGGCGGCGGCACATCGGCCTGAGCGAGCGAAAGCCCGCCGACAGAGACCGAAGCAACCACTGCCAGACCGCGCAGCGCGCGTGTTACTGTGTACGGAAACATCGAAAAGCGACTCCAAAGTTTGTCTTCGCTTGTCACGGTATCAAAACGAGCAACCTTCTCCATTCCAATTACGGATGCCAAAACATCCTAAAGTATGGTATGGGTCAAAGTTAGTCGGATTTGGCACCTTGCGTGATTGCTTTACCAATGGTCGCAGGTATCCTTGCCATCAGTGTTAAAGCAAAAGTCGGTCTGGGTGGTATGGGTCTTGCCAAGAATTGCCCGATACCCTGATCAGTTGGAACAAGGACAGAGCGAATGTCGATTGGCAATGGTGCCGGTGCAAACAAGATCCGAATCTTGATCGCGGACGACCATGAGATGGTTCTGGACGTCTTCGCGATGTATCTTTCGTCGGCCCCCGACATGGAGGTGACGACGGCCAAGACCCTCGACGAGGCGTTGGAGCATATTCAGGACGCAGGCCCCTATGACGTCGTGCTGCTGGACCTGAACATGCCCGGCATGAACGGTGTCTCCGGCCTGCGTCGGGCGATCCGATCCAATGGAACCAAGCCTGTGGCCATCATCACCGGCAACCCGACGCCGCGCATGCTGGATGAGATCATGAATGCCGGCTCGTCGGGCATCGTGCTGAAAACCACGGGCGTGCGCTCGCTGGCCAACGCCATCCGCTTCATGAACGCGGGCGAGCATTACATGCCGCTGGAACTGGTGCGTGAGCGTCACAACGCGGGCCGGACCACCAAGAACGGTCGCCTGTCGGACAAGGAGATGATGGTTCTCTCCTATCTGGCCGAGGGCAAGCAGAACAAGGAAATCGCCAACGACCTGAAGCTGGCGGAACCGACGATCAAGATGCACGTCACCTCGATCTGCAAGAAATTGTCGGCCTCGAACCGGACGCAGGCGGTCATCGTCGCGCGCGACCTTGGGTTGATCTGACGCGACGTTTCGGGCGGATGGCGGAATTGGCGGCGGGTTTCCGCCGCCTTTTTGTTTTTCGCAAAGTGAAAATTCATTTTCCGCCACCCAGCGCAACCCCCGCGTGATCCGGCGTCTTTTTCCACCTCCGCTTGTGCCACCCCGGCCCGGCGGCGCGTGGCGTCTGGTCGCGGGAGATGCGGTGCGGCCCGCCTTGTGCCACCCTCATGGCGGTCTTAGGGTTGCGGCGCGCCGCGCGATGGCCCCGCGCGCCGCCTTGGGGGAGCCATGCGCCTTGCCATCCTGACGGACATCCACGCCAACCGCGAGGCGCTGGCGGCCGTGCTGGCCGATCTGGCCCAGCGGCAGGTCGGGCGGATCGTCATCCTTGGCGACATCGTGGGCTATGGTCCCGACCCGGTCTGGTGCACGGAAAAGGTCATGTCGTTGGTGCAGGCGGGGGCGCTGTGCATCATGGGCAACCATGATCAGGCCATCGGCACGGCGGATGACGCGCTGAACATCACCGCGCGGCGGGCGATCAACTGGACGCGGCCGCTGCTGGACGACGGCCATCGCGCCTTTCTGGCCGGGCTGCCGATGACGGCGCGGATGGAGGATCTGCTGTTTGTCCATGCCAGCGCCAACGCGCCGGAGGACTGGATATATGTGACCAACGAATCACGTGCGCTGGGGGCGTTTCGCAGCACCGATGCGCGGCTGATCTTCTGCGGCCATGTCCACCAACCCGCGTTGATGAGCCACGACCTGTCCGGCTCTGTGCGGGCACAGCGCTTTCCGATGGGGCTGCCGGTGCCTCTGATCCGCTCGCGCCGCTGGCTGGCGGTGGTGGGATCGGTGGGACAGGCCCGCGACGGGGTGGCGGCGGCCGGATACGCGCTGTTTGACATGGCGCAAAACGAACTGACCTTCCGCCGTGTACCCTATAACGTGGCCACGACCGTGGCCAAGGTCCGCGCGGCAGGCTTGCCGGAAAGCCTCGCCATGCGGTTGCAACTGGGGGCATGAGGCGATGCGGGTCAGGCCGACGGAAGGGTTGCAGATCGACGGCTTCACGCTGGGCGCGCAACTGCACAAGGGGGGCTTCGCCACGGTCTGGGACGTGACCCACCCTGACCATACCCTGCCCATGGTGATGAAGGTGCCCACCATCCTCGACGGCGACGACGCCCCCACCATCGTGGGCTTCGAGGTGGAGCAGATGATCATGCCGCGCCTGTCGGGCGTGCATGTGCCCAAAGTGGTGGCCATCGGCGACTTTGCGGTGATGCCCTATATCGTCACCGAACGCATTCCCGGCGACAGCCTGCTTGCCACCTTCACCCGCGCGCCCCTGCCGATGTCGGACCTGCTGGAGGTCATGGCCCGGATGGCCGCCGCCGTGCATGACCTGCACCGCCAGCATGTGCTGCATCTGGACCTGAAGCCCGCGAACTTCCTGCAACGGCCAAGCGGCGAGATGGTGCTGGTCGATTTCGGCCTGTCGCGCCACGACCAGTTGCCCGATCTGCTGGCCGAGGAATTCACCATCCCGATGGGCACCTTCCCCTATATCGCGCCAGAGCAATATCTGCGCAGCCGCGATGACCCGCGCAGCGATCTGTTTGCCTTGGGCGCGATGATCTATGAACTCGCCACCGGAAAGATGCCCTTCGGCGCGCCGGACAAGCTCAAGGGTGTCCGCAAGCGGCTGTGGCGCGATCCGGTGCCGCCGCGCGCCTTGCGGCCGGAACTGCCCGAATGGCTGCAAGAGATCATCCTGAAGGCGCTTGAGGTGGACCCCGCCCACCGCT
This sequence comes from Paracoccaceae bacterium, assembly GCA_027486345.1. GTDB lineage: Bacteria > Pseudomonadota > Alphaproteobacteria > Rhodobacterales > Rhodobacteraceae > Paragemmobacter. The sequence continues at coordinate 36,851 of JAIXPH010000032.1, forward strand.
ACCAGACCGCCGCGCAGATGGTCTTTGACCTGACCCACCCGGCGCAGGTCAAGATCACGGCGCGCGGGCGCAAGCTGGCGGCGGATGGCTGGCGCACGGTCTTTGCCCGCTGGCGGGTGATGCGGCGGGTCAAGGGCTTCGCCGCCCCGCCCAGCCTGTCGGCGCAGATGGACAAGGCGCCGATCCTGATGGTGGCCGTGGACCTCTCGCCGGACATGGAGATGCTGGCCTCCTCCTTGCTCCGGGCGGTGCAGCGCATGCTGGTGATCCAGCCGGATGCGCGCGTGGCCTGTGTCAATGTCATCAAGACCGCCCGCATCGGCATCGACAACATCACCGACGACGACGGCACGCATCTGCATGTGTCGCGTCTGGTGTCGCTGCGCGCATGGGCCGATGCGCTGGACCTGCCGCAGGAGCGGCTGACCTTCACGGTGCTGGAAAACCCCGATCCGGGGACGGCGATCATCGACTATGCCGGACACAACAACGTGGATCACATCCTGATGGGCGCGCGGGGCCATTCCTCGACGCGGCGCTATCTGGGGTCGGTCTCGTCGCAGGTGGTGGCCGAGGCGCCGTGCAGCGTCACCGTGATCCGCCTGCCCGAAGGCCGTCAGGCCGCCTGACCCGCTGGCCCCGCCCGCGAAACACCGCTAGAACCGCCGCGACAGCGGAGGGGACCATGGCGCAGCGCATCCTGTTGATCGAAACCGGCGGCACGATCTGCATGCGGCATGGGCCGGAGGGCCTGCTGCCCCAGGACGGCATTCTGGCGGCGGCGCTGGCAGGTTTGGGCCGCGGGCTGGACATCACCACCCGCCGCATCGGCCCGCTGCGCGACAGCGCCGAGATGGGGCCCGCGGAATGGAACGCCATCCTTGACCTGATCGACGCATGGGACGGCGACGGTGTGCTGGTCACCCATGGCACAGACACCATGTCCTTCACCGGCGCGGCCCTTGCCGCCGCCCTGCCCGATCCCCGCGTGCCGGTGATCCTGTGCGGCTCCATGCACCCCTTGGGCACCCCGCGCGGCGATGCCGAGGGGAACCTCCTTTTGGCGCTTGAGGCGGTGGCATCCGGCCTGCCCGGCCATAGACTGTGCTTTGCGGGCAAGCGGATGGATGCCGGTTCCCTCGTCAAGCACCACGCGCATCAGGCCGATGCCTTTCGTGCAACCGGCGGCGGCGGAGGGCAGCCCACCACGACACGGCGCTACGGCGCGTGTCGGCTGGCCATCCTGACGGTGGCCCCCGGCATGCCTCTGGCGACACAGGCTGTGGCCGCGCTGCTGGCGGGGCTGGATGGCGCGGTGCTGCGGGTCTTTGGCGCGGGCACGATCATGCAGGACAGGGGTCTCCTGTCCGTGCTGCGCGATGCCGTGGCGCGCGGCTGCCGCATCGTCGCAGTCAGCCAATGCGAACAGGGCGGGCTGGAAGCCGGCGCCTATGCCGCCGGGGCCGCCATCTGGGCGGCGGGCGTGGAAAACGGCGGTGACATGACGCCGGAGCGGGCCTATTGCAGGCTGTGGCTGGATCTGTCGGCAGGAAAAACCGTTCTGGAATAAGGTTCTGGTCGGGTGACGGATCACAGCCCCCTCACCCTGCCCCCCTGCGGGGGAGAGGGTGAGGGGGCTTGCACTTTGGCCCAAGGACAGACAGTCGGCATCGCAAGGACGGTATGCCATGGCGCACATTGCCTTGGCTCCCGCTTCGATGATATCGATAACATGGACAGGTTCAGGAGGTTGACCATGACGGAACAGGCACGGATCGGGTTGATCGGGTTGGGGACGATGGGCGCGGCGCTGGCGTTGAACATCGCGGAGAAAGGCTTTCCGATTGCGGTCTGGAACCGCACCACCGCCGTGACGCACCAGTTCAAGGCGGATGCCGGGACCTTGTCTGACCGCGTGATCCCGACCGAGTCGCTGGCCGATCTGGTGGCCGCGATTGCCAAGCCGCGCACGATCATCCTGATGGTGCCCGCAGGTCAGGCGGTGGATGACCAGATCGCCGCCCTCGCGCCGCTTCTGGATGCCGATGACCTGATCGTCGATGCCGGGAACGCCAATTTCCACGACACCAACCGCCGCAATGCCGCCGGTCTGCCGGTGCGCTTCCTTGGCATGGGCGTCTCGGGCGGGGAAGAGGGGGCGCGGCATGGCCCGTCGATCATGGGCGGCGGCGCGCGGGCCGATTGGGACCGCATCGCCGACATCCTGACCGCGATTTCCGCCAAGGCCGAGGACGGCACCGCCTGCGCCACATGGATGGGGGAGGCGGGCGCCGGCCATTTCGTCAAGACCGTGCACAACGGCATCGAATATGCCGACATGCAGATGATCGCCGAGGTTTACGGCGTGATGCGCGACGGCTTGGGGATGGAGGCCGCCGCCATCGCCGCCACCTTCGCGCGCTGGAACGAGGGGCCGCTGAAATCCTATCTTGTGGAAATCTCTGCCTCCGTTGCCGCCGCCTCTGATCCCCTGACTGGCAAACCCATGCTGGACGTCATTCTTGATGCCGCAGGGCAAAAGGGCACCGGCCGCTGGACCGCGATCGAGGCGCAGCACCTGTCCGCCCCCGTCCCGGTGATCGAAGCCGCCGTGGCCGCGCGCAACCTGTCGGCGCGACGGGCCGAGCGGCAGGCGGGTGAGGCGGTCTTTGGGCCCGCACCGCAGGCGGTGACGGGATTGCCGCTGGACGCCTTGGAACACGCCCTGATTGCCGGGAAAATCCTGTGCTATGCCCAAGGTTTCGCCATGATCGATGGCGCGGCACGCGATTTTGGCTGGGCCATGCCTCTGCCCGACATCGCGCGGGTCTGGCGGGCGGGCTGTATCATCCGGTCGTCCATGCTGAACGACATGGCCGCAGCGCTGACCGAAGACCCCGCGCGCAACCTGATCCTCGCCCCCGCTTTTGCGGATCGTCTGAAGGCCAGCGTCCCCGCCTTGCGGCAGATGGTGGCGGCAGGGGCGCTGAACGGCCTCGCCCTGCCTGCCCTGTCGGCGGGTCTGGCGTGGTTCGACATGGCCCGCACGGCGCGCGGCACGGCGAACATGATCCAGGGCCAGCGCGATTTCTTTGGTGCGCATGGCTTTGACCGCTTGGACGGGGCGGATCGTCACCACGGGCCCTGGGGCGCGCACTGACCCTTAGGCGGGGTTGCAACGCCCCGCCTGACTTGGCAGCCTCTGCCCCAATGCTTGCGCAAAGGACATGCCATGACCACCTATAACCAGCCGCTTGGCGGCAACACCATGCCGCGCTTTGGCGGGCCTGCCACCATGATGCGCCTGCCGACGCAGGAGACGGCCGAAGGGCTGGACGCCTGTTTCATCGGGATTCCGATGGACATCGGCACGTCGAACCGTCCGGGCACGCGGCTTGGGCCACGGCAGATCCGCGACGAAAGCCGGATGCTGCGGCCTTACAACATGGGCACGGGTGCGGCACCGTTTGACCGGATGCAGGTTGCCGACATCGGTGACGTGCCGATCAACACCTTTGACCTGAAGAAATCCTGCGCCATCATCGCGGACCATTATCGCGGCATCCTGAAGCATGGCGTGATGCCCCTGACCCTTGGCGGCGACCACACGCTGACATGGCCCATCCTGCAGGCGATGCGCGACACATATGGCCCCGTCGCGCTGATCCATGTCGATGCCCATTCCGACACCAACGAACACATGTTCGGCGAGCGTGAGGCGCATGGCTGCCCGTTTCGCCGCGCGTGGGAGGATGGCTGCCTGATCAACGACAAGGTGTTCCAGATCGGCCTGCGCGGATCGGGCTATTCGGCGCATGATTTCGACTGGGGGCGGGACAAGGGCTGGACGGTGGTTCAGGCCGAGGAGTGCTGGCACAAGTCCCTGAAACCGCTGATGGAACAGGTCCGCGCCACCATCGGCGACGCGCCCTGTTACCTGAGCTATGACATCGACAGCCTCGACCCCGCCTTTGCGCCGGGGACCGGCACGGTGGAGGTGGGCGGTCTGACCACCATTCAAGGGCTGGAAATCATTCGCGGCTGCGCGGGGCTGAACCTTGTTGGCGGGGACCTGGTCGAGGTGTCGCCGCCTTATGATCCGTCGGGCAATACCGCGATGATCGCGGCGAATTACCTGTACGAGATGCTCTGCGTCCTGCCGGATCGGCGCAAGGGCTAAGGGGCTTTCAGCGCCCCTGCCTCGGCCCGCCGCACCAGAGGCGCGCGGCGGGACCGGTCGCGCAGGGGCTGTTCCACCCAAAGATGCACCACGGTGCTGACCGCCAGCACCGTGGCCAGCACCGCCAGCGCGGCAACAAGGGTCAGGGGCAGCGACAGTTGCGGGATCATCCGCCCGCTGGCATCCGCCAGTTCGGCACGGTCACCGCTGAAGCGCACGATCTGGTTGGCCACCCACAGCACGGCGGCGTGGGACATGTAGACCGGGTAGGACATCGCCCCCAGCCAGACCAGCCCCCGCGCCCGCAACGCTTGGGTCACCACCCCGTCCCGCGCGGCGACAAGGGCCAGCACCAGCACCAAGGACAAGGGAAAGACCGCCAGATCCCATGCGTGCGGCGGTTTGGTCAGCAAAAAGGCCAGCATGGCGGCAAAGGCCAAGGGCACCGCCCGCGCGGGCAGGCGTTGGGGGATACGGTGGACAAGGGCCGCCGTCAGACAGCCCAGAAAGAACCCCGCGACACATTTCAGGATATTCTCCCACCCCGCCGCCGCCCCGCTGGCCAACAAAGCCAAAGCCCCCGTGGCCAGCAAGGCAAAGACCACCAACCGCCCCGCCCGCAGCCACAGCACGGTCAGGGCAAAGATCAGATAGGTCCAGAACTCCACGCTGATCGACCAAGCCGGGTAGTTGAAGGTCAGGGGCCGCCCCGGCAGCACGCCGTTCAGCAGGAACAGATTTTCCCCAAAGGCGCGCAGGTCGTTGACCGCAAAGGGCGCTGTGGCGGGGTCATCCACGCCGGTCTTGGTGACGATCAGCCACTTGGCGGCCTCAATCCCCAGAAACACCAGCAGGAACAGCAGATGCACCGGATAGAGCCGGGCAAAGCGCAGGAACTGAAAGCGCAGCACCTCGGCCCCTGTCCGCAGGGCGTTGCCATAAGCGGTCTGGATGACAAATCCCGACAGGACGAAGAACAGCTCCACCATCAGATAGGCGTTGTCGAAGACGGGGTTCATCAGCGCCGGGTGCCATTTCGGCATGTGGAAGAACACCACCAGCAGCGCGGCAATCCCGCGCAGGCTTTCCAATTCGTCGATCTTGCGGATGGGTTGCATGCTGTGCCTTTGCTGCGGGGCGTGATGCCGGTCCCCAACCAAGGCGGGCAACACCGCCGGGCGCACAGGGTTCCCTTGGCGGTGATCCATGTGGTGGACGTCCCCGCCCCATGGCCCTAGTGTAAGGCCGTCATCAAGGGGACCGCGCCGCATGTCCGACACGCCGGAAAAAGCCTATCAGGTGCTTGCCCGCAAGTACCGCCCCCAGACCTTTGCCGACCTGATCGGGCAAGAGGCGATGGTGCGCACCCTGAAGAACGCCTTTGCGGCGGACCGCATCGCCCATGCCTTTGTGATGACCGGGGTGCGGGGGGTGGGCAAGACCACCACGGCGCGGATCATCGCCAAGGGGCTGAACTGCGTCGGTCCCGATGGAAGTGGCGGACCGACCACGGAACCCTGCGGCCAATGCGACGCCTGCCGCGCCATCGCCGAGGGCCGCCATGTCGATGTGATGGAGATGGACGCCGCCTCGCGCACCGGGGTGGGCGACATCCGCGAGATCATCGACTCGGTCCATTACCGGGCGGCTTCGGCGCGCTACAAGATCTACATCATCGACGAAGTGCACATGCTGTCGAACAACGCGTTCAACGCATTGCTGAAAACGTTGGAAGAACCGCCCGCGCATGTGAAATTCATCTTCGCCACCACAGAAATCCGCAAGGTCCCGGTCACCGTGCTGTCACGCTGCCAGCGGTTCGACCTGAAACGGATCGAGCCTGAGGTGATGATGGCCCACCTGACCCGCGTGGCGGCGGCGGAGGGGGCGAAACTCGCCCCCGATGCGCTGGCGCTGATCACCCGCGCGGCGGAAGGGTCCGTGCGCGATGCCATGAGCCTGATGGATCAGGCCATCGCCCATGGTGCGGGCGAAACCAGTGCCGCGCAGGTGCGCTCCATGCTGGGGCTGGCGGATCGGGGCCGCGTGCTGGACCTGTTCGACCTGATCCTGACCGGCGATGCGGCGGGGGCCTTGTCCGAGCTTTCGGCGCAATATGCCGATGGGGCGGACCCGATGGCCGTGCTGCGCGATCTGGCAGAGATCACGCATTGGGTGTCCGTGCTGAAGGTCACGCCACAGGCGGCGGACGATCCCACCACCCCGCCGGATGAACGGGCGCGGGGTCTGGATATGGCGGCGAAGCTGCCGATGCGGGTGTTGTCGCGCCTGTGGCAGATGCTGCTGAAGGCGCTGGAAGAGGTGGCGATTGCCCCCAACTCCATGATGGCGGCCGAGATGGCCGTGATCCGGCTGACCCATGTGTCAGACCTGCCCGACCCCGAAAAGCTGATCCGCGATCTGCAAGCAGCCCCCCCTGCGCCGCGCGGTGGCGGTGCGCCTGCGGGTGGCGGTGGCGGCGGCATGGTGCATGGCGCGCGGATGATGGCCCCCCATACGCTTGCGCCAATGCGCGGGCCGATGTCTGGGCCGACCATGATGGGCAATCAGGCGCTGGCCGTGGCCGAGGGGCAGTTGCAGGTCTATGCCAGTTTTGACCATGTGATCGACCTGATCCGCGAAAAGCGCGACCTCAAGCTGTTGTTCGAGGTGGAGACCTGCCTGAAGCTGGCGAAATACGCGCCGGGGCGGATTGAGTTCCAGCCCACCCCCGATGCCGCCCCCGATTTTGCCGCCCGTCTGGGGCAGCGGTTGCAAGGCTGGACCGGGGCGCGCTGGGGCGTGTCGGTCGTCAGCGCGGGGGGCGCCCCGACCATCGCCGAAGAGCGCGACCGCGACCGTCTGGCGGCAGAGGCCGAGGCGATGCAGAACCCGCTGGTGCAGGCCGTGCTGGCGGCCTTTCCGGGGGCCAAGATCGCCGAGATCCGCACCCCCGAAGCGATGGCCGCCCAAGCCCTGACCGAGGCCCTGCCGGAAGTGGAGGATGAATGGGACCCCTTCGAGGACGGCTGATCCTTGCCACCCTGCTGACCCTGCTGGCGCAACCGGCGCTGGCGGGCGTTTGCGAAACGTTGCGTCCGGGTTGGGATGCCAGCCTTGGCGCGGTGACCGCCTTGCAGGAAACCGGACGGGTGCTGTCCTCCTTTCCGGGGTTGGTGGTGCTTGCCTCGCTCGGCTTTGGTCTGTGGCGGCCGCATGTCTGGATTTCCAGCGCCTGCGCCGTGCCCGCGCTGGCCATGGCGGGGTTGCTGATCAATGCCAATCGCGCGGACACCGCTGTCCTTGCCCGGGCCGAGGGCTGCATCGCCACCTATTGGCCAGCGGGACTGCTTTTGCTGTTCCTTGCCGGACTGACAGTCGTGCGGGCGTGGCGGCGCGGTTAGCCGCATCTGCCGGTGGCACCCTTGCCGCAGACGGGGGCATTCCGTATCTCTGGCTGAACCGCCTGCGGGCAAATGGATGGAGTGACCGATGCTGAAGGGTATTCCCGGACTTGGCGCGCTGGGCGACATGGCCGGCATGATGAAAAAAGCGCAGGAAATGCAGGCCAAGATGGCCGAGATGCAAGAGGCGTTGGGCCGTACGGTCGTGATCGGCGAAGCCGGGGCCGGTCTGGTCAAGGCCCGCGCCACGGCAAAGGGAGAGGTCACGGGGCTGGACATCGACCCGTCCATCCTTGTGGCGTCGGAAAAAGAGGTGGTCGAGGATCTGATCATCGCCGCCATCAAGGACGCCCAAGCCAAGGGCACGCAGAAGATGCAGGATGAGATGCGCCGCATGACCGAGTCCCTGGGTCTGCCCCCGGACATGAAACTGCCCTTCTGATGACCGACACCCCGCGCGAGATCGAGGCGCTGATCGACCTGATGGCGCGCCTGCCGGGCCTTGGCCCGCGATCCGCGCGGCGGGCGGTGTTGATGCTGCTGAAGAAACGCGCGCAGGTCATGGCGCCCTTGGCCCAAGCGATGGCCGAGGTGGCGCTGCATGCGCGCGATTGTCAGGTCTGCGGCAATATCGGCACGGCGGACATCTGCCCCGTCTGCGCCGATGACCGCCGCGCGACGGATCAGATCTGCGTCGTGGCCGATGTGTCCGACCTGTGGGCGATGGAACGCGGCGGGGCCTTCAAGGGGCGCTACCATGTTCTGGGTGGCACGCTGTCGGCGCTGGACGGCATGGGCCCGGATGAATTGCGCATCCCCCGCCTGCTCCGCCGGGTCAAGGATGAGGGCGTGTCAGAGGTGATCCTCGCCCTGAACGCCACCGTCGATGGCCAGACCACCGCCCATTACATCGCCGAGGCCTTGGCGGGCAGCGGGGCCACGGTTACCTCACTCGCCCAAGGCGTGCCGATTGGCGGGGAGCTGGATTATCTGGACGATGGCACCATCGGCGCTGCCCTGCGGGCGCGGCGGAAGTTCTGATCCGCTTTATGGTGCCTCAGAAGTCCACCGTGCGATACCACGGCGTCACCTCATGCCAGAGGTCCTTGTAGCTTTGATCCGCCGCGCTCTTGCTGGTCTGGGGCGACAGCAGCATCGGTGCGCCATCCTCCCAATCGGCGGGCAGGCAGATGCCGCGCAGTTCGGACGCGGTCTGCAAGCCTTCGATCACGCGCAAGATCTCGCGGATCGAGCGGCCAAGGTTGATCGGATAGTCGAACACCACCCGCAGGCGCAATTCGGGGTCCAGCACCAAGGATTTCCGCACGAGTGACCCAGCGGAGTCGCGGGTCTGGCCCATGCCGACGCGGGTCAGGATATCGCCGGTCGGGTCTTCGATCTGCGGGAAATCCAACTGGATGCCAAAGGCGTTCTGGATGGCATCGGTCCAAGCGGTCTGGAAATGCAGCGCAAAGCCGGACAGGCACAGATGCTTCACCCCCAAGGCGGCGAAATCCTCACTGTGCTGGACAAAGCCCATCATCTCGGAGGTGCCGACTGGGTGAAAGGGTTCGGGCTGGGTGAACAGATGCACCCAATGCCCCTTGGCCCATTTGTGCAGCCGGAACGTGCCCGTGGTGCCATTGGCCATGAAGTCGGGGAAGATGTCGCCCAGTTGCAGCACCATCGCCGGGGCGGCGGGTTCGTCCATGAAGGTCAGATCGCGGTCCAGTGACACCACGTCATCCGCATGCGGCGGGGCAGCGGCATCATCCTTTTGGCGCAGCATCGGCATCCGCATCGGGATCACTCCAACAGTCTATCGCCACCTTAACGGCGAAGCCCGGCGGGGTGATAGCATGACAGGGGTATGGGGGATGGCCCATAGGGCGGGGTTGTGGCCGACACCACCCCAAAGATCGGGGCGGAATCGGCGTCTCACCTCGTCAGCGCGACAGGCCACCCGGCAGGTTGGGCATGTCCAGCGCGGCAAAGCCGTAATGGCGCAGCCAGCGCAGGTCCGATTCGAAGAAGGCGCGCAGGTCGGGGATGCCGTATTTCAGCATCGCCAGCCGGTCGATCCCCATGCCGAAGGCAAAGCCCTGCCATTGCGTCGGGTCCACCCCCGCCGCGGCCAGCACCTTGGGATGCACCATGCCGGAGCCGAGGATTTCCATCCACTTGTCACCTTCGCCGATGCGAAGCTGGCCACCCTCCCACGAGCAGCGAATGTCCACCTCTGCCGAGGGTTCGGTGAAGGGGAAGTGGCTGGCGCGGAAGCGAAGCTCGACCTTGTCCACCTCGAAATAGGCGCGGCAGAATTCTTCCAGCGTCCATTTCAGGTTGGCCATGCTGATATCGCGGTCAATCGCCAGACCTTCGACCTGATGGAACATCGGGGTGTGGGTCTGGTCCATGTCCATGCGATAGACGCGGCCCGGCGCGATGACGCGGATCGGCGCGCCCTTGTCCATCAGCGCGCGGATTTGCACCGGGCTGGTGTGGGTGCGCAGCACATGGGGCGGGCGGTCATCGCCTTCGGCGCGGTGCATGAAGAAGGTGTCATGCTCCTGCCGCGCGGGGTGTTCGGGCGGGATGTTCAGCGCGTCGAAGTTATACCAGTCGGATTCCACCTGCGGCCCTTCAGCCACGGCAAAGCCCATGTCGGCGAAGATGGCTGTCAGTTCTTCCATGACTTGGCTGACGGGATGGATCGTGCCCATCCGGCGCGGGCGGCCCGGCAGGGTCACGTCTAGCCATTCCGTGCGCAGCCGTTCGTCCAGTGCGGCATCGGCAAGGCCTGCCTTGCGGGCGCGCAGGGCGGCGTCGATCTCATCCTTGACGACGTTCAGCGCGGCGCCTGCGGCCTTGCGGGCGTCCGGTTCCATCTTGCCAAGGCCCGCCATCAGGGCGCTGATCTCGCCCTTCTTGCCCAGCGCGGCCAGCCGCACCTCTTCCAGCGCGGATTCATCTGCTGCACCGGCAACGGCGGTCAGATATTTGGCCTTGAGCGTGTCGAGCCCGTCCATGCGAAGCCTCCCTGAAGTCGGCTTGGTGCTAACGGGAAGGGGGGCGCGATGCAAGGGTTTGGCGACTGGTCAGAAGATCGACTTGCGGCCCCGCACCTCGAGGATCTTGCGCGAGCCGCCGATCTTGCCGTTTTGCGAGGTAATCGAGATGGGCGGTTGCTTGATCTGCTTTTTCAGCACGATCAGGCTGTCATGGAACGCGATGGAGCCCAGCTCGCGCGCCATGGGGTGCAAGGGAAAGCCTGCGTCATCCTCGGTGTACCAACTGTGCATGCGGTCGATCAGGTCTTTGGCGAATTCGACAAAGCTGCCCGGCGCGCGGAAGCCACCGCCGAAACCCGGCCAGTAGCTGGTGTGGACATCTTCGACGATATACAGCCCGCCGTCCCGCAGTTGCGGCCAGAGCGTGCGGAAGCTGGTCAGTTGCTGGTCCATCTTGTGGCCGCCGTCATCGACGATGATGTCGAAGGGGCCACGCTCTGCGGCCGTCTTTTGCAGGAAGGCCACGTCGGTCTGATCGCCGATCCGCACCTCGGTCCCCGGAATTTCCAGCGCCTTGCAGGCGGGATCGATGTCCAGAAACGTCAGGCTGGCCTTGGGCGAGAAGAAATCCCGCCACATCCGCAGACTGCCGCCCTTGTAAACGCCGATCTCAAGGAAAGACACCGGCTTGCCCATCCATGGCCCCATCAGGCCGTCATAGACGTCCAGATAGTGGTCCATCTTGAACAGCGTCTTTTCGTCGGTCCGCAGCAGGAAGTTGCGGAAATACTGGCCGGTGGTCATGGATCAATGCTCGGATGTGGCAGGGGCTGCGGCGGCTTCAAGCGGGGCGACATGGCGCAGGTAGGCGCTTTGCAACTGCGCGCGCCAATCCTTTTGTGTCAAGACCACCGGAGCAGAACAGGTGGCGCAGGGGCCGGTCTTGGCGCGATTGTGGATCAGCCCGCGCCGCCATGCCGCCGCCTTGGCCCCAAAGAAGATATCAAAGATCGACTCGGCCTGTCCCAGATTGCCCACCACATGCTTGGCATGTTCAGGCCGGTCGCTGCGGATGTGGCAGCAGGGCACGACATTTCCGGTGTAGCCCATGTGGAAATGCTGAAAGACGAAGTTGCACGGATCGGTGCGCGGGTTTTCGGGCGACAGGTCGGGCAGCAAGCCGCCCCGGTCATTGCCATGCTTGGCAAAGTTGATCGCCCGCGTCTCAACCTCCAGCTTCGGGGTGTCGAAGCGGGCGATGATGTTGTCATTGGGCCGGATTTGCCGGAACCGCGCCTGAAGCCCGGTGCGATGCGCAATCTCGGCGATGCGGTTCAGCACGTAAAGATCGCTGTAGGATTCCCCCTGCTTCAGGTGGATCGACACATGCATGTAGGTCAGCCCCGCCGCCGCAAGATCATCGACGTAAGACGGAGTCAGATAATCGCCGTTTGTGTAGATCATGATCCGCGCCCTGGGCATCGCCGCACGGGCATCGGCGATACGGTCAAGGATGTCGCGGTCATAAAGCGGTTCGTTGTAGCTGTTCAGCACGAAACTGCCCGCAAAGCCGACCTCGGACAGGTCGCGCATCAGCTTTTCCCAGATTGCCGGTTTCAGCCGGACATTGGGGCCGAGACGGTCGCCCACCACATTGGGGCAGTAATCACAGCGGCGGTTGCAATAGGAGTGTGTCTCAACCTCGATCCGGTTGACGGTCTGGCGGAAAAGCTCGCGTTGGCGGACCGGGTCCGTCAGCGGCGCATACATTTCGCGTCCGATATACATGCCAATACTCGTTCCAACGCACCCATGCGGGCCAATCGTTGCAGGATATTAACCCATCGCGGCAAAAATGCGCCCAAAATGCAAAAGGCCCCGCGTTTCCGCAGGGCCTTTCGTGATTTCAGCCGATCAGTGGATCAGGCCAACGCGGCCTTGGCCTGTGCGGCGATGGCGTTGAACGCCTCCGGCTCGTGCACGGCGAGATCGGCGAGGACTTTGCGGTCCACTTCGATGCCAGCCTTGGCCAGACCGTTGATGAACTTGGAATAGGTCATTTCAAGGTCAAACAGACGCACAGCCGCGTTGATCCGCTGGATCCACAGGGCGCGGAAGTTGCGCTTGCGGGTCTTGCGGTCGCGGGTGGCGTACTGGTTCGCCTTGTCGACGGCCTGCGTGGCCGTGCGGAAGTTACGCGAGCGGGCGCTGTAATAGCCAGCCGCCTGCTTGATGACCTTGCGGTGACGGGCGTGTGTCACCTTACCGGATTTGACGCGGGACATTTCTCAGCTCCTCAGCGGTCGTAAGGCATGTATTTTTTGACGATTTTCGCGTCGCTGGCGCAGAGGATCATGGCCCCGGATGCGTCGCGAATGAATTTCGTCGTGCGTTTGATCATGCCGTGGCGCTTGCCGGCGGGACCGGCCTTCACCCGACCGGAGGCCGTGAAGCTGAAACGCTTCTTCGCCGCCGACTTGGTCTTCATCTTGGGCATTTCCATCTCCGTGGTTGCAGGCGCGACTCGGCATGCCACGTTGGCCGGTCGCGCGGGTATCGCAAGGGCTGCCGTATAGGCGGGGCGGGCTGCCGGTGCAAGGGGTATTCGGACGCCCGCGCCGTCAGCGCAGGTAGCGGCCGATCACCTCAATGAACACATGCGGGATGCGTTCGATGGTATAGGGGCGCGGGTTCTGGCTCAGCGCGGTGATGACCATCACAATCGCGGCAAACAACAGGATGGCAGCCGTGCGCGGGGCACGGTCGTCGATCCATGCTGACATCATCGACGGGATGGTCAGGATGATCAGCACCAACCCCACCACCAGCAAAAGATCGTAATCCATCCGACACACCACCCGACACTTCACATCCGACCCTGACAGGTTTTCCGGCAGCGGTCAGCACAAATCAAAACCGCCGCCCGATCAGGGGCGGCGGCTTGCCCGCGGTTGCGTTCCTTATTCCGGGTCGGCCCGGTAGATCAGCCGTTCGTCGCAGGGGGCCACGCGCAGGATGTTCGTCGTCCCCTGCACGTTGAAGGGCACCCCGGCCGTCAGCACGATCTGATCGGTCTCGGTCGCAAAGCCGTGGTCCAGCGCCGCCCGCACCGCCGAGATGACGGCACCCTTGAAGCGGTCCTGCTCCTCGGTGATGACGCAATGCGCGCCCCAGGTCAGGCAGGTCCGGCGCGCGGTGCCGATCAACGGCGTCAGCGCAAGGATCGGCACGCGGGGACGTTCCCGCGCCACAAGGTTCACCGTGGTGCCCGATTGCGAGAACACGCAGATCGCCTTGATGTCGGCGCTTTCGGCAATCTCGCGCGCGGCGGCGACGATGCCATCGGCGACCGACGAGCGATTGACCGAACGGCTGGCCTCGATCACGGCGCGATAGGTCGGATCGCTTTCGACCGAGATGGCGACGTTGTTCATCGTCTGAACCGCCTCGATCGGGTATTTCCCGGCGGCGGATTCAGCAGAGAGCATGATCGCATCGGCGCCTTCATAGATGGCGGTGGCGACGTCAGACACCTCGGCCCGGGTGGGCATCGGCGATTCGATCATCGATTCCAGCATCTGGGTCGCCACGATCACCGGCTTGGCCGCGGCACGCGCACCGCGCACCAGACGCTTCTGGATCGGCGGCACGGAATGGACCGGCAGTTCCACGCCAAGGTCACCGCGCGCGACCATGATGCCATCGGACACTTCCAGAATGGCGTCATAGGCCTTTACGGCGGCGGGCTTTTCGATCTTGGACAGCACGGCGGCGCGGCCTTTGGCCAGTTCGCGTGCTTCGATCACATCCTCGGGCCGCTGGACGAAGGACAGGGCCAGCCAGTCCACACCCAATTCGCAGGCGAATTCGAGGTCCTTGCGGTCCTTGTCCGACAGCGCGGCTAAGGGCAGCAGCACGTCAGGCACGTTCACGCCCTTGCGGTTCGAGATGGTGCCGCCAACGGTCACGACGCAATCGGCAAAATCCTTGCCGCAGGTTTCGACCCGCACGGCAATCTTGCCGTCATTGATCAGCAGCGAGGCCCCCGGCTCCAGCGCGGCGAAAATCTCGGGGTGGGGCAGTTGCACGCGCGATCCGTCGCCCGGAGTCGGGTCCAGATCGAAGCGGAACTTGTCGCCCTGCGCCAGATCATGCGACCCGGCGGCAAAGGTGCCGACACGCAACTTGGGGCCCTGAAGGTCCGCAAGGATGCAGATCGGGCGGCCGGTATCGGCCTCGACCTGACGGATGATCACGTGGCGGGCACGGATGTCATCATGGGTGCCATGCGACATATTCAAGCGGAACACATCGGCCCCGGCTTCGAACAGCGCACGGATCGTCTTGTAGTCGCTGGAGGCCGGGCCCAAGGTGGCCACGATCTTTACGTTCCGAAGGCGTCTCATATGCCTCGTTCCTTTGATAAGTATCGTCATCGTGGTGGGCCGCCGGTCTTATGGCGCAAACCCATCGGCGGGGCAACTGGCGCTTTCCCTTTCGTCAGAATAAATGACCAATTCCCACATGCAAATGACGGACCACCCGCGTGACTGCCTATCGGATCATCGGACAAGACCGCCCCGGACGCTGGTTGGTGACCTGCGACCACGCCAGCAACCGCGTGCCCGATTGGGTGGCGGGCGGGGATCTTGGCATCGCGGCGGCGGATATGGCGCGCCACATCGCCTATGATCTGGGCGCGGCAGAGGTGGCGCTGCGGCTGGCAGCGGCCTTGGACAGCCCGGCGATCCTGTCGGATTTCTCGCGTCTGGTGATTGACCCCAACCGGGGCGAGGATGACCCGACGCTGGTAATGCGCCTTTATGACGGGACGATCATCCCGGCCAACCGCCATCTTGATGCGGCGGGAATCGCCGAACGGGTGGAGCGGCTCTATCGCCCCTATCACGATGCCTATGCCGATCTGGCCGCGCGCAGGACTGATACAGTGATCGTCGCGGTGCATTCCTTCACGCCCTGCCTCAAGGGGCGGAGCCCCCGCCCCTGGCAGGTGGGCATCCTGCATTCGCATCTGGACGAACGCCTGTCGCGCGCCCTGATCCGGCGGCTGGAGGCCGAGGGGGATTTGTGTGTCGGCGACAATGAGCCCTATCACGGCCACCTGCCCGGCGATGCCATCGACCGCCACGCGCTGACGGCCGGACGCCTGAACACGCTGATCGAGGTGCGCAACGACCTGATCGCCGAGTCCGGGGCGCAGCAAGCCTGGGCCGACCGTCTGGCCCGGGTGCTGGTGGGGGCGCTTGCGGATATCGCAGGCTGATTGTCGCGCACACGGAAACGATGGCGGGGCGGGGCAAAGGATTGTCGGAAAGCCAAGGCCTGCCGGGCCGTTGTGCTTGACGGACGATCACGACTCGGCACATACATCCTTAAAGTTGTGCGTTTTTCTTGGTGCCCTGATGCTTGCCCTGTTGCTGTTCGGCCTGCTGCCCTTTGCCTTTTCGGGAATTTTTGACGATGGCGCGGACGATGCCACGCAGGATGAGGCGGCCACGGGGGATGATACCCTGACCGGCGGATCACCGGGCGGGCTGGACCCGTTGGTGCCCGGCGATGGCGGTGGTGGCGGTGGATCATCGGGCGGGGGCAATTCGGGCGGTGGGGTGCAGGATACCTACGACGAATTGCAGCGCGGCACTGACGCGAATGACAGCCTGACCGGCGGATCGCGCAGCGACCTGTTGATCGGTGAGGGCGGGGATGACTCCTTGAGTGGCGGATTGCAGGGGGATCTTCTGTTCGGCCTTGCTGGCGCGGATTTCCTGAAAGGTGAGGCTGGGGACGACACCCTTTCAGGCGGGGCTGGCAATGACACCATATGGGGCCTTGAAGACGATGACGTTTTGTCCGGGAATGGTGGTGATGATCTGCTGCAAGGTGGCGGCGGAGCGGACACGCTGATCGACTTCTCTGGCCGCGATACGTTGAAGGGGGGGACGGGCGCGGACGAGCTGATCGCTTTGGACCTCTCTGACAAGATTTCCGGGGAAGATGCGATGGTCAGAACCGGAGATATCAACCTGAGCGATGGGTTCTTCCGGCAGGATATCCTCACGGATTTTGGCCGTGACCCTGATTATCGGGATGGCGACGATCTGGCGCTGTCGCAGGAATTGCGTGGCGCAGAGCGGACGGAAAACACCGCGGACGTGCTGGAGGGCGGCGCCGGAGACGACACGCTGTTGGGCGACAATGGCGACACGCTGACCGGCGGCGCCGGCAGCGACATTTTCATCGCCTACACCGATCCGCGCGCGTCGCAGCCCAATGCGCCTGTCATCATCACGGATTTCAACCCCGACGCGGACCGTCTGCAATTCCTTGTCGAAGACAATGGAAAAGGTGAACTGACCATGCAGGCGGCCGCCGATGGCACGGGGACGGAGTTGTTCTATCGTGACACGGTCGTGGCCCTGATCCGGGGCAAGACGCCGGATGATCTTGGCTTGCTTCTGGGATCGGTCGTGACGCGGACGGATGTCTGATCCGGTGGCGTGACATTCCCGCCCCCGGCGGGCATCATGGCTCCAAACACAAAGGGTTGGAACCATGTCGCTTGACGATGCCACGCTGGAAAAACTGGAAGCCGCCGCCTTTCGTCGCCTGCGCGACCATCTGCGCGCGCGCACGGATGTGCAGAACATCGACATGATGAACCTTGCCGGCTTCTGCCGGAACTGCCTTGGCCGCTGGATGCACGAGGCGGCGGTGGAGCAGGGCGTCGATCTGGACAAGGAAGCCGCGCGCACGCTGTTTTACGGCATGCCCTATGACGCGTGGAAAGCGCAGTTCCAGACCGAGGCCGGGGCCGATCAGACCGCGAAATTTGCCGAGGCGATCAAGGCCCACACCCCCTGACCCGCGCCGCGCCGAACCGGCGTAAGCATCGGCGATCCCCACAAGATTGTTGCCAAGATTGGGCCTTGATCGCTGAACCGCCTTTCGTATCATCCCCATGCGAACGTGTGTTTTTGCGATTGGATGGGTTATGGAACTGTTGCTTCTGCTGATCGGGCTTCCTCTTCTTGCGTCGATCGACTTCGGCGGCGGCGATGATCCGCCGGACACGCCCGATGATCCGTTCGAGGACAACGACAAGCTGACCGGGGGCGCGACGGGCGACCGTCTGGCCGGCGGTTTGGGCAATGACACGATTGACGGCGGCGGCGGCGGCGACACGCTCATCGGTGGTCAAGGCAATGACTTCATCGATGGCGGTGTGGATGATGACCGGCTGTTCGGTGGTGCGGGGTCCGACCTGCTGACGGGCGGTGCCGGGCGTGACCAACTTTTTGGCGGCGAAGGCACCGACACGCTGGAAGGCGGTGACGGGGATGACACGCTGAACGGCGGTGCGGGCAACGACACGGTCTTTGGTGGCGACGGCAATGATTCGGTCGAACTCTTCCCCGAAGGCGGAGATGACCTTGTCCTTCTCGGCGCGGGCAATGACCGCCTGAACGTCCAGGACACCTCGCGCGGGACGACGGTCAGCGCCGATGGCGGCGCGGGCAATGATGAGATGAACGGTGGCGCGGGGGCCGATTCGCTTGAGGGCGGCTTGGGCGATGACACGCTGTTCGGCTTTGACGGCGCCGACACGCTGCGGGGTGGCTTCGGCGATGACCTGATCCGCAACCTGCGCGGTGGCGGGCTGCTGGATGGCGGGGCGGGCAATGACACCCTTTCGGCCGATGGCGCAAATGCGACCCTGCTGGGCGGTGACGGCAATGACAGCCTGCGCGGCGGCACCGGCAGCGACAGCCTTGATGGCGGGGCGGGGGACGACGAATTCTTCAGCCGCAATGACACGGGCGACGGCAGCGACACCATCGGCGGCACTCTGGGCAATGACACGATCACCGCGGGCGACGGCGATGACCGGGTGGATTATCTCTTCGGCAAGGATCGCAGCGGGTCGGTCCAGGCCGATCTGGGTGCAGGTGACGACGTCTTCCGCGATACGGCCTATCAGTCGCGCGGCAACGCGCCCACGATCTATGCCAACACGGATGACACCATTCTGGGCGGTCTGGGCGATGACACCATCCTTGCCGGCCATGGCGCGGATTCGATGGATGGTGGCGCAGGGAACGATGTGCTGAACGGGCGGGATGTGACGCTTGAAAAGGCCCGCCAGTCGGACGTCGATGAGAAAGCCGATACCTTGACCGGTGGCGCAGGCAACGACACGCTGTCGGGCGACAACGGTGACGTCCTGACCGGCGGCGACGGGGCCGACGCCTTCACCGTCTCGTTCGAGAACGCGGCCAATACCAACGGTGCCCTGACGGCGGGCGACCTGAAGGCCGTGACGATCACCGACCTGCAACCGGGCGACACGCTGGTGGTCGAGATCGACAACACGACAACCAACACCGCACTGACCTTCGTGACGAATGGAAACGGCGGCACGATCATCCGGGTCGGCGGCATCGATGTCGCCAATGTCACGGGCATCCCACCGGCCAGCCTCAATCAGTCACAGATCAGCGTCAAGCTGGTGTAACCTTGCACCTGCCGACCGAAAGGCGGCAAAGGCCGCGTTGTTACAGCGCGGCCTTTTTCATTTCCTCGATGTAAATCTCGCGCAGGCGGGTCACCACCGGGCCGGGCTTGCCCGCGCCAATGGCCTTGCCGTCCATTTCCACGACCGGCATCACGAAGATCGTCGCTGCGGTGGCGAAGGCCTCATCCGCGTCTTGAACCTCGGCGACGGTGAAGGGGCGTTCTTCGACCTCGAACTGGGCTTCGGCGGCAAAGCGCAGCACGGCGGCGCGGGTGATGCCGTGCAGGATGTCATTGGTAAGTTGCCGGGTGATGATCCGGTTGCCCTTGACGATATAGGCGTTGTTCGAGGTGCCCTCATTCACGAAGCCGTCGTCGTCCAGCATCCACGAATCGTCCACGCCCGCCTTCTTGGCCATCATCTTGGCCATGGACGGGTACAGCAGCTGCACCGTCTTGATGTCGCGACGGCCCCAACGGATGTCAGGAACCGAGATCACCTTGAAGCCCGTCTTGGCGGCGGGCGCATCGGCCAGTTGCGGGATGGCCTGGGTAAATGCCACGATGGTCGGCGTCACATCGGCCGACGGAAACAGGAAGGACCGGTCGCCGGGATTGCCGCGCGTGACCTGCAAGTAGATCATCCCCTCATCCAGCCCGTTGCGCGCCACCAATTCGCGGTGCATCGCCAGCAGTTCGTCGTCGCTGCACGGTGCCGCCATGTCCAACTCGCGGAGCGACCGGTGCAGGCGGATGATATGGCCGGGGAAATCCACCAGCTTGCCGCCAAGGACCGAGGTCACCTCATAGACGCCATCGGCCATCAGGAAGCCGCGGTCAAAGACCGAGACCTTGGCCTCGCCCTCGGGCAGGTAGTCACCATTCACATAGACGATGCGGGTCATTCTTCATCCCCAGAGTTCGCGGTCAGGCGCATGGATGCCACGGTCGTCAAACCGCAGCGGTTGTGGGCGGTCTTCTGCCAACAAGAGCGGGCCGTCAAGATCGACATGCGCCGCCCGCCCCGTCAGCAGCGTCGCCGGGGCCATGGCAAGGCTTGTGCCGACCATGCAGCCCACCATGACGCCGAACCCTTGGGCAAGGGCGGCGTCGGTCAGGGCCAGCGCCTCTGTCAGACCGCCGGTCTTGTCCAGCTTGACATTAACCATGTCATACCGGCCCTTCAGCGCGGCCAGACTGGCGCGGTCATGGCAGCTTTCGTCGGCGCAGACCGGCAGCGGGCGGGGCATATGGGCCAGCGCCTCGTCCTGGCCCGCGGGCAGGGGCTGTTCCACCAGTGCCACGCCAAGGCGGATCAGGTGGGGGGCAAGGTCAGCATAGATCTCTGCCGTCCAGCCTTCGTTCGCGTCGATCAGGATGGTGGATCGCGGCGCGCCCTGACGCACGGCCTCCAGCCGTGGCATGTCGTCCGGCGTGCCCAGCTTGATCTTCAGGACCGGGCGATGGGCATTCTCTGCCGCCTGCGCGCGCATCACCTCTGGCCGGTCCAGCGAGAGGGTAAAGGCGGTGATCGCCGGTTGCGGCGCTGGTTGGCCCAGCAGCTCCCACACCCTTCGGCAGGACTGTTTCGCCGCCAGATCCCACAGCGCGCAATCCACCGCATTGCGGGCCGCGCCGGGGGGCAGCGCGGTTTGCAGCGCCGCGGGCGTGATGTCATCGGGAAGGGCGGCGATCTGCGCCGTCACGCTGTCCACCGTCTCGCCGTAGCGCGCATAGGGGACACATTCCCCCCAGCCCGTCACCCCGCCGCGCGCGATGCGGACGGTGAGAACCCGCGCCTCCGTCTTGGACCCGCGTGAGATGGTGAAGGTGCGCGCAAGGCGAAAGGTGTCTGGCGTGACGGTGATCATGGCGGGCCCTTTTGGCCTGTTGTGGCAGAAGCGGTGCAAGGCCGAAAGTCCTTGCGGTGGCGCGGCCCCCTCACCCCGGCCCTCTCCCCCACGGGGGAGAGGGGGCGCGCGCGGCACCGGTCCGCGATGTCTTGCGCGCCGTTGATCCGGACCTGTCAGGACGAAGACCCCCCTTCTCCCCTTTGGAGAAAGAAACGGGGTGACGGGGACAGTGCGTCACACCGCGATGTTGTCGATCAGGCGCACGCCATCCAGCCACGCCGCCGCCAGCATCCGCAGCGGACGGCCGGGGTCGGTCATCGGACCCAAGGTCTCGGCGTCGCGCAGGTCGACGTATTCCACGCTGTCAAAGCCTTCGGCCATCAGCGCGGCGGAGGCCCGCGCCATCGCCTGATCCACAGGCACCCCGGCCCGGAAATCACGGGCAGCGGCCAGCATGGCGGCATAGAGCGCGGGGGCCTTTTGCCGCGCCGCCGCACTGAGCCGGACATTGCGCGACGACATTGCCAGACCGTCCGGGTCGCGCACGGTTTCGCAGCCGACCACCGTCACCGCCAGATTGAGGTCCGCCACCAGCCGCTGCACCACCTGCAACTGCTGCCAGTCCTTTTGCCCGAAATAGGCGCGATCCGCCTGTGTCATGCCAAAGAGTTTCGTCACGACCGTCGCCACACCGTCGAAATGACCGGGGCGCGAGGCGCCCTCCAGTGGCTCCGACACGCCGCCGACCGAGACATTGGTGACAAAGCCCGCCGGATACACCTCTGCCGGGTCGGGGGCAAAGATCGCCTCCACCCCCACCCAGCGCAGCAAGGCGGCGTCGGCCTCCTCGGTCCGGGGGTATTTCTTCAGGTCGTCGGGGTTGTTGAATTGCTTGGGGTTCACGAAGATTGTCGTGATGACCCGCCCGCATTCCGCCTTGGCCCTGCGGGCAAGGCTGAGGTGCCCGTCGTGCAAAGCCCCCATCGTCGGCACCACCCCGACCAGATGCCCTTCGGCCTTCCATCCGCGCACCAAGGCGCGCAGGTCCGCCACCGTCCGCAGGATCACCGTCACTTTTTCACCTGATCGGCAAAGCCATGCTCGGACGCGGGGAAGGTCCGCGCGCGCACCTCGGCGGCGTAATCAGCGATGGCCTGGTCGGCGAGCTTGCCCAATTCGGCATAGCGTTTCACGAATTTCGGGCGGAAATCGGTGAAGAGGCCCAGCATGTCATCCACCACCAGCACCTGCCCGTCGCAATCGACCCCGGCCCCGATGCCGATGGTGGGGATCGCCAGTTCCGACGTGATCCGGCCTGCCAGACCGACCGGCACCTTTTCCAGCACGATGGAGAAGGCCCCCGCATCTTCGCAGGCCTTGGCGTCGGTCATGACCTTGACCGCCTCGTCCTCGCGCCCCACGACCTTATAGCCGCCCAAAGTGTTCACCGATTGCGGGGTCAGGCCAACATGCGCCATCACCGGCACACCGCGCGCGGTCAGGAAGGCGATGGTGTCGGCCATGTGCTGACCGCCCTCAAGCTTCACCGCTGGCGCGCCGGTTTCGGCCATCAGCCGCGCGGCGTTGCGATAGGCCTGTTGGGGGGATTCCTCATAGGACCCGAAGGGCAAGTCGATCACCGCCATGGCGCGGGACAGCCCCCGCACCACGGCGCGGCCATGCAGGATCATCATCTCCAGCGTCACGCCGAGGGTCGAGGGCATCCCGTGCAAGACCATCCCCACCGAATCCCCCACCAAGGCGATGTCGCAATGGGCATCAACCAGCCGCGCGACGGGGGTGGTATAGGCGGTCAGCACCACGAGGGGTGCGGTCCCCTTGCGGGCGCGGATGTCCGGCGGCAGAACAGATCGGACGGGGGCGGTCGCGCTCATGGGCCTCTCCGGGTTTTACATTCGCTTGATATACAGGCACAGGCGCGCTGCAACAGCAAGAATCTTGCGCTGCGCTGCGGCGTCGCGGTGCGGGCTTGACGGCGGCGGGGTGCGCGGTTTCCCTGTGGCGAAACAGCCAAGGAAAGCCCATGTCCCTGATCGAACGCGTCGCCCGCGACGGTATCCCGCCCGAGGTGGATCGCCCCGACCCATCCCGCGTGATCTTTGGCGATCCGGTGCACACCACTTGGAACATCGAAGACCGCGACGGTCTTTACTGCGGCCTCTGGCAATCCACGCCGGGCAAATGGCGGGTGAACTTCACCGAATGGGAATATGTCCACATCCATTCCGGCCATTCCATCGTGACCGACAGCGCCGGGGTGGAGACCCACCTGCGCGCGGGCGACAGCCTCTTCTTGCGCCCCGGATTTCAGGGCACGTGGGAGGTCGTAGAGACGACGCTGAAGGATTATGTGATCCGGGGGTAAAAAAGGGGCGGCACCCTGTGGCCCGCCCCCTGTAACTTCGTCCTGAAGTCCAACCTCACCCCTGCGGCGCTGGCGTGCCTTCCAAGGCGGCGTCGCGGGTTTCTCCGGTCAGTTCGGCCAGAGAGGGGCACTCAGCCTCGTCAATGCCACGGTTGCGGCAGATGCGCAGGCGGCGCTTTTCGTCCTTGGCGGCTTGTTTCGCGGCCTCTTCGGCGGCGACACGCTCTGCCTCGATGCGGTTCAGTTCTTCCTGCGCGATCAACTCACGATCCGTGATCAGAGCGGCCTGATTTTCCGGGGTGTCAGGCACGGCGCGACCATAGGCGTCGTCCATATAGGGGCCTTCGAGTTCAAGGCTTTCTTCCTGCGTGCGGACGCGGACGAAAGCCCCGCTTTCGACGCGGTTGAAAAGGTCGATGGCGTCCTGGTTGAACAGGCGGATACAGCCCGCGCTGGTCGCCCGCCCGATGGAGGCATTGTCGATGGTGCCGTGGATGCGGAACATGGTGTCGCGGCCGTTGCGATAGAGATACATCGCCCGCGCGCCGAGGGGGTTATCAAGGCCCCCGTCCAGACCCGCCGCATATTCGGCATAAAGGTCGGGGCGCGTGCGGATCATGTTTGCCGTGGGCTGCCAGTTAGGCCATTCCGCCGTGCGCCCTATATAGCCGGTGCCGCGGAAGGACAGCCCTTCGCGCCCCACGGCGATGGCGTATTGGATCGCCCGTCCCGGTTCTGTCACGTAGTAGAGCTTGCGTGCGAAGGTATCGACGACGATGCTGCCCGCCTCTTCGGGGCCGTTATAGGCGACTTCGGCACGTTGGTTGCGGCCGTCGAACAGGTGCAGCGGCTCCACCGCCGGGATCAGGAACTCCCCATCCTGCACGGCCTGATATTCGGGCGGAACCACAGGCGGCGGGGCCTCTTCGACCTTGGGGGCGCCACAGGCGGCCAGAAGGGCAAGCGACAGGCAGGCGAACAGACGGGAAAAGGGTATCGGCACGGTCAATGTCTTTCCAGATTGGATAGTTCTTCTCACACCTTGCAACCCCAACCCGTCAAGCCCCGCACGGGTCCATGTCGGCGCGAATTCGCCCGAATGCGGCAGAAAGCGCGCGGTTGGCGGGAAATCCGCCCCCTGCCCGTCTTGCGCCACGCCACAGCATCCCCACATCGGGGCGGTAGTGGCTGCAAGGAGATGGCAGATGCGTTGCCCGGTGGACAATGAAGCGTTGGTGATGGCGGACCGCAACGGGGTGGAGATCGACTATTGCCCGAAATGCCGGGGCGTCTGGCTGGACCGGGGGGAGTTGGACAAGATCATCGACCGCGCGATGGGATCGGCCCCTGCGGCCGTCGCGCCGACGCCGGTGGCACCACCACCGCATGCAGCGCCCCAGCCGCGCCACCCGGCCCCGCCGCCGCGTTATCACGATGACGATGATTACAAGTACGGCTACAAGAAAAAGCGCAAGGAAAGCTTTCTGGGGGAACTCTTCGATTTCTGACCGGAATGGCGCGATGGCCCCGGTTCAGGCCGGGGCGTCGCGTTACCAGCGGGTCAGGGCCGCCTCGTCCTCGTCCTTGGCGGCGACCCATTCGGCGCCATCCGCCCCGATTTCCTTTTTCCAGAACGGGGCACGGGATTTCAGGTAATCCATCAGGAACTCCGCGGCGGCAAAGGCATCGGCCCGATGCCGCGCCGCGGTGGCGACCATCATGATCGGATCTTGCGGCGACAGGCGCCCGTGGCGGTGGATGACCAAGGCATCTTCCAGCGACCAGCGCGCCACGGCCTGATCCATGATCGCGCGGATCGCGCGCTCGGTCATGCCGGGATAGTGTTCGATCTCCATCGCCGCCAGACGCCCGCCATTGTCGCGGACCAGACCGGTGAAGGTGACGACGGCGCCGGAGGTGGACAGACCGGCAGCGAAGGCATGGCTTTCCGCGCCAAGGTCAAAAGGGTCTGTCTGCACCGACAAGCGCATCTCAGCCCCCGGTCATCGGGGGGAAGAAGGCCACCTCGCGCACACCCGCCAAGGGGGCGTCGAAATCCGCCAGTTCCTGATCCAGAGCCACCCGCAGGGAGGCCAGATCGGCGAAGGCCACGGCATAACGCTCTTCGCGCGCGCGCAGCTCTTCGATCAGGGCGGCAACCGTCGGGGCCGAGGTCTCCAGCCGCTCCCGCGGCAGGCCGATGCGTTCGCGGACCCATGCGAAATAGAGGACATCGATCATGCGCGCGTGTCATCCTTGAGGTAGGGCAGGGATTTGCGGAAATAATCCCAGCCCGTGATCGCGGTCAGGATCGCCGCAACCCAGATCAGCACCATGCCCCCCCATGCGGCATAAGAGGAGCAATCCTTCGTGCCGCAGAAGGGGATCGGTGCCGCGAGACCCTGCG
Organism: Paracoccaceae bacterium; assembly: GCA_027486345.1. GTDB lineage: Bacteria > Pseudomonadota > Alphaproteobacteria > Rhodobacterales > Rhodobacteraceae > Paragemmobacter. The sequence continues at coordinate 62,624 of JAIXPH010000032.1, forward strand.
AAACCAGGTCAGCATATTGCTCAACCGTCTTGCCTTGCAGGCGGATCGCCTCGACATGCTCCAGCCCGGTGCCGAGGAAGAGCACCGCGATGGCGATCATCTGCGCGGTGGTTTTCCACTTGGCCAGTTTCGTGACCTTCAGAAGCCCCGCCTTGGCGCCCAGATATTCGCGCAGGCCCGAGACGAAGACCTCGCGGAACAGGATGATCGTGACGGGCAGGATCAGCCAGGGGTTCATTCCCGAATAACCGGTGATGATGACCAGCGCGATGACGACCATCGCCTTGTCGGCAATCGGATCAAGCATCGCGCCGAATTTCGATTCCTGCTTCCACAGCCGGGCGAGATAGCCATCGAACCAGTCCGTCACGGCAGCGGTGACAAAGAGCGTCAGCGCGAACCAATCGGCCCAGGGGCGGTGGAAATACAAAAACATGATCGCGACACCGGGGGCTGCGATCAGGCGAAGGACGGTCAGGATGTTGGGAAGCGTCCAGGTCATGATGCCAAAGGGATAAAGGGGAAAACGGCGGGGGGGAAGGGACAAAGCATTGAACGGCGGACCTCGCCGCTTCCGTCGGTGATCCGGCGGCGCGAGGCGCGCAGGCGCGCCTCGCAAGCCATACGCCCTGCCCGCCGCAAAGCGGCGGGCAGGGCAGGGGGGGCTTGGCGCCCCCGTCGCCGCAAGGGCGGCGACTCCCCCGCCGGATATTTGGGCAACGGGGAAGGCGAGGTGGGTCCTTGCTTGCACCGCAGCGCGACGCAAAAAGCCCGCGCGGTTGGCGCGGGCTTTGAAGGCGATCGATGGGCGCTTACGCCTCGGGGATCAGAATCTCACGCTTGCCGACATGGTTGGCGGGGGTGACGACGCTGTTTTCTTCCATCTGTTCGACCAGACGCGCGGCCTTGTTGTAGCCGATGCCCAGTTTGCGCTGGATGTAGCTGGTCGAGCATTTGCGATCCTTGGCCACGATGGCGACGGCCTGATCGTAAAGCGCATCCTCGCCATCGGTGTTGCCACCCAGATTGAGGCCGAGCACCGCATCGATGTCATCGGCGCGGTCATCCTCGACCCCTTCGACAACGCCCGACATATAGGAAGGCGGGCCGAAGCTTTTCAGGTGGGTCACGACTTCCTCGACCTCTTCGTCGCTGACGAAGGGGCCGTGGATACGGGTGATCTTGGCCCCGCCGGCCATGTAAAGCATGTCGCCCATGCCGAGGAGTTGTTCGGCCCCCTGCTCGCCCAGAATGGTGCGGCTGTCGATCTTGGAGGTGACCTGGAAAGAGATCCGGGTCGGGAAGTTGGCCTTGATCGTGCCGGTGATCACATCGACCGACGGGCGCTGCGTGGCCATGATCAGGTGGATGCCAGAGGCGCGGGCCATCTGGGCCAGACGCTGGATGCAAGCCTCGATTTCCTTGCCCGCGACCATCATCAGGTCGGCCATCTCGTCCACGATCACCACGATATAGGGCAAGGAGACGGGGGCGAATTCTTCGGTCTCGAACACAGGCTCGCCCGTGTCTTCGTCAAAGCCGGTCTGGATGGTGCGCTTGAACATCTCGCCTTTTTCAAGGGCCTCACGGACGCGGCCGTTGAAGCCTTCGATGTTGCGAACGCCCATCTTGGACATCTTGCGGTAGCGTTCCTCCATCTCGCCCACCACCCATTTCAGGGCGACGACGGCCTTTTTCGGGTCCGTCACGACGGGGGACAGGAGATGCGGGATGCCGTCATAGACGGAAAGTTCCAGCATCTTGGGGTCGATCATGATCAGGCGGCATTCTTCGGGCATCAGCTTGTAGAGAAGCGACAGGATCATTGTGTTGATCGCGACCGATTTGCCAGACCCCGTGGTCCCGGCGATCAGAAGGTGGGGCATCTTGGCGAGGTTGGCCACGACCGGTTCACCGCCGATATCCTTGCCCAAGGCCAAGGGCAGGCGCATCTGGCTGTCGCCAAAGTCGCGGGCCGAGAGGATTTCGCGCAGCACCACCTTTTCGCGGGTGGCGTTCGGGAGTTCGATCCCGATCACGGTGCGCCCCGGCACGGTGGAGACTCGCGCCGACAGGGCAGACATGGAGCGTGCGATGTCATCGGCCAGACCGATAACGCGGCTGGCCTTCAGCCCCGGCGCGGGTTCCAGTTCGTACATGGTGACGACGGGGCCGGGACGGACCGAAACGATCTCACCCTTCACGCCGTAATCATCCAGCACGGATTCCAGCATCCTGGCGTTTTCCTCCAGCGCCTCATCCGACAGCGTGTAGCGCTGCACGGTCGAGGGGGCCGCCAGCAGACCCAGCGGCGGCAGTTCGTAGTCGGCCTGTGCCATCTCATCGAAGCGCAGGCGCGGTTGCGATTCCGCCAAGGCCTGACGCGAGGGCGCGACAGGCTTTTTCACCGGATGCTGCACCACGGCGCGGCGGTCGATGGTGGGCGCGACGACGGGCGCCCCCAGTGACGGGGCACCAGATACGGCGGGCGTGCCATGGGCAGAGCCAAGGCGCGGCGCGACGGAAACCGGGGTCGGGTCATAGTCCGGCTCCAGATCGGCGTCCGAGGCCCAATCCTGATCATAGCCATCCGGATCGGCATAGCTGGTCACCGGATCGGCATGCTCTTCGTCCAGCCAGTCGCTGCCCTCTTGCGCTTCGGGGGCGAAGATATTCGTCGCGACGGTCTCGGGCAGCGGCGGGGCCACTGGCGTCCGAGGCACGAGCGGGGTGACCTTTGCCGTCATGGGGGCCATGGCGGTGACCGGTGGTTCGGGCGGCAGGCCGCCCACGGGACGGCGCGCCGTGTCGGCCACCAGGGTGACGGGGCGGTTCGGGCGTTGCAGGGTCGGTTCGCGGCGCATCACGGCGGCGGTCACGGCGCTGGCCGGGCCTTGCGGTGCCCGGCTGCGCGAGCGGATCACGTCGCTGATGCGCGCCTTGATCCGGTCGGGATCATAGCCGGGGTGATCGTCGTCCTCCTCGGCATAGGGGTCTTCGGTTTCGATCCACTCCGGGTCCGGGTCGGGCGCGCGGCGCATCAAGGAGGGCATGCGCGACAACAGGCCCGCCTTCTCGCGGGGGGGGGCGTAATGAGGGGCTTCGGCCAAGGGTTCGGCATAGCGCGGATCGGCGCGCAGCGCGGTGGGGCGGCCAAAGCCGGCGGACACGGGCGGGGCGGCGGGGAAATCCTCGATCACCGGGTCGCGGTCGGCTGCCAGACGGTCGGCCACGGCGCGCCGCACCACGGCGCTTTGCCCGCGCGACGGGGGCATCGCCTCGTCCATGGCCAGTCCGGGCTGTATCTCGGCATGGCGATAGGCGGCGCTGCGGTTGGCGCTGGCCATTTCGCGCCGGGCGCGTTGGCGGTCTTGCAGGGCCTGTGCGGCGCGACCGGCCCCGCTGCCGGCAAGGGTCAGCGCGGCGCTGTAGGACATCACCGATCCCATCACCAGCCGCCGCGCGATCTGGCGCAGTTCGGCCATGTCGAAACCGGTGACAAAAAGCAGCATCACCAGCGATCCCGCCCCCACCAGAAGAGAGGCGAAGCGCAAGCCAAAGCCGGGGCTGCCCGGCACGACGCCGACGATGGTGCCAAGAACGGTATCGCCGAACAGCCCGCCCCAGCCGGGTTCGGCCCCCGACGCGGTGGCCGGTGTCAGCGTGGCGAAGAACACCGACAGCATGGCAATGGCGATGACGGCAAAGACCATGCGTGACAGCACGCGGTCCGCGCCGCGATGGGTCACATAGCGCAGGCCCCAGACGCCCAGCACTAGCGGAATCCCCCAAGACCCGGCCCCGGCGATGATGAACAGCGTCGACGACACCGCAGCACCAAAGCGGCCCAGCGCGTTGCGGGCGGGTTCTTCGGTCGCCACCATCCAGCCGGGATCATCCGGCGAATAGGTCCAGAGCATGGCCACGAAGGCCAGCGCGATGGCGATCAACACCAGCCCGACAAGTTCACGTCCGCGCCGTTCCAGCATGGCCTGCATGTTCTGATCCAGAAGGGGGTCTCGCTGCCGTGCCTGATAGGATGCCATGCCAATGCCTCACTGATAGAGACAGTCGCGGAGCTTGGTCAGCCCGCGCTGCATTTCTTCTTTGGGCGCGACCAGCGCCACCCGGATGTAACCCTTGCCGGGGTTGTCGCCCCCGGCGTCGCGCGACAGGTAGGCACCCGGCAGCACCCGTACCCCTGTCTCGCGCCACAATGTTAACGCCGCCGCTTCGCCATCCTCGACCGGCAGCCACAGGAAGAACCCGCCCTCGGGGTTTTCGAACCCCTGAACGCCGGAAAAGACATCCGCCGCGATGCGGAACTTTTCCTGATAGAGCGCAAGGTTTGCAATCACATGCGCCTCATCGGCCCAAGCGCGTTCGCTGACGCGCTGGACGGGCAAGGGCAAAGGCGCCCCGGCGAAAGAGCGCAACTTGCGGATTTGGGCGATGGATTGCACGCCCCCCGCCACAAAGCCCGACCGCAGGCCCGGAAGGTTGGAGCGTTTGGACAGCGAATGGAACACACACAGGCGTTCCGGGTCCAGCCCGATGGTCTGGGCCACCTCCAGCGCGCCGGGGGGTGGGGCGGTGCGCCAGATCTCGGAATAGCATTCATCGGCGAAGATGCGGAAATCATGCTTTTCCGCCAACAGCATCAGCCCTGCCCAATAGTCACGCGAGGCAATCGACCCCTGGGGATTGGCGGGTGAGCAGAGGTAGGCGATCACGGCGCGGTCCAGCACCTCGGACGGCAGGCTTTCGTAATCGGGCAGGAAGTTCGTGTGCGCCGTGGCGGGGACATAGACAGGTTCCGCCCCCATCGCCAAGGCGGCGACGGCATAGACCTGATAGAAGGGGTTCGGCATCAGGATCACGGGTTTTTGGCCTGCTTTCGCCTCGGGGCACAGCGCGACGGCGGCGTTGAACAGCCCTTCGCGCGTGCCGTTCAGCGCCATGATCCGGTCCTGCGCCACGTCCACGCCATAACGGCGGTTTAACCAGCCCGAGATTGCCGCCAGCAGTTCCGGCGTGCCGTCATTGGGGGGATAGACCGCGAAACCGTTGATGGATTGCGCCATCACCTCGGCCACAAAGGCGGGCATGGGGTGGCGCGGTTCGCCGATGGTCATGGCAATGGGATCGCCGCCGGGCGCATGCGCGTCCAGAAGCTTCCGCAGACGCGGAAACGCATAGTCAGGCAGGTTCGAAAACCGCTCTGGGAACTGCATTCATGCCTCATCCCGGGGTCTATCGCGCCCCGTTTGGACAGAGGATAACCAAGGATGGCGGCAGGGTCCAGAAAAAGCCTGTCTGCGCGGTGGGTTGGGACGCGCACCTGTGGCCTTTTCGCCCTAGCGGTTGTGCAGCCCGCCCGGCCCTGACGCGAAACGGGCGTTCAGTGGCCTTGGCGCAGGGCAGCGGCCATCTTTTCCGCGATCATGATGGTGGGCGCATTGGTGTTGCCACCAATCAGACGCGGCATGATCGAGGCGTCGATCACCCGCAGACCGTCGATGCCGCGCAACCGGCAGGCGGGATCAACCACCGCATCGGCATCGCGGCCCATCCGGCAGGTGCCCACGGGGTGATAGATCGTATCCGCCCGCGCCCGGATATCCGCCGCAATTCCAGCATCGCTGCCGTCATGCGGATACAGCCGCTTGCCGCGCCACGGGGCCAAGGGCGGGGCAGCCACCAGCGCCTCCATCTGACGCACACCCGCTGTCAGGGTGTCCAGATCGCGCGGATCGGACAGGAAGTTGGGGTCAATCCGGGGCGGGCTTGCGGGGTTGGCATCGTAAAGCCCGACATGCCCCCGGCTTTCGGGCCGCAGCACGCAGACATGCAGCGACCAGCCATCCGCCAGATGCATCCGGCGCATGTGGTCATCGACAATCGCTACGACAAAATGCGCCTGAAGGTCGGGGCGCGACAGACCGGGGCGCGAGTCGAAGAAGGCACAGCCCTCCGCCCCTGGCGTGGTCAAAAGGCCGGTGCCATGGGCACTGTAGGGCTTCCATGCCTTGACCAGCCGCATCAGGCCCGCCGGATTGAACCCCACCACATCCGGACGGGGCGAGGTGTAAAGGATCGTGTGATCCAGATGGTCTTGCAGGTTGCGCCCCACGCCCTCCAGCGCATGGGCCACCGGGATGCCATGCGCGCGCAGCTCATCCTCTGGCCCGATGCCCGACAGCAGCAAGAGGTGCGGCGATCCGAAGGCTCCGGCGGACAGGATCACCTCACGCCGCGCGGTCACGGTCAGGCGGCGGCGTTTATGGTGCAGGATAATGCCCGCGGCGCGGCCATCTTCCAGCACAATCCGCTCGGCCAATGCCCCGGTCAGCACCGTCAGGTTGGGCCGCGCCATTACGGGATGCAGGTAGGCCGCCGCCGCCGAACAGCGCTGCCCGCGCAGGGGGCCGGAATGGAACTGCGTGACATCGAACAGCCCCGCGCCCAACTGGCTGGGACCGTTGAAATCGTCGTTTTCCGGGATTTGCACCAGACCTGCCGCCTGCACAAAGGCACGGCTGGCGGGCTGGGGTGACGGCTGGCGGCGCACCTGCAACGGCCCTGCCCCGCCGTGATGATCCGAGCCTCCACCCTCGTGGCTCTCCGCCCGCAGGAACCACGGGCGGACCGACGCCCAATCCCAGCCGTCGGCCCCCAGATCGGCCCATTCGTCATAATCGCCGGGATGGCCACGCACATAGAGCATGGCGTTGATCGCCGATGATCCTCCAAGCGCCCGCCCGCGCGGTTGATAGCAACGGCGGTTGTTCAGGTGCTTTTGCGGCTCTGTCCGAAAGGCCCAGTTGTGGATCTTGGGCCGGCCCGAGACCATGGTCGCCACCATCGCCGGGGTGCGGATCAGGAAGGACCGCCCTGCCCCGCCGGATTCGATCAAACAGACGGTGGTGCCGGGGTCCTCGGTCAGCCGCGCGGCCAGAACAGACCCGGCTGACCCACCCCCCACAATGACGTAATCGAAGTGCATCCCCGCCCCCCACGTTTACCGCAGGCTAAGCGGGGCGGGGCGGTCTGCGAAAGGAAAACGTTGCGTAGCAAAGCGCCGCCCCGCTGGACGGGGCGGCGCTTTGTCCGTCAACGCGTGTCAGCCGCGCAGCGTGCCGCCGGTGGCCTTGGTGACCTTTTCGATGATCTTGGCCGAAACCGCCTCGATATCCTTGTCGGTCAGGGTCTTGTCGGTGGGTTGCAGGCGGACGGTCAGGGCGATGGATTTCTTGCCCGGTCCCATCTGCGCCTCGGCCTTGTCGCCGGTGAACTGGTCGAACACGCGCACCGATTCAATCAGCGCCTTGTCGGCCCCTTGGGCGGCATTGACGGCCACCAGCGCCTCGATCCCCTTGTCCACCACAAAGGCGAAGTCACGGTCCACGGCTTGCAGGTCGCTGATCGCCAAGGCCGGGCGGGTGGCGGTCTTGGCCTTGGGCAGCGGCACATTGGCGGGCAGGATGGTGAAGGCGACGGCAGGTCCCTTGACCCCCAGTGCCGCCAGCACGCGGGGATGCACCTCGCCGAACGTGGCGAGCATGTTCGGCCCCAGACCAATCACACCGGACCGGCCCGGATGCCACCACGCCGCCACCTTGCGTGTCACCTGCACACGGGCGGGCGCACCAAGGGCGGCCAGAACCGCCTCGGCATCGGCTTTGGCATCGAACACATCCACCGGACGACGGGAGCCAAACGGATCGCGCGGCGCGGTGTGGCCGACCAGCAGACCGGCGGCTTGCAGATGCTGCTCCCCCGGTTCGCCACCGTGGAAAGCCGGGCCGATTTCGCACAGCGCCAGATCGGCAAAACCGCGCGCCTGATTGCGGGCGGCCGCACGCAGCAGGCCGGGCAGCAAATCAGGCCGCAGATGCGTCATCTCGGACGAGATCGGGTTGTCCACCCGCACGGCATCGGCACCGCCGCCGAACAGCTTTGCCGCCTCATGGTCGATGAAGCTGTAGGTGACGCATTCGTTGTAGCCCAAGGCGGCCAGCGTGCGGCGGGCGGATTTCTCGCGGCTTTGCGCGGGCGTCAGGATCGGGCGCGGCACGCCGTCCTGCGTGCGGCGCAGGGGCTTGCCTTCCAGCTTGGTGAGCGAGGCGATACGGGCGACCTCTTCGACCAGATCCGCCTCACCCAGCACATCGGGGCGCCATGTCGGCGGGGTGGCCATGTCGCCGTTCAGGGTAAAGCCCAAAGCCTCCAGCGTGCGGCGCTGCTCGTCCTCGGGGATGTCCATCCCGACCAAGGAAATCACGCGGGCGGGGTCCAGACGGTACGCGCGCGACACATCCGGCACCGCGCCGTCCAGCGCCACGTCAGACGCCTCACCACCGCACAGATCAAGGATCATCTGCGTGGCAAGGTCCAAGCCCGGCAGGGTGAAGGCCGGGTCAACGCCACGCTCAAACCGATAGCGCGCGTCGGTGTTGATCTTCAGCGCGCGGCCGGTGCTGGCGATGGTGATCGGGTCCCAATAGGCCGATTCAAGGAACACATTGACAGTGGCGTCAGAGCAGCCCGACACCTCGCCGCCCATGATCCCGGCCAAGGATTCCACCCCGGCATCGTCGGAAATCGCCATCATGCCGGGTTTCAGCGTGTAGGACTTGCCGTCCAGCCCAAGAAAGTCTTCGCCGCCTGCCGCCGCATGAATCCGCAGCACGCCGCCGGCCACCTTGTCGGCGTCAAAGACGTGCAGCGGGCGGTTCAGCGCAAAGGTGAAGTAGTTGGTGATATCCACCAGAACCGAGATCGGGCGCAGGCCAATCGCCGTCAGCCGCGCCTGCAACCATGCGGGCGACGGGCCGTTCTTGACCCCCCGGATCACGCGACCGGCAAACAGGGGGCAGCCCTTGGCTTTCAATTCGGGCGCAATCTCCACCCGCACCGGGCTGGCGAAACCGCCGGTGATCGACGGCACTTCCATCGGTTTCAGCGTCCCCAACCCGCGCGCCGCCAGATCGCGCGCGATGCCGCGCACGCCCAGCGCATCGGGGCGGTTGGGGGTGATCTTGATGTGGATCATCGGGTCCACAACCTCGGGCCGGTTCACGGCCAGCCAGTCGGAGAACCGCTGCCCCACCTCACCCGACGGCAGTTCGATGATCCCGTTGTGTTCGTCCGACAGTTCCAGCTCGCGTTCGGAGGCCATCATGCCGTGGCTTTCCACGCCGCGAATCTTGCCCACCGAAATGGTCACGTCGATCCCCGGCACATAGGTGCCCGGCTTGCACAGCACCACGGTGATTCCCGCCCGCGCGTTGGGCGCACCGCAGACGATCTGGCGTTCGCCTTCATCCGTCAGCACGCGGCAGACGCGCAGCTTGTCGGCGTCGGGGTGCTGCTGGGCATCCAGAATCTTCGCGATGCTGAAGGGGGCCAGCTTCGCGCCACGATCCGCGACCTCTTCGACCTCAAGGCCAAGGTCGGTCAGCGCGTAAAGGATGTCATCAAGGCTCGCCTCGGTCTCAAGGTGATCCTTCAGCCAGGACAGGGTGAACTTCATCGTGCGGCCCCTTAAAAAGCGTCGCTTCGGGGATTAGCGCAAGCGGACGCGAAGGGAAAGGCGGCAGGTGGCGGTTTCCGTTTGCGAAACGGGCTGTTCCGGCATTGACGGGGCTTTCGCCACAATTCGGCGGCGCTTGGGGGGTAAACCATGGGGCATGGACCCGATACTCGACATCCCGCGCAACCGTAAACCCTCGTCGCATTGGCGGCTGTGCCTGCTCATGGGCTTGACGATCTTGCTGATCATCCTCCTCTCGACCCGCTTCGAAGAGGTAGGGCTGCTGCTGGCGGCCTTGGCCGTCGCCTGAGGCACCATGAAAAAGGCCCCGACCGTGCGGTCAGGGCCCGTCTCGTGCGGTCGCAGATCAGCCGCCACGCAGCGGCAGATGATCAGCGGTCGTCTTCGTCGCTGGACGTGTCATCCGACGTATCGTCCGAGGTGTCGTCCGACGTGTCATCATTGGGCAGGTTGAAGAAGCTTTCCGCATCCGAGAAATCGGCGGGCGAGGATTTCTCGCTTGCCGGGGACATGGTGAAGGCTTCCAGACCCGTGGGCATCTTGGGATCGGTGGACATGCCCAGCGATTGTTCGGTGGACACCAGTTTGCGGCGTTCGTCATCGCTCATCACGGTGCCTTCGGCGGCCTTGCGGCGCGCGGCCTGCTGCACAGCGGTGTCCAACTCGGTCTGCTTGCACAGGCCCAGCGCCACCGGATCGATCGGGGTGATGTTGCCGATGTTCCAGTGGGTGCGGCCCCGGATGGCCTGAATCGTCGGCTTGGTGGTGCCCACCAGCTTGCCGATGGCGCCATCCGACAGTTCGGGATGGAATTTCACCAGCCACAGGATGGCGGCCGGGCGGTCCTGACGCTTGGACAGCGGGGTGTAACGCGGGCCGCGGCGCTTTTCTTCACCCACTGCGGCGGCGTTGAACTTCAGCTTCATGCGGTAAAAGACGTCTTTCTGCGCCTTTTCGATCTCGATCTGGTCCAACTGGTTGTTGGCCACGGGATCGAACCCCTTCACGCCGGTCGCCACGTCGCCATCGGCGATCCCCTGTACCTCAAGTTCGTGCATGCCGCAGAAATCTGCGATCTGCGCGAAAGAGAGCGTGGTGTTGTCCACCAGCCAGACAGCGGTGGCCTTGGACATGAGCGGCTTCGACATGATGGCTCCTTGCAATATCTCTCTCGGGCCGGGAAAACGGCTGCGGCCGGGCCGCTTTCCGAGTTTTCGGGGAAGTTGCACGGGGATATAGTCGGATTTCCTTGCAGAGGAAAGCAAAAATGCGTGTGGGTGCATGGTGGGGCGCGGCCTGTTTCGCCGCAGGGCTGGCGGCCGGGTCTGGCGCCTGGGCCGAGGGCGAGCGGGCCGGGGATTTCGATCTTTACGTGATGGCGCTGTCCTGGTCCGCGAATTGGTGCGCGCTTGAGGGCGACGGGCGCGACGATCCGCAATGCGATGCGGGGCGGGGTCTCAGTTTCGTGCTGCATGGGCTTTGGCCCCAGTATGACAGCGACGGCTGGCCCAGCTATTGCCGCACCGGGGAGGCGGACCCCTCACGCGGATTGACCGCCGCGCAGGTGGATGTGTTCGGCGGGGCGGGGCTGGCGTTCTATCAGTGGAAGAAGCACGGGCGCTGTTCAGGGCTTTCGGCGACGGATTACTACGATGCCGCGCGGACTGCGTTCCGGTCGGTGACCATCCCCGAGGTGTTCCGCAAGTTGCGGCGCGAGGTCGAACTGCCCGCCGATGTGGTGGAGGAGGCGTTTCTTGAGGCCAACCCCCAGCTTTCCCCGCAGCAGGTCTTTGTCACCTGCGACGAAGGCATGATCCAGGAGGTGCGGATTTGTCTCGCATCAGACCTGTCCCCCACCGACTGCCCGCGCGACACGGTACGGGCCTGTCGGTTGACGGATGCGGTGATGGAGCCGGTAAGGTGAAAGAGTTTTGGTCGTAGAGCACAAGGCGTTTTGAAAGGCTCCGGGTGAGCGTTTCAAAACGCCGCCGTTAGGTCCGTGCGGAGACCGCCGGGATGTGCGCCTCTGGCGCGCAGACCGAGGGGGCGGTCTGCGCGCGGACCGTGGCTTTGGGCCACGGTCCAACACTGACCGCTGCGCAGAGGATCACTCCGTCGCCGTCACGCCTTCAGGCTCCCCGACCACGACGAACCGCAAATCGCCCTCACGGAACAGCCGTGCCGCCACGCGCTGCACGTCGGCCATCGTCACCGCCTCGACCTTTTCATTCCGGGTCTTGGGGTAATCCGGCGTCAGGCCCAGCGACTGCATGCCCACCATGATCGACGAGAGCGCCTCATTTCCGTCAAAGCGCAGGGGATAGGCGCCGGTCATGTAGGTCTTGGTGTCCTGCAATTCCGGTTCGGTGATGCCCTCTTTGGCGATGCGGGCCCATTCGTCGCGGATCACCTGAATGGCCTGCGCGACATTTTCATTCGCCACCGCCGCCGATCCCATGATCATCTCGGCATGGTCATAGACGGCGTTCGACGTGCCGATCCCATAGGTCAGCCCACGCTTTTCGCGCACCTCTTCCATCAGCCGCGACGAGAATCCGCCGCCGCCCAGCACCTCATTCACGATCATCGCGGCAAAGTAATCCGGGTCGGATTGCCGGATGCCGCCTTGGGCAAAGAGGACCGAGGATTGCGGGCCGGGGAAATCGATCACCGTCACCCCCGGTTTCAACGCTGACACGGCCGTTTCCGGCAAAGGCGCACCCGTTGCAGGCAATGCGCCAAGCAGCCTATCGACCAGCTTGCCCAAATCCTGAGGCGTGATGTCCCCTGCAGCGCCCACCAGAACGCGGTCGCGCGCCAAGGCCGCCTTATGCGCGGCAAGGATATCGTCACGGGTCAGGGCGGAAACGCTTTCCTCGGTCCCGTCGCCGCTGCTGCCATAGGGGTGATCCGGATAGGCCATCGCCCAGAGCGCCTGAGAGGCCAGATTGTCCGGGTCCTTGGCATTGGCGCGGATGCTCGACAGCATCTGCCCTTTCACCCGGTCCAGTGCGGCCTGATCAAAGCGCGGCTCTTGCAGCGTCTTGCGCAGCAATTCCACCGCCTGATCGCGGTTTTCGGTCAGGAACTGTGCCTGAATGTCCACGCCATCGGCATCGACGCTGAACGAGAACGATGCGGCCAAACCTTCACGCGCCGTGGCGAAGGCTTGGGAATCCATATCCGCCGCCCCTTCTTCCAGCGTGTAGGTCATCAGACTGACCGCCCCGCGTTTGCCCGGCGCGTCAAGGCTGGAGCCGCCCTGAAACCGGATGTGCAGTGAGGTGAAGGGGATGTCATGGCTTTCCACCAGCCATGCCTTTGCCCCAGCGGGAGAGGTCACCTCTTGAATTTCCACCGCCGCCAGCGCGGGTGAGGCCAGCGTCAGACCCAGAACAAAGCCCAGATTGCGCAACATCTTCATTGGCCCGCCTCCGTGGTGTTGTCTTTCATCAACCAGCCCGTGACCGACCGATTGGCGTCCAGCACCTCTGCCGCCGCCGCCTTGACGTCTTCGGGCGTGACGGCGGCCAGCACGGCGGGCCAATCCTCGACATCCTTGATGGTCAGGCCCGTCGCCAAAGCCTCGCCATAGCGGTTGGCCAGACCTTCGGCATCGTCGCGCGAATAGATGTCCGCCGCCTTGATCTGGGTTTTCACCCGCTCGAACGCCGCAGGATCGGGACCGGTTTTCAGGAATTCGGCCAGAACCTGATCCAGCTTCGCCTCTGCCTGCTCCAGCGTCACACCCGGCAGGGGCACCACCACCAGCGAGAATGTCGTGTCATCCAGCGAGGTGCCGTCGTAGCCCGCCGCCGTATAGACCGCCGTCTGGCTGTCAAACTGCATCGCGCGGGCAAGAACGGATGTCGTGCCATTGCCGCCCAGCAATTCGGCCAGATAGACCAGCGCCGCCGCTTTCTTCTGGTCGCCGGGGTCGCGTTCGGGGGCAAGGTAGATGCGTTGGATATAGGGTTCCGACACCCGCTCATCCGTCAGGGTCATGCGGCGGGGGGCGATCTGCGGGGGTTCGGACGGGCGGTTGCGGGGTTGGATGTTCCCGGCAGGCGGGATCGGGCCATAATGGGTTTCGGCCAAGGCCTTGACCTCTTCGGGCTCCAAATCCCCGGCCACCACGAGGATCGCGTTGTCTGGCGCGTAATGTGCGGCATAGAAGGCCTCGGCATCCGCCTGCGTCAGTCCCTCCATCTCATGCTTCCAGCCGATGATCGGGATGCCGTAAGGGTGGTTCAGATACAGCGCCGCGCGCATCTGTTCGGTCAGCAGCGCACCCGGCGATGAATCCGTCCGCTGGTTGCGTTCTTCGATGATGACCGACCGTTCGGGGTCCACCTCTGACGCCGGAAGCTTCAGATTGTGCATCCGGTCAGCTTCCATCGTCATCATCAGATCAAGACGGTCCGCCGCCACGCGCTGGAAATAGGCGGTGTAATCCCAACTGGTGAAGGCATTGTCCGACCCGCCCTGCTTGGCCACCACCTTGGACAATTCACCGGGGGCGAGTGTGTCGGTGCCCTTGAACATCAGATGTTCCAGAAAATGCGCGATGCCCGATTTTCCCGGCGCCTCATCCGCCGCACCGGTGCGATACCAGACCATATGCACCACCACGGGTGCGCGGTGATCCTCGATCACCACCACTTGCAGGCCGTTCTTCAGCGCAAACGTCGTGACATCCTCGGCCAGCGCGGGGCTGGTCAGGGACATCATCGCCATCAGCGGCAAACCCAGTCGGAAACGCATGTCACCTCCGCTTTGGTCCGTTATGCCGCACTCTTGGCCGGACCTTTGGCAGGGAACCTGCGCCGGGAATGGCAGGGGATCAACCCCGGCCTACGCGGTTGTTACTTTTCGCCATCCTGCGGGGGTGGGGCGGACGGGGTGCGCGCGCCCGCCTTGCGCCAGCGCCACAGCTCTGCCTGTTGGTCCAAGGACATGTCGGCATAGGCGGCGTAGTAAACGTTCACGTTGAACAGCCGTTCCAGCAAGCGGCCATTGTTGTCGCGCCGCCAGTCCAGATCTTCGGCCGCCAGCGTGTCGCGGATACCGCCCGTCACGCCAAACCGCCCGGCCGAGGCGACAAGCGCGCCGTCCGCCGACGGCACGCCACCCGCCGGGCGCAGGTTGCCACCAAGGGCGGCAACGGCATCGGCTTGCGGGTTGTGATCGGTCAGGTTGGCCCCGCCCGGCGTGGGTTCGGGAAGCGCGGCCAGATCGGTGGGCATTTCCAGCGCCTTGGGCGGCAGAATGGCAAACTCATCCGGCGTTCCGTCCGAGCGGATGTTCATCAGTTCTGGCGCGCGGTCGGACCGACCACAGGCCGACAGCGCCAGCACCACCGCACCCGCCACTGCGAGGACCATCCGTGCTGACCGCATAACCGCCTCCGTCCCGTTTCCGCCTTCGTCTTAGCGCAAGCCGCCCCGCCCGTCACGGGTCTTTAGCACGGGATCGGCGGTGGTTCACTTGCCCTTGCGGGCCTTGGCCTCCGATGTGCCGCTGAACAGGATCAGCCCGATGGCCCCGGCAAAGATCGTCACATCCGCCACGTTGAAGGCATAGGGGTTTTCAATGCCGCAGCAGGACATGTTCAGGAAATCCGCCACCGCGCCATAAAGGATGCGGTCCACCACATTGCCCAAAGCCCCGCCGACCAGCAGGCCGGTTGCCACCAGATGCCAGCGGGCGGCATCGCCCTTGCCCGCCGTTTCGCGGGCGGTCCAGACCCAGACCCACGCGGAGATCACCACCGAGACGGCAACCAGAACCCAAGGCATGAAGTCGGCGTCATTGGCAAACAGGCCGAAGTTCACCCCCCGGTTCCACGCCATGCGAAAGGTCAGGAAGGGGGCGACGACATCGATCTCGCCCCGGTTCATCAGGTCAAGCCCGCGCACCACGGCGAATTTCGTGACCTGATCCAGAAGGAATGTCGCCGCCGCGACCTTGGCTGCCAAGCGCATGGTCAGTGCCGGAAATGACGCTGGCCGGTAAAGACCATCGCCAGACCTGCGGCGTCGGCGGCGGCGATCACCTCATCGTCGCGCATCGACCCACCGGGTTGGATGATGGCCGTGGCCCCGGCCTCAGCCGCCGCGATCAGGCCGTCGGCAAAGGGAAAGAACGCATCCGACGCCACGACAGACCCTTGGGTCAGCGGCGCGGACAGGCCCAGCGCTTCGGCCATGTCCTGCGATTTGCGGGCGGCGATGCGGGTGGAGTCGATCCGGCTCATCTGTCCCGCGCCGACCCCCACCGTGGCCCCGCCTTTGACATAAATGATGGCGTTGGATTTGACGTGCTTGGCCACTTTCCACGCGAACAGCAGGTCGGTCAGTTCCGCATCGGTCGGCGCGCGTTTCGTCACCACCTTCAGGTCAGCGGGGGTGACAAACCCCGCATCCCGGTCCTGCACAAGAAAGCCACCGGCCACCTGTTTGAAGGCCAGCCCCTTGGAGCGCGCATCGGGCAATCCGGCGGTGGTCAGAAGGCGCAGGTTTTTCTTGGTGGCAAAGATCGCCTTGGCCTCATCGCTGGCGCCCGGCGCAATGACGACTTCGGTGAAAATCTCGATGATCTTTTCCGCCGTCTCCGCGTCCAATGGCTGGTTCAGGGCTACGATCCCGCCAAAGGCAGAAGTGCGGTCACAGTCATAGGCGCGGGCGTAAGCCTCGGCCAAACTCGCACCCAGCGCCACGCCGCAGGGATTGGCGTGTTTGATGATGGCGCAGGCGGGCGCGTCGCCCGCAAACTCCGCCACCAGTTCAAAGGCGGCATCGGTGTCGTTGATGTTGTTGTAGGACAATTCCTTGCCCTGCCATTGCCGCGCGGTCGCCACCCCTTCGCGCTTTGACCCGTCGGTGTAGAAGGCCGCCGATTGATGCGGGTTTTCGCCATAGCGCAGCCCCTGCGCCAGCTTGCCGCCAAAGGTCTTGTGGCGCGGGGTTCGTTCGCCAATGTGCCCCGCCAGCCACGCCGACACGGCGGTGTCATAGGCCGCCGTCTTGGCATAGGCCGTCAGCGCCATCTTCTGGCGGAAGGCCAGCGTCGTGGCCCCGTCATGTGCGGCCAACTGGTCAAGGAAGGGCTGGTAATCCGCCGGGTCGGTCAGCACGGTGACGAACTTGTGGTTCTTGGACGCCGCGCGGATCATCGCCGGACCGCCGATGTCGATATTCTCGATGCAGGTGGCGTGGTCGGCGCCCTTGGCCACGGTTTCCTCGAACGGATAGAGGTTCACGATCAGCAGATCGATCGGCTCGATCCCATGCGCGGCCATCGCCAGCAGGTGTTCGTCATCATCGCGCAGCGCCAACAGCGCGCCGTGCACATTGGGGTGCAGCGTCTTGACCCGGCCATCCATCATTTCCGGAAAGCCGGTCACGTCCGAGACGTCCCGCACCTTCAGCCCCGCCGTCCTGAGCATGCCAGAGGTGCCGCCGGTCGAGATCAGCTCCACCCCCCGCGCCGAAAGCGCCCGTGCAAGGTCCAAGAGGCCCGACTTGTCCGACACGGAAATCAGCGCGCGACCGATGGGAACGAGGTTGGTCATGGGGGCTTGCCCTCCTGAAAGCGACTCGAACTAGACCGGGACCGGCAAATCCTCGCGGTCCAGATCGCGGATGGCCAGCGGAGTATCCTGTGCCTTCGCCAAGGTCCAGCCGATCCGCGTCTGAAGCACGGTCACAAGGCCGGAAAGCACGATCTGTTTTGTCGCACGTGGCTGCAATCGCCCTTTTTCAAGGTAGACCGAGGATTGCAGCGACAAGTCACAGCGCCCGTCATGGCGGAAGACCCAGATCTCGCCCGACTTCAGCGCCATCGACACGGCAGTGCCGCCCATGTCCAGCTGCGCATCCACATCCGGGTGCAGATGCAGGCGCACGGCAAAGGGGATGCCCGCGCCCTTGGCCAGCAAGGGGGCAAGGATGCGGGTTTCTGCCGGAGTCCGCGCCTCCAGCAGGTCCGTCCCGGTCAGGCGGCGGCCCGCGATGTCAAGGCTCAGCACCCGGCCGTGGGTGAGCCCATGCGTGACGCTCCACCCGCCATGCGCGGCAGAGACATGCAGACCGGCATTGTCATGCGCCTGCGTCACGCCCAGAAACGGGGCGCGGTCGGTCAGGATGTCTTGTGTGCCACGCCCGAATCGGCTGGAGGAAAAGCCTTCCAGCGACAGGGTGGAATGGCTGGCCGTCGCCCGCCCCGCCCGCCGCCATTCCGCGCCAAAGGGGGTTCCGGACCCGCAACTGACGATCAGGGGTCGCCGCCCCGAGGTCAGTTCGAACCCCAGAGTGGAGGCATGGGCCGATGCGCCAGCCCGCAGGCCCGGCGGCGCGGCGCAATCCACGATCACCGTTGTCCGACCCGACGCGAGCCGCGCGAAGCCCATCGCCAGCCCCGGTCCCGGCGCGCCGCGCACCCCCGACAGGGCAAGCGCGCTGTCCAGCCGCCCCTCCAGCCCGCGACCACCGCCGTGAAACCGGGCCAGCCCGCCATCGGCATGGCGCAAAGCGCGCAAGGTGGGGGCCATCCGCTCCATCGCCGCGGGGATTTCGGGGGGGATCGTGGCCTCGGCCTCGGCCAGCGCGAGACGGGCCCAGTTCAGCAGGGTGAAGACGTCCAGCAGTTCTTCGGGATTGCGCGTCGGGATGCCGCCGCCCGCGTCGATGTCCTGTCGGCAATCCTGTGCCAAGGCGGCCAGCGCGGGGCGGGTCAGGGCCTGCATCCCCTCAAGCGCCAATCCGGCGACGATCAGGCCGGTCAGCGCCTCGAACCGGGGCAGGCCAGGCTGCGCGCGGGTCCAGGCCCGCGCCAGATAGCGCACCTGTCGGCTGGCACTGGCGAAATAGGCCGCGCTGTCGGCAGGCGGACGCCCGACCAGAAGAAAGGGCGCGTGGTTGATCCAGCGGATCAGCCGCCGCCCGGTCAGATTGGGGGTCCAGCCCGGCCCGGTGCCCTTGGGCGTGGCGGCGATCCAACCATAGGTCCAATCCTGCGCCCGTTTTCGCGCCGGTGCGTCGGCCACGGCGGCCAGATCGTCCAGCCAGCCGAAGCCGTGGATCTCCGCCGCAAAGGCGGCATCGGGCGGGGTGATCTCCCACAGGGATTTTCCGGGGGCCTCGACCAGATGGCCCGCGAACAGGAAATTGCCCGCCACCAATTGCTTGCCGCGCGCATAAAGCCCGATGGACCGGGGTTCCGGCTGCGAGACAAACCCCGAGGCCGCCTTGCCAAAGCCGGCCCGCCATATGGCAAGCCGGTTGCCAAGCGTCATGCCGCCCCCCCGCGCGCCGCCATTTGCCGCCATGTCACCCTGCAACGCAAACCTGCCGTCCGGGTTCTGCCCCGGATCACAGGCGACACTAGCCGCGCGCGCCGCGATTGTCACCCGCCCAGCGTCGCGCGTGCCGTCTCAATTGTCGTTGATGTCGCGGTCCCACAGCTTCACCTGCCCCGGCTGTCTGCCAAAGGCCGCGCGTAGCCCCAGCCACGACAGGACCGACAGCACGGCAAAGACAAGGATCAGAGGCGCAAGGCTGTGCGACAGGCCCAGCGCGACGACGATCCCTGTCAGCACCGCGCCAAGCGCGAAGCCCAGAAAGATGAACCCCGGGGCCAGCACCTCAAGCACGCCCAGAAGGAAGCCCCCCGCGACCCAGACCCACCAGACCTGCCACAGCATGGATCACCCCCGCGCTTTCAACAGGTTGAAGGCGTTGCCAAAGGCCTCCATCGCGGCGGCGGGCAGGATGATGGTCTGCTTGCCCTGCCCCACGGCCACGGCCTGCAACGCCTCCACCTGTTTGAGCGCGACTTGGTATTGCGCGGCCTCCAGCCCGCTTTCCTTGATCGCGCCCGCGATGACGGCGGTGGCAAAGGCCTCTGCCTCGGCGGTGATGCGCTTGGCCTTGGCCTGTTGTTCGGCGGCGTAAAGTTCGGCATCGGCGGACAGTTCGACGGCGCGCTTTTTCCCCTCGGCCTCCATCACCTGCGCGCGGCGGGCGCGTTCGGCGTTGAGCTGTTGCAGCATCGCGGCGCGGGTGGCGTCATCGAGATTGACGTCAAGGATTTCGGCGCGCGTCACCTCTACCCCCCAGTCATCGACCATCATGCGGACCTGTTCGCGCACCCGTTCGATCAGTTGCGCGCGGTTGGATTGCACCTGATCCAGTTCCAGTTTGCCGATTTCAGACCGCACGATCCCGGCGACGGTAGTCGAGATTGCGCCATCCACATCGCGGATGCGATAGACCGTCTTTTCTGGTTCGGTGATGCGGTAGAACACGCTGGTTTCCACCTTTACCAACACGTTGTCGGCGGTGATCGCGTCCTGTGAATTGGTCGGCAACTGGCGTTCCAGAACCGAGACCTTGTGGCGCACGGTATCAAGGAAGGGGATGATAAGATTGACCCCCGGTCCCAGCACCGCCTTCAGCCGACCCAACCGCTCCACCACATATTTGTCGCTTTGCGGCACGATATGCACCGCCTTGAACAGCGTGATGATGATGAAGGCGGCAATGGCCAGAAACACCGCATTTCCGCCGATAAGCTGTTCGTCCACCTGTTACTCCTGACATGCCGATTACACTTGGAAGATGTGTCCCTTCGCGCCCCGGTGCAAGCGGTCAGAACCGGGACTGCATGAAAACAGTGATCGGCCCCATGCCGAAGGGGGGTTCGCGCACCTGCGGGCAGCGACGAAATCCCAGCCGTTCGTAAAGCCGAATGGCAGAGGGCATGAACACCGTCGTTTCCAGAATGGCACCGCGATAGCCCACCGCAGCCATCGCGGCAGGCAGGGGCGACAAAAGCTGCCAAGCGGTGCCCTTGCCGCGTGCGGCAGGTTCCACCCAGACTTTGCATAGCTCTGCCAAGTCTGCATCGTGGCGGAAGAACCCGGCGTGGCCGACGATCGTGCCCTCCACCTCGGCCACGAGCAGCAGCGCATCGCTGGCTGCGAAGATGTCCTGCATCTCTTGCGCCGTGTCGCCGTAAAAGGCTTGGGCCACTTCCTCGCCGGGATAGCCAAGCGCGGTGCATTCCGCCGCGTCCCACGCCGCCATATCCTGTTGCATCCGATGGATGGCGGCATAGTCAAAAGCGGTGCCGGCCGGTCGCACGATCAACGCCATGTTTGCCCCTGAACTGTCCGCGGCAGGCTAGCACAGCGGCCCGCCCGCGTGTAGCATTTCACCCATGCCCACGCTGTGCCGCGATTGTCTGGCCTTTGATGACGGTGCCGGACCCGCCCCCCGACGCTGCCCGTCTTGCCATTCGCCGCGCCTTCTGTCGCATCCGGAACTGTTTGACCTGTCCATCGCGCACATGGATTGCGACGCCTTTTACGCCTCGGTCGAAAAGCGGGACAATCCGGACCTTGCCGACAAGGCGCTGATCGTCGGCGGCGGCACGCGCGGCGTGGTCTCGACCTGCTGCTACATCGCGCGCATTTCTGGCGTGCGGTCGGCCATGCCGATGTTTCAGGCGCTGAAGCTGTGTCCCGACGCGGTGGTCGTAAAACCCCGCATGTCCGCCTATGTCGCTGAAAGCCGCAAGATCCGCGCGATGATGGAGGAGATGACCCCTGCCATCGAACCCCTGTCGCTGGATGAGGCGTTTATCGACCTGACCGGAACCGCCCGCCTGCATGGCGCACCGCCCGCCGTGATGATGGCACGACTGGTGCGGCGGATGGAGACCGAGTTGGTGCTGTCCGGATCGGTGGGACTGTCCCACAACAAGTTTCTGGCCAAGATCGCCTCGGACCTCGACAAGCCCAAAGGCTTTGCCGTGATCGGGCGCGCGGATACCGATGCCTTTTTGCGGCCAAGGTCGGTCAGGATCATCTGGGGGGTGGGCACCGCCACCCAGACCGCGCTGGAACAGGCGGGCATCCGCACCATCGCGGACCTGCTGCGCTGGGACCGCGTGGACCTGACAGCGCGATTCGGATCGATGGGGGATCGGCTGTGGCATCTGGCGCGGGGGATCGACCTGCGGCGGGTCAGCCGGGATGAACGGCCAAAGTCGATCTCAAAGGAAACCACCTTTCACGATGACACGGCGGATGCCGATATCCTGGACGGCCACCTGTGGCGGCTGTCCGAACAGGTCAGTGACCGCGCCAAGGCCAAGGGGCTGGCGGGGCGCTGCGTGGTGTTGAAGCTGAAAAAGGACGATTTCCAGACCGTCACCCGCCGCCATGCCTTGGGCGATGCCACCCAGATCGCCGACCGAATCTATCGTGCGGCACGGGACCTTTATGACCATGCCGGTACGCCCGGCCCCTTCCGATTGATCGGGGTGGGCATCACCGACATCGTCAATGAAGATCAGGCGGACAGATCTGGTGACCTGCTGGACCCCGATGCCGCCAAACGCGCCCGCGCAGAACGCGCAGCCGATGCCATCCGCGCCAGATTCGGGGCCGAGGCGATCATCAAGGGCCGCGCCCTGCGGTGACAGATCACTCTGCCGCCAGTGCCAGCCCACTGCTGAACCCTGCGGTGACCTCGTCGATCACTCCGGCCATCAGCGCGCGGAAGGCGTCGAAATCGGCCCGTTTTTCCACCCGCGCCTCATCCATGTAGAGCGCGCGGTCAATCTCGACCTGCACGACGTGAAAGCCGCGCGAGGGGCGGCCATAGGCCTGCGCGATATAGGCCCCCGCGAAAGGAGAGTTGCGGACCACGCGCAGACCGGCGGCGGCAAAGGCGGCCTCCAGCCGCTCCACCACCTCGCGCCCCGCGGCGGCGCCGAACCGGTCGCCCAAGACCACATCGGGCCGGGGATGGCCGGGGCGGGCATGCGCCTCGATCGCCTCATGCGGCATGGAATGGCAATCGATCAGCACGGCGCGGCCAAAGCGGGTGTGGCTTTCCTCCATCAATTGGCGCAAGGCGCGGTGATAGGGATGCCACAGGCGGGTGATCCGCTGCTCGGCTTCCGGCAGAGAGAGCTTGCCGCGATAGATGTTGCGCCCCCCCGCGACCACGCGCGGGATTACGCCAAGACCGGAGGTCACGCGCGGATTGTGCGGCGCGCGTTCGATGCCGTCGATCACGGCGGGGTCAAGCTCATCCGCCGCGCGGTTCAGGTCAATATAGGCGCGCGGCGCACGGGCCGCGATCAGCGGTGCCCCGCAGGCCACCCCATGCAGGAACAGGTCATCGACGAAGGCATCCTCGGACGACCGCAGCGCCTGCGCGTCCAACGGGCTGGCACACACGAAATCCACGGGATACTCCCGCCCGCTGTGCGGTGAAGAGAAGACCACGGGGGTGGTTTGCCGCAGGGGCCGGTGCAACGTGAAAGCGTTTGTGTCCATGAACCAGATATAGCGGCGTTTTTTCCTTTGCCAAAACCCCTTGAACCCCCGCGCGACTCCTTTTATAGACCCCCGGACCGAAGCGGCGGCTGTGCATCCCGGTGGGAGGCATGGTGGCCATCAGGCAGCGTGGGCGGTTAGCTCAGCGGTAGAGCACTACGTTGACATCGTAGTGGCCACTGGTTCGATCCCAGTACCGCCCACCATTTCACCGTCTCTGACCGGGCAACCGTGTGGAGGCAAACGAATTTCAAGGCGCACGCAGACCGCGTCTGGCGCCGCGAATGGGAGAAGAACGATGAAGGTTGCGAACTCGCTCCGCTCGCTCAAGACGCGTCATCGCGATTGCCAAGTCGTGCGCCGCAAGGGCCGCGTCTATGTGATCAACAAGACGCAGAAGCGCTACAAAGCCCGTCAGGGCTAAGTTTCGCGCAGGCGACAGGTTTGACGGGCCGTCCTTCGGGGCGGCCTTTGTCATTTCCAGACCGCCGCTTGGCGGACTTTTGGCCCGCCGCAGCGCCACCGGCATTGACCCGCGCGAATCACCGGCGTTCCATGGGGCCGACGCAGCCTGAGGGACCTTGCCATGCATCCGAACCCCGCCTTTCGTGCCACCCCGCAGGATTGCAATCTGGCCTTTGCCCGGGCGCGGGGATTCGGGATGCTGACGGTCAACGGGGATCAGGGGCCGCTGATCGCACATTTGCCCTTCCTGTTTGACACCGACACCTGCGTGACCCTGCATCTGGCGCGGTCCAATCCCATCGCCCGTGCAGGCTTGCCGCTGCCTGCCGTGATCGCCGTCAGCGGGCCGGATGCCTATGTCTCGCCCGATTGGTATGGCATGGCGGATCAGGTGCCGACATGGAACTACGTCGCCGTGCATCTGCGTGGCACGCTCTCGCCCCTGCCCGATGAGGCGCTTCGGGCGCAGGCGGACGGGCTTTCCGCCGAATTCGAACAGCGCCTGCCCAAGCGGCCATGGACCTCGGACAAGATGGGCGACGGGGTGATGGACCGGATGATGCGCGGCATCCTGCCCTTCCGTCTGGACATCACCGATGTGCAGGGGACGTGGAAACTGAACCAGAACAAGACGCCCGAGGCCCGGGCCGGCGTGATCGCCGCGCTGGAACAGGGCGATGCGGCGGCGGTGGCGATTGCGGCGCTGATGCGCGGGCTGGAGGGTCCGGCGCAGGGGTGACATTGCCATGCGCCGCGCCTAGCATCGGCCCGGCACAGACCACAGGGGGCCGCGATGCGCCTGTTCTACTCTCCCACTTCGCCCTATGTCCGCAAGGTCATGGTGCTTTTGCACGAAACCGGCCTGCTGGATCAGGTCGAACAGGTGACCGGATCGGGCACCCCGCTTGATCCCGGTCAGGCCCCCCTTGATGCCAATCCCTTGGGCAAGGTCCCTGCGCTGGAACGGGACGACGGCCCCGCGCTTTATGACAGCCGGGTGATCTGCCGCTATCTGGATGACCGCGCCAAGGCCGGGCTCTATCCGTCCGGTCCCGCCCTGTGGGAGACGATGGTGCTGGAGGCGACGGCGGATGGCATCCTCGATGCCGCGCTGTTGATGGTCTATGAATCGCGCCTGCGCCCCGAGGAGTTGCGCTTTGCCCCCTGGGTCGAAGGGCAATGGTCCAAGATCGACCGCGCCCTGAGCATGATCGAATCGCGCGGCATGCCGCAGTTGCAGGGACCGCTGGACATGGGGCAGATCGCGCTGGCCTGCGCGCTGGGGTATCTGGATTTCCGCCATGGCGCACGCGGATGGCGCACCGACCGCCCTCATCTGGCCGCATGGGAGGCGGCCTTTGCGCTGCGCCCGTCGATGCAGGCCACGCGCCCGGCGGCCTGACCGGGGCCTGCGAAAGATGTGATCCGCACTGGGCCACCCGCGCTTGACCCGTCGCCGCACGGTCAAGTCGCGGGACGTGACGCGCCTCAGACGCGCGGCTTGGCACCCGGCAGCAGGCGCAACGCGGCCTGACGCAGCGCAGTCAAGGGTCGTACGGCCCAGGCAAGCCAGCCCACCACCTTGCGCCGGGCGGGGGTGTCGCGGCGCAAGGCACGGTCGCAGCCCCAGCCCAGCAGCGCCCCGGCCAGCACCTGCCAGATGTCATGCCGGTCCGAATCAATCCGAGACCCGCCGACGAAACCCGCCGAGATGACGACCAGCGCCTTGGCAACCGGATGGCCCGAGATGCACTCATGCACGATGGACGATGCCCCCAGCGCCGCGGCAGAGGTATGCGCCGACGGAAACCCCAGATCACCGCCATCGGGGCGGATGTTGATCGGGGCCTGACCCAGCGCATGTTTGGATCCATGGGCGGCGATCATCATCGTGGCAAAGCGGAGGGCATATTCCCCGGCCGATCCGTTCAGCACAGAACAGGCAAAGGCGATCGAGGGCAGCGCGATCTGCAAACGGTCGCCGATCTGGCGCGGATTGCCCGGGCCGTTCAGCATGGCGACCACCAGAACGGCCAGCACCACCTGCGCCCGTCCGATCCGGCTGAGCCAATTCAAAACCTGTCGCACGCCACACCCTCCTGCACGCGCCCCGCAGGGCCCTCCGGCGCGCGTGGCTTACCAGCTTTGCCCCGCACTGGTCCATCGGCCACATTGATCGCTCAGGTCGGGCCACCCCGTGCGGAGCGGGCAGGGTCACCGGCCCGCCACAACCATACGGAATTCCACATCCTGGAGTCAGACTGCGCGCCTTTGTCCGCTGGACGACTAGGCCCATGTTGTCTAAAAGCCGCCCGATAAGGCTGCGGCGCGTTCGCGGCCGTTCTGGCATATGGGTCGCGGAACGCGCCGCGTCCTTGAAAGGGAGAAGTTCTCGTGTCCCACGCAGAAGACAACGCAGGCACCCGGCGGGATTTCCTGTATTTCGCCACGGCGGGTGCCGGGGCGGTTGCCACAGGCGCCGCCGTCTGGCCCCTGATCAACCAAATGAACCCCTCGGCGGATGTTCAGGCGCTCTCGTCGATCTTCGTCGACGTGTCGGCGGTTGAAGTCGGCACGCAGTTGACGGTCAAATGGCTGGGAAAGCCGGTCTTTATCCGCCGCCGCACCCCCGAAGAGATCGAGGCCGCCCGCGCGACGGCGCTGAGCGATCTGCCGGACGCAAAGGGCGAGAACGCCAACAAGCCCGACGCCGACGCTGCCGACCAGAACCGGACGCTGGACGAAGCGGGCGAGTGGCTGGTGATGATGGGCGTCTGCACCCACCTCGGCTGCGTGCCGCTGGGTGACGGGTCGGGCGATTTCGGCGGCTGGTTCTGCCCCTGCCACGGCTCGCACTACGACACCGCGGGCCGCATCCGCAAAGGGCCCGCGCCACGCAACCTGCCGGTTCCGGTGGCCGCCTTCGAAAACGAAACCACGATCAAGCTCGGGTAAGGAAAACAAAAATGGGCGGAATTCCTCACGACCATTACGAGCCCAAGACGGGCGGCGAACAGTGGCTTCACAAGCGCCTGCCGATCGTCGGGCTGCTCTATGACACCATCATGATCCCCACACCCAAGAACCTGAACTGGATGTGGATCTGGGGCATCATCCTGACCTTCTGCCTTGCCTTGCAGATCGTCACCGGCATCATCCTCGTGATGCATTACACGCCGCATGTGGACTACGCCTTCGCGTCGGTCGAACATATCATGCGCAACGTGAACGGCGGCTACATGATCCGCTACATGCACGCCAACGGCGCGTCGCTGTTCTTCGTGGCCGTGTACCTGCACATCTTCCGCGGTCTCTACTACGGGTCCTACAAGGCCCCGCGCGAAGTGACCTGGATCATCGGCATGCTGATCTATCTGATGATGATGGGCACCGCCTTCATGGGCTACGTTCTGCCCTGGGGTCAGATGTCCTTCTGGGGTGCGACGGTGATCACCGGCCTGTTCGGCGCGATCCCGGGCATCGGCCCCGATATCCAGACCTGGCTGTTGGGCGGGCCCGCCGTGGACAATGCCACTCTGAACCGCTTCTTCTCGCTGCACTACCTGCTGCCCTTCGTCATCGCCGGTCTGGTCGCCGTCCACATCTGGGCCTTCCACACCACCGGCAACAACAACCCGACCGGGGTTGAGGTGCGCCGCACATCGAAGGAAGAGGCCGCGCGCGATACCGTGCCGTTCTGGCCCTACTATGTGATCAAGGACCTGTTCGCGCTGGCGATCATCCTGTTGGTGTTCTTCGCGGTCGTGGGCTTCATGCCCAACTACCTGGGTCACCCCGACAACTACATCGAGGCGAACCCGCTTTCGACGCCCGCGCACATCGTGCCGGAATGGTACTTCCTGCCGTTCTACGCGATCCTGCGCGCCTTTACCGCCGATGTCTGGGTGGTGATCGCGGCGGAATGGCTGTCCTTCGGCATCATCGACGCCAAGTTCTTTGGCGTGCTGGCGATGTTCGGCGCGATTGCCGTGATGGCGCTGGCCCCGTGGCTGGACACCTCCTCCGTGCGGTCGGGCCGGTATCGTCCGATGTTCAAATGGTGGTTTGCGCTTCTGTGCCTTGATTTCATGGTGCTGATGTGGGTCGGGGCGATGCCCGCCGAAGAACCCTATGCGACGATCTCCTTGATCGCCTCGGCTTACTGGTTCGCCTATTTCCTCGTGATCCTGCCGCTCTTGGGCGTGATCGAAAAGCCGCTGCCACAACCGGCGACGATCGAGGATGACTTCAACGCCCACTACGGCTCCAAAGCCCATCCGGCCGAGTGAGAAGGGAACTGACCAAGATGCTCAGGAAAATCGCACTCGCCACCGCTGCAACCCTGGCCCTGTCGGCCGGGGGGGCACTGGCCGCCGGTGGCCACGCCGAATTGACCGACTTCGCCTTCGCACATGAAGGTCCGTTCGGCCGCTTTGACCAGTTCCAGCTTCAGCGCGGGCTTCAGGTCTACACCGAGGTTTGCGCTGCCTGCCACGGGCTGAAATTCGTCCCCATCCGCACCCTGTCGGATGAGGGCGGACCGGGCCTGCCGGAAGATCAGGTTCGCGCCTATGCCAAGCAATTCACGGTGACCGACAAGGAAACCGGCGAAGATCGCGAAGGCATTCCGACCGACCACTTCCCGCATTCCGGCATGGAAGGCGCACCGGACCTGTCGCTGATGGCCAAGGCCCGCGCCGGGTTCCACGGCCCCTATGGCACCGGCATGAGCCAGCTCTTCAACGGCATGGGCGGACCGGAATACATCTACTCGATCCTGACGCATTACGAAGAAAACCCGGAATGCGCGCCGGACGGGATTGATGGGTTCTACTACAACACCTCCTTCCCGAACGGTGGCGTGCCGGACAGCTGCAAGGATGAGCACGGGGTTTCCACCGTGCCGGGCAGCTGGATCGCCATGCCCCCGCCGCTGTCGGATGATCAGGTGACCTATGCCGACGGCCACCCGGCCACCGTGTCGAACATGGCCGAGGATGTGTCGTCCTTCCTGATGTGGACCGCCGAACCGAAGCTGATGGCGCGGCGTGAGGCAGGCTTTACCGCCGTAGCCTTCCTGATCGTGCTGGCGTCGCTGCTCTATCTGACCAACAAGCGGATCTGGGCAGCGCAAAAGGGCAAGAAGACGGCCTGATCGCTGTTTTGTCCGACAAAGCCTTGAAACCCCGCCTTCGGGCGGGGTTTTTTCATGGCAGATAGCCACGCACCAAGGCGCTGGACAGCAACGTCCAGCCATCGGCCACGACAAAGAAGGCCAGCTTGAACGGCAAAGACACGATGGCCGGCGGCACCATCATCATCCCCATCGCCATCAGCACCGCCGCAACGACCAGATCGATGATCAGAAAGGGCAGAAAGATCAGGAAGCCGATCTGAAATGCCCGCGCGATTTCTGACAGCACAAAGGCCGGGGTCAGCAGGGAAAATGGCGCGCTGGCGGGCGGGGCCGTTTCACCCGGGCGCAAATCCCGCAGCGCGGCAAAGGTGTCGGGATCGACCCGCGCCGCCATGAACTGCCGGAACGGTTCGGCCATGGCGGGAACAGCGGTGGCAAGGTCCATCTGGCCGTTGTTCAACGGCTCCACCCCTTCGCGCCAGCTTTGCTGGATCACGGGCTCCATCACGAACCATGTCAGAAACAGCGCCAGACTGACCATCAGCATGTTGGGCGGCGCCTGTTGCAGACCGATGGCCTGCCGCAGAATCGACAAGACCGTGACGATGAAGGGAAAACAGGTCACCGTCACCATCAGCCCCGGCACCAGACCCAGCACCGTGACCAAAAGCAACAGTTGTGCCGTTCGCGTGGCCACCGTCGGCCCGCCCCGCCCCAGATCAATCGAGAGCGATTGCGCCAGCGACGGTCCGGCAAGGCACAGGAGGAGCAGCCCCGCCAACAGCGGTAGGCGCATCACAGCCCGCCCCGCAGAGTCGCCACCTCGGTCAGACGCACGGCCAGTTGACCGGAAGCCTCGCCCCCCAATTCCTCCAACTCGCCGCGCGCGATAAGGCGATCTCCGACCCAAAGCTCCACCGGATCTTCGACCCGCCGGTCGAGCGGCAGCACCGCATCCCGCGTCAGGCGCAGCAGATCGCGCACCAGAGGCCGCGCCCGACCGACCGAAATGGTGATCTCGATCGGCACCTGCGCGAAGGGGTTGGCGTCGTCATCCATAGCGTCTCTCCGCTGGCAAAAGGTCATAGAATGCGGCCAGGGCCGCCGCGATTTCGGCAATCGCCCCGTCCAGATCGACCCGCGCACCCGATGGCCCGGCCTGAACCACCACTTGCCCCGGTGCGAGTTGGCCATCGTCGATCACGGTGAGCGGCAGGCTGGACGGCGGGGTCAGAAACCCTTCAACCGCGCTGCGGGCCGAAGGGTGGACGCGCAGGACAACGGGATGATCCGCGCCATCGGCGGCCAGCGTCATCATCACCTCGGCCACCATGGGACCAATCGCCTCCGCCGCAAGCCGGGGCAAGAGCGTGGACACCATCGCCTCAAGCAGCGGGCGCAGGGCGTGCAGGATGTGCATCCGCGCCTCATGATAGGAAAAACCCATGGTCTGAAAGGCTTGGCCGACCGCATCGCGCAGGCGGGCGGCCTCGTCATCGCGGGCGGCAAGCGCATCCTCCCACCCCGCGGCATAGCCATCGTCATAGGCGGACAGCCGCGCCTCCTCGCCGCCCTCGGGCGGGGCCGCGGGGGCCAAGGGGGCGTCGTCGGATGCGAAGGTTTCAAGGCGCAACGGCATGTCAGGTCCGCTCCTCCGCTTCCATCCAGCCCCGCAGGATTTCGACGGATTCGGCCTGACGCTCCGAGATCAGGCGCCGCAGGCGGGCGACGGGATCTTCGTCGGTCGAAAGATCACTGACCAGCGCCATTGGGGGCAGCGGCGAGTCATCGTCGATCACCCCGGTCAGGGCCTCTGCCCCGCCAAAACCGGAGGCCATCCCCGTCCCTGCCAACGCCAAGGGCATCGGCGGGGCAGGCAGGGCCCGTGGCGGCGCGGCAAGAATCGGACGGACCACGAACAGCCCAAGCACCAGCGCGACAGCAGCCAGCACCGCCATCTGCACCAGCTGCATCACATCCAGCGGACCGGAGAGGAAACCGGCTTCGGCCAGGGTGCCGTCTTCCGTCGCGGGCAGGAATTCCAACGACCGCAGGGTCAGGACATCCCCCCGCGATTCGTCCAACCCGACCGCCGAGGCCACAAGATCGCGCAGAACCGCCATCTCTTCCTCGCTGCGCGGGGTCCGGGTGGGGCTGCCATCCTCGGCCAGGCCATCCGCGGCGTCGACCAGCACCGCGACGGAGAGGCGGCGGATATCGCCCGGTTCGCGCCGCAGATCGCGCCGTGTTTCGGACAGTTCGTAATTCACCGTCTCACGCGCCGTTTCATTGCTGCTCCCCGCGCCCTGCCCTGCGCCCGCCTGATCCGGAAGGTTCGACGCCACGGTCACCGCCCCGCCCGGCTGGCTTTGGCTGCCGGATTGCTGTTCCGTCGCGCTGGAGACGATCACCCGGCCGTCCGGGTCGATCTTGCGCTCACTGATGGTTTCGGATTCGGTCACCAGATCGACGGCCACCTCGACCACCGCCCGGCCCGGACCGACGCGCGCTGCGAGCAGCCGTTCGACATTGCCGCGAATCTCTGCCGCGCGGGACGAGGCGGCCGCGGGCATCGTCGCATCCTCGGCGGTGACAAGGCCAGCGGTGGTGTCGATCACCTGCACCTCCTCCGGTGTCATCCCGGCCACGGCCGCAGCCACCAGATGCCGGATCGCCTGTGCCTGCGCACCAGTCACGCGGCCAAGCGACGGCGTCACCGCAACCGAGGCCGTCGGACGGTCGGCCTGCGCAAAGGCCCGTGCCGCCCCACGGGAGATGTGGACCCGGGCCGCCCGGACCCCCGGAGAGGCCAGCAGCGTGCGCGCCAGTTCCCCTTCGATGGCACGCCATTGCGCGGCATCAAACATCTGCGCGGTGGTGCCGAACCCCGACAGCGACTCCAGCAGTTCATACCCCTTGCCGGTCGCGGCCGGCAGGCCTTCGGCGGCCAGTTCCATCCGCAGGCTGTCGCGACGGTCGGCGGGCACCTGAATCGCATCGGCCTGCACCTGATGCACCACGCCCCGCGCCTCCAACGCCGCGACGACAGCCCCGGCCGCTGCCGGATCAAGCCCGGAATACAGCAGCGCCATCTGCGGTGTGGCGGCCATGCGCGACAGGACCAGCACCGCCGCAAACACCGCCAACGTCGCCCCGGCTACGATCATGCGGCGACGCGTGTCCAAGGTTTGCCAAAGCGTGACGAGGTTCTGCACCCGAATCTCCCTTGCAGGGCGTCCTGCCCCTTGGCGGTCAATCTGACGGGTGGGCCTTAACAATCGGTTAGTCCGCGTCAGACTATGACTGGGGCATCCAGAAAGGGATGACCACCATGGCTGAACCAGAACAACCTGATGAAAAACCTTCGAAAAAGGGCAGGCTTCCCCTGATTCTGGGCCTCTTGGGCGCGCTGGTCCTGGGTGGGGGCGGGTTCTATGCCATCTGGTCCGGCCTGCTCTTTGGTCATGCGGCGGGGGCAGAGGCGGAAACAGCATCGCCCCTTCCGGACATCGGCTTTGTCCCCATTCCGCCTGCGGTGATCTCACTGCCGCAAGGGTCGTCCAGCAGCCATCTGCGCTTTGCCGCGCAACTGGAGGTCGAAGCGACAGAGCTGGACGCCGTGACGCTGATCCTGCCGCGGATTCAGGATGTGCTGAATAGCTATCTGCGCGCGGTGTCCGTGGCCGAGTTGCAGGACCCCTCCACGCTGGTGCGCATCCGCGCGCATCTGTTGCGGCGAATCCAGCTTGTGGCGGGCGACGGGCGGGTGCGCGACCTGCTGGTTACCGAATTCGTGTTGAACTGAAAGGGGGCCGGAATGAACCTGATCGCCGATGTGATGCTGGCCGCCGGGGCCTTTGGGGCGGCGCTGTATTGCTATATCCTGCAAGGGCGCTTGCAACGCTTCACGGCGCTGGAATCGGGCATGGGCGGGGCGATTGCGGTCCTGTCCGCGCAGGTCGATGACATGACGCGCGCGCTTCAGGCCGCGCAGGGCACGGCCGGTCAGTCCTCGGCCGCGCTGGAGGCACAGGTCGCCCGGGCCGAAGCCGCCGCCGCCCGGCTGGACCTGATGCTGGCCGCGCTGCATGACCTGCCGGAACCGGGAAGCAGCGGTCAGATCCGCGTGCTGCGCCGCCGCAGCCCAAGGGTGGAGGCCGCCGAATGACGCGGGGCGCGCGCAGCGTTCTGGTCATCCTCGCGCTGATGCTGGCCTCCGCCGGGGCGATGCGCTTGGGTGCCGGTGTCGGCGCGGCGATGGCCGCAAGCGACCCGACGGCGCCGACCGATGCGCCGCTAACCTGCCCGCCACCGCCCCTTGCCGTGGCCGAGGCCCTGACGGACCGCGAAACCCGGGTCGCCGCGCGCGAACAGGCGATCGAGGAACGCCTTGCCGCGCTGGACCTTGCGGAAACGGCGATCCAGACCCGCCTGACAGAGTTGCAGGAGGCCGAAGAGGCCTTGTCGCGCCTTGTCACCGTCGCCGATGGCGCGGCAGAGGGCGATCTGGACCGTCTGACCGCCGTCTATGAGGCGATGAAACCCACGGACGCGGCACGGCTTTTTGCCGCGATGTCCTCCGATTTCGCGGCCGGTTTCCTTGGCCGGATGAAACCGGCGGCAGCGGCGGCGATCCTTGCGGGAATGCCGCCGGACGCGGCCTTTGCGGTCAGCGCGCTGATCGCGGGCCGCAATGCCCGCGCCCCGACGGAGTGAGGCGATTCGTTAACCCGCCCGCCTGAAACTTTCGCAAATTGGATCGGAGGATGACGTCCCATGTTCGGCAT
Organism: Paracoccaceae bacterium; assembly: GCA_027486345.1. Classification (GTDB taxonomy): domain Bacteria; phylum Pseudomonadota; class Alphaproteobacteria; order Rhodobacterales; family Rhodobacteraceae; genus Paragemmobacter. Next base: position 95,920 of record JAIXPH010000032.1, read on the forward strand.
GATCGGCATCGCAGTGCTGATGATCATGGTTTTCGGCGGCTATGTGCTGGCCGGGGGCCATCTGGGCATCATTCTGAAAGCCCTGCCCTTTGAAATGATCATGATCGGGGGGGCCGCTGTCGGCGCTTTCCTGATCTCGAATGACGTGGCCACGGTCAAGCACACGCTGGCGGACATCAAGAAGGTGTTCAAGGGACCGCGCTGGCAGACAGCCGATTACCGCGATCTGCTGTGCCTGCTCTTTGAGCTGATCCGTGTCGCCCGGGGCAATCCCGTCGCCTTGGAAGAACATATCGAAAATCCCAAGGACAGCGCGATCTTTGCCCGCTACGCCCGCATCCTTTCGGACCATGAGGCGGTCGATCTGATCTGCGACACTTTTCGCGCGGCCGGGATGAATTACGACGATCCGCATCAGGTCGAAGAGGTTCTGGACAAGCGGATGGAGGCGGCGGCGCACCATGCCCAGCATTCCACCCATGCGCTGCAATCCATGGCCGATGCGCTGCCCGCGCTTGGCATCGTGGCGGCGGTGCTGGGGGTGATCAAGACGATGGGGTCTATCGATCAACCCCCGGAAGTTCTTGGTAAAATGATCGGTGGCGCGTTGGTGGGCACTTTTTTGGGCGTCTTTTTGGCCTATGGCCTGATCGGCCCGTTCGCCGCCCGTCTGAAGGCCGTGCTGGAGGAAGAGGCCCAGTTCTACCGCCTGATCCGTGAGGTGCTGGTCGCCAATCTGCACAACCACCCGGCCAATATCTGCATTGAGGTGGGCCGCCAGAACACGCCCCATCAGGTCCGTCCCAGCTTTGCCGACCTGGAACAGGCCCTGCGCGGCTTGCGGCAAGAGGCGGCGTGATGCGGTGGTTCCTGCTGCTTTTCCTGTGGTTTGCGGGCCAATCGGCCATGGCGCAATCCACACAGCCGCCGCCGGTTGCGGTCACGACAGGTGATCACCCGAGTTTTACCCGTGTCGTTCTGGAAGCGCCGGGGTTGACGGGCTGGCGGCTGTCGCGGCTGGCAGATGGCTATGTGCTGCGGCTGCGCCGGGCTGCCAGCTTCAATCTGGATCAGGCCTTTCGCGTGATCACGCGTGATCGTTTGGCCGATCTTTCGGCGTCTGAAGACGGGCGGGGATTGCGCCTGACACTCGGCTGTACCTGCCATGCCGTTGGTTTTGATTACCGGCCGGGCATTGTGGTCATCGACCTGCGCGATGGGCCACCGCCAGAAGGATCATCCTTTGAACTGACCGAGGCCGGGGAACCCGCGCCGCCCCTGCATCGGACGCAGCCCGCCGCCCGTCCCCCGATGGCATGGAACTGGACAGACCATGCCCTGTCTGCCCCGCCCAAACCCGCCGCACCCGTGGCAGTTGCGCCGGTGCCCGACCCGCAAACACTGGTCCTGCGCGATGCCTTGCTGAAGGAACTGGCTGACGGGGCCGCGCGCGGATTGGTCGATCCTGTGGTCCGGCTGCCCGATCCGCCCGCGCGCGGGGCGACAAAACCCGGCACGGCGCGGGTTGGCCTGCTGACCTTGCCGGGACTCACCGGCCTGTCGCCGCAGGACCCCCGGCCCAGCCTGACCGCCGGGGGCGCCGACTGTGCCGCCCCCCAGCGGGTCAATGTATCAGACTGGGGTGACCCCGACCTGCCCCCGGCGGCACAACTGACGGATCTGTCGGACTTTCTTGGCGAGTTCGACCGTGCCGATCCGGAGGCGCTGGCGCTGGCGGTGCGCCGCCACCTCTGGTTGGGGTTCGGGGCCGAGGCTTTGGTCCTGGTGGATACCTTCGGTGCGGACGCCGCCGACGCCGCCCTGTGGCGCAGCATGGCGCGGGCGGTGGATGGCGACCCCGACCCAGAGGGTCCATTTGCGGGCATGACCGCCTGCGACGGGCCAGCCGCACTCTGGGCCACCTTGGTGACGCCGACGCTCTCCCCGCCAGAGGTGAACGCGCCGGCCGTGCTGGCCGCCTTTTCCGCCCTGCCACCCCATCTTCGCCGGAGTCTGGGGCCGGGTCTGACAGAAAAGTTCCTGCGCGCCGGGGATGGATCGACTGCGCAATCCCTGCGCGATGCGATGTTGCGCGGCGATCCCGCCGCCGGGGCGCTGGTGGATGCCCGGATCGCGCTGCGACGTGACCAACCTGAACAAGCCGCGGCAGAGGCAGAGGCCGCCTTGGCCCGGGGCGGGCCGGACAGTGCCGCAGCGCTTGTCACCCTGATTGAGGCACGGTTTCAGGCCCGCAAACCGCTTGCGCCCGCAGATGTGACGGCCGTGGCGGCGATGCGCCATGAACAACCCGATGACCCGGCGCTGACGCGGGCCATGATCTTGGCGCAGGGTCTGGCGGGCAGCTTCGATGCGGCTTTTGCCGACCTGCAAAGCGCGCCAGCGCAAGTGCTGGCTACCACGACCCCCAATCTTTGGGCGGTCCTAGCGGAGATGGGGCCTGACTCCGCAGTGATCACCCATGCCATCTTGCCCGCCCCCCCGGCGCCATCCGCTGCCGAACAGACCCGGCTGCAACTGGCCAAACGTTTGACGGATTTGGGATTTGGCGCGGCGGCACAGATCTGGATTGGCCCGGATGGCGATCCTCTGGCCTTGGCCGCCGCCGAACTGGCCGCCGGTCAGGCCCGTGCGGCATTGACCCGCCTCGCCGGTCGTCCGGGGGGCGGGGCCGCCGCGCTTCGGGCGCGGGCGCTGCTGGCGCTGGGCGATCCGGGCACCGCGGCCGATCTTTTGGCGGGAGAGGCCGAGGGGGACCCTGCGCAACAGATCTCGGCGCGGATTCAGGCGCGCGACTGGGACATCCTGCGCCAAAGCGGCCCCGCCACATGGCAAGCCGCGACAGCAGAACTACGGCCCACCCCTCGGTCGGGCGGCCCTTTGACCGATGGCCGCGCGATCCTGACCCAAAGTGCTGCGACCCGGGCTGCGGTGGCCGCGCTGCTGGAGGCTACACCCGAACAGGCCGCGCCCTAAGCGAAGCCGCTTACCGAATCGAAAGACCTTGCCCCCTAGCCTGACCGCCCCATCCAGAAGGAGTGCGCGATGACGCGTTTTCTTGGCCTAGTGCTGCTTTTGTCTCCCGCGCCCGGCCTGGCCTCACCCGCAGACCTGTGTGATGTGGCGGCGGAACAGGCGGCGGCGGAAAACGGCGTGCCTCTGGCCCTGATGCGCGCCGTGACCCGCGTTGAAACCGGGCGGGACAATGCGCCCTGGCCCTGGACGCTGAACGTCGGCGGACAGGGCCAATGGTTCGACACGGCCGAGGATGCGGTGGCCGCGGCGGAACAGGCGGTGGCCGAGGGTGTGGGTCAGGTCGACCTTGGCTGTTTCCAGTTGAATCTGCGCTGGCATGGTGCGCGGTTCGCGGATCTGGCCGAGATGATCGACCCCACGACCAACGCCCGTCATGCCGCGCGCTTTCTGGCCGAACTGCACGCCGAAACCGGCGATTGGCGCGAGGCCGCCGCCGCCTACCATTCCCGCACGCCCGCCTTGGGCGAGGCCTATCTGACCCGGCTTGAGGCCGCGCATGACGCGGACCCCCTGACCGGTCCGCCGCCGCCCACCGCGCCGCGAGCCAACGGCTATCCGTTGCTCTTGGCCGGACAATCCGGCGCGGTCGGCTCCATCGTGCCGCAGGGCCGGGCGATGACACCGTTGATCGGGGCGCCGTGATGCTGGGCGATCTGGGCGGCACGCTGCGGAAAAACCTGTTCCAGCCGACGGTGCTTTTGGCGCTGGCCTTGATGGCGGTCATCGTCATGATGATCCTGCCGGTGCCCGCCATCGTGCTGGACATCGGGCTGGCCATGTCCTTCGCCTTGGCGATCCTGATGCTGACCGTCACGCTTTTCATCGAACGACCGCTGGATTTTTCGGCCTTCCCGACGATCCTGCTGGCGTCGCTCTTGCTGCGGCTGTCGCTGAACGTCTCTTCGACCAAGCTGATCATAGGGCAGGGCCATACCGGCACGGATGCCGCCGGTCATGTCATCGAAGGCTTTGCCAATTTCATCATGGGCGGCAGTGTCCTTCTCGGTCTGGTCATTTTCGGCGTGCTCTTGATCGTCAATTTCATGGTGATCACCAAAGGCGCGGGGCGCATGGCAGAGGTGGGCGCCCGGTTCGCGCTGGACGGGATGCCGGGGCGTCAGCTGGCCATTGACGCCGACATGGCCGCCGGCGCGATCACCCACGCCGAGGCGCGGGCCCGGCGCGAGACGGAATTGGCCGAAACCACCTTTTTCGGCTCACTCGACGGGGTGTCGAAATTCGTCAAGGGCGATGCCGTGGCGGGCTTGCTGATCACCGGGATCAATCTGATCGTCGGCCTGATCATGGGCACGGTGGTGCATGAGATGCCCTTCGCCCAAGCGTTCGAGACCTATTCCATCCTGACTGTCGGCGATGGTCTGGTCAGCCAGATTCCCGCGGTGATCATTTCCGTGGCTGCCGCACTGCTGCTGGCGCGGGGCGGTGCCACGGGGGCTGCGGATATCTCCTTCTTCGGGCAGTTGTCGGGCTTTCCGGCCGCCTTGGGCACCGTGGCCGCGTTGATGGCGCTGTTCGCGCTGGTGCCCGGCATGCCCGCTTTGCCCTTTCTTGCGGCGGCGGGCGGGTTGGGGTGGCTGGCCTGGCGCGGGCGGGCCAAGGCGGGCCCCGCCCCTGTCCCGGCCCCCGAACCCGCCCCGGCACGGGCCAGACCCATCGCCGATGTGCTTGATTTCGATGAGATTCACATCGAATTTGCCCCGGATCTGGTCGCCATGGTGCTGGATCCGGCCACCGGTCTGGATGCCCGGATCGGCAACATGCGCGCCCATGTGGCGGCGGTCTATGGCCTGATCCTGCCGGAAATCCGCCTGACAGATGAGGCGACCTTGCCCCCCGGCGGCTATCGCATCCGCCTGCAAGGGGTGGAACGCGTGCGGGACCGGCTGCGCCCCGACCGCGTGCTGGCGCTGCTGGTCGATGGCCAACCCGCGCCCGACGGAGAGGATGTCCGCGAACCGGTCTATGGCGCACCCGCGCGCTGGCTGCGTCCCGACCAGCAGGAAACGGCGGCGCTGGCCGGATTGACCGTGGTGCAACCGGCAGAGGTTCTGGCCACCCACCTGCTGGAGGTGCTGCGCGGCAATCTGGCGCGGCTTTTGACCTTGCGCGGGTTGCGCCGCCTGCTGGACGAATTCACCGCCGTCAGTGACCCCGCCCGTGCCGCGCAGAACAAGCGCCTGCTGGAGGAGTTGATCCCCGACCGCGTGCCGACGGACCTGCTCTTGTCCGTCCTGCGCCTGTTGCTGGAGGAGCGGGTCTCGATCCGCAACCTGCCCCTGATCCTTGAGTCCATCGCCGAAGGCCGCAGCCTGGGCGGGGCAGAGGCGGTGGCGGATCACGTGCGCCAGCGTCTCGGCTTCCAGATCGTCGCGGAATTCCGGCGCGAGGATGGCACCGTGCCACTGATCCAGCTGGCCCCGGACTGGGAAAAGACCTTTGCCGCGCATCAGACGGACCAGCGCGAAGTCGCCCTTCCGCCAGAGACCTTTCAACGGCTGGCCAGCAATGTGGCCGATCGGTTGGCCCGCGCGGCCGAAGGCGGGGTGCAACCCGCGCTTGTGACCACGGCCTTGCGGCGGCGCTTTTTGCGGACGGTGCTGGCGGCGCGCGGCCTGTCGGCCCCGGTGTTGGCCTATGAAGAGATCGGGCTGGACGTGCGGCCCGCGATGCTGGGTCAGGTTCCGACATGACCCTGTGGGACGAGGCGACCGCCCTTGCCGACATGGCGCGACTTGGACTTGATCCGGCAGCACTGGTGTTCTTGCGGGTGGGAGCGATGATGGCGCTGTTGCCCGCCTTTGGTGAACAGATGGTGCCCGCACGGGTGCGTCTGGTGCTGGCGCTGGCATTTACCGCCGTCGTCTTTCCCGCCGTGGCACCGCAGACCCCTCCCGCCCTGACCCTGACCGCCGCCGGGATCGAGGTTGCGGTGGGCCTGACACTGGGGATGGGCCTGCGCGTTCTGGTGCTCGCCCTGCAATTTGCCGGGTCGATCGCGGCGCAATCCGCCTCGCTGTCCCAACTGTTCGCCACGGCGGGGGCGGAACCGCAACCCGCGGTGTCCACACTCTTCACCGTTTCGGCGCTGGCGCTGGCGGTGCAGGGCGGGCTGCATATCCGCGCGGCCGAATTGATGATCCTGTCCTATGACCTGCTCCCCGCCGGAGCATGGCCGCAGGCGGACGCGGTGGCGGAATGGGGCGTGGCGCAGGTGGCGCGGGCGACGGCGCTGGCCTTCACGCTGGCCGCGCCCTTTGTGCTGGCGGCCCTGGTCTGGAACCTGTGCCTGGGGGTGATGAACCGTGCCATGCCGATGCTGCCGGTTTCCTTTCTTGGCGCGCCGGCGCTGTCGTTGGGGGCCCTGACGGTCACCGCTGTGACGGCCTTGGCGGCGCTGGCCATCTGGCAGGACGTGCTGCATGGCTTCCTCGCCGCCCCGATGGCCCTGCCATGACCGAAGACGACGCCGACCGCCCGCATGATCCCACGCAAAAGCGCCTGCAGGACGCGCGGGACAAGGGCGACATTCCGCGCGCGCCGGATCTTCTGGCGGCGGCGGCCTATGGCGGTCTGCTCTTGGCGGCGGCGATGGGGGCCGGTCCGCTGTTGCGGGCGGCCGAAGGCGGGGCGGCCCTGCTGTCGCAGGTGGACCGGATGGCCGGGGCGGCCCTGACGGCAGGCCAGCCCTTTGCGATTGGTGTGGCGGGGTCGATGCTGCTGCCGCTCTGGCCGTTTTTCGTACTGCCCGGGTTGGTGGTTCTGGCCTTGCTGCTGGGTCTGCGCGGGATCATCTTCAGCCCCGAAAAGCTCGCCCCCGCCCTGTCGCGCATCGATCCCGTCACCAATGCCAAGCAGAAATTCGGACCTGACGGGTTGATGGATTTCGCCAAATCGTTGGCCAAACTGGGCCTGACAGGGGTGGCCCTGTTCTGGCTGGTGCAATCGCAGGGCGACCGCATCCTTGCCGCGATGGCGCGCGATCCGTCCGGCGTGATGCTGGAGATGGCGGGACTGACCCTGCGGTTCCTCACCATGGTCTTTGGGCTGCAACTGGCGCTGGGGATGCTGGACGCGCTGTGGCAATGGCATCGCTTTCGCCAGCGCAACCGCATGTCGGACAAGGACTTGCGCGACGAGTCCAAGGAAAGCGAAGGCGATCCCCATGTCCGCGCGCAACGCCGCCAACGGGGGCAAGAGATTGCGCTGAACCGCATGCTGGCTGATCTGCCAGGGGCGGATGTGGTGATCGTGAACCCCACCCATTACGCTGTCGCGCTGAAATGGGACCGCGCAGCGGGTGTGCCGCCCATCTGCATCGCGAAAGGCACGGATGACGTCGCCCTGCGGTTGCGGCAGGCGGCAGAGCGGCACGGCATCCCGGTGCGGCACGATCCGCCCACCGCCCGCGCCCTGCATGCCAGCGTGAAGATCGGAGAGCCGATCCGTCCCGACCACTACCGCGCCGTCGCCGCCGCGATCCGCTTTGCCGAGGCGCTGCGCAGAAAGGCGAAATCCTGATGGCCCAGAACATCGACCCCCGCCAGTTGGCCCGACTGGTGCAACTTTCCGAGGCGCTGCGCGACCGCGATCTGGCCCGGCTGTCCGCGGCGGGCAAGTCGGTGGCGGCGATTGACCGGCATCTGGCGGCGCTGGACCAGCCGCTCCCGCCCCCCGGGGATGTGGCGGCAGCGCTGGCCCAGCACCGCTATGACGGCTGGGCCGACGCGCGGCGGCGCTTGCTGCTGCCCGAACGCGCGCGGCTGGAGGCAGAGCGGCAGAGTGCCGCGGATCAGGCCCGGCTGTCCTTTGGCCGGGCGCTGGCCTTGGGGCGGATCAGGGATCAGTTGTCCTGACGGACGATGTCGGTGATGAGCACATCGCGGGCCGCCTCGCCCAGAACGCCACGGGCCGATTCCAGCAAGGCGCGCCGCAGGAGAACCATGTTGCTCCCATCAGTAAAGGACCCGCGGAACCCGCCAGCGTTGGCGTGATCGAACAACACTTGCAGGAAACTGTCCCGCAACTTGGGTTCACGGGCATAGACGCCCTCAGCCCCGCCGGGGGGGATTTCGATGGAAATCGACAGGATCACCATCGACACGACGCGCCCGCCTTCCAGCACGGGTACGACGAACTGGTTGTTCATCTTGGCATATTCGGGCGGGTTTTCCGGATCAGCCGGTTCGGGGTCGGCTGGTTTGAGGTCGGCCGGGGCGTCCGTCGCCGCTGCGGCCTCGGTCGCTTGCCCGGCCTCAGAGGCAACAGGCGCATCCGGGCGCAAGGCGAACCCGGCGCCGACGCCGGCCCCCAGCCCGATCAGCGGCAGGATCAACGGGATCAGACGCGCGATCATCAGAAGGGCAACACGATGTCGGCCAGTTCCTGGCCATAGCGCGGGGATTGCACGTCGCTCACCAGCCCGCGTCCGCCATAGGAGATCCGCGCCCCGGCGATCTTGTCGTACGTGATCTCATTCTGGCGCGAGATATCCACCGGGCGCACATAGCCAGACAGCAGCAATTCGCGGAGCTCGCGGTTCACCCGCACCTCTTGCTGGCCCTCGATCCTCAGCACGCCATTGGCTAATTCCTCGACCACGGTGGCGGCGATCTTCAATTCCAGACGTTCGTTGCGGGACACGCTGCCTTCTCCTTGATAGCTGGACTGGCTGTTGGTCTGCACCGCGTTGGCCAGACTGGCGCCGGCGGGCAAATCCGTGTTGGCGCGCTGCGGGATGCCCATCATCTGCGGAATGCCCATGCGTTCGCTGCCATCGCGGCTGCGTTCGGTGCTGTTGCTGATCTCGGCGCTGTCGTCGATTTCGATCAACACCGTCAGGATGTCGCCCCGCCGCGCCGCGCGCCGGTCACCGAACAATGCCCCGCGTTCGGCGGACCAGAGCGAGGCACGCGCCCCCGGTCCGGTCTGATCCGCCACCTCAGGGAAGCGGGCCGAGTAGACGGCGGCGTGTTGCGGCGTGCCCTCCAGCGCCGAAAACTCTGGCGCGCGGCCGAAATGGTCCATGCGGGCGCATCCGGCCAAGGTCAGACAGGCAAGCACAAGCACCCTCATGGTGCCACCCGTACCGAGCCGTCGGGCAGCACCAACCCCTGCACCGTCCCGCGGGAGGACAGGTTCATCACGCGCACCATCTGCCCGATGGCCCCGGCGTCCAAGGCGCGGCCTTCGGCGGCAATCGTCATGCCACCTTGGGCATAGTGAAGCTTGATCAACTGGTTGCGTGCGACGATTTCGGGTTCGGTCAGGTCATCGGCACGCAAGGGGCGGCCCGCTTGCACCGCCACGCGCAGCGCCTGCCCCACGACCTGATCCGCTGTTGTGGCGGCACCCGGAATGTCGGCGGCAACCGTGGTGATGTCGGCCGGCCCCACTGTCGCGCGGGCGGGCAGGCTGCGGGTCATGATCACCGCATCCGCCAGCGCGGGCGCGGGCAACAGGATCAGGGCCAGCCACCACATCAGCGCACCTGCGCCATGGCCGACAGCATCTGATCGGCGGCGGTGACGACCTTGGCGTTCAGCTCATACCCTCGCTGCGCCTTGATCAATTCCGTCACCTCACGCACCGGATCGACGCTGCTTTCCTCAAGATACCCTTGCCGCAGGGTGCCAAGGCCATCCTGCCCCGGCGTGCCGGACAGGGGGGCGCCTGAGGCCGCACTCTCCAGATACAGGTTGGACCCCATCGCCTGCAGACCCTTTTCATTGGTGAAACCGACAAGGTTCAACTGACCCAAAACCTCTGGCTCCACCTGACCGTCGAAATAGGCCCAGACCTCACCCTCGGGGTTGATCGACAGGCTGCGCGCGTCGGAGGGGATGGTGATGCCGGGGGCGACGGCGAACCCTTCGGACATCACGATCTGCCCATCCGCCGCGCGTTTCAGCCCCCCGTCACGGGTATAGGCCGACCCACCCGAGGGAAGACGCACCTCAAGATAGCCCCGCCCTTCGATGGCAAGGTCCAGATCGCCGCCGGTCTGTGCCAGTGACCCCTGCGCCAGCACCACTGACACCGCCGCCGCGCGCACCCCCATGCCGATCTGCACGCCGGTGGGCAGCATCGTTCCATCGGTCGCGGTGATCGTACCGGGGCTGGCGATCTGGCGGTATTGCAGATCGGCAAAATCGGCGCGACGGGCGTTGTAGGCCGTGGTCGACATGTTGGCGAGGTTGTTGGAGATGACATCGACGCGCATCTGTTGCGCGGCCATGCCGGTGGCGGCGATTTGCAAGGCGTTCATGCCTGTCTCCCCAAGGTTTCGATGACACGCAGCGCGCGGTCATCCTCGCGCTGCAAAAAGGATTGCCCGGCCTCATAGGCGCGCTGCACCTCGATCATGCGGGCGACTTCGGTGATGGGATCGACGTTGCTTTCCTCAATCATGCCTTGCATGACGGTGGCCGCCGGGGCCGGGATGGTGCCGTTGACGGAAAACAGCGTTCCCGCCTGTTGGCGCAGCGATAAGGGATCATCCGGCAGGAACAGACCGATCCGCCCCACCGCCTGCCCATCGGCCGAGATCGTGCCATCCGGCCCGATGCGAACCTGCGCCACGCCGCCCGGAATGACGACCGGCGCACCGCCCGCATCCAGCACGGCATGGCCATCGGGGGTCATCAGTGCCCCTTCGGCGGACGGGGTGAAACTGCCCGCCCGCGTCAAGCGCGGACCGTCCGGGGTGGCGACCTGAAAAAACCCCTCCCCCGTGATGGCAAGGTCATAGGTGCCGCCCGTGGCCGACAGCGCCCCTTGCGTCATGTCCACCAGCCGCGCCTTGGCCAGCGCCATCGATACCGATGGCGCCGTGCCCGCCTGCGCCACATGTTCTGCAAAGACAATGCCTTCGCGCCGGAACCCGGCGGTAGAGACATTGGCGATGTTATGGGCGACAAGCTCCATCTCGCGCATCAGGCCGGATTGGCGGGTCAGGGTGACATAGGCGGTGGTGTCCATCAGCGCGCCCCCGCAATCACCGGGATGATCCGGGTGGTGAAGAAATCGACAAGGGTGGCGGTCATGAAGCTCATGCTCACCCAGAACACCGCCAGCATCGCGCCGACCTTGGGCACAAAGGTCAGCGTGCTTTCCTGCACCGAGGTCAGCGCCTGCAACAGACCGATGGCCAGACCCGCCGCCAAGGCCACCGCCAGCATCGGGGCGGAAATGCGGACGGAGATCCACAGCGCCTCGCGCAGCGAGTCGAAAATCATCGCCTCACCCATCATATCGGCATCCTCAGGATTTCCTGATAGGCCTCGACCACCCGGTCGCGCAGGGTGGCAACGGTCTCGACGGCCATCTGGCTGGAGGCCAAGGCTTCAACCAAGGCGTGCGGATCGGCGTTGCCGGTCAGCGCAGCGCGGGCGGTGTCTTCGCCCCGGTTCAGGGTGGCGGTCACGCTTTGGGCCAAAGCCGTGAAATCGGGCGTGCTGTCCTCTGGTGCGGCGATGCGGCGGGCGGCGTCATAGGCCCGGCTGGCAAGGCCGGAGATTTGGGGCGAAAGGTCCATTCTGGTCACCTGCGAATAAGATCAAAGAGTTGCGCGGTCATTTGGCGGGCCTGATCAAACAGGCTGAGATTGGCCGCATAGCTGCGCGCCGCTTCGCGCGCGTCCGCCGTTTCCATGGTCAGATCGACATTGGACCCGTCGCGATAGCCATCGGCATCGGCCAAGGGGTGGCCGGGGTCGTGCAGCCGCGTGACGGGTGTGGGGTCCAGTTGCACGGCGGGGACCATGACCCCGCCCTCCGGCGTGGCGGAAAACACCGCGATTTTGCGGCGATAGCCGGGCGTGTCGGCATTGGCGACGTTTTCGGCCACATGCCGCAAGCGTTGCGCCTGCGCTTGCAGACCCGAGGCAGAGGCGGACAAGGCACCGGGAAGGTCCATCATTGCCCACCCCGCCCCAGCGCCGCCCGGATGATGCCCGAGGTGTTGCGGTAAACGGCAAGCGCCATGTCATGCGCCTGCCGCACCTCTGACGCGCGGATCATCTCGGTCTCCAGCGAAACGGAGTTGCCGTTGGGATCGGCCCAGCCACCTGCATCCACGGGGGGCGCCTCAGCGGCACTGGCCGCCCCGCCGATATGGCCCGGCCGCGTCGCCCGCAGCGTGGTTCCCGCGCTGTCATAAACATCGGCAAAGGCAGGCAGATCGCGCGCCCGGTATCCCGGCGTGTCGGCATGGGCCACATTCTGCGCCACCAACGACAAGCGCGCGCCCGCATGGGCGGCAAGCGATTGCGCCATGCGTGTGAGTTCAAGTTTTTCGAACATCGGGTTTCTCCCTGATCCGGCTTCACCAGTGCTTAAGCCCGATTCGCTAAGGAAGGGTTGAAACGGAAAGGGAACGTGATGGCAGAGTTCGACAGACTTCTCGCGCGGCTGGCGCAGGTGCAGCCCCTCCGGCGCACGGGCACGGTCACGGCGATTTCCGCTGGAACGGTGACCGTGGCCGGTCTGCCCGGCGCAGCGCTGGGGGACCGTATCCGCCTGTCTTCGGCGCTGGAGGGCGAGGTGATGGCGCTACATCCGGGGGCGGCGGTGGTGATGCCCGATTCGATGCCGGATGGTCTGGGCACCGGGGCGATGGTGGACCTGATCGGTCCCGCGCGGATTGCCCCGGATGCCAGCTGGATCGGGCGGGTGGTCGATCCCTTTGGCAACCCTTTGGACGGGCGGGCGCTTTTGCCCGGCCCCTTGCCGCGGGCGCTGCGGGCGGCCCCGCCGCCGCCCGCCACCCGTCGCAGGCTTGGCGCGCGGTTGGAAACCGGGACGGCGGTGTTTGATACGCTTCTGCCGCTGGTCCAGGGTCAGCGGATTGGCCTTTTCGCGGGGTCGGGGGTGGGCAAGTCCTCGCTTCTGGCGCGGCTGGCGCGGGGGGTGCAGGCCGATGTGGTTGTGATCGCGCTGATTGGCGAACGGGGGCGGGAGGTGAAGGATTTCACCGATGATGTCCTTGGCCCCGACGGCATGGCGCGCAGCGTGGTGGTTGCGGCAACCTCGGACCAACCGCCCGTGGTGCGCCGCCGCTGCGCCTGGGCCGCGATGGCGGTGGCCGAACAGTTCCGCGATATGGGGCTGCATGTGCTGTTTCTGGCCGACAGCGTCACCCGCTTTGCCGAAGCGCATCGCGAAGTGGCACTGGCGGGCGGAGAGGTTGCCGCCCTGCGTGGCCATCCGCCATCGGTCGCCCATGCCATCATGTCGCTGGCCGAACGCGCCGGGCCGGGGGCTGACGGAACGGGCGACATCACGGCGGTGTTTTCGGTGCTGGTCGCCGGATCGGATATGGAGGAACCGGTGGCCGATATTCTGCGCGGCGTGCTGGATGGCCATGTGGTGATGGACCGCCGCATCGCCGAACGTGGGCGCTATCCTGCGATTGATCTGCTGAAATCGGTCTCGCGCAGCCTGCCCGGCGCCGCGTCAGAGGTGGAAAACGCGCTGATCGGGCAGACACGTCGGGTGTTGGCGGCCTGGGATCGGGCGGAGTTGATGGTGCAGGCCGGGCTTTACGCGCGCGGCTCTGACCCTGCAGTGGATGAGGCGATCCGCCTCTTCCCGCGTCTGGATGCCTTTCTGGCCGAAGCCGCGCCCGAGGGGGGGGTGAGTGCCAGTTTCGCCCGCCTGTCGCAGCTTTTGCGCGGCTAAAGACGGCGAAACAGACCCGCTTGCAGCAAGGTCAGCGCCGGGGCGGTGGCCTGCGGATTTTCCAGCGATGACAGGCCGAGGAACCGGCGGATCAGCGATTCACGCTTGGCCGGGTCGGTGAACTGGGCCAGCGTTTCATTGCCAAAGACCGCCTCTGTCCGCGATTGGAACTCGGTCAGTTGTCGGTCAAGGTCCAGCGTGGCGATGCGGGCAGGAAGGCCAAGCGCGGTTTGCATCACGGATCGTAGCGGCGGATTGCCCATCAGGGTGAACCATTTGGTCTTCTCCGTGCCCGACCGGCTGGCCAAAGCTGCCAATTCCCGCTGCGCGTTCATGGCCAAGCGCAGGGCATTGTCCTGCGCGCCCACAGCCGTTTCAAAACGCCGCTCGCGCCATTGCGCCAGAATGGTGTCGGCAAAGGCGGAATCCTTGCTGCGCGGGGTCTTGAAGTCGCCAAAGCCAAAGGCCGCGGACATCTGGGCATAGCGTTTGTCAGACAGTTTCGTGGCCAAAGCACCGGGGGTCAGGGTGCCCCCCTCCAGCACCTTGCGGATGAAGAAGCGGCTATTCAGATCCGCCTCCAGCCCGAAAGCCTCAAGCGTGACCTTCAGCAGACGGCGGTCATTCACCAGGGCCTCTGCGCTGTCGATCTTGCCGATGCGGTCGCGGTAATGGGCGGCATCGCGCTGCATCTCGGGTTGGGCCGCCAGAACAGCGGTCTGGCTGGCCCTTGTGCGTTGCAGCATGGCCCAGCCGGGGATACCGCCACCGGTCAGGACAGGCGCGAAGCTCATGCCCGACGCGCGGCCAAAAGCCGTTCCTCACGCGGCAGCAGGCACCGCAGGGATTTCATCACGAGGTAGTGTTGCTCCTCCAGAACCGCCCGGCCGGCAGAGGTCAGCAGGGTCCGGCTGTCCGGGTCGGTCAGGATTTGCGACAGTTGCTCGATCCCGCGCAAAAGCTGCATCCGCGTGTCGGCAGGATCAGCATCCCCTGACAGCACCAGTTGCGCAAGATAACAGACGCGGCGGACGGGGGTGGTCACCTCTTCGGGGTGGATGGCGTCGCGCAGGCGCAGGATATGCGCGTTCGGTGTCATCACGTTGATCTTGGACCGTTTGTCGCCGTTCTCGATCACCGCGCCGTTGATCAGCACCCGTTCATGCGGGCCCAGCTTCAGGACCAGCCCGGTCATGGTGCTGCCCCTTCGCCCCGCAAGCCGCGCATGACGGCGGTGTTGATGTCCACCAGCACCTCTACCCCCGCGGTTCCGTCGAGCACGGCGCGGCTGTGCTGTGCGGTGAATTCATAGAGCCAAAACAGCCGCGCCCGCAAAAGCGCAGGCAATTGGTTGCCGTCGCCCGCCACATCTGCGGCGAGGGTAGACCAGAGCGACAGATTGTCGTTCAGCGCACGGACAAAGCCGGGATGATCGCTGTCACGCTGCGCGGCCGCCACCGTCAAGCGACCTGTGACCCGGGCGAGCAGATCGTATTCCACGGCGCGCGGAGTGCGGGCCGGGGCTTCGGGACGCGCATAGGCGCGGGTCGCCGAATAGGCGGGATTGGTGTGCGCGTTCATGGTTCAGGATGCCCTTGGGATATGGGGACGGGGGACGGGTCGTCCGCCCCCCGCCGCGTCGGCGTGGTTTAGCCGCGGAACAGCGCGAGCAGGTTCTGCGGGGCCTGATTGGCGATGGACAGGGCCTGCGTGGACAGCTGTTGCTGCACCTGCAGGGCCTGCAACCGGGCCGAGGTTTCTTCCATATCCGCATCGACCAGCGTGCCGATGCCCGCCTTCAGCGAATCCGACAGGTCCGAGATGAACTTCGATTGGGTGTCGATCCGACCCTGCGCCGAACCGAACGCCGCCGCCGCCGAGATCGAGGTTTGCAGCAGCGACTCGATGTTGCCCAGCGCCGCCTGTGCCCCGCCCGCGGTGGAGACATCAATGGCCTCCAGCGCGCCCAGACCGCCCGCACCCGCGTTGGTGAACTGGGCGCTGACGGTCAGATCCTTGGCGCCGTTGTTGGTAAAGGCGATCTGGCCGGGCGTCGCGCTGTCATAGTCCAGCTCCAGCCCGTCGATCCCAAGCGCCTCCACCGCCTGTTTCAGGCCGACGGCGACGATGTCAGAGGGCGTGGCGGCGGCGACATCCGCATCCGTCACTGTGTAGCTGGCCACCTTGCCACCAATGCTGATCGACACCTTGTCGCCCGCGTCGAAGGCATCGGTGCCGTCGTCGATGACGATGTTGCCGGTGCCACCCGCCTTGTCCAAGGCAAAGCCCGCCGTATCGTTGTCGGTCGAAACACCGTCGGACCCCGCGAGCACCCCCTTGGCCGAATAGGCCCCGATCGAGAGGTCCTGCGCATTGACCGTGATCGACGAGGCCGCGACCCCACCCGACGAGCGGTCCAGCGACGCCAGGATATCGACCGAGGTGTTGCTGCCGTTCACAAGGTTCATCCCGTTGAACTGCGCCGCGCCCACCACCGAGGAGATCTGGTCACGCAGGGCGGTGATGTCGGTCTGGATCTTCGCACGGTCCACGTTGGATTCCTGCGCGGCGACGATCTTGCCCTTCATCTGCGTCAGCAGGCTGGTCACCGTTTCCGAGGCCTGACGCGCCACGGCAATGGTCGACGACCCGAGGGAGAGGCTGTCGGAAATGCCCTTGAACCCTTTCACATCGGACTCCATCACCTTCGAGATGGACCAGACCGCGGCATTGTCCTTGGCCGAGGCCACCGACTTGCCGGTCGAGATTTCCGACTGGGTCTTGGTCATGCTGGCGTTGATGGTCTTCATCGTTTGCAGCGCGACCATGGCGCTGTTGTTGGTCAGGATGGACGACATGTCCACGCTCCTTTGCTTGGTCCGGGCTTTGCCGGGCCGATATGCCGCCGGGGCGGCTTTTGCGGATTTCCTCCGTGCGGGGGCTGGGCCCGCCGCGCCAATCCCATCACCGGGTTGCAGGGACAGATAAGCGCGGCGACTCCTAAGGTTTCGCTAATTCCCCTCGCCCCGTTTTGGCTGGATGCATCGGATTTTCGCCAAATGCCCGGGCAAGTCGGCGGTCAGACCCGGCGCGTGGGCGGCAGGGCCGGGCCAAGCGGCGCACGGGTGCCCGCGCTGTCATAGGTGCCCAGCGCGGCGCGGCCTGTCGCCTCGTCAATCCGGCGGCGGGCGGCGCGAAAGCCGTTGCGCGCGGCATCGACGCAGGCCGCTGTCTGGATCGCCTGTGCCCGCAGGCGGCGCAACCGGGCGGCATCACTGCGGCGCAGGCCCAGCATCAACCCCTCGATCCGTTCGGCCAGCGCGGGCAAATCGGCGTAGTCGCCTGCGATCAGGCGCGCGCGCAGGTCCTCCATCGCGCCTTGCAGGGGATCATGCGGCATCGGAAGCCCCCTTGTCCCGACCCGCACCATCGCGTGCGACCAAGGCGCGAAACAGCGCCTCTGACAGGCCGATTCCCCCGGCCTGCACCATCGATTCGGCCTGCGCGTCCCGCAGGAAGGACGCGAATTGTGCGGCTCCGGCGCCGCCGCCCATCCCCTCTGCCGCGCGGTCAAGCCCGGCATGGGCCAGCATCTGCGACAGGAACGTCGCCTCTAACCTGTTGGCTTGATTGAATAGAACATCTGTTCGTGGGGTGTGTGGCCGCGTCTGCATCGCTGTCTCCGTTCTGGATGGATCGGGGTCATGAGTCGAATTTTCCGGATCATGTCGGCAGGCCGGTAAACAATCGGTAATCGGTTTGCGGGAAAGATCGGCGCATCGCTTTGGCAATCACCGGTGGGTCATGGTCCCGTCTTTCGCGCTCGTCTCCCTGCCACACACCCTGCGGTCCGGCGCGCTGCCGGATGACCCGCCAACCGACGCAGGGGATTTCGCTGCCATTCTGGCGCAGATGATGCAGGAACCGCCTTTGCCGACGGTCACATCTGGCGCGGCACCCGCGCCCGGACCCTCGGCTGACGTGCCCCCCCCACGCGCCGAGGATCTAGCGGCGATTCTGGCAGAGATCACGAAGGACCCGCCTGTCACGTCGGCGACTCCCGGCGCGGCACCGTTGGTCGAGCCAGCTGGTGACGGCGTGGCCCCCCGTGCGGCCCCCCACATCGCCCCACGTGCCGAGGATGTCGCGGCGATTCTGGTCAGCAAGACGCCGGGCCTGCCTGTGCCGACGGTCACGCCCGGCTTGGCATCGGCCCCCGCAGTTGATGTGGCAGGTCCCCCTGTCGGGGATGTTGGGGCAATCCGGGCGGTCGCATCGCGACCTCTGCCCGTGGCGGCGGATCGGACGGTGGAAACCGGACCCACAGCGGCAGGTGACGGGCTTGGACAGCCGACGGGCCAGGATCCAGCGCCCCCGCTCGGGGCGATCTTGCCGCCACCGCCGAGCTTGGCAGGAGGCGCGCCGCCCGCCTCCTCTGTGACGCGGACAGAGCCGACGCCCGGCCGGACCCATGCGGGCAGGGCGGAAGGCTGGCACTGGCCAGCCGCGGCACATCTGCCCACGACCACCCTGGGACTGACAGATGTCGCGGCCCCACAAGGTTTTGCACGGAGACAGGAGGCGCAGCCTGCGCCCGACACAACGCTGGGGCAGCCTCCGATAGTGTCCTTTGAGGCAGCGCCTTCGGGCAGGACCGACCCCAAGACGCCGTCCTATGCGCCCGCCGTCGCAGCCATGCCGGAGGCTTGGCAAGGACGGCCCGCTCCAGCGCCCACTGCGCCACGTGACCCGGCCACGGTCTCGTCCCCTCCGGGCGGCCACCTCCAACCGGCCCCCCCATCATCTCAGGCACGCCAGCATGCAGACGTTGGGACTGAGGGTCAGATGCAGACCCGAGAGATTCCGGCGCAGGGCATGGTCCCCCTTGGCGACGTGGCCTTTGGGCCTGCCAAGACGATGGCGGCGGCGGGTGCGCCACCCCTTGGCCTGTCCGTGGCACAGCCGACCACTCTGCCGCCGGGGTTCGCCGGGCCGGGGGCGGGCGTGCCAGAGTCCCCGCGATCACAGGCCGGAACACCAGAGCAGTGGCGCATCCAGCAAAGGGCACCATTGCCGCCCCCACCACCGACCGCGCAGCCCACACAGGACCAAACGGCGGCGCTGACCCCTATGGCCATCGGAGACCCGGACGCATCGGCGGAGGAGGCGCAAAGACACGAAGGCACCCTCCCGCCAGCAGGGCAGGCTGCGATGCCGACCGCTGGGCCTGTGTCGCTTGCCACCCCCGCGAAAGAGGCTGTGGATCGCACGCGCCCGTCCACCGCCCTGCCCGAAGAGACCCGCGCCATCCTGCGCCAGATCACGCCGCCAACCGCCGATCACGAGGGCGCGGTGGAAATCGCCCTGTTCCCCAAGGACCTGGGTCAGGTGCGGCTCGATATCCAACAAGGATCAACAGGCACGCATATCACCGTATCCACCGACAGGCCCGAAACGCTGGAGCTGATCCGCCGCCACAGCGCGGAGTTGATCGCAGAGTTTCGGGGGGCGGGGATGTCCAATCCCGTGATCAGCTTTGCCGTCGCAGATGGACAAACCCCGCCACGACCAGACCCGGCGGGCGCGCTCGCCGGTGGTCCTTTTGGCGCATCCTCGCAGCAGGCGGGGCAGCACTCCGGCGGGTCATCCAACAGACAGCCCTCGCCCCCCCAAGACCCGTCCTTGGCCGAGCGGGCAGATCCCGCCCCCACCGTCTATCGCAGCGATCCCGCCCGCCAAGGCGGCATGATCCTGCGCCTGTAACCCCGCGCCTGTGAAAAGGAGAGCGCATGACCGCGATCACCCCCCTCGGCACTGCCCCGAAAACGGCGAGAACCGGCGGCGGCATCACCTCGGATTTCACCACCTTCCTCAAGATGCTGACAACCCAGATGCAGAATCAGGACCCGCTGAACCCGATCGATTCCACTGACTATGCCGCGCAGTTGGCGACCTTTTCGGGCGTGGAACAACAGGTCAGGACCAACAGCCTGCTGGCCGATCTGGGCACGCAATTCGGCTTGATGGGCATGGCGCAACTGGCCGGTTGGGTGGGGCAGGAGGCCCGCTCTGCCGGGCCGGTCTGGATGGGGGGAGCGCCGGTCTCGGTGCAGATCGAGCCTGCAAAAGGCGCGACGCGGGCGGTATTGGTGGCGCGGGATGCCGCCGGAAACATCGCCGCGCGCGAAGAGGTGCCGGTGACGTCGAGTGCCTATCAATGGTTGGGTGGCGACATGGCGGGCAATCCGCTGCCCGCAGGGCCCTATCGGCTGACGGTGGAAAGCTGGAACGGGGACAAGCAACTGACCACCACACCGGTGCAATCCTACGCCCGCATCACCGAGGCGCGGAATGGTCCGGATGGCGTGACCCTGCTCTTGCAAGGCGGGATCAGCGTGAAGGCGACCGAAGTGACCGCCCTGCGTGCCGCGTCTTCGGGGTAAGGGCGGCACCTTTCCCCGGCGCGGCGCAGGGTTTAGGGTCGCGCCATGACCTTGACCGCGCTTTTGCCCCCCGAAACACTGCGCGACCTGCGTGCGCAGGACAGCGGTTGGACCGCCGGACCGGAGATGGCTCTGTCCGGTGGGCGGACGAACCATGTCTGGCGCTTGGGCAACCGGGTGGTGAAGCACTACCGCCCCGAGGCCGCGACCCCGTTGTTTCCCAACGATCCGGCGGCAGAGGTGCGGGCGTTGCGCCGGTTTGCACCCGAAGGGCTGGCCCCGGCGGTGCGCGCGGTGTCGGGTGATTGGCTGGTGATGGACCATATCCCCGGCGCGGTCTGGGGCCAGACTGCGGATCAAGACCCTGCCCCGGTGGCGCACGTCTTGGGGCGGTTGCATCGGCTGGGGATCAGTGACGGGTTTCGCGCCTTGCCGAATGGCACGGCGGCACTGCGGGCCGATGCGCTGCGCGTGGCCGCGGCCCTGCCTCTGCCGCCCTTGCCGGATGTGCCGGATGTGCCCCCCACGGCGCCCTGCCCGGTTCATGCCGATGCTGTGCCGGGGAATATCCTTTTGTCCCCCGGCGGGCCGGTCCTGATCGACTGGCAATGTCCCGGCATGGGCGATCCGGCAGAGGATTTGGCGACATTCCTGTCGCCCGCGATGCAGTGGCTTTACACCGGGCGCGTTCTGTCCGCCGATCAACGCGCCCGCTTTCTGGACGCCTATCCTGACGGACGAACGGTGGCGCGCTTCACGGCGCTGGAGCCGCTTTACGACTGGCGCATCGCGGCCCATTGCGTCTGGCGGGCCGCGAAGGGCGATGCGGATTACGCCCAAGCCTTAGAGGAAATGGCCTAGACCCACGCCCGTGGCAAAGATCACGAAGGCCGCGGGGATCAGATACCAGCGGCTGCGGCGGCGCGGCGGGGCCAAGGGGCGCGACGGTTCGGCCTGCGCGATCAGCGCGCTTTCTACCAGACGCGGCAGTTTCGGGCCGAAGCGGCCGAGCACCCGGGCGGTTTGCAACAGGTCGCGCAGCAGGGCCTTGGGGCCGATGTTCCCGGCGATGTAGCGTTCCACCACGGGGCGCGCGACCTGCCAGATGTTGATATGGGGGTCGAGCCCCCGCGCCACGCCTTCGACCACCACCATCGTGCGTTGCAACAGGATCAGTTCCGTCCGCGTCTGCATGCCGAAGCGTTCGGTCACGTCGAACAGATAGGACAGCAGCCGCGCCATCGAAATCCGGCTGGCATCCATGCCGAAGATCGGCTCTCCAACCGCGCGCAGGGCGCGGGCGAATTCGTCGATGTCGCGGTCGGCGGGGACATAGCCCGCCTCGAAATGCACTTCCGCCACGCGGCGGTAATCCTTGCGGATGAAGCCCATCAGGATCTCGGCATAAACGCGGCGGGTGTATTCGTCGATCCGGCCCATGATGCCGAAATCATAGGCGATGATCGCGCCATCCGCGCCGACCTTGAGGTTGCCTTGGTGCATGTCGGCATGGAAATAGCCGTCGCGCAGCGCGTGGTTGAGGAACAGTTGCAGCACCCGCGCGCCCAGCACCCGCCGGTCATGCCCCGCCGCGTCGATGGCGGCGTTTTCGTTCATGCCCAGACCTTCGACCCAATCCAGCGTCATCACCGTCTTGCCCGACAGATTCCAGACCGGCTGGGGCACGCGAAAGCCTTCGTCATCCTTGGTGTTGGCGGCGAATTCGGCAGCAGCCGAGGATTCCAGCCGCAGATCCAACTCCCCCATCACCACGCCTTCGAAATGGGCGATGACATCCATCGGGCGCAGGCGGCGGGCCGAGGGGGCGAAAATCTCGACCGTGCGCGCGATCAGGTAGAAGGCGTCGATGTCCTTGCGGAAAGCGCGTTCGATGCCCGGGCGCAGCACCTTGACCGCCACTTCCTTGCCCGTCTCGGCGATGCGGGCGCGATGCACCTGCGCGATGGAGGCAGCGGCGACAGGTTCCGAGAACTCGGAAAACACCTGATCGACGGGCAATTCCAGTTCCGCCGCGATCATCTGCTTGGCCACGTCTGTGGAAAACGGCGGCAGTTGGTCTTGCAGATACTTCAACTGTTCGGACAGTTCTTCGCCCACCATATCGGGCCGGGTGGACAGGATTTGCCCGAATTTGATGTAGGCCGGACCAAGCGCCGTCAGCGCGCGGGTGGCGGGGGGCAGGGTCGGATCGCCCTTCAACCCCAGCCATTTGAACGGCCAACCCAGCGCATGGGCCACGATCCGCAGGCTTTTTGGCGCGCGGAAGGCGTCAAGAACCACCTCCATCGCGCCGGTGCGTTCCAGCGTGGCACCGGTGCGGATCAGCCGCCAGATGTTGTGCGGTCCGCGCATCAGATCTTCCAGCCGGAGTGCAGGGCCGCGACCCCCATGGTCAGATTGCGGTATTTCACCTGCTCGAACCCCGCCTGCCGAATCATCGCGGCGAAGCTGTCCTGATCGGGGAATTTCCGGATCGATTCGACCAGATACTGATAGCTGTCGCGGTCATTGGCCACGATCTGACCCATCACCGGGATGACGTTGAAGGAATAGAGATCATAGGCCTTTTGCAGCATGGCGTTGGGAATCTGCGAAAACTCCAGCACCATCAGACGCCCGCCGGGTTTCAGCACGCGGTAGGCATCCTTCAACGCATCCGCGATGCGGGTCACGTTCCGGATGCCGAAGCTGATCGTGTAGACGTCAAAGGAATTGTCGGCAAAGGGCAGCGCCATCGCGTCGCCCACCACCCACTCCAGCCGCTCGGCCTGATGTTCCGCCTCGGCCCGCTTGCGGCCCTCGATCAGCATGGATTCGGTCATGTCGCAGACCACGGCGCTGGAGCCCGGGGCGCGTTTCAGGAAGCGGAAGGCCACATCCCCGGTGCCGCCCGCCACATCCAGCAGGCGCTGGCCGGGGCGCGGGGCCAGCCAATCCATCATGGCGTCCTTCCACAACCGGTGGACGCCGCCTGACATCAGGTCGTTCATGATGTCATAGCGGCTGGCGACGCGGGTGAACACGCCATGCACCATCCCGGCCTTGTCGCCTTCTGGCACGGTCTGAAAGCCGAAATGGGTGGTGTGGTCCTGATCTTCGGTCATTGTCTCTTGCCGTTCCTGACGCTTGCCACTCCTTATAGGGCCGAAGTCCGGCGCTGCAATGCGCCCCTCTGTCCTATCGCCAAAGGTTGCCATGCCCGAACTGCCCGAGGTTGAAACCGTCCGCCGTGGTCTTTTGCCGGTGATGGAGGGGCAGGTGATCGCCCAAGCGCTGGTCAACCGCCCTGATCTGCGCTGGCCGTTTCCGCCACGCATGGCCGAACGGCTGACCGGGGCGCGGGTCCTGGCGCTGCGGCGACGGTCGAAATACATCCTCGCCGATCTCTCCACCGGCGAGACGCTGCTGATTCATCTGGGCATGTCGGGGCGGATGCTGATTTCCGGCGCCGTCGTGGGAGAGTTCCACCACCACCACCCCGCGCCCGAAAAGCATGACCATGTGGTCCTGGACATGGAGGGGGGGGCGCGCGTCACCTTCAACGACGCCCGGCGCTTTGGCGCGATGGACCTTTTGGACACGGCGGGGGCCGACCGGCATCCGCTGTTGACCGACATCGGGCCAGAGCCGCTGGGGAACGGGTTTTCCGAAAGCTATCTCGTCGCGCATCTGGCCGGAAAGAACACGCCGATCAAATCGGCGCTTCTGGACCAGCATCTGGTCGCGGGTCTGGGGAATATCTATGTTTGCGAAACGCTCTACCGCGCCCGCATCCATCCCGCACGCAAGGCCGGTGACCTGACCCGCGGGCAGGCCGCATCCTTGGTGCCGATCATCCGCGAGGTTCTGACCGAGGCGATCGAGGCGGGCGGCTCTTCCTTGCGCGATTATCGGCAGGCGGATGGGGAACTGGGCTATTTCCAGCACAGTTTTCAGGTCTATGGCCGCGAGGGCGACCCCTGCGCCACCCCCGGTTGCGGCTCGGTCATCGGGCGGATCGTGCAATCGGGGCGGTCGTCGTTCTTTTGCCCGACCTGCCAAGGCTGACGCTGCGGCCTTTTGCCAAGCGACTTGATAACGGGCGCGTTACTGTTAGGACTCGCGCCCGAGCGCAACCAAGCGAACACAACGAAGCGGAGTCGGTCATGGCCTATGAGACGCTGATCGTCGAGATCGAGGATGACACCGCCCTGATCCGGCTGAACCGGCCCGATGCGCTGAACGCGCTGAACACCAAGTTGATGCAGGAACTCGCCACGGCGCTGACGGCGGCGGATGCCAATGAGAAAGTGCGCTGCATCGTGCTGACCGGATCGGACAAGGCCTTTGCCGCCGGGGCCGATGTGCGCGAGATGGCCGAAAAGACCTATGCCGAGGTGTTCTTTGACGATCTCTTCGGCCCCGAAGCCGAGGCCATCACCCGCGTCCGCAAGCCGATCATCGCCGCTGTTGCGGGCTACTGCCTTGGCGGGGGCTGCGAATTGGCGATGATGTGCGATTTCATCATCGCGGCCGATACGGCGAAGTTCGGCCAGCCGGAAATCAATCTGGGCATCTGCGCCGGCATGGGCGGCACCCAGCGCCTGACCCGCGCGGTGGGTAAGGCCAAGGCGATGGACATGAACCTGACCGGCCGGTTCATGGACGCCGCCGAGGCAGAACGCACGGGTCTGGTGAGCCGAATCGTCCCGGCCAAGGATTTGCTGTCCGAGACGATGAAGATCGCGGGCAAGATCGCCGAGAAATCCGCGCTGGCGGTGATGGCGGTGAAAGAATCGGTCAACCGCGCGCAGGAAACCACCCTGCGCGAAGGGCTGCTGTTCGAACGCCGCATGTTCCACGCCAGCTTCGCGACCGAAGATCAGAAAGAGGGCATGGCGGCCTTCATCGAAAAGCGCACCGCGCAGTTCCGCGACCGCTGAGCGGGACAGGGCCCATTTTCCCTGTTCCCTTTCCCCGCCTTTTGCACTAAGCGCTGCCCTCACATGCGCGTGGGCCCGCTTAGGCAAGAATCGAGTCCGTCCTTTCGGGGACGGCGTCTTGGGGTCTTTCGTGCAACAGAAACGCAACGAAGACCCGAGAAAGACCTGACCGATGGCCAATTCCGAACAGTCCAAAAAGCGCGCCCGCCAGTCCGAGACGCGCTATGCCGTGAACAAAGCTCGCCGTTCGCGCGTCCGCACCTATATCCGCAAGGTCGAAGAAGCGCTCGCCGCTGGTGACGCCGCGGCTGCCGAAGAAGCGCTGAAGAACGCCCAGCCGGAACTGATGCGTGGCGTGTCCAAGGGCATCCTGCACAAGAACACCGCCTCGCGCAAAGTGTCGCGTCTCGCCTCGCGCGTGAAGACGCTGGCCGGCACCAAAGCCTGATCTAACTGACTGAATTTATTGACAAAGGGCGTGGCCGAAAGGCTGCGCCCTTTGGCATGTCCACTGCCTTTCGACAGACCACTGTTGCAGGCTGACACGGGCTGTCGGGATTCGCTGAGGCGAAGGTCTGTCAAGCGCGAAGATTGGTTGCGGAGCCCTCGCCGGGGGCGCTAGCGTGACAGGGCGATTCACTACGACTTGGGGGACATGACATAGGCCCGATCGGGCGGACTGACTGGCGAAACGCTGCCAAGCCTTTGTATAGTCAGACCTTTTCTGATTCGGTGTTCAAATGTCTGTGGTGTCTGCCATCGGCAGATCACAATTCGGCGCTGCACGTCACGGGCCTTTTGGCACGGCGATGTTGTGTTGCGTTGATGTCTGGAATGGACCGGATGAACCTGTGCTGGCGTGACGTGCCGGGCAGGGGAAAGTCGGTCTGTCCGTCCGGGCCGTTGCGAACCGCAGGGGTGGGGTGAGCGGTACGAAAAACAGCAGATGTCCCGGGCAAGATGGCCCGCAAGACATCCACGGACGGGTAAGAACATGACGAATGAGACTTGGGGATCGGTCCGCGAGGATTTGGTCAAACGTGTGGGCCGGAACAACTATGTCACCTGGATCGAACCGCTGAAACTGTCGGGCTTTGCCGATGGCGTGGCCCGATTCGAGGTTCCGACGTCCTTCTTCGGGGATTGGGTGTCGCGCAATTTTGCCGACCACATCCGCTCGCACATGAACGCCGCCGGTGTGGCGGTGGAGCGTGTCGAATTCGCCGTCGCGCGTCCCGGGTCTGTCGCAGCGGCTGTCGCGGCGCAGCCCGTCCCGGCGGCACAGACCGATTCCACCGCAGCGCGCCGTCCCGCGGCCCCTGTCGTGCGTCCCGCCCCGGCCCGGGCCCGGCCCGTCGATGCGGATGAGGTGCCCGGCGCCCCGCTCGATTCGCGCTTTACCTTTGACAGCTTCGTGGTCGGCAAGCCGAATGAGCTGGCGCATGCCGCCGCGCGCCGCGTGGCCGAGGGTGGTCCCGTCACGTTCAACCCGCTTTTCCTTTATGGCGGCGTGGGTCTGGGCAAGACTCACCTGATGCACGCCATCGCGCATGAATTGCAAAGCCGCCAGCCAGAGCTGCGCGTGCTTTACCTGTCCGCCGAACAGTTCATGTACCGCTTCGTCCAGGCGCTGCGCGAACGCCAGATCATGGATTTCAAGGAACTGTTCCGCTCCGTCGATGTGCTGATGGTCGATGACGTGCAGTTCATCGCGGGCAAGGACAGCACGCAGGAGGAATTCTTCCACACCTTCAATGCGCTGGTCGATCAGAACAAGCAGATCGTCATTTCCGCCGACCGCGCGCCGGGTGAGATCAAGGATCTTGAGGATCGCATCAAATCCCGCCTGCAATGCGGCTTGGTGGTGGACCTGCACCCCACGGATTACGAATTGCGGCTGGGCATCCTGCAAACCAAGGCCGAACATTACCGCACGCAGTACAAGGGACTTCAAATCGCCGATGGCGTGCTGGAATTCCTTGCCCATCGCATCACCACCAATGTCCGCGTGCTGGAAGGCGCGCTGACGCGGCTGTTCGCCTTTGCCTCGCTGGTTGGTCGCGAAATCACGCTGGAACTGGCGCAGGACTGCCTTGCCGATATCCTGCGCGCCTCGGATCGCAAGCTGACCATCGAGGAAATCCAGCGCAAGGTGGCCGAGCATTACAACATCCGCCTGTCGGACATGATCGGCCCCAAGCGCCTGCGCACCATCGCGCGTCCGCGCCAGATCGCCATGTATCTGTCCAAGCAGTTGACGCCCCGGTCCCTGCCGGAAATCGGGCGGCGCTTTGGCGGGCGGGATCACACCACCATCATGCATGGCGTGCGCAAAATCGAAGAGTTGATGACGATGGACAGCCAGCTGTCCGACGACATCCAGCTTTTGCGCCGTCTGTTGCAAGGCTGATCCGATGCGGGTCTGTGTGTTTGCCATTGCTGCGCTTTGCGCCACTCCTGCCATGAGCATGGTGTCCGGGTTCTACGACAGCGCCAACAAGATCGCGGCGATTTTCGCCTCGGGCGCGGTGGCGGATGCCCTGGGTCAGGCGCCGGTTGGGTCCGTGTCGGAAATCGGCACGTCGAAGGACGGGGCAGGCCAGTGGATGATCAGGACGCAAGACTGTGACCTGATCGTCGAGGTGATCGCCCAGCCACTGCCCGAAGGCATGGTCGGCACACCTGATTATGCAGTGCAAATCGCCAAGGCCTGTGACTGACGGCCCGCTGTGGCATTTTGTTCCGCGCTTTGCCCGCAACGGTGGCAAATGGCTTGTGAACGCCAACAAACCCGCTAATTTCGGCCTCCCCGGCACCAAGGCCGATCCATGGGTCGGCACGAAAGGCGCGGGGCAAGAACGGATGGGGATGGTAGGATGAAACTCTCGATCGAACGCGGCACGCTCTTGAAGGCGCTGGCACAGGCGCAATCCGTTGTGGAACGCCGCAACACCATTCCGATCCTCGCCAACGTGCTGATCGAGGCGGAGGGCGCGCAGGTCAGCTTCCGCGCCACCGATCTGGACATCGAGGTGGTGGACCGCGCCCCCGCGATGGTGGAACGCCCCGGTGCCACCACGGTGTCGGCGGTGATGCTGCATGAGATCGTCCGCAAGCTGCCCGATGGCGCGCTGGTGAACCTGACCGAGGATGGATCGAATGGCCGTCTGACCATCACGGCGGGACGCTCTACCTTCAGCCTTGCCACCTTGCCGCGCGAAGATTTCCCGGTGATGGCGACGTCGGAATACACCACCAATTTCAGCGCCAAGGCCCCCGACCTGCGCCGCCTGTTCGACAAGGCGAAATTCGCCATCTCGACCGAAGAGACCCGCTATTATCTGAACGGCGTTTACATGCATGTGGCCACGGGCGAGTCCGGCCCCGTGCTGCGCTGCGTGGCGACCGATGGCCACCGACTGGCGCGGATCGACATGCCGCTGCCCGATGGCGCGCAGGGAATGGCGGGCGTGATCGTGCCGCGCAAGACGGTGGGCGAATTGCGCAAACTCTTGGACGATGATGACGCGACCATCGCGGTGTCGGTGTCCGAAACCAAGGTGCGTTTCGCCACACCCGCGATCACGCTGACCTCCAAGGTCATCGACGGCACCTTCCCCGATTACACCCGCGTCATTCCCACCGGCAACACCCGCCGGCTGGAAGTGGATGCCTCGGAATTCGCCAAGGCGGTGGACCGTGTGGCCACCGTGTCATCGGAACGCTCCCGCGCGGTGAAACTGTCCTTGGATGAGGATCGTCTGGTCCTGTCGGTCAACGCCCCTGACAGTGGTGCCGCCGAGGAAGAACTGGCCGTGGCGTACGGCGATGAGCGGCTGGAGATCGGCTTCAACGCCAAATACCTGCTGGAAATCGCGAGCCAGGTGGACCGCGAGAACGCCGTGTTCCTGTTCAACTCCTCCGGCGATCCCACGCTGATGCGCGAAGGCAATGACATGAGCGCGGTCTATGTCGTGATGCCGATGCGCGTCTGACTGGGTGGACGCAGGGGGTTTCACACCCCCTGCACCCCCGTGGGATATTTGAAGACAGAAAATGGAGGATAGGGTGGGCGGTCTGGGAATAACCACGCTCACCCTGTCCCATTTCCGCAGCCATCGTGCCCTGCGATTGGGTTTTGATGGGCGGCCTGTGGCGATTCATGGGCCGAACGGGGCGGGGAAGACCAATATCCTTGAGGCGGTATCGCTCTTGTCACCCGGTCGCGGCCTCAGGCGGGCGGGGGCTGAGGAATTGGCGCGGCGGCCCGAGGCCTTGGGCTGGAAACTCCGGGCCGAGGTGCGGGGTCTGGACGCCCCGCATGAGATTGAGACCGGGGCCGAAGGGGCCGCCACGCGGATGGTGCGGATTGACGGCAAGCCCGCGCCGCAGGTGGCCTTGGCGCGTATCCTGCGGGTGCTGTGGCTGGTGCCCGCGATGGACCGGCTTTGGATCGAAGCAGCCGAGGGGCGGCGGCGCTTTCTGGACCGTCTGACGCTGAGCTTTGCCCCTGACCACGCCGAGGCGGTCTTGGCCTATGAAAAGGCGATGCGCGACCGCAACCGCCTGCTGAAGGATCAGATCAGCGATCCGCATTGGTACACCGCGCTGGAATCGCAGATGGCGGAAAGCGGGGCGATCATCACCGCCAACCGGCAAGCAGCCCTGTCGCGGCTGGCCGAGGCACAAGAGGGGGCCGAGACCGCCTTTCCCCGCGCCGACCTGTCGCTGACCGGGCCAGAGGGTGAGGCGATGCCCGAATTGCCCGATGACCTTGCCACCGCGCTGTCCCAAGGGCGGCGGCGCGACATGGCGGCGGGGCGCACGCTGACCGGGCCGCATCGCGCCGATCTGGCGGCGGTCTTTGCGGCGAAGGGCGTGGCGGCGGACCAATGCTCGACCGGCGAACAGAAGGCGCTGCTGATCAGCCTGATCCTTGCCAATGCCCGCGCCTTGGCCGCCGATCTGGGGGCCGCGCCGATCCTCTTGCTGGATGAGGTGGCCGCGCATCTGGACCAGGCCCGGCGCGCCGCGCTCTATGACGAGATCTGCGCCTTGGGCGCGCAGGCCCTGATGACGGGAACCGAGCCGGGGCTGTTTGACAGTCTGGGCCAACGGGCGCAGAACATCCGTGTCGCCGAAGTGGGCGGTGTTTCTACGGTGGTGATGGAATGACGCCGCAGCGTGTGACCCTGATTACCCTTGGTGTGGCCGATCTGGCGGAATCGCGGGCGTTTTACGCGCGACTGGGCTGGGTGGAGCATCGCGAAAGCCAACCCAGCATCGCGTTTTTCCAGCTCAACGGGTTGGCCTTGGGCCTGTTCGGGCGTGACCATCTGGCAGAGGATCAGGGCCGCGCGGGTGCCGCCTTGGGCACCGGGGCGATGACCTTGGCGCAGAACTTCGCGACAGAGATCGAGGTGGACGCCGCCTTTGCCGCCGCGCTCGCCGCCGGAGCAACCGCGCTGAAAGTGCCGGAAAAGGTGTTTTGGGGCGGCTATTCCGGCTATTGGGCCGATCCCGACGGGCATGTCTGGGAGATGGCGATGAACCCGTTCTGGCCGCTGAACGCGGACGGATCACTGACACTGCCGGGGGCGGAATGACCGTTTCGATCTATGAACTGCTGCTTTATGCGGGCGGCATGGCCGCGCTGTGGGCCGTGCCCGGTCCGGTCTGGGTGGCGCTGACCGCGCGGGCGCTGTCGGGGGGATTTTCCGCCGCCTGGCCGTTGGCCGTGGGCGTGGCTTTGGGGGATCTGTTCTGGCCGCTTGCCGCGATCCTTGGGCTGACATGGATCGAAAGCGTTTACGGCGATTTCCTGCTGGTCCTGCGCTATGTCGCGGCGCTGGTCTTTCTGTTTATGGGCGTGATGCTGATCCGCAAGCCCGTGGCCACGCTGAATGCCGACAGCCGCCTGACCAAGCCGGGGCTTTGGGCCGGGTTTTCCGTGGGCGTGGCGGCGGTGGTGGGCAACCCCAAGGCGATCCTGTTCTACATGGGCGCGCTGCCCGGATTCTTTGATCTGGCCCATGTCAACGCCGCCGATACCGCCGCGATCATCCTGATTTCCGCCATCGTGCCGATGGCCGGAAACCTCGCCCTCGCGCTGATGTTGGACCGGGCGCGGCGGCTCTTGTCCAGCCCTGCGGCGCTGCGGCGGATGAACGTCGGATCGGGGGTCTTGCTGATCCTTGTCGGGCTGGTGATTCCCTTCGTCTGACGCAATATCTTGTGGTCAGGCCGTGACATTCCCCGCGAGGGAAAGTATAAATCGCGGGCAATTGAAGGGGTCCCCGACGCATGGCTGAAGCCGCGAAGAAAGCCGCCGAATACGGCGCCGATTCCATCAAGGTTCTCAAAGGGTTGGAGGCTGTCCGCAAACGCCCCGGCATGTATATCGGGGATACCGATGACGGGTCGGGTTTGCACCACATGGTCTATGAGGTTGTGGACAACGGCATCGACGAAGCCTTGGCCGGTCACGCCACCGCCGTTTCGGTCAAAATCCATGCCGATTCATCGGTTTCGGTGCGCGACAACGGGCGCGGCATCCCGGTGGACATCCATCAGGAAGAGGGTGTCTCCGCCGCCGAAGTCATCATGACCCAGCTTCACGCGGGCGGGAAATTCAACAACACCGATGACAGCGGCAACGCCTACAAGGTCTCGGGCGGGTTGCACGGCGTGGGCGTGTCGGTCGTGAACGCGCTGTCGGAATGGCTGGAACTGACCGTCTGGCGCAACGACACCGAATATCGCGCCCGGTTCGAGCATGGCGAATGCGTGGTACATGTCTATCCGGTGGGCCCCGCCCCCGGCATGCGCGGCACCGAGGTGCGGTTTCTCGCCAGCGCCAAGACCAACATCCCCGAGGGAACGTTCAGCAATCTGGATTACAGCTTCAAGACGCTGGAAAACCGTCTGCGCGAACTGGCCTTCCTGAACTCTGGCGTGCGGATCATCATCGAGGATGAGCGCCCCGCCGAACCCCTGAAAACCGAGCTGTTCTATGAGGGCGGGGTCAAGGAATTCGTCAAGTATCTGGACCGCTCCAAGCAATCGGTGATGGCCGAGCCGATCTATATGGTCGGCGAAAAGAACGGCATCGGCGTCGAAGTGGCGATGTGGTGGAATGACAGCTACCACGAAAACGTGCTGCCCTTCACCAACAACATCCCGCAGCGCGACGGCGGCACGCATATGGCGGGCTTCCGGGGCGCGCTGACGCGGACGATCAACGCCTATGCCCAGACCTCTGGCATCGCGAAAAAGGAAAAGGTGGATTTCACCGGCGACGATGCGCGTGAAGGGTTGACCTGCGTGCTGTCGGTCAAGGTGCCGGACCCGAAATTCTCCAGCCAGACCAAGGACAAGCTGGTCTCGTCCGAGGTCCGCCCCGCGGTCGAGAACCTTGTGAACGAAAAACTGGCGGAGTGGTTCGAGGAAAACCCCGGCCCCGCCCGCATCATCGTCGGCAAGATCATCGAAGCCGCCCTCGCACGGGAGGCCGCCCGCAAGGCGCGCGAGTTGACCCGGCGCAAGACGGCGCTGGATGTGGCGTCCCTGCCCGGAAAGCTGGCCGATTGTCAGGAACGCGATCCCGCGAAATCCGAACTCTTCCTCGTCGAGGGGGACTCGGCCGGTGGGTCGGCCAAACAGGGGCGGTCGCGGTCCAATCAGGCCGTGTTGCCGCTGAAGGGCAAGATCCTGAACGTGGAACGCGCGCGCTTTGACCGGATGCTGGGCAGCCAGGAGATCGGCACGCTGATCACGGCCCTTGGCACCGGGATCGGGCGGGACGAATTCGACATCAAGAAACTGCGCTACCACAAGATCGTCATCATGACGGACGCCGACGTGGATGGCGCGCATATCCGCACGCTGATCCTGACCTTCTTCTTCCGCCAGATGCCCGCGCTGATCGAAGGCGGCTATCTCTACATCGCGCAGCCGCCGCTGTACAAAGTCGCGCGCGGCAGGTCTGAGGTTTACATCAAGGATCAGGCCGCGCTCGAAGATTACCTGATCGATATGGGCATCGAGGGCGCGGTCCTGCGTCTGGCCAATGGCGAGGAACTCGCCGGGGCCGACCTGCGCCGCGTGATCGAAGGTGCGCGCCAGTTCCGCCGGATTCTGGATGCCTTCCCGACCAACTACCCGCGCGGGATTCTGGAACAGGCCGCCTTGGCCGGGGCCTTTGACGCGGGTCGCGCCGATGCCGATTTGCAGGCGGTGGCCGATACCGTCGCGCGGCGTCTGAACCTGATCGCCGCCGAATATGAAAAGGGCTGGATCGGGCGGATCACGCAAGACAATGGCATCCGCCTTGCCCGCGTGCTGCGCGGGGTTGAAGAGTTGCGCACGCTGGACGGCGCTGTCCTGCGCTCGGGCGAGGCGCGGCGCTTGTCGGCGGCGTCGATGGAACACCGCGACATCTACCGCAACGAGGCGCGGCTGATCCGCAAGGACCGCGAACAACTGGTTTACGGCCCGATTGACCTGCTGAAATCCATCCTGACCGAGGGCGAAAAGGGCCTGTCCCTGCAACGCTACAAGGGTCTGGGTGAGATGAACCCCGAACAGCTGTGGGAAACCACGCTGGACCCCGAAGCGCGCACCTTGTTGCAGGTCAAGATCGACGATCTGGCCGAAGCCGATGACATCTTCACCAAACTGATGGGCGATGTCGTGGAACCCCGGCGCGAGTTCATCCAGCAAAACGCGCTGAACGTCGAAAACCTCGACTTCTGATCCCAAGGCCCGCCCCGACCGGCGGGCCTTTTCCTTGCCGCGCCATGCGCTAAGGTCCGCAGCGGGAAACGGGAGGGGCTATCATGATCGACATGCCGCAGGACGGGCTTTTCGTCGGGCGTATCTGGCGGGCGGGCATCGGCCCCTGTCTGGTGACGCTGCGGGGCGGGGTGGTGATGGACATCACCAGCAAAGCCGCCCCCACCATGCGCGACCTGCTGGAGATGGACGATCCCGCCGCTTTCGTCACCACCCAGACCGGCACCCCGGTCATGCCGCTCACTGACCTGATGGCGGCAAGCCTTGAGGCTCCGGGCGATAAGACCCGCCTTCTGGCCCCCTGCGACCTGCAAGCGGTCAAGGCCTGCGGCGTGACCTTCGCCCGGTCCATGATCGAGCGTGTGATCGAAGAACGCGCGGGCGGCGATGCCACACGCGCCGATGCCATCCGCGCACGCGTGCAATCGGTGATCGGCGACAGCCTGCGCAATCTTGTCCCCGGATCAGAGCAGGCGGCAGAGGTGAAGCGCCTGTTGCAGGCCGAAAACCTGTGGTCGGCCTACCTTGAGGTCGGCATCGGCCCGGATGCCGAGGTGTTCACCAAATGCCCGCCGATGGCCGCCGTGGGCTGGGGCGCGACGGTGGGCCTGCATCCAATCAGCACATGGAACAATCCTGAACCCGAAATCGTCCTCGCCGTGGCCAGCACGGGGCGCATCGTGGGCGTCAGTCTGGGCAATGACGTCAACCTGCGCGATGTCGAAGGCCGGTCCGCCCTGCTGTTGGGCAAGGCCAAGGACAACAACGCCAGCGCCGCCATCGGCCCCTTCATCCGCCTGTTTGATGCAGGGTTCGGGTTGGATCACGTCCGGCAGTTGGAACTGACCATGACCGTGACGGGAACGGATGGCTTTACCTTGACAGGCCGGTCATCCATGGCCGAGATCAGCCGCGATCCGGCGGACCTTGCCGCCCAGACCTGCGGGCGGCATCACCAGTATCCCGATGGCTTCATGCTGTATTGCGGCACCATGTTCGCCCCGGTGCAGGATCGCGATGCGCCGGGTCAGGGCTTTACCCATCACATCGGCGATGTGGTCCGCATCGGCACCCCGGCGCTTGGCACGCTGGAAAACACCGTGCGCCTGTCCACCGAGGCGCCGCCATGGACCTTTGGCACCGCCGCCCTGATGCGCAACCTGTCCGGGCGCGGGCTGCTTTAACCACCCAAGGCAATCATGCCGTTGACCCAAGCCTCGCCCGTGCGGCTGTCCTTGCCCTTGGTCTGGATGCCCACGGCGAGGTCGGGGAAATAGACCCAGCGGCCCATCCAATCGACGCTGCTGGAATGGAAACTTCCGTTCACGCCGATGGCCCGATATCGGCAACCCGACAAGGTGACGGTCTTCTCCGGGTCAAAACTGTAGGCCACGGTGAAGGCCCAGGTCTTTTTAACACCACCGAAATTGCCGCTCGCAACACCTGTGGTCGCAAAGTTGCCGCCCGCAACCGGCGGCGGCGGGTCTTGGTCATAGACGGTTTCCATCTCCCAGCTTGCGGCGGGAAAGGGCGTCTGGTTACCCGACGCGGGATCGACGGACAGATTTTGCTGTTCGAAGCGGGGATAGACGCCATGCTCGGTCAACTGCCACCGCAGCGGTTCGCCATATCTGTCGCGATATTCGGCCTGCACCCCGTCGTCCGAACGCATCACGCGCCATTCGTCGCCGGCCTGAAGCCCGACGGTCACTTCGGCGTCGATGAAATCCTCCTGCGTCAGACATTCGGCCATGGCGGGACCGGTCAGGCACAGGACGACAGCCAGAAATCGCAAAAACATGAAAGCACCAAACGAATCATTTTCAGTCATAAACATGGCGACCCCGGCAGGACTTGAACCTGCAACCTTCCCCTTAGGAGGGGGACGCTCTATCCGTTGAGCTACGGGGCCACACTGTCTTTCATGGCGCGAAAATCGTGGCGTTTCAACGTCTGCTGATTGTCAGGCTGGTAAAAAAGAAAAAAGGGGGAGTGAATTTTTGGCCCACCACTCCCCCTCGGGTCCGTCGCGTCTGGGTTGAGAGCTTGCAGGACGCGCAGGATATCGCCAGCACTACGGCTGTTAGCGATAACATAGGTGATTCCTGCCCCTTGGACAAGGGCCTCTATTGGCGCTAACAGTGGCTTTGACGACATTCGTGCAGGATCATGTCCTTGACCAAGCCCCCCGTGATCGACCCTCGCCGCACCCTGACCCTGCGTGACGTGTCCGAGGCGTCGGGTGTCAGCGAAATGACGGTCAGCCGGGTGCTGCGAAACCGGGGCGATGTCTCGGAAACCACCCGCGAACGGGTGCTCGAGGCTGCGCGTGCTTTGGGCTATGTGCCCAACAAGATCGCGGGTGCCTTGGCGTCACAGCGGGTCAATCTGGTGGGGGTGGTGATCCCGTCTCTGTCAAACATGGTCTTCCCCGAGGTGATGACGGGCATTTCCGAAACGCTGGAAGACACCGGCCTGCAACCGGTGGTGGGCGTCACGCATTATTCGCCCGAACGCGAAGAGTCGGTGATCTATGAGATGCTGTCGTGGCGGCCCTCCGGGATGATCGTCGCCGGGTTGGAACATACCGAAGCCGCACGCGCGATGCTGGCGCAGGCCGGGATTCCGATCGTCGAGGTGATGGACATCGACGGCACCGCTGTGGACAGCGCCGTGGGGATTTCCCATGACCGCGCCGGGCGTCAGATGGCCGAGGCGATCCTTGCCGCCGGGTATCGCCGCATTGCCTTCCTTGGCACGATGATGCCGCATGACCACCGCGCCCGCAAACGCCTGCAAGGGTTTGAAGAGGTGTTGTCGCGGCACGGTCTGACGCTGGCCGATCGGGAATTCTACTCCGGCGGTTCCGCCCTGCTGAAAGGGCGCGAGATGACGGCGGCCGTGCTGGACCGAAGCCCGGATGTGGATTTCCTGTACTACTCCAATGACATGATCGGCGCGGGCGGTTTGCTGCACTGTCTGGACCGGGGCATCGACGTGCCGGGCAAGGTGGGCTTGGCGGGCTTCAACGGCGTCGAGCTTTTGGACGGTCTGCCGCGCAAACTGGCGACGATGGACGCCTGCCGTCTGGAGATCGGCCGCCGCGCCGCGCAGATCATCGCCGCCAAGCACCCCGATGGCATCATCGGCGGTGAGGTGATCGAGCTTTTCCCAACCCTGCAACCGGGCGATACGATCCGCCGGGTCTGACCCTCAGCGCGACCGAATCCACGTTGAATAGTCGGCCCCGTCCGGCATCACCTGCGCGCGGGCCGTGATCAGCGCCTCTGCGCGCCGCGTGGTCATCGGCATGTCACCGGGCAAGGCGCCCAGACCCTCCAGCATCTCGGGCAGGCGGCCCGACAACAGCAGGCGGTAATCAAAGGGCACGTCCTCCGTGATCACCTTGGCCAGACGCCATACGGTCGAAGAACAGTTGGCCGTCACGGTGTTGTAGAATTCCGGCGCGGCGGTCAGGCGGTTGCCGAAATCGAGGTATGACAGGAAAAGCGCCCGCCGCTGTGCGGCATCCAGCGCAACGGGGAACAGGCTGACCGTCTCCTTCCGTTGGTTGGTCCGCAGCTTGACGATATCGGATTCATCCGCCGCGATCAGCGCGATCTCGAACTGGCGGAAGAACCCGCCGATGGAAGAAAAGGCCTCGCCCCGCTCTTTCCGGATTTCCACGGAAAAGGCCACGTGCTGGCCATCAGAAAAGCCAAAGCTGACGATCAGATGCGCGATGTCCGGGCTGTCCCACACAGAGGTGAACATGTCCACCGATTGCAGTTTCGACAGGTCAAGACGGCGGCTTTCCCAGCGTTCAACCGCAGTGCTGTCCGACGTCCAGTCAAAGGCGCGGACGTTGTGCAGCGTGACGATGTCACCCGTGACCGTGCCCGAAACCGAATGGGCCACATCCGCCGCCCAGTCCCGGTCCTGCCGGGGGGTCAGCGTGCCATACCACAGCCCGACGGCCGCCATGCAGATCAGCAGCGCC
Source organism: Paracoccaceae bacterium (assembly GCA_027486345.1). Classification (GTDB taxonomy): domain Bacteria; phylum Pseudomonadota; class Alphaproteobacteria; order Rhodobacterales; family Rhodobacteraceae; genus Paragemmobacter. Next base: position 133,850 of record JAIXPH010000032.1, read on the forward strand.
GCCCAACCCATACGACGCGACCGCCACAGCCGCAGCGCGACCGCCGCCGCAAGCCCCAGCCAGAGCAGCAAAGCCGCCAACGCGAAGGGCAGCCCCTCGACATGGACGCCCAGCGCAATGGTTGCCAAGGCACCAAAGACCAGCGCCGTCAGGCCGAAGCCCATCCAGCCCAGAACCCGGACAAAATGCAAAGAGGCGGGACGCATGGCAGTCTGATTCCTTTGGGGAATGGGGGGCCGGTCAGGATGACCGACCCGCGCGCGGATGTGCCGGACAGGTCAGATCGACTTCGCGGCCACCTCGGCCAACAGACGCTCGGTGCGCGCCTCTTCGATCTTGTTGTGCAGGCGGTCTGACTCTTCCCGGTCGCGCAGCGCCTTGGTGATCGCGATGGTGGAGCTGACCAGCATCAAGGCGGCCATGCTGTAGAACCCCTTGGCGGCAAAGCTGGCCTCAAGGAAGTAGATGCCGCCGGCCATCATCAGCGCGGCGATGCCAAAGTTGAAATAGGTGAAGATGGTGAAGGCGTTCGAAACTTTGCTTGAAGGGTATTCCATAGCGCGTTCTCCATGGGACATGCAACCAAGGGTATTTGTTTTCGATCTGTCGGGCGATTTTTAGGCGAGTTTCGCCTTCAACCGGTTCAGCACTGCGGCGGCATCCGGACGAAGCGGGGCACCGATGCCCGCGGCGGCCAGCCGGTCGCGGACGAGGTCGGCCTTGCCCGCGCTGTTGAGTTCCACCAGCGCCGCCTGCGCCAGACCGGCCTGTTCCTGACGCGACAGGATGCGGGACAGGGTGCCCTCTGCCTCGGCCAGATCGGTGGTCAGGGGATGGGGGGTCACGGCGCGCAAGCGTTGCGACGTTGCCGTCGCCGCCGCCAGACGTGCGCCACGTTCCACGTCGCGCAGGCGCGCCTCGCTGTCGGCCAACTGTGCCTTCAGTTCGGCAATCTGGGTTTCATAGGTGGCGATGGCGCGGCGGGTCGTATCCCGCTCCGCCTCCAACTGGGCGACGACACCGGCGGCTTCGGTGGCCAGGTCATCGCGGCCTTTGGTCAGGGCGTCCAGCGCGCGGGATTCCAGATCGGCCAACTGGGCGTCGATGCGCGCCAAGGCATTCCGTTCGCGCTGGGCATGGGCCATCACGGTCGCCACGGCACGACGGGTGGCGTCCACCCCCGCTGCGGCGTCGCGCAATTGCTGGCGCAGGATCGACAGGGCATTCGCATCGGTCAATGCCTCTGCGGCATCATGGGCCTGGCCGCGGAACAGGGTTGCAAACTGTTTGAACATCTTCACTCTCTCCATTATGAACGCTGTTCATGAAGCCTGTATGCCAGCGGTTTGAACGTTGTTCAAGAAATATTTGAACAGTGTTCAGGAAAAGATCGGAACACGGATGCGAAACAATGCCGAAAGCCGCAAGGATGACCTGCGCAACCGCCTGATCGACGCCGCAGAGGCGCTGATCGCGGAAAAAGGCCTGTCCGGCCTGAAGGCACGGGATGTGACCACGGCGGCGGGATGCGCCTTGGGTGGTCTCTACACCGTTTTCGAAGACCTTGATCTGTTGGTGTTGCACGTGAACGCGCGCAGCCTTGCACGGCTGGGCGCGGCCCTGCGGACGGCCATTCCGACGGGGGCCACGGCGGTCGGGGTGCTGCAAGCCTTGGCGCAGGCCTATGTCGGCTTTGCCAAGGATAACCCCCGGCTCTGGACGGCCATCTTCGCCCACCGCCTGCCCGAAGGTCGCGACATTCCCGATTGGCATCGCCAGAATCACGCGGTCCTGATCGCAGAGATCATCCAGCCCATCGCCGCGCTGCGCCCCGATCTTGCGCCCGATGCGCTGCGGATAAGGGCGCAGACGATGTTCGCCGCCGTGCATGGGGTGGTGCAACTGTCCATGCACGGGCGCTACGTGGGCGTGCCCGACCATTTGCTGGGGTCAGAGGTGGCGGCGCTGGTCACCGCGATGACCCGCGCCTTTGATCCGGCGTAACCCCTCCGGTCAGGGCGCGGGGGCGGGCGCTTGCAGCGATGCGGGCGGTTGACCCAAGCCGCCGCCAAGCCCGCCCGGCTGTGCCGGGGGTTGCAGACCGCCGCCCAATCCGCCACCCAGCCCGCCCAAGGGTTGCAGCGCCGGCATCTCCATCTTCACGGTGGATGGATCAACGGGTGCGGCCTTGTAATGCATGACCATCTGCGGAAAGGCGATCACCAGACCCACCATCACCACCTGAATCACCACGAAGGGCACTGCACCCCAATAGATCTGCCCGGTGCTGACGCCATCCGTCTTCTTGCCTGTGACCTTGTCGATGAAGGGCGATTTCGGTGCCACGGACCGCAGGTAGAACAGCGCAAAACCAAAGGGCGGGTGCATGAAACTGGTCTGCATGTTCACGCCAAGGATGATGCCCAGCCAAATCAGGTCGATCCCCAGCGCCTCGGCCGCCGGAACCAGAAGCGGCACGATGATGAAAGCCAGTTCGAAGAAATCGAGGAAGAAGGCCAAGAGGAACACAAGGATCGAGATGAAGATCAGGAACCCCGTCTCGCCGCCCGGCAGGCTGGTCAGCAGATGCTCCACCCAGACATGGCCGTTCACGCCGTAGAACGTTAGCGAAAACACCCGCGCGCCCAAGAGGATGAACATGACAAAGGCCGACAGCCGCGTGGTCGATGCCAGCGCCTGCGTGATGACGCCCATGTTCAGCCGCCCCTTCATCGCGGCAAGGATCAGCGCCCCGACCGCCCCCATCGCGCCGCCCTCGGTCGGGGTGGCGATGCCAAGGAAGATCGTGCCCAGCACAAGGAAAATCAGCGCCAGCGGCGGGATCAGCACGATGATCACCTGCTGCGCCAGCCGTGACATCAGGTTGGTCTTCAACCCCTTGTCCAGCACGGCGGCGACGTAGATCACGATGACCCCCACCGTCGCGCCAAGGATATCCGCATTCGCCCCCTGCGAGGCGTAAAGCAAACGGTGCGCAATCAGCGTCGTCACCACGCAGACCAGCAAAGCGACGAACAACGAAGTCACGCCATGCCCCAAAGTCCGCGCCTCCAGTGGCAAGGCGGGCATCGACTCCGGCCGCAGGATCGACATGGTGAAGATGTAAAGGCAGTACAGCCCCGTCAGCACCAGACCGGGAATCATCGCGGCGGTGTACATGTCGCCCACGGACCGGCCCAACTGGTCTGCCAGCACGATCAGCACCAGGGACGGCGGGATGATCTGCGCCAAAGTGCCGCTGGCCGCAATCACCCCAGAGGCGATCCGCCGGTCATAGCCATAGCGCAGCATGATCGGCAGACTGATCAGGCCCATGGCAATCACGCTCGCCGCCACCACGCCCGTCGTCGCCGCCAGCAGGGCACCGACAAAGATCACCGCATAGGCCAAACCGCCCCGGATCGGGCCAAACAACTGGCCGATGGTGTCCAGCAGATCCTCGGCCATGCCGGACCGTTCAAGCACGATCCCCATGAAGGTGAAGAAGGGGATGGCGAGTAAGGTCTCATTCGACAATACCCCCCAGAATCGGTTGGGCAGCGTATTCAGCAGCGGCCAATCCAGCGTGATGTTGCCGCCGGACAAAGGCGCAAGTTCCACCCCGATGACAAAGAACAACAGCCCGTTGGCCGCCAGCGCAAAGGCCACCGGATAGCCCAGCAGCAGAAAGATCACGAGGCTGGCGAACATGATCGGCGCCATGTTGATGGCGATGAATTCCATCATTTGCCGATCTCCTTGACCAGCGCCTCGCCTTCCTTTTCCGCCGCTTCATGCGCCGAAAGGAACGGGTTGGGATCGGGGATCAATCCCTGCATCACCGCAATTTTCTTGATGATTTCCGACACGCCTTGCAGCGCCAGCAGAATGAACCCGACCAGAAGCAGCGCCTTGGCGGGCCAGATCACCAAGCCGCCGGAATTGGTGGAGACCTCGCCATTGGCAAAGGATTGCGCCACATAGGGGACCAGATACCACAGCATCAGCAGGGTGAACGGCATCAGGAACACCAGATGGCCGAAGAGGTCGATCCAGTGCTGCACCCGGCGCGAGAACAGGCCATAGACGATGTCGATGCGGATATGTTCGTTCTGCTTCAGCGTATAGGCCGCCGCCAGCAGGAAGGCCGCGCCGAACAGATACCACTGCAATTCCAGCCATGCGTTCGACGACACGGAAAACACCTTCCGCACCACCGCATTCGCGGCGCTGACCAGAACCGCGATCAGGATCAGCCACGCCACCGCGCGCCCGATGATTTCGTTGGCCCGGTCGATCAGACCCGACAGCGACAACAGTCCCGGCATGTTCCCCCCGTGCTTTCGCGCAATCCGATGTCTCGCGGTGGCGGTTGGTCCGCCCCTGTCTTTTGTGATGCCAAAGGCTAAGGCCCCCCACCCTTTCGCGTCAATCACAAGGCTGGGTGACGCAACGTAAAGTTGCGAGGCCCCGACCCGACCCGCCGCGACGGATCGTCCCGTCCGGCTTTCCCGCCTCAGGAAGGGTTGCCTCGACAGATCAAGGGGTTATCTTGGGCGCATTGGCAAAGGACATTTGATGAGCCACTCGCACAGCCCCGCCGCACCGCTGCTCGGCCTTGATCTGGGCGTTCTGCTGACCGCGCTGACCTTGGGCGGACTGACCGTCGCGGCGGTCGATCACCTGCTGACGCCGCTGCCCTATCCGCTGGGTCTGGCGGGGTTGGTGCTGGCCTTCCTTGCCGGTGGGGTGCCCTGCGCCATCTCGGCGCTGCGCGAGCTGTGGTCCGACTGGGTGCTGGACATCGATCTCTTGATGGTCGTGGCCGCGCTGGCGGCGGCATGGGTTGGTGCCGCGCTGGAAGGGGCGGTGCTTCTGGGCCTGTTCAGCCTGTCCTCCACGCTGGAAGACCGCGCCTTGGGCCGTGCCCGCCGCGCGGTGGAGGCGTTGATGGCCCTGCGCCCCGACAGCACCCTGCGCCGCAACGGCGATGGCACGGTGACAGAGGTGCCGGTGGACAGCCTGACGCCCGGCGACATGGTGATCCTGCGCCCCGGCGCGCGGGTGCCGGTGGATGGCAAGCTCGCCGAAGGCGTGGGCGCGCTGGACGAATCCACCATCACCGGCGAATCCGTGCCGGTGCGCAAATCCCCCGGCGCGGCCCTGCATGAGGCGACGGTGAACCTGCATGCCGTTCTGGTGATGCAGGTGACCAAGACCGTGGGCGAAAGCACCGTGGCCCGCATGATCGCGCTGGTGACCGAGGCGCAGGCGATGAAGGCCCCGTCAGAGCGGTTTTCCGACTGGTTCGGCCAGCGCTACACGGTCGCGGTGTTGCTGGGGTCGATCTTCGCCTTTGTGGTGATGCTGCAACTGGGCTGGTCGCAGGACGAGGCGATGTATCGCGCGGCGACGCTGCTGGTCGCGGCCAGCCCCTGCGCCGTGGTGATCTCGGTTCCCGCCGCCATCCTGTCGGCGCTGTCGGCGGCGGCGCGGGGCGGCGTGCTGTTCAAGGGCGGCGCAGCCTTGGAACGTCTGGCGGCAGTGCGCACCTTTGCCTTTGACAAGACCGGCACGCTGACCAATGGCCGGGCCGATGTCACCCGTGTGGTGGCTGCGGGCGATGAGGCCGCCTTCCTGTCCCTGCTGGGCGGGCTGGAGGCGCATTCCGAACATCACATCGCCACGGCCATCGCCGCTGAACTGGCACGCCGCGACCTGTCGCCGGTGGCGGTCACGGATGTGACCACCAGCCCCAGCGAAGGCATCACCGGTCAGGATGCCCAAGGTCCGGTTTGGGCGGGCAACCCCCGCATGGCCGCGCGCATGGGCGCGGACCTGACCGATCCGCTTTATGCCGGATTGCAGGACGGGGCGGAAACCGTGATCTGGCTGGGCCGGGGCGCGCAGGTCTTGGGGGCCGTGGCCGTGGCAGACCAGCCCCGCACCACCTCGGCCGAAGGGATCGCGGCGCTGCGTCAGAGCGGGGTGGCGCAGGTCGTCATGATGACCGGGGACCGCCGCCCCGTGGCCGACCGCATCGGTGCCGCACTGGGCCTGTCCCCGCAGGACATCCACGCCGACATGCTGCCCGAAGACAAGGTGCGCCTGCTGGACAGGCTCGCCGCCAAGGCCCCGGTGGCCTATGTTGGCGACGGCGTGAACGATGCCGCAGCCCTTGCCCGGGCCGATGTGGGCATCGCCATGGGCGCGGCGGGCAGTGAGGTCGCGCTGCAAGCGGCAGAGGTGGCGCTGTTGTCGGACAACATGTCCCGCCTTGCCGCTGCACAGCGCCTGTCACGGCGGACGGCGGTCATTATCCGGCAAAACCTGATCTTTGCGCTGGGGGCGATGGTGGTCCTGGTGACGGGCGGGCTGTTCTTTGACCTGCCCCTGCCGCTGGCGGTTTTGGGGCATGAGGGCGGGACGGTGCTGGTCGTGCTGAACGGCCTGCGCTTGCTGGCCGATCCGATCCGCAAACCCGCTTGACCACCCGCCCGCCGCGCTTTCACTTAGGCGCGGGGGGATGGCATGGATTTCGCCGAACAGATCGCAGCGGGCGAACAGGCGGTGGCCGCAGGCCGCGCCGATGCCGCCATCCTTGTGGCCGAGGGTCTGTACAAGGCCGGCTGCACCGACGTGTCGGTCTTTGTGTTCCACGCCCGCGCGCTGGACTTGGCGCTGCGCCCGTTGGCCGCGCTGGCGGTGCTGGCCGATGGTCTGGCCACGCAACCTTACTCCGGCCGCCTGCGGGTGGAGCGGGGCAAGATCCTTGCCCGCCAAGGCGATGCGGCACAGGCCGAGGCCGCCTTTGACGACGCCCTGACCACCGATCCCCGCCAGATGGAGGCGGTGAAAGGCATCCTGTCGCTGCGCCCCATCGCGCTGGACGATCCCCGCCTTGCCTTGGTCGATGCCACCGCGACCGATGCGGACCGCCCGCCGAACAAGCGCGCCAAGGCGTTCTACATCCTTGGGCAAGTCTGGCTCGAGGCGGGCGAGATTGACGCCGCGATGGCCTTTTACGCACAGGCCAATGCGCTGATGGCGCTTGGTCACGACTCCGCCGCGCTGGAATACCGCTTTGCCAGCGGGGCCTTTGACATCACGCGGGACGTGCTTGCCGCACATCCCCGCGCGGTGCCGCTCATGCCCCATTGCCCGGCCATTCTGATCGCGGGACTGCCACGGTCGGGCAAGACGCTGGCCGAAAAGCTGCTGACCCGCAGCGGTGGCGTCCATGCCGGGGGGGAATTGGCCCTTCTCAGCAAGTATGCCCGAGAATTGGACTGGACGCAGGGCGCAGCGGCAGTGGTGGCGGCTTTGGCCACGCTGACGCAATCGCCCCTCGCCCGTCGTTATACGGCAGCGGCAGAGGGCAGGCGCTTCGTCACCGACACCTCGCCCCCCACCCTGTTCCGGCTGGGGGTCATGGCCGCCCTGCATCCCGATGTGCCGGTGGTGCTGTGCCGCCGCGATCCCTTGGACCTCGCGGCGGCGATGTGGGTGAAACAGTTCCGGCGCGGCAACCTCTTCACCACGCGGCTGGACACATTGGGCCGGGCCATCGCGCGGGCGGAACGGATGGCGGCGCATTGGCTGGACACGCTGCCCAACCCCAACCTGTCACTGGCCTATGAGGATACGGCCCGTGATCCCGATGCCACGGCCCACCGTCTGGCCACACTTGCAGGCCTGCCGCCACCCCCGCCGTCTGGCGCCACGCCGCCCAAGCGCCTGCACCCGGCCCGCGCCAGCGACGGCCCGCCCGGCCCGGCACTGATCGGATTCGCCCGCCCCTTGGCCCGGCATCTGGCACCCGCCATGGCCGCCTACCATGCCGAAACAGAGCGGCTTGCGCTGTCCCGCCCCCGGTAAGGCGGCGAAAGCCGCTGCAAAATGCGACATTCTTCACGCATTTTCCTGCGGAACCCGTCCGCCGTCGCACGATCATACAAGGTTTGTCTTGACGGATGGCACAGGCTCTCTACGTGCTGAATGAACGTTCATTCTCGGAACCCGCCCTCCATGACCGCGCCCGCCGCTCTGTCCCAGCCTGCCGACGCCCGCAGCGTCGAAATCCTTGACCGCGTGCGCCATGCGTTTGCGGAAAAGGGCTTTGACGGCGCGTCGATGCAAGACCTCGCCCGCGCGGCAGGGATGAGCGTGGGGAACTTCTACCGCTACTTCCCCAGCAAGGCTGCCATCGTCGAAGGCCTGATCCACCGCGATCTGTCCGAAATCGAAGCGGTCTTTGCGTCGGTGATGGGATCGCCCGACCCGCTGGGCGCGCTGCGTGCCATCCTTGCGGAACGCGTGAATGAAGATTGCGCCGCCGATGGGCAAATCTGGGCCGAAATCACCGCCGCCGCGCTGCGCAAACCCGAAATCGGGGCCGTCGCGCAAAAGATGGAAGACGAAATCGCGGGCTACATGATCGCCGTCTTTGCCCGCATCACCGGCTTGGCCATGGCCGATGCCCAGACCCGTTTTCGCGCGCAGGCGACCTTGATCGTCATGCTGGTCAAAGCCGCCGCGATGCAACCCGCCAAAGAACCAGAGCTGCGCGGTAATCTGTCCGCGCTCATCCTCCGTACAATAGACCGAACGCTTGACGAAGTTGTCGCAAGCGCCCTGAAAGGCTGACCCTGACCATGCGTTTTCCCCTCTTTGCCCCTGCGCTGTTCGCGGCATTCACCCTTCCCGCCCTGCCGGCGTTTGCCGAAGCCGCCGCAGACGCTGCCGCCCCCGCGGTGACGGAAACCCTGCCTGCCATTTCGGTGTCATCGGTTGAAAAACGCCTGTTGCGGGATCGCGTCGTCGCCTCGGGCCTGATCGCGCCGGTGGAACGCATCCTCGTGGCACCCCTGATCGAAGGCCAGCCGATCGAGGCGCTTGAGGCCGATGTCGGGGATTACGTGCAGGCCGGTCAGGTTCTGGCCCGGCTGTCACGCACGACGCTGGAGCTGCAAAAGACGCAGGTGGCGGCATCCCGCGCCTCGGCCCGCGCGACCATCGCCCAGATCGAGGCGCAACTGATCGAGGCGCGCGCCAGCGCGGATGAGGCGGCCCGCGTCTCGACCCGCACCGCCGCGCTGCAAAAGCAGGGCAGCGCCTCGCAGGCTGCCGCCGATCAGGCCAATGCCAACGCCATCGCCGCCTCGTCCCGCGTGACCGCCGCCACCCAGTCACTGGAGGCCGCCCGCGCCCAACTGGAACTGGCCGAGGCCCAGATGGCCAACATCGACCTGCAACTCGACCGGGCCGAGGTGAAGGCCCCCGTTGCGGGGGAGATCACCGCCCGCAACGCCGTCATCGGCTCCATCGCCACAGCGGCGGGCGAACCGATGTTCCAGTTGATCAAGGATGGCGCGCTGGAACTGAACGTCGATCTGGCCGAAATCGACCTGCCGCGTGTCGCGCCGGGCCAGACCGTGCTGATGCGCTCCGTCGGGTCGGTCGAACCGCTGACCGGAACGGTGCGCCTGGTTGAACCGACCATCGACACCGCCACCCGCCTTGGCCGCGCCCGCATCACCATCGACAGCACGGATCTCGTGCGGTCGGGCATGTTCATGGATGCCGAAATCCTGATCGCCGAACGCGAGACCGTGGCCGTCCCCGTCACCGCCGTTGGCAGCTCTGCCGAGGGCACCACGGTGATGAAAGTGGCAGAAGGCGTCGTCAGCCGGGTTCCGGTCAAGACCGGCATCCGCGATGGCGGCTGGATCGAAGTGCTGGAGGGCATCGCCCCCGGCGACAACATCGTGACCAAGGCCGGGGCCTTTGTCCGTGACGGTGACCGGATCAACCCGGTCCCCTTTGAAGCCGCCGTGAACTGAAGGGCCGCGCCATGAACTTTTCCGCCTGGTCCATCCGCAACCCCGTCGCGCCGCTTCTGGCCTTTGTCCTGCTGCTGATCGTCGGCTGGAACAGCTTCAACACCCTGCCGATCACCCGCTTTCCGAACATCGACGTCCCGCTTGTCGCCGTGAACGTGGCGCAATCCGGGGCCGCCCCGGCGGAAATGGAAACGCAGGTCACCAAGGAAATCGAGGATGCCGTCGCAGGCATCACCGGGGTCAAGAACGTCGTCTCCACCGTGAATGACGGCGTGTCGACCACGGTGGTGGAATTCCGCATGGAAATCCCCACCGAAAAGGCCGTGCAGGACACCAAGGACGCCATCGACCGGATTCGCGGCAACCTGCCCGGCTCGATCGAGGCGCCGGTGGTCAGCCGGATCGACGTCGAAGGTCAGGCGATCATGACCTTTGCCGTGTCGAACCAGAACAAGACCATCGAGGAATTGTCTTGGTTCGTCGATGACACCATCACCCGCGCGCTGCAAGGCCGCCCCGGCGTGGGCCGGGTGGACCGTTACGGCGGGGCAGAACGCGAAATCCGGGTGGAACTGGACCCGGTCAAGCTGGACAGCTACGGCATCACCGCCAGCGCCGTGAACCAGCAGTTGCGCGCCACCAACGCCAACCTCGGCTCTGGCCGGTCGGAAATCGGTGATGGCGAACAGGCGATCCGCACCCTTGGCGATGCGGCCACGGTGGAGCGCCTGTCCGGCACCACCATCGCCCTGCCCTCGGGCCGCCATGTGCGCCTGTCGGACCTTGGCAATGTGGTCGATACCTACGAGGAACTGCGGTCCTTCGTGCGGCTGGACGGCAAGCCGGTGGTGACCTTCGCCGTGTTCCGGGCCAAGGGCGCGTCCGAAGTGTCGGTGGCGGAAACCGTCAACACCGTGCTGGACGGTCTGCGCAAGGATAACCCCGACACCACCATCACCTTGGTCGATGAGACGGTGTTCTACACCTATGGCAACTACGAATCCGCACTGCACACGCTGATCGAAGGGTCGATCCTTGCCATCCTCGTGGTGCTGGCCTTCCTGCGGAACTGGCGCGCAACGCTGATTGCCGCCGTCGCCCTGCCGCTGTCTGCGATCCCGACCTTCTTTGTCATGGACCTGCTGGGCTTTTCGCTGAACCTTGTCAGCTTCCTTGCCATCACATTGGCCACCGGCATCCTTGTCGATGACGCCATTGTGGAGATCGAGAATATAGCCCGACACATCAGGATGGGGAAAACCCCCTATCGCGCGGCAATCGAGGCCGCGGATGAAATCGGTCTGGCCGTCATCGCCACAACCTTCACCATCGTCGCGGTCTTTGTGCCCGTGTCCTTCATGGCGGGGATTCCGGGGCAGTATTTCCGGCAATTCGGCCTGACCGTCGCCATCTCGGTGCTGTTCTCGCTGCTGGTGGCGCGTCTGATCACCCCGATGATGGCGGCCTATCTCATGCGGTCCAAGGACGCGGACGAGCACAACGCCGAAGACGGCGCGATCATGCGCGGCTATCTGAAGCTGGTCGCCACATCGACCTCTGGCCGCTTCCTGCGCTATATCCCGGCGCGGTATATCACGCTGGTTCTGGCCTTTGTCGTGCTGGGCATCTCCATGCACTTCATGCTGAAGGTTCCGGGCAGCTTCCTGCCGCCCGAAGACGTCAGCCGCATTTCCGTCTCGGTCGAACTGCCGCCGGGCACCACCTTGGCGGAAACCGAGGTAGCGACCGACCGCATCCATGACACCATCAAGGACATCCCCGGCATTGACCGCATCATGGTCGTGGGCGGCACCTCGCCGACCGGCGATCTGGACATCCGCCGCGCGTCTGTCGTGGTCGTGCTGGACCGTCTGGATCAATCCCTGCTACTGAAACTGTCGCAGATCGTGAACAAGGTGCCCGTGCTGGGCGCACTGATCCCCGATGTGGAAAACACCGGCCGGACCGTGCCGCAAAACATCATCGAGGCGCAGATCTTCGACCGCCTGCACCAACTGCCGGACATGCGCGCCTTCAAGCTGAACGACCGGGGCGAGCGTGACCTGTCCTATTCGATCCTTGCCGGAAATGAGGCGGATTTGAACGAGGCCGTGGCCCGGCTTGAGGCCGCCTTGGCCAAGGTGCCGGAACTGGCCAACGTCGCGTCTGAGGGTGCCTTGCCCCGCCCGGAAATCCAGATCACCCCCCGCGTGGCCGAGGCGGCGCGTCTGGGCATCACCACCGCGCAAATCGCCGAAACCGTCCGCGTCGCCACCATCGGCGATGTCGATGCGGCGCTGGCGAAACTGTCCATCGACAACCGCCTGATCCCGATCCGGGTGCGCCTGAACGACGAAAGCCGCGAAGACCTGTCGCGCATCGCCGCGCTAAAGGTGACCACGGCCACGGGCGCTTCGGTGCCGCTGGCCGCCGTGGCCGATATCCGCATCGGCGAAGGCCCGTCGGTGGTGGAACGCCTGAACCGCGAACGCCGCGCCACCATCGGCGCGAACCTGCCCGTGGGGGTGGCACTGGGAACGGCCTCTGCCGCCTTTGACAAGGTGGTGGCGGAAACCCCGCTGCCCGGCACCGCCCGGGTGGAACAATCCGGCGATGCCGAGGTGCAGGCCGAACTGTTCAGCAGCTTTGGCAATGCCATGATCCTTGGCCTGCTTCTGGTGCTGACGGTGCTGATCCTGCTCTTCAAGTCGGTGATCCAGCCCTTCACCATCCTGTTCTCCTTGCCGCTCGCCATCGGCGGTGTCGCGGCGGCGCTGATCCTGACCAACTCGGCCCTGTCGATGCCGGTGCTGATCGGCATCCTGATGCTGATGGGGATCGTGACCAAGAACGCCATCCTGCTGATCGATTTCGCGATCGAGATGCGCAATCAGGGCATGGACCGCTTCAAGGCGGTGATCGAGGCCGGGCACAAGCGCGCGCGTCCCATCGTCATGACCTCCATCGCCATGTCGGCGGGGATGTTGCCCTCGGCGCTGGGTGTGGGTGAGGGCGGGTCGTTCCGCGCGCCCATGGCCACGGCGGTGATCGGCGGCATCATCGTCTCGACCATCCTGTCGCTGGTGGTTGTGCCTGCGTTCTTCCTGATCATGGATGACCTGTCGCGCCTGATCTCGCGCCTGTTCAGCAAGATCATCGGCCCGAAAGAGGATGAGCCGGAAGAACCCCCGGCCCATATCCTTGCCGAACGCATCGCAGCGCTTGAGGCCGCGCAGGCCGAACGCGCGCCGATGGGTCTGGCAAAGACCGTGCCCTTGCAGGCGGCGGAATAGTCAGACCAGTTTCAGCAGCAAAGCCAGCAACTGCGCCCGTTCGGGCGCAGTCAACGGCCCAAGGGTTTCGGCGCTGACCTTCACCGCCGTGGCCACCCCGTCCGAAAACAGCGCCGCCCCCGCCCCGGTCAGGGACACGGTGAGGCGGCGTTTGTCGTTGGGATCAGATGCCGTTTCCACCAGCCCCTGCCGCGCCAGACGGTCCACCACGCCCTTGATCGTGGCCGCATCCATCGCCGTCATCCGGCCCAGATGGTTCTGTGACAGCGGCCCCAGCTCCGACAACCGCGCCAAAACCGCCCATTGCACGGATGTGACCTGTGGCAGCCGTTCGGCGAAGATCGCCAGATGGCGCTGGGTCACGCGCCGCAGCACGTAGCCGATCTGGTCGTCCAGCACATATTCCGGGCGTTCTGTCATCGCTTCGGGATAGACCGCGACCGATTGCCGCGCAAGATTGTTGACAGAGGCCCTGCCTGTCCGCAATCTCATGTGCATACAAACAATGTGGGTCGCCCGATGCTGTTTGCCCGCCCCGACACCCTGACACAGGCGATTGCGCTGCGGGCGCAGGGCTGCCGGGTCTTGGCGGGTGGCACCGACCTCTACCCCGGCGCAGGCGATCAGCTTTCGGGCGATGTGCTGGACCTGACCGCCATTCCCGCCCTGCGCGGCATTATCTCTGGCCCGGATGGCCTGCGCATCGGTTCCTGCACAACCTGGAGCGATCTGGCAGAGGCCACTCTGCCCCCTGCCCTAATCGCCCTGCAACAGGCGGCGCGGCAGGTCGGTGGACGGCAGGTGCAGAACGCCGGAACGCTTGGCGGCAACCTTTGCAACGCCTCGCCCGCCGCCGATGGCGTGCCGCCGCTTCTGGCGCTGGAGGCGGCGGTGGAATTGACAGGACCGGACGGCACGCGGTCCCTGCCGCTCGGCCATTTCATCACCGGCCCCCGCCGCACCGCCCTGCAACCGGGCGAGATCCTGACCGCCATCACCCTGCCATCCCGTGCCCTGAGCGGACGATCCGCCTTCGTCAAACTCGGCGCGCGGGCGCATCTGGTGATCTCTATCGCCATGGTCGCGGCGCGGATTTCGCTGGAACAGGGTCGCATCGTGCAGGCCGCGCTCGCCGTTGGGTGCTGCGGTCCGGTGGCGCGCCTTTTGCCGTTGGACCTGACCGGACTGACCCTGACGCAGGCGTTGGATCACCTTACCCCCGCCGCCCTTGCCGTCCATCTGTCACCCATCGACGACATCCGCGCCACCGCCGCTTACCGGCTTGAGGCGGCCGCCGAACTCCTCCGCCGCGCGGTGACGGAGGCCGCATGATCACCTTCACCCTCAACGGCCAGCCCGTCACCACCGACACCGCCCCCACCCGCCGCCTGTCCGAAGTGCTGCGGGAAGACCTCGGCCTGAAAGGCACCAAGGTCGGCTGCGATGCGGGCGATTGCGGCTCTTGCACCGTGCTGGTCGATGGCCGCGCCCAATGCGCCTGTCTGACCCCCACCGCCCGTGTCGCGGGCGCGCAGGTGGAAACGGTCGAGGCCGAAACCCCCGAACTCACCCGCCTGCGCGCCGCCTTCCTGCGCCACGGCGCGGCGCAATGCGGCATCTGCACGCCGGGCATGTTGATGGCGGCCGTGGACCTGCTGCGCCGCAATCCCACACCAACAGAAGCTGAGGCATCCAATTCCTTGGGCGGCGTCCTGTGCCGCTGCACCGGCTACCGCAAGATCATCGCCGCCGTCTGTGACACCACCGATGCCGCAGCGATCACAACCGGCGGCGTCGGCGCGGCGCTGCAACGGCTGGACGGCGCGGCCAAGGTGGCGGGCGATCTGTTCGGGGCCGATGTGGTCCCCGAAAGCGCGTTGACCCTGAAAGCCATCCGCTCGCCCCACCACCACGCCGCCTTCACCTTTGGCGACCTGACCGCCTATGCCCGACGCCCCGGCATCGCTGCCGTCTTCACCGCCGCCGACATCCCCGGTGTCAACCGTTTCGGCGTCATCCCCCCCTTCGCCGACCAACCCGCCATCGCCCCCAGCCCCGTGCGGTTTCGCGGCGAATGCGTGGCCTTGGTGGCGTTTGAACCGGGGGTGACACCTGATCTGTCCGACTTCCCGATCACATGGCAGGAACTGCCCGCCCTGATGGCCCCGGCGCTGGCCGAAACCTCCGCCCTCCTGATCCACGCAAACCGCCCCGGCAACCGCCTGACCGAAGGCCGTGTGGTCAAGGGCGACGCCGCAAGCGCCCTCGCCACCTCCGCCCATGTCGTCGAAGGCGAGATCACCACCGCCTTCGTCGAACACGCCTATATCGAGCCTGAGGCGGGTTCCGCGTGGATGGAGGGCGATGTCCTCAACATCCGCGCCTGCACCCAAGCCCCCGTCATGGACCGCGACGACACTGCCGCCATCCTTGGCCTGCCTGTGGACAAGGTCCGCATAAGGCCCAGCGCCGTGGGCGGCGGTTTCGGCTCCAAACTGGATGTCAGCCTGCAACCCTTGCTCGGCCTTGTGGCGCTGAAAACCGGGCGGCCCGTGCGGATGACTTACACACGGCAAGAAAGCATGGCCTCCACCACCAAACGCCACCCCGCCGAAATCCGGGGCCGGATCGGTTGCGACGCCACAGGCCGGATCACGGCGGTGGAGTTCGATGGCCGCTTCGACACCGGCGCTTATGCAAGCTGGGGCCCCACCGTGGCGAACCGCGTCCCGGTCCATGCCTCTGGCCCCTACCTGACACCGCATGTCCACGCCCGCGCCCGCGCCATCCACACCAATGGCCCCGTCTCCGGCGCCTTCCGCGGCTTTGGCGTGCCACAGGCGGCGATCTGGCAGGAAACGCTCTACGACCAACTCGCCGACAAGGCCGGGATCGACCGGCTGGAGTTCCGCATCCTGAACGCCCTCAGCGATGGCGATCAATCTGCCACAGGCCAAGTGATGCAGGCCACTGGCATCCGCGCCTGCCTTGAGTCGCTCCGCCCCCATTGGCACCGCGCCTTGGCAGAGGCGCAGGGCAAACCGGGGCGCGGAGTAGGCCTCGCCTCCTGCTGGTATGGCTGCGGGAATACCTCATTGCCCAACCCCTCCACCATCCGCATCGGCATCACCGCGCAAGGCGACATCGTCCTGCACCAAGGCGCCACCGACATCGGCCAAGGCTCCAACACCGTCATCACCCAGATCGCCGCTAAGGCCTTGGGCCTGCCTGTCGAACAGTTCCACCTGATCGGCCCGGATACCTTCCTGTCCCCGGATGCCGGCAAAACCTCGGCCAGCCGACAAACCTATGTCTCCGGCCGCGCGGCGCATGACACCGCCCGCGCGCTGCGGGCACAGATCCTGCGGCTGGCCAATGCCTCGGACGCTGCCGCCTTGTTACTCAACCACGGCACCCTGACCGTCACCGAAGGCACCACCCGCCGCGACATCCCGCTCGCCTCCCTGCCCAAGGGCACAGACGGCTACGTCCTGCAAGCCGAAGAGACCTATGACCCGCCCACCGCGCCCTTGGATGGCAATGGCCAAGGCAAACCCTACGCCGTCTATGGCTATGGTGCGCAACTGGTGGAGCTGCAGGTGGACCCCACCCTCGGCACCGTCACACTGCTGAACATCACCGCCGCCCATGACGTCGGTCGCGCCATCAACCCCCAACTCGCCGAAGGCCAGATCGAAGGCGGCATCGCCCAAGGCATCGGCCTTGCCCTGATGGAGGAATACCTCCCCGGCCGCACCGAGAACCTGCACGACTACCTGATCCCCACCACGGGTGACGTTCCGCCCATCCAATCAATCCTGATCGAAATCCCCGATCCCGAAGGCCCCTTCGGCGCGAAAGGCCTGGGCGAGCATGTCCTGATCCCCACCGCCCCCGCCATCCTCAACGCCATCCGCCACGCCACCGGGGCCAAGATCACCCGCCTGCCCGCTCTGCCCCACCGCATCCGCGCCGCGATCCAAGGGGCGCAGCCATGACCCCGCATTTTCTGTCCTCAAATATCCTCGGGAGGTCTGGAGGGCAGACAGCCCTCCAGCCTTGGGCGCAAAACCGCACAGGTCAGAATCATCCCCTCACCCTACCCCTCTCCCCCAAGGGGAGAGGGAACCGCGCCCCCCACCAAACCACGCCCTTCCATCTCCTTTGCTCAAATATCCTCGGGTGGTCCGGAGGGCAGACAGCCCTCCGGGGCAAGACGCAGGGACCGACAGCGCAAGGCCGCACGCGTCCCCCTCTCCCCTCGGGGGAGAGGGCCGGGGTGAGGGGGCATCGATGACCGCCCCAGAAAAGAACGCCCCAGAAAAAATCCGCTGCGATGCCTGTCCGGTGATGTGCTACATCGCCCCCGGCCAGACCGGGGCCTGCGACCGATACGCCAATGATGCGGGGCGGATTGTGCGCACCGATCCCGTTCTGATGCTGACCCATGCGCTGGAACAGGGTGGCTGCGTCATCCCTTTCGCTGCCGCCGATTGGCAGGACGGGATGATCCCGCAAGATGCCATCGTCACCGGCATCGGATCGGGCACCACTTACCCCGATTACAAACCCGCGCCCTTCATCGTCTCGTCGCAGGTCGACGGCGCGGATATGGTCACCGTGGTGACAGAAGCGATCTTTTCCTACTGCGGCGTCAAGGTGAAGATCGACACCGACCGACACCTTGGCCCCGAAGGCGCGGTGATCCGGGTGGACGGCGAACCCGTCGGCCATGTCACCACCGCCGAATACGGGTCACAGATGCTCTCGCTTGGCGGGGTGCACCACCTGACCGGCGGCGGCAAGGCCGAAGGCCGCGTCACCTGCGCCGCGATGCTGGCGCTGTGCAACCGCGAAGCCGTGACGCTGACAATCGATGGCGGGTCGACCGTTAGGGTGCAGGCAGGCCAGCCGCCCATCGTGGACGGCACCCCCGAACGGCGCATGCGCGTGGGCTGCGGATCGGCCACCATCGGCATGTTCGCCAGCCAATGGCAGGGGTTGGTGGATGAGGTCGTGGTGGTCGATGACCATATCACCGGCGTTGTCAGTGAACATCAGGCGGGCAAGGTCATTGGCTGGCCCGCCACCGGCATCCGGATCAAGGGCCACCGCTCCACCCCCGGGCGCTATTTCCGCGTCTCGGAACCCGGCCTCGGTTGGGGCGGAACGAAACTGACCGACCCGTTGGACATCCTCGGCCCATGGAACCCGGCCAAGGGCGCGCGGCCCGGATTGCGGCTGCTGATGGTGTCCACGACGGGCGAGGAATACGGCTATTACGTGCTGGATCAGTCTCTAACCCCGCAAAAATGCCCGTTGCCGCCGGAACTGGAACCCACCGTCCGGCTGATTGACGAAAACTGCGAGCCCTCGCTCTGCACCGTCCTGTTCATGGGCGGCGCGGGGGGAAGTTTGCGGGCGGGGGTCACGAAAAACCCGGTGCGGCTGACCCGTTCCGTTCAGGGGCGGGAAACGCGGCTGACCTCCGGCGGGGCCGACTGCTATGTCTGGCCGGGGGGTGGGATCACCTTCATGGTCGATGTGCTTGACCTGCCGCCGGGCAGTTTCGGTTACGTCCCCACACCCGCGCTTGTGGCCCCGTTGGAGTTCACCCTGCCACGGGACGCCTACCTGCGCTTGGGGGGGCACGGCGAGGCAATCCGCTCCGTCAGCGACATCATGGAAAAGGGCGGCGAATATCCCACCGCGGCAAAACTGCACCCAAGGGGGCAGGGATGAGCGTGCAAGTCACATGGCTTCCGGGGGGACGGTTGCACCTGCATCACGGGCCGATCGACCTGATCCTGCAAGGCTGGGGTGACGCGCGGGCATTACGGGCGGGATATGAGGCGGCGGTGGACAGATTCGACACTATCCTTGCCGAATTGGTGTCTGAACTGCCCGCGCTGCGGTCCCCGGATGCCCCTGTCACCGGCCCCACCGCCCGGCTGATGGCCGCAGCGGTGGCCCCCTTCCGCCCCACCTTCATCACGCCCATGGCTGCCGTCGCCGGGGCGGTCGCCGACACCATCCTGCGGGCATTCATCCGCCCCGGCATCACCCGCGCCTATGCCAACAACGGCGGCGACATCGCGCTGCATCTGGACCCCGGCGAACACCTGACCTGCGCCGTCGCGGGCGCAGGGGGCAGCGTCACGATCCACGCCGCAGACCGGGTGCGCGGCATCGCGACCTCGGGCTGGCGGGGGCGCAGTTGGTCAATGGGCATCGCCGATTCAGTGACTATCCTTGCCAAAACGGCGGCCGAGGCCGATGCAGCGGCCACCATCGTGGCCAATGCGGTGGACCTGCCCGGCCATCCCGGCATCACCCGCCGCCCTGCCCATGAATGCCAAGCCGACAGCGATCTCGGCCCCCGTCTGGTGACCACCCATGTCGCCGCCTTGACGCCAACGGAAGCCGCCGCCGCCGTAGACCGCGGCGCAGCCGCCGGTCAGGCGGCTCTCGCGCGCGGCCTTATCGACGGGGCGCTGATTTTCCTGCACCCTGCGGTGCGCACCCTTGGCACCCTGCGCCTGAAGGAGCCTGAACTTGCCTGACTTCCCCCTCCGCCGCATCACCACGCAGATCGAGGAGATCCACCACGAAGGTGGCCCCCTGGCCATCCCGCCCGCCTTGCGCGGCGCGATCATCGCCGTGGTCGGCAACCCTTTCGCCGGGCGTTACGAGCCGGATTTGCAGCCCGCGATGGAGGCGTTGAAACCCCTCGCCCTCATGCTGACCGACCGTCTGGTCGCGGCTTTGGGCGGGCGCGACGGGATTGACGCCTATGGCAAGGGCGCCATTGTGGGCGAAAGCGGCGAGTCCGAACATGGCGCGCTGTGGCATGTCGCGGGCGGGTATGGGATGCGCGACCGTCTGGGCGAATGTCGGGCCATCGTGCCTTCGGCCATGAAGGTCGGCGGCATCGGCTCCACGCTGGATGTCCCATTGGGCCACCTGAATGCGGCCTATGTGCGGTCACGTTTTGACGTGATCACCGTGCGGGTCGAGGATGCACCAAAGGCCAATGAAATGGCGCTGGTCCTGGCCATGGCGCGCGGGGGCCGCGTCCACAGCCGCATGGGCGGGCTGGAGGCCTGGCAAGTGAAGGGTGAGGACGGGCTGAGATGACCGATCCGCACCAACCAAATTCCTTGCAAGGAATTTGCCAAGGATTTTCAAAAATCCTTGGGGCGGTGCCGGTGGTTGCCCTTCTGCCCTCTGCCGCTTTCGCCTGTGCCCTGCCGCCGTCGATCATCCTGACCCTGCCGACAGGCTGGTATATGGCGGGGGCAGCGTTGACGGTCTTGCTGACGGCGCTGTTCGGGGCGGCGGCGGATCGGTTGCCGGACCCGCAACCGCGGCTTTTGTGGGACCGGCGCGTCCTGCTGCCGGAAACGCTGACGTCCTATGTCGCGTTCCTGTGCTTTCTGGGCCTGCTCGCCGTGGGTTGGCTGGGCGCGCGGGACCCGATGCACAACCTGATGACGCTGGTGTTCTGGACCGGCGTCTGGATCGCGCTTCCGCTTGGGTCGATGCTCTTGGGCAATCTGTGGCGGCCACTGAACCCGTGGACCGGGCCGGTGCGGATTGCACGGGTCCTGCTGAACCGAACCGGCAGCATCGGTCTGTCCCGTCTGGGCCATCTGCCCGCCGTGCTGGGCTATGGCGGCTTTGTCTGGTTCCAAATTGTCTCAATGTCACCGGATGATCCCTTTGTGCTGGCCACTGCTGCCGCCGCCTATTGGCTGGTGATCTTCACCCTTGCCGTGCTGGAGGGCGACGCGTGGTTGCAGAAGGGCGAGTTTCTGACCGTCCTCATGGGCTGGCTGTCGCGCGTCTCGCCGCTGTGGGTCGAGAGTGACGGCACGAGGTCAAGGCACATGCTCGGCTGGCCGGGGGCGCAGGTGCTGCGGTTGCCGCCGTTGACCCGCAGCGAAATCGCGCTGGTCACGATGGCGCTGGCGGCGCTGACCTTTGACGGGCTGGCGGAGACGTTCTGGTGGCAGGCCATCATCGGGGAAAACCCGCTGGAGCCGACTGGGCGATCCGGCGTGATGTGGGACAACTCGCTTGGGCTGATGCTGGCTTGGGCGCTGACGGCGGGCACGATCCTTGGCGCGATCCGTCTGGGGCAATGGTTCGGCGGGCGCTTTGCCACCGGGCCGATCATGCTGTCCTTTCTGGCCATCGCCGCCGGATACCATGCCGCGCATAATCTGGTGACCCTGCTGACCGCCGGGCAATACACCCTTGCCGCGCTGAATGATCCGCTGTTCCGGGGGGACAGTGTCCTTGGCCTGTCGGAGTTCTTCGTCTCCTTCGGCTTCCTGACCGATGCCGGGACCATGCCGCTGATCTATGCCGCGCAATTCGCCGCCATCCTGCTGGCGCATCTGTTGGCGGTGTACCTGAGCCTGAAACTGGCCGGACAGGCCCCCGCGCGGGCGCATCTGCCGTTGACCTTACTGATGGTGGGTTACACAACCCTGGGGTTGTGGCTACTCTCCACCGCGCGAAGTGCCTGAAATGACTTAAACTTTCGCTCGCATACCAACAAGTTTCAACCAAGGGGCCGCAAGAAAGACGGACCCGATCACCAGCGGAGAGAAGACCATGAAGAAAGACCTGCTCGTCCCGAGCCGTCGCTCGGTCCTCAAGGGAATGGGGGCCGGCATCGTGGCCTCGGCCTTCCCCGGCTATACCTGGGCGCAGTCCTCGGCCCCGATCAAGTTGGGGTTCCAGTTGCACCGCACGGGGATCGGGGCCGCCTATGGCCGCTGGTATGAACGCACCGCGCAGGCGGCGCTGAAGGGGGTGAATGACGCCGGTGGCATCGGTGGCCGTCCGGTGGAGATTCTGTTCGAGGATGACGCGACCGACCCCAAGCGCGGCGCAGAGGTTGTGGAAAAGCTGGCCAATGACGGCTGCGATCTGATCTTCGGGCCGCTCTTCTCGCATGTCGTGATCGGCTCTGCCCCGCGTGCGGGGGAGTTGAAGATCCCCTATCTGGTCTGCTCCGAAGGCTATCACGTGGCCTCGGGCATGCTGAACCGCTGGACGCTGCAACCCGGCATCACCGATGTGCGGTCACAAGTATCGTCGATGGCCCCGTGGGTGGCGGCGAATTTGGGGAAAAAGGTCACGATGGTCTATCCCGACTACGCCTTTGGCTACGACCACCGCGATTTCTTTACCGAGGCGATCAAGGCCCAAGGCGGCGAGGTCATCGCCCAGATCGCCATCCCGCCGACGGAAACCACCTTCACCCGCTACCTGCCGCAAATCCCGGCGGAGACCGAGGTTCTGTATCACGTCATGGTCGGCCCCGCCGTGCTGACCTTTGTCAAAGAGTTGGGCGATTTCTACGGCTCTGGCGCGCGGCCGCAAATCTTTGGCTTCATCGACTCGCTGGAGGCCGTCGATACCGCCTCGCCGGGGTTGGAATTCCTTGAGGGGACGTATTTCTGGGAGGCGATGAACCGCGTCAAACAGGACGGCCAATCGGACCATGAGGCCGCCTATCGCGCCGCCGTGGGGGTGGATGACAATGGCGCGTCGGTGACCGATGCGGCGGATGTGTCCACCTACAGCCACATGTTCAGCGTCTGGGAAACCCTGCACACGATCAAGGCCGGGATGGAGGCGGCGGGCTATCAATCCACCGCCGACCGCCAGAAGTTCGTCGAGGCGTTGGAGGCGATGACGACCATGCCCGAAGGCCCCGGCAATCCGCAGGGCGACAAACTGTTCAACGGCAAGACCCATCAGGTCTTCGGCCATCAGAACATCAGCCAGGTCACCGGGGGCAAGTTGATGCGCGTGCACCGCACCAGCATCGAGGATGGCCAATACGCCGACGCCGTGGATTACACCACGATGTCCTTCTGATCCCAACCGGGCGGGGGGCAACCCCCGCCCCTTTTGCGGGGATGCCGCCTTGAGTTTCGGACCCTTCCTTTTGCTGGCGGTGATGGAAAGCCTTGTCACCGCCGCCACACTCGCCTTGACCGCTGTGGGGCTGTCCCTGGTGTTCGGCACCATGCGGGTGGTCAACGTCGCGCATGGCGAGTTTTTCATGCTGGGCGCAGTTCTGGCGTGGTTTGTGACCGTTTCGGTCGGCGGGCCGGAATGGGTGGGCTTTGTCGCGGCTCTCGCACTTGCACCCTTGGGTGTGGCCGCGGTGGCCACTCTGGCGGATCGCGTGGTGCTGAAGCGCCTGAACTATGAGCCCGAGGCAACCATCGTCGCCACCATCGGCCTCTTGTACATCCTGCAACAGGCGGCACTGACCTTTTACGGACCCGAGGCGCGGCCGGTGGAGCCGCCCTTCAACTTTCGCATCCAATTCCCGTGGTTCGGCTATTCCGGCTACAAGCTGTTCGTGATCTTTGCCGCCGTGGCCGTTTTGCTGGCGGTCTGGTGGGGCCTGACGCGCAGCAAGGCAGGGCTGATTATGCGCGCCACGCAGGTGGACCGCGACACCGCCCGCGCCTTTGGGATCAATGTCGATAGGGTCTATGCAGGCGTTTTCGCCCTTGGCGCAGCCTTGGCGGCAATAGCGGCGGTGCTGATCGTGCCGATCCAGCAGGCGCATTACCTGATGGGGGGGGAGCCTTTGCTTCTGGCCTTCATCACCGTGATCGTGGGCGGCTTGGGCAGTTTACGCGGCACGGTGATCGCGGCCTTGGTCATCGGGCTGTCGGACGGGTTGATCGCCTTCTTCTACTCGCCGACACTGGCGAAGATTCTGGCGACGTTGCTGGTCGCCTTGGTGCTGGTGTTCCGCCCGCAGGGGCTGTTCGGGGCGAAGGCATGAAGGCTAAAGACACGAAAATCTGGATCGCGCATCTGGCCGTGTTGGCGGCTTTGGGCGTCCTGCTGGCCGTGCTGCCCGCCTATCACGCCACCAACCTCGCCCGTATCCTGACGCTGGCGGTGTTCGCGACGGGCTATAACCTTGCCTTCGGCTACACCGGGCTGTTGTCGCTGGGCCATGCGCTGTTCTTTGCCGCTGGTGTCTATGGTGCGGCTTTGCCGGTCACCTATTGGGGTCTGTCGCCCCTGCCCGCCATCGCTTTGGGCTGTCTGGCGGGGGGCGGGTTGGCCACGCTGGTCGGCCTATTGGCGCTGCGAACCGCGGGGGTCAGTTTCATGATCGTCACGCTGATGTTCGCGCAGGCGGGGTATCTGACCCTACTCTATTTCGGCCAAATCACGGGTGGGGATGAGGGGCTGGTGATGCCCGACGCCACCGCCCTGATCCCCGGCCTTTCCCCCGATACCGCCCGCGCGGTGATCGCTTTCACGTTGTTCGCTATCGCCTTGCTGGTCAGCCTGATCGTGATCCGCAGCCGCCTTGGCCGCGTCATGGTGGCGATGCGCGAAAACGAGGAGCGCAGCCGGATGCTCGGCTACAACCCCTTCACCGTGAAGTTGTCGGCGCTGGTGCTGTCCGGCCTCTTCGCAGGCGCGGCGGGGGCGGGCTATGCCCTGTTGTTCGGCTATGCCGGGGCGAGTTTTGCGACCATCCAATATTCCATCCTGCCGATGCTCTATGTGCTGATGGGGGGCGCGGGGACCACGCTTGGCCCGCTGCTGGGCACGGCGGCGATGTTCTATCTGGTCGATGGCGCGGCGCGGATCACCACGGCGACGCTGCTGGTCGTGGGGGTGGCGCTGGTGCTGCTGATCCTGTTTGCCCCCAAGGGCATTCTTGGCACCCTCAGGGAAAGGGGCGCGCGATGGATTCCGTGATCTTGCAGGCACGCGGCCTGACCCGGCATTTCGGCGGCTTGCGCGCGGTGGATGGGGTGGATTTTGACCTGAAGGCAGGGGAAATCCACGCCCTGATCGGCCCCAATGGTGCGGGCAAGACCACCTTTGTCAGCCTGCTGTCGGGGCGCATTCCCGTGCAATCGGGCAGCATCGCGCTGGGGGGAGAGGACATCACCGCCCTGCCCGCCCATGCCCGCGTGCGCAAGGGGATCGCCTATACCTTCCAGATCACCTCGGTCTACCCGCGCCTGTCGGTCTATGACAACGTGGCCTTGGCCGTCCCGCCAGAGGCCGGCGAACTGCGCCCTGCCGTTATGGCCGCCCTGTCCCGTGTGGGTCTGGCGGATCGGGCGGAGCAGATCGCGGGGACGCTGTCCTACGGCCACCAACGGCTGTTGGAGCTTGGCATGGGCCTCGCCCTACGCCCGCGTGTGCTGATCCTGGATGAGCCGACGCAAGGGCTGGCCTCGGGAGAGGTGGCAGGCTTTGCCGCCTTGGTGCGGTCCTTGGTGCCGGAAACCACGGTGCTGCTGATCGAGCATAACATGGAACTTGTGATGGACCTCGCCCAGCGCATCACGGTCTTGAACTTCGGTCAGGTGCTGGCCACCGGGACGCCGGCGGAAATCCGCGCCAATCGGGCGGTGCAGGCCGCCTATCTGGGGGACGATGATGCTGCGGCTTGACGGGGTGGCGGCGGGCTATGGCGCGGTGCGGGTGTTGGAGGGCGTGTCGCTGACCGCAGAACCGGGCCAGATCACCTGCATCATGGGCCGTAACGGGGCAGGGAAATCGACCCTGATCAAGGCGATCATGGGGCTGGTTCCGCCCTCGGGTGGCACGATCACGCTGGACGGCGTGGCACTGCACAGCCTGCCTGCGCATCTGATCCCGCGGCATGGGGTGGCCTATGTCCCGCAGGGGCGGCGGCTCTTCGGGCCACTGACGGTGGCGGAAAACCTGTCGATCGGGCTGATGACGCGCGGGTTTGGCGATGAAACGCGCGAACGGGTGCTGACCCTGTTTCCCCGCCTGCGGGAACGTCTGGATCAGGTGTCACAGACCCTGTCGGGGGGCGAGCAACAGATGCTGGCCATCGGGCGGGCGCTCTGTCTGGAGCCCAAGGTGATCCTTCTGGACGAACCGACCGAAGGCTTGCAGCCCTCGATGATCGCGCTGATCCGGGATGTGGTGGTGAAACTGCGCGCCCAAGGGGTGGCCGTGGTTTTGGTCGAACAGCGCCCGGATGCCGTGCTGCGGATGGCCGACCGCGTCGCCTTCATGGCGCAAGGGCGGGTGGCTGAAGTTGTTGCGGTGGCAGAATTGACGCGGGAATCGTCTCTATTCCAGCACTATGTGGGGGTCTGAATGTCGGGACTAGTCGCCGGGGTGGATGTCGGCGGAACCTTTACCGATCTGGTGATCCTTGATCCTGCCAGCGGTGCCGTGCGTCTGGCCAAGGTTCCGACCAGCCTGCCCAATCAGGCGCCGGGGGTGCTAGCGGCGTTTGACGCCGCAGGGGCCGAACTGGCGGGGATTGACCTGATCGTGCATGGCACGACCACCACGACCAATGCCGTGCTGGAACGCGCGCTGTGTAAAACGGGTCTGATCACCACCGCCGGTTTCCGCGATGTGCTGGAACTGGGGCGGCGGACGCGGCCGCAACCCTATGGCATGACCGGCACCTTCACCCCCGTCATCCCCCGCGACCTGCGGCTTGAGGTGCCCGAACGGATGGACGCGCAGGGGCGGGTTCTGACGCCCTTGGACGAAGGCGCGCTACGGGAAACAGTCTCTAAACTGGCGGAAATGGGCTGTGAAAGCCTCGTGATCCATTTCCTGCATGCCTATGCCAACCCCGCGCATGAACTGCGGGCGCTGGACATCGCGCGGGAGATTTGGCCCACGCCCTATATCACCTGCGGGCATCAGTTGCTGTCCGAAAGCCGCGAGTTTGAGCGGGGCGTGACGGCAGCGGTCAACGCCTCGGTCCAGCCCTTGCTGGAGCGGTATGTGGCGCGGTTGGCGGATGGGCTGCGCGACAAGGGCTATACCCGTGATCTGTTGGTGATGAACGGCAATGGCGGGATGGTCGCGGCGGGCAAGGTCAGCCGCGAGGCGGTGAAGACGGTGATGAGCGGCCCGGCATCCGGCGTGATGGCGGCGATTGCCACGGGGCGGCGGGCGGGTTTTGCGAACCTGCTGACCTATGACATGGGCGGCACCTCAACCGATGTGGCGATGATCCGCGACCACCGCGCGCCGGTGTCGAATGAGATCGAGGTGGAATATGCCATGCCGATCCATGTGCCGATGGTGGATGTGCGCACCGTCGGCGCGGGCGGCGGGTCCATCGCGCGGGTGGATGCCGGGGGGATGCTGCGGGTGGGGCCGGAATCGGCGGGATCGACGCCGGGGCCGATCTGCTATGGCAGGGGTGGCACGCGGGTCACGATTTCGGACGCGAACCTGATCCTTGGCCGCCTGCCTGCGGATCGTTTCGGGGTCGCCGCCGAGGATGCGCGGCAAGCGATGGCGGACCAGATTGCCGCGCCCTTGGGTCTGGGGGTGGAACAGGCGGCAGAGGCGGTCTTGCGCATCGCCAACACGCATATGGCCGGGGCCATCCGCATGGTTTCCATCAGCATGGGCGCCGATCCGCGCGACTTTGCGCTGTTCGCTTTTGGCGGGGCGGGGCCGCTCCATGCGACCGCCTTGGCGCGGGAATTGGCCGTGCCGCGCGTCCTTATTCCCGCCCGTCCGGGGATCACCAATGCCTTGGGCTGTGTGGTGGCCGACCTGCGGCATGACTTTGTGCGCACGGTGAACCGGCCTCTGGACGTGGCGGATATGGATCAGGTGCATGACATTCTGGCGGGGCAAGAGGCAGAAGGCCGCGCCCTGATCGCGGCGGAAAAGATCACGCTGGCCGATGTCCGCGCCGAATTCAGCGCCGATATGCAGTTTGTGGGTCAAACCCATCTGCTGCGGATCGCCTTGCCGCATGCGACCCCGTCGCGTGCCGAACTTCAGACGCTGTTCGAACGCGCCTATCACGACCGCTTCCGCGTCGATCTGCCCAGCATCCGCGCGAACCTTGTGAACCTGAATTGCTCGGTCATCGGGCGCAGGCCGGATATGGACCTGTCGCGACTGATCGACCCCGCCGGACGGCAGGCAGTCGCCACGCCGAAGGCGCATCGGCGGGTCTGGTTCGGCGGCTGGGTGGATACGCCGGTTTATTGGCGCGACCACCTGCTGCTTGATCCCGGCCTGAGCGGCCCCTGCATCATCGAACAGATGGACACGACCATCGTGATTGATCCCGGCTGCACGGTTTCGGGTGATGCCGATGGCAATCTGATCGTGGGGGTGGGCGCATGATTGATCCGGTTACGCTGGCCGTCATCCAAGCGGGCTTGCAACAGGTCTGCGATGAGATGGACCTGACCTTTTCCCGCGCGGCATTCTCCCCGGTGATTGCCGAAGCCGACGACCGTTCCGACGGCATCTATTCCGCCACGGATGGCAGTCTGATCGCCCAAGGGTCGCGCGGTCTGCCGGTCTTTGTCGGGACGATGCAATTCTCCACCCGGCATATCGTGGAGCGGATTGCCTCTGGCCAGACCCTGCCGCCGGAACCGGGGGATATCTACATCGTCAATGACCCCTATCTTGGCGGGACGCATCTGATGGATGTGCGCTTCGCCATGCCGTTTTACAGGGACGGGGCAATCTTCTGCTGGCTGTCCAACACCGGCCATTGGCCCGACACTGGCGGCGCGGTGCCGGGCGGGTTTTCCGCCAGTGCCATCAGCGCGGAACAGGAAGGGCTGCGCCTGCCGCCCGTCAAGCTGTTCAAGCGCGGGGTGATGGATACCGAGTTGTGGCAGGTGATCTGCTCCAACATCCGGGTCAGTGAGCAACGGATCGGGGATGTGAAGGCGCAAGCCTCTGCCTTGCTGGTTGGGGCGGAACGGATGGGGCAGTTGATGGACCGTTACGGCGACGCCACGGTGACAGAGGCGATTGCCGAGATGCGGGTGCTGGCCGCGCGGCAGATGCGGGCGAATATCGGGCTGATCCCGGACGGCATCTATCAGGCCAAGGCGATCGTGGACAGCGACGGGGTGGTGAATGAACCGCTGACCATCGCGCTGACCTTGACGAAGGGGGAAGGCGGCCTGACCTTTGACTTCGCCGGAAGTTCGCTGCCCTGCATGGGGCCGATGAACTCAGTCCGCGCGACCACGCTGTCGTCGGTTTACCTCGCGATGCGGCATATCTTCCCCGATGTGCCCATCAGCGCCGGGGCGTTTGAACCGCTGGCGGTGACCGGCATCGAGAGCACCTTCCTTGATGCGCATTATCCCCGCCCGGTGTCAGGCTGTGCGGCGGAAGTGTCGCAACGCATCGCCGAGGCGGTCTTTGCCGCCTTGGTGCAGGCGTTGCCTGACAAGGTAACCGCCTCCCCTGCGGGAACTTCCGGCAATTTTGGCCTTGGCGGGCATGACCCGGAAAAGGGCCGGGATTATGTGATGTATCAGATTTCGGGCGGCGGCTATGGCGGGAATGCGCGCCATGACGGGCTGTCCAACGGCTGCTCCACCATCGGCATCTCCAAGGCACCGCCGGTGGAGATCATGGAACAGACCTTCCCCGTCCTTTACCGCCGCTATGCCCTGCATGAAGGATCAGGCGGCGCGGGGCAGCATCGCGGCGGCTTTGGGCTGGATTATGAGATCGAGCTGTTGCGCGGTCAGGCGCGGGCCTCTTTCGTGATGGACCACGGGCGCACCGGACCGCAGGGGGCGCAAGGCGGGCAGGATGGCGCGGTGAACCGGGTGGAAATCCTGAAGGGCGATCAGGTCATCATCCCGGATCACCTGTCCAAGGCGCAAGACATCGCCCTGTCTCCGGGGGACCGCGTCCGCGTCCGCACACCGGGCGGCGGCGGATACGGCGACCCCGGTAAACGCGATCCAAAGGCGATTGCCGAAGATGTGCGCCTTGGCCGATACTCGGCCGCGGATGCGTATCGGTTATGGGGTTACAGCGCATGAAACCTTGGCCCGCCCGGATGGCCCACCGCCTGTTCGGACGCCGCACCGCACCCCTGCCGACAGCCCCAGTCACCCTAGCCCCCAGCCTGCGCGCCTTTCGCCCGGACGAGGGCGGGTTGCAACCGCTGGCCCCTGATGCGCCACTGTCGGATGCGCTGTGGATCGACCTGTTTCGCCCGACCGAGGCCGAAACGGCCGCCGTCAGCGCCCTGGGGATCGACGTGCCGACGCTGGAGGATATGGAGGAGATCGAGATTTCCAACCGCCTCTATCGGCAGGGCGGGACGGATTACCTGACCGTGGTGCTGACAGGCCATTCCGAGACCGACCGCCCGCTGGCAGGCCCGGTCACCTTCATCATCGAACCGCGCCGGATCGTGACGGTGCGCCACCATGCCAGCCGCCCGTTCGACACCTATCCCGCCCGGGCCGACAAGGTGGGTCCGGGCTGTGCCACCGCCAATCAGGTGTTCCTGTCCCTGTGCGAAGAGATCATCGGGCGCTTGGCCGATCTGCTGGAATCCGTGGGCCGCAGTCTGAAGCACCTGTCGCGCCAGATCCACGATCCCGCCACGCGCGGGTCGCGCCAGCAACGGCTGGAAGTGGCGCTGCGGCTGGTCGGGCGCGAAGGCGAATTGCTGGGCCATGTCCGGCTGGCCCTGCTGACCCTGGGCCGCGCCTTGGGGTTTTATGCCCAGACGGCGGCAGCGCGCCGCGGGGATGACGGGCTTTCGGGGGCGGTCGCCAATCTGACCCGCGACATCAACGCGCTGGAGGTGCACACCGATTTCCTGTCGGCGCGGGTGGGTCTGGTGTCGGATGCCACGCTGGGGATGATCAATCTGGCGCAAAACTCCACCGTCCGCATCGTGTCGGTGGTGGCGGTGCTATTTTCGCCGCCCACGCTGATCGCATCGATCTATGGCATGAACTTCGCCCATATGCCCGAACTGGCACAGGGCTGGGGCTATCCGGCGGCACTGGTGGCGATGGCGGTGTCCTCGATTCTGGCGTGGGGCTATTTCCGCTGGAACAACTGGCTTTAGCCTCTCATGGCTACGCCGGGCGCTGACAGCCCGGGCGAATTGGGCTAACGCAGGCGCGTCAACCAGTGGGTGCCGCCATGCTGAAAGCCTATCGCCACGACAACGGTCGCCTGTCGCTGATGGGGCCGGATGAAGACCTGACACAGGCGGTGTGGATCGACCTGATCGCGCCGCGCGCCGATCAGGTGGCGGCGGTCAACGCGCTGGGGATGGAGGTGCCCTCGCTGGCCGACATGGAAGAGATCGAGGTCTCAAACCGTCTCTATCGCGAGAACGGGACCGATTACATGACCGTGGTCCTGTCGGGCCATTCCAGCACCAACCAGCCGATTTCCGGCCCGGTCACCTTCATCCTGCAATCGGGCCGTCTGGTCACGGTGCGCCACCACCGCTCGCGCCCGTTCGAGACCTATCCCGAACGGGCCGACAAGGTGGGGCCGGGCTGCGCGGACCCGGACCGGCTGCTGCTGTCCTTGTTCGAGGAGATCATCGGCCGTCTGGCCGACCTTCTGGAAAGCGTGGGGCGCGGGCTGGATGAGGTGTCGCGCAACACCTTTGCCAGCGAGACGCCCAAATCCGAGACCCTGCAACGCGCCCTGCAAAAGCTGGGGCGCGAAGGGGATCTGATCGGCATCGTCCGGCTGGCGCTGCTGACGATGGAGCGGGCGCTGTCCTTTTTCGGCCTTGGGCTGGACGGGCGCGGCGCAACCGCCTTGCGCCCTCTGGTCAAATCGCTGTTCCGCGATATTCAGGCGCTGGAGGTGCATTGCGATTTCCTGTCGCAACGGGTGGGCCTCGCCTCGGATGCCACGCTGGGCATGATCAATCTGGCGCAGAACTCGACCGTCAGGATCGTGTCGGTCGTGGCGGTACTGTTTTCTCCCCCCACCCTGATCGCATCTATTTATGGCATGAATTTCAATTACATGCCTGAACTGTCCCATAGCTGGGGCTATCCGGCGGCGCTGGTGGCGATGGTCGCCTCATCGGTCGGGGCCTGGGCCTTTTTCCGCTGGCGCAACTGGCTTTAACCCGGGCCCCATGGGTTGGGGCCCGGGTCGGTCTGTTGCCGGATCAACCACAATATATCCTAAAGTCAGGTCTTTTTTGCCTGTCGATACAGACGGTGCTGGAAATTGTGACGAAAGGCGGGTAAATGTGATGGCAATAAGGCCACTTGATGGCCGTTCATAACGGCGCCCGCCAAGGGATGCCATTTCGAGGCGGAGTAGAAATTATGAGTTCGGCGATAGATTTCGCCGTTCGCAACGCTGCGGGCGGCTTGCAGAACGGTGCTGTGTCTGGTGATGGCTTTTCTCAAACCATCGTCGTGAATGCAGGCGACAACATTTCCCTCAACATCTCGCAGGCCAGCGTGGTGGCCTATCGCCACGAAGGCGGCGATCTGGTCATCGAACTGGTCGATGGCCGGGTGATCGTGCTGGATGGCTGGTACGAACAGCCGATGGGCGCGCAGACGCTCTATCTGTCCACGGATGGCGACCTGCAACAGGTCTATCTGATGGACAGCGGCGACGGGACGTTGTTTGCCAGCTATGCCCCCGTGGACACCCTGATGACCGAGAAGTGGAGCCCGCTGGACGGTCTGCGCCACGACCAACCCGACATGCTGGCAGGCTACGTCAGCAACGAGGATGAACCGGCCGGCATGGGCATGTTCATTCCCGGTCTGGTCGGCCTCGGTGCCGGCGGTGCCGGTCTGGGTGCGGCGGCGGCAGGGGCGGCCCTGCTGGGCGGCGCGGCCCTGATGAGTGGCGATGGCGGCAGCGGAACTGATACCGGCACCGGAACGGGCACGGGGACGGGCACAGGAACGGGCGGCACCGGCGGAGGTGACACGGGCGGTGGTGGCTCTGGCGGGGGTGGCACCGGCGGTGGCGGTACCGGGGGCGGTGGCACGGGCGGCGGCGGCACTGGTGGCGGGGGCGGCGGTGGCACCACGCCCACCCATACCCCGCCGACGGTGAACGGCACCGGCACGACCTCGACCGTGACGACCAATACCGCCGATCCGCGGCTTGTGGTGACGGGCGGCGGCCATCCGGGCGACACTGTCACCGTCACAATTGGCGGCGAACAGCAGACAACCACCATCGGGTCGGGCGGCACCTGGACCGTCACCTTCCCGCGCACGGACCTGCCGGCCGATGGCAACCACACCGCGCAGGTCGTGGTGAACCAGACCAATGGCGTGACCACCACCCTGACCGGGCCGGGCTATGTCATCGACATGACGCCGCCTCCGGTGGTGACCACGGACGGCACGGGCTCGGCGGGTGACGTCGAAAACCTGGCCGAGTATGCCGATGGCGTGACGCTGACCGGCACGGGCGAGCCGGGTGCCTCGATCAAGGTGCAGGTGGCCGGGGCGACCCAGACCACGACGGTGGATGCCAATGGCAACTGGTCGGTGACCTTCACCCAACAACAGGTGCCGGGCGGCGAGACGACCCATGCCGTCACCGTCACCGCCACCGACATCCATGGTAACGCCACCACCATCACCGACACGCTGGTGATGGACACGATCCCCAACCCGCTGAGCATCGGCACCGTCTCGGGCGACAACTTCATCAATCGGTCGGAATTCGGGTCTGCGGTCGGCATCGGTGGCACCACGGCGCCGGGGGCGACGGTGACCATCACCATCCAGGGCGTTCAGGGCAGCTTCACCGCCACGGCGGATGCCAATGGCGCATGGTCCTTCACGGCACCGGCGGGCACCTTTCCGGCGGGCACTTATGACCGCACCATCACCGCCAGCATGGTGGACGCGGCGGGCAACCCGACGCAGGTGACCAAGACCATCACCATCGACACCGAAAACAGCGTCAACTTCGACAGTGTGACCAACCACGCCCAGTTGCGCGACGGGTTCGTCAACCTGACGGAATCGCAAGGTGCGATCACCCTGACCGGCAAGGCAGAGCCGGGCTCCACCGCCGTCACCGTCGCCTGGACCGGCGGCGCGCAAGTGGCGACCGTGGCGCCGGATGGCACATGGACCGTCACCTTCCCCGCCGGATCGGCCGGGGCGGTGAGCCGGGATTCGACCTTTACCGTCACCTCCTTCGACCGTGCGGGCAACAGCGCCAGCGCGACGATGCCGGTGCGGATCGACCTTGAGACCAACGTCACGCTGATGGCGCAGCCGGTGGGCGGCGACAACGTGCTGTCGGGCACCGAACGCGCGGCGGGGCTGACCCTGACCGGCACGGCGGAACCGGGCGCGCAGGTCTTCGTCAGCTTCAATGGCACGACGAAGCTGCCGGTCACGGCGGATGCCAATGGCAACTGGTCGGTGAACTTCGCCGCCTCGGAACTGCCGAGCGGTGAGATTTCCTCGGGCACCGCGGGGCGCACGATCAGCGTCTATTCGGTGGATACGGCGGGCAATACCTCGGCCACGGTGACCCATACGCTGGACGTGGATACCGTGGTGCGCAACTTCGGCTTCCCGGCGCCTGATCTGATCGGCGCGGTCAACACGGGCGGCACCGATGCGACGACGTTGAATGCCGCCGAACGCGCGGCGGGCCTGCCGGTGCAGGGCACGGTGGAACCCGGATCGGTCGTGACCATCCAGGTCGGCGGCTGGACCCAGACCATCCCGGCCAGCCAGACCGCGAACGGCACATGGTCCTACACCATCCCCGCCAACGTCCTGCCCGATGGCAGCAACACCAGCGCCACGATTTCCGTCACGGCGCGCGACCAATATGGCAACGTCTCGCAAACGCTGTCGCACACCATCGCCATCGACACCGCCGTGACCAACTTCAGCGCGGCCAACATCTCGCTGGGATCGGCGGGCGATGGCTGGCTGAACGCGGCAGAGGCGGCGGCGGGCCTGCCCATCACCGGCAAGGCCGAGGCGGGATCGACGGTCCTTGTCACCATCGCCGGGGTCAGCCATTCCGTGGTGGCCGATGCCAATGGCAACTGGACCGCAACCTTCACCAAGTCCGAACTTCCCTCGGGTGAGGTGAATGGCGTGGTCGCCTCGGTCACCGCGACCGACCCGGCGGGCAACGTCAGCGGGCCGCACAACCTGACGTTCAACGTCGATACCATCGCGCCCGACCATCCCTGGGTCACGCAGGACTTCGGCAACACGAACATCATCAACGGCATCGCGACCGAGGCCTCGACCGACGTCTACACCTATCACAGCGTGGCGGCGACCGGGGCGGCAGCGCAAATCTCGACCACGCCGGAAATGCCGGTCACGGCCTCTGTGGGCGGGCAGAGCATCGCCAGCGACTTCGTGCTGTTCAACACGCCCGTCCCGGATGGAAGCTATCTGGTCGTGCGCAGCATGGATACGGCGGGCAATGAATCCAGCACGCTCTACATCCGCAACACCACGGCAGAGGTGACGGTGGACCTGACCCGTCCGGGCCTGCAAGGCTTTGACATCGCGGCCATCGACCTTGGCGCGTCGGATGCCAACCTGACCATCACGGAAAGCCAGATCAACGCCATCACCGGGCCGGACAAGACGCTGGTGATCCGGGGCGGCGCGGATGACGTGGTGACGATGACCGGGGCGCAGGACACCAACCTGAACCAGACCATCGACGGGCAGACCTACAGCATCTTCAGCCTCGGCGGGACGCGCGTGCTGGTCGATGACGACATCCAGCGCAACGGGGTGGTCTGAGGCCCGGTCAGAGAGAGGGCCAGCGATGCCCGTTTTCCGATCCCCCCGCGCCATCATCGTCGGAACCGCCGCAGTCTTGGCTTTGGCGGGGTGCCTGCCGTCGTTCCATCGCGGGCAGGACCCGGCCACGATGCAGGCGTTCTCGCCCGCTGATCCGGCACTGGCCACACCGGCGCAGGGCGGGTCTGCGGTGATTGACGCGCTGCGGTCACGCCAGACGGTGCTGCCCCCGGGCGGCACCTATGCCCGTATTGCCGACGCGGTCCTGAACGCCTCAAGCGGGGCGGCGGAGGCAGAGTTGCGCATGGCGCGGCTGAAGGCCGAGGCGCGGTCCAAGAACTGGTTGCCCAGCATCGGGCCGACGGTCAGCCTGACCTCTCTGGGGTCGGTGGTGGCGCAACTGGTGCTGGAACAGGCCATTCTGGACAACGGCCGGCGCAAGGCGGAACGCGACCACGCGGCGGCGGATGTGGAAGTGGCTGCCGTGATGCTGGTCGAGGATCTGAACAGGCGCGTGCAAGACGGGCTGGCGGCCTATGTCAACGCCCAGCGCGCGCAGGCGCAGGCCGGTGTGGCCGAACGCGCGACGCAGCGCTTGATGGGGTTTGAGGACATCGTGACCCTGCGGGTGCAGGGCGGGTTGTCGGACCGCTCCGAACAGCAGGTCATCGCGCAGAAACGCGCCGAGATGCAGGCGACGATGGCCGCAGACCGCCAATCGGCACAGCAATACATGCAGGAACTGGCCACGCTGACGCGCCAGCCGATGGACGCCCTGACGGGGCTGGACGCCCTGCCCAGTGATCCCGGCGCACCCGAAGCGCTGTCGGTTCTGCAAGCCCGTGCTCATGGCGCGCGGACGCTGGCCGAGGCGAAGATGGCGCGGGCGGGTCTGTTGCCGGGGCTGAGTGCCGCCGTGGGTCTGGATCAGGACGGAGAGGTATCGCCCGGCCTGACCCTTGGTGGCGCGAAGTTCGGAATGGGCACCGCCGCGCAGGCCCGCGCCTTGGACGCCGCGCCTGACTTGGTCCAACGCCAGACGATGCAGGCCGAAGAGGATGCCAATCGTCGGCTGACCGGGCTGAATTCCGACCTCGCCGCGCTGCAACTGCGTCAGGCGCAGGGGGCAGAGGTGCTGCGCCAGACGCTGGGGAACCTCAATCTCTTCACCGAGCAATACAAACTGGGGCGGCGGTCCCTGCTGGAACTGGTGGGTCAGTATGACAGCGCCGCACGGCTGGAGCGGGATCAGGTGTCGCTGACCTATGACATCGCGCTGGTGCAGTTGCGGATTGCCGAAACGCGCGGATTGCTGGTGGATGGGGCGCGGATGTGACAGGGCCCAAGGTGCTTGCCTTTGACCTGCGACCCGACCGTGGCACCACGGCCGCCGCACCGGCTGCACCTTCGGTCCCGCTGTCGATCAGCCTTGGACCTGTGGCAACACCTGCCCCCCCTCCTGCCACGTCGCCTGCCCCCACCCTGACCGTCACGCCTGACACGCCCGCACCGCCGCGCCGTCCGCGCCATCGCAACCGGACCTTGGCGCGGGCGGAATTGGCCGCGACCTATGCCGGACTTTTGGGCACCGTCATTCCTCCCGCTGACCTGCTCGATCATCTGCAACTCGCCGCTGGGCAGGGACGGTTGGGGCTGGAAGAGGTGGCCCATGCCCTGCGCGCCTGCGGGCTGACCGTGACCACAGGCCAGCCGAAGCGTCCCGAATGGCCGGGACTGGCCGAGATGACCTCGGGCCAGATCGTTTTGGTGCTGGCCAATCGCGATGGCATGGCAGAGATTTACGACCAGACCCTGCCCGACAACCGAGCCGAGGTGCCGTGGTCCGAGTTCGCCCAAGTCTTCACCGGGCGCACCCTAACCGCCAAACTGCCCTTTGCCGAGGTGGAGCATCGCCACACCGATGGCGCGGCAGAGCCGCATTGGTTCTGGGGCGAATTCCGCCACTACCGCCGCCAGATGCTGGAGGTGGCCGCCGGGTCCCTGGTCGCGAACCTGCTGGCCACGGCCATCGCCCTCTATTCCCTGCAAATCTATGACCGGGTGATCCCGCACCAGTCGCAGCCGACGCTGTGGGTGCTGACCATCGGCGCGCTGGTCGCCATCGGGCTGGATGCCGCGCTGCGGATCGCACGCTCCACCCTGATGGACATGACCGGGCGGCGGATCGAGATGGATGTGCAGAACCGCCTGATGGAGCGCATCCTTGGCATGAAAGCTGCACCGGGCGAACGCAAACCCAGCGCCATCTTCAACGCCCTGCGCGATTTCGGTTCGGTGCGGGAGTTCTTCACCGCCTCGACCATCGGCACCTTGGCGGACTTGCCCTTCATCCTGATCTTTCTGTTCCTGATCGCCTCGATCGGCGGAAACCTTGTCTGGGTGATGATCGCGGGCGGGCTGTTGATGGTCGTCCCCGGTTTTCTGATGCAAAAGCGCATGATGGCGCTGACCGAACAGACCCAAGGGGCCAGCACCCGCGCGGCGAAACTGCTGTATGAGGCTGTGTTCGACCACGAAACCCTGACCACGCAACGCGGCGAGGATCGGGTCAAGCGGTTGTGGACGGAACTGACCACGCTGTCGGCGGTCAAGACATCGGAACAGCGCAAGCTGACCACTTGGCTGACGACATGGGCCGCAGGGGTGCAGCAGGCGACCTATATCCTGTCGGTGATGATCGGCTGCTACATGGTCTTTGCCGGGCAGTTCACGGTGGGCACCATCATCGCCATCGGCATTCTGGCCGGGCGCACGCTTGGCCCGTTGTCCAGCCTTGCCGCCACGATGTCGCGTTGGGCCAATGTGAAGGCGGCACTCGACGGGCTGGAGCACGTCGCCCGCGCCAAGCAGATGCAAGAGGCCGGGCGCAGCTATCTGCGGCGCGAGCGGTTGTCGGGGGCCTATGACCTGCGGCAGTTGGAATTCCGCTATGACCCGCAGGCGGCACCCACGGTGGACATTCCGGCGCTGTCCATCCTGCCGGGGCAGCATGTGGCGGTCTTGGGCACCAATGGCTCGGGCAAGTCCACGCTGTTGCGGATGCTGGCGGGGCTTTATGAACCCACCGCAGGCCGCATCCTGATGGACAATGTGGACCTGAACCAGATCCACCCGCGCGACCTGCGCCGGGGCATCGGCTATCTGGGGCAAGAGGTGCGGCTTTTCTCCGGCACGCTGCGCGACAACTTGAACCTGACCCAGTTGGAACGCGACGACGACCGCTTGCTGGAGGCGCTGGATTTCGCGGGCCTTGGGGCATTCGTCCGCGCCAATGCGCGCGGGCTGGATCATGAGATCAAGGAAATGGGCGAAGGCCTGTCCGTCGGTCAGCGCCAGTCGATGGGCTGGGCGCGGCTGTGGCTGCAAGACCCCGCTGTCGTCATCCTTGACGAGCCGACCGCCGCCCTCGACCAGACGCTGGAGGCGACTTTGGTTTCCCGCCTGAAGGGCTGGCTGGACGGGCGCACGGCGATCATCGCCACCCACCGCATCCCCATCCTGCAACTGACCACCCGCACGCTCATCCTGCAAAACGGGCATCTGGCGGTGGATGGTCCGCGCGATGCCGTTCTGGCCCATCTGCAAAAGGCGCAAGGCAAATGACCACCTTTGACGCCCCCGACGACATGGCCATGCGCGGCCCCAGCCGGACGACATGGCTGATCGGCCTTACGGTGGTGGTGTTCATCCTGTGGGCGGCTTTCGCATGGGTCGAGGAAATCGTGCGCGCGCCGGGGCAAATCGTGCCATCCTCCCGCCCGCAGATCATCCAGAACCTTGAGGGCGGTATCCTGGCCGAACTCGCCGTCGGTGAAGGCGATGTGGTGGAGGCAGGCCAAACCCTCGCCCGGCTGCAAGGCACGCAATATCAGGCCGTGATGGATGAGGTGTCGGATCAGATCGCCGCCCTTGAAATCCGCCGCCTGCGGTTGGAGGCAGAAATGGCGGGAGAAATCGACTTCTCCGTGCCCGAAGAATTCGCCAACCGCGTCCCTGATATCGTGGCATCGGAACGTGCGTTGCTGACTGCCCGCCTGTCGGACTTTGACAGCAAACAGGCCGGATCACAGGCCGTGCTGAAACAGGCGGCGCGGGAGTATGAGATGGTGCAGGCGATGTTCGATCAGGGTGTTGCGCCCGAAATCGAACTGACCCGCGCCAAAAAGGAAAAGAACGACGCCGAGGCTCGGTTGAACGATGTGCTGACCACCACCGATCTGGAACGCGCCGACACCTATTCCAAGACCCAAGCCGACTTGGCAGCATTGCGGCAGAAGTTAAAGCTCTCCGCCGACCAGTTGGCGCGGACAGTGCTGGTGGCCCCGATGCGCGGGGTGGTGAACAAGGTCTCAATCACCACCATCGGCGGGGTCGTGCGTCCGGGTGAGGAAATCCTGCAACTGATCCCGCTGGATGAGGCGCTGTTTGTCGAGGCCAAGGTGAAACCCTCTGACATCGCCTCCATCCGCGAAGGTCAGGATGCGACGATCAAGCTGACGGCCTATGATTACACCATCTACGGCACGCTGAAGGCCAAGGTGGATTTCGTCTCGGCGGATACCTTTACCGACGAACGCTCCCGCGATCCGAATGGCGATCCGCATTACAAGGTGACGCTGCGGGTGGACCTAAGCCAACTGACCGACCGCCAGCACGACCTGCAAATCCGCCCCGGCATGCAGGCCGAGGTGGAGTTGCACACCGGCGGCAAGACGATCCTGACCTATCTGACCAAACCGCTCTATCGCGGGTCAGAGGCGCTGCGCGAGCGGTGATTACCACCGCCGCGCCGCATCAATCGCGGCGACGTCGATCTTGCCCATCGGCATCATGGCGGCAAAGGTGCGGGCGGCCTCTTCCCCGCCTGCGGCGAGTCCTTCGGTCAGGGTACGCGGCACAATCTGCCACGACACGCCCCACCGATCCTTGCACCAACCACAGGCGCTTTCTTGACCGCCGTCGCGGGTGATGGCGTTCCAATAGCGGTCAGTTTCGGCCTGATCCTCGGTGGCAATCTGGAACGAAAACGCCTCGGACTGGCGAAAGGCCGGACCGCCATTCACACCCATGCAAGGGATTCCCAGGACCGTAAAGGTGACTGCCAGCACCTGCCCTGCCCGGCCATCCGGGAAATCGCCCGGGGCATGAACAACCCCAGTCACTGCGCTGTCGGGAAAGGTTTCTGCATAGAACTGCGCCGCCGCTTCGGCGTCGCGCTCATACCACAGGCTGATGGTGTTGCGGGGAATGGTCAAGGCGCGGTCCCTTCGGCAAGGCGTTGGCCATCCACTTGGCACCGCGCGCCCGGCCCTGTCAAACCGTCGTGTAGGCCGCCGCGCAACCTGTGGCGGGGGATGGCCGGTGGCAGAGACCGGGCGGAACCAGCGGCAGGCGACGGGGCTTGGGTGGGTCCTTGAAACCGGAAAGGCCACGCCATGTCCCTTCGTCCAAGCCTTATGACGCTTCCGATCCTCGCCCTTGTGCTGTCCGGTCTGCCCGCGCTGGCGCAGACCACCGCCAATGACGGTGCCGCCGTCGATGCCGGGGGCCAGCCGCCGATGGTGACCACGGATGCCGCATTCATCCGGCAGGCGACCAGCGCCAACCTCCTGGAAATCCTGTCCTCCGAACAGGCGGCCCGGCGCGGGCAGTCGGCAGAGATCCGCGATTTCGCCATCCGCATGGTGGCGGACCACAAGGCGGCCGGGGCGGCTCTGGCCAAGGCTGCTGGCCAGCCGGCCCTTGATGCGACGGCGGACCCGACCGCCATGCTGGACCCGCGTCACGCCGACCTCTTGGCCACACTCGACAGGGCCGAGGCTTTCGACTCCGCCTATGTCAGCCTGCAACGTCAGGCCCATGAAGAGGCCATCGCCCTGTTTCAGGACTATGCCACCAACGGTGAGGATGGCCCGGTGAAAGAATTTGCCGAGGCAACCTTGCCCAGCCTGCAACAGCACCTCACGGCGGTGCAGGCCCTGCCCACCCCCTGAGGGCGCATGCGGGGGATGGACAGGACCGCAATCCTTGCCGATGCTGGCCCTTTCCTGTCTTGGCGTGTCCGGCATTGCCCGGCCGCCCCTGCAAGAGGTCAAAGCCATGCGTGATTTCCAGCGTCCCGGACGGTCGCCTGTGCGGGTGAGGGGCGGCATGGCCGCAACCTCGCATCCTTTGGCGACGCAGGCGGCGGTGGCGATGTTGCAGGCGGGCGGCAATGCAGTGGATGCGGCGATTGCCGCCGCCGCGGTGCAAGCCGTGGTGGAGCCGCAATCCACCGGCATCGGTGGGGATTGCTTCGTGCTCTACGCCCCCGCCGGATCGTCGCGGGTAATCGCCCTCAACGGGTCCGGACGCTCTGCCGCCGCTGCCGATATCGCGGCCTATCGCGCGCTTGGGCTGGACCGGGTGCCGACGCATGGGGTGCATTCGGTCACGCTGCCCGGCGCAGTGGACGCCTGGGCCCGACTGCTGGCCGATCATGGCCGCAAGACAATGGCCGAGGTTCTGGCCCCCGCCATCGCCTATGCCGAGGACGGCTATGTCGTCCATGACCGCGTGGCATCGGATTGGCGGGAGGAGGTCGATCTTCTGCGCGCCGATGCCGATACCGCGGCGATCTTCCTGCCGGGGGGCAAGGCCCCGCAGCCGGGCGACCTTCACCGCCAACCCGCGCTTGGCCGCACGCTGCGGACGATTGCGGATCTGGGGCGGGATGGGTTCTATTCCGGCCCTGTGGCAACGGCGATGGTGGCAAAGCTGCGGTCCGTGGGCGGGCTGCATACGGCAGAGGATTTCGCCGCCACACGCTGCGACTATGTCACGCCGGTCGCCACGCGCTATCGCGGCTATGACGTGGTGCAGATGCCGCCGAACAATCAGGGCATGACAGCACTGGTGATGCTGAACATCCTGTCAGGCGATGACCTGTCGGCGCTTGACCCGGACAGCGCCGCGCGCCTGCATCTGCAAGTCGAGGCCGCGCGTCTGGCCTATCACGAGCGCAACACCCGGCTGGGAGAATTGTCGGCGGATGATCCGGTGATCTCGGCGCTGCTGTCGCCCGCCCATGCCGCCAAGCTGCGCGCCTGCATCCGGCCCGACCGCGCCATGGATGACCTGCCGATGCCGGAATTGGCGATGTCGGACACGGTCTATATCTCGATCGTCGATGCGGATCGCAACGCCATCAGCTTCATCAACTCCACCTACTATTCCTTTGGCGCGGGCATCTCCTGCCCCGAGACCGGCGTGATCTTCCAGAACCGGGGGGCGAGCTTCCGTCTGGACCCCGCGCATCCGAACGCCTTGGCCCCCGGCAAGCGGCCCCTGCACACGATCATGCCGGGGATGCTGATGCAGGACGGGCGCGCGGTGATGCCCTTTGGCGTGATGGGCGGCGATTACCAGCCCGTGGGCCATGTGCATCTGCTCACCAACCTGCTGGATCACGGCATGGATGTGCAGGCGGCGCTGGATGCCCCCCGCGTCTTTTGGCGCAATGGCGTGGTTGAGGCAGAGCGGGGCATACCGGACGCGACAGTGGAAGGGCTGCGCGCCCTCGGTCACCGCGTGATCGAAGCGCCCGAGCCTTTGGGCGGCGGGCAGGCGATCTGGATCGACCATGACCGTGGCACCCTGACCGGCGGGTCAGACCCGCGCAAGGACGGCATGGCCGCCGGGTATTGATCGCTCGTTCAAGAGGATAGACAATGAACTTGGCAGGGCTAGAGGCCGCGCTGCGGCGCGTCGGGATCGACCGTTACATGCTGTGCCTGTTCGGCACGGTGCTGCTGGCCGCGCTGTTGCCCGCGCGCGGGGTGGTGGCGCAGGGTCTGTCGCAGGTGACCTTCTGGGTCGTGGCGCTGCTCTTCTTCCTCTACGGCGCGAAACTGTCGCTGGCCGCCACATGGGCCGGGCTGACCAACTGGAAACTGCAACTGGGTGTCCTGCTTTGCACCTTCGCGCTGTTCCCGCTGCTGGCGCAGGGGGTGCAGCCTTTGGCCACGCTGGCCCTGCCTGCCGCCGTGGGGGTGGGATTCCTTTATATCGGCTGCCTGCCGTCGACGGTGCAAAGCTCCATCGCCTTCACCTCGGTCTCGCAAGGGAATGTGGCCGGGGCGCTCTGCGCAGCGTCCATCTCGAACCTGATCGGGGTGGTGGTGTCGCCGCTGTTGCTGGCGGTGCTGCTGCACGCGACACAAGGCGAAGGCGTGGCGGCAGGGGCAATCTGGAAGATCACCCAGCAGATCCTGATCCCCTTTGTCCTTGGCCAACTCTGCCGTCCACTGCTGGTGGGGGTCCTGAACCGCCACAAGCTGCCCCTGATGATCGTGGACCGAGGGTCGATCCTGCTGATCGTCTATGCCGCCTTTTCGGCAGGGGTCGTGGGGGGCATCTGGCACTTGCTGTCATGGCAGGCGATTGCCGTCGTGATCGGCCTTTGTGCCGCGCTGCTGGCGGTGGTGATGGGCCTCATCGCGCTGGCCGGACGGATGGCCGCCATGCCCCTGCCCGACCGTCTGGCGCTGCTGTACTGCGGCTCCACCAAGAGCCTTGCCACCGGATTGCCGATGGCGGGCATCCTGTTCCCGGCCAAGGAGCTGGCGCTGACCGTGCTGCCCCTGATGCTGTTCCACCTGATCCAG
This sequence comes from Paracoccaceae bacterium, assembly GCA_027486345.1. Lineage (GTDB taxonomy): Bacteria > Pseudomonadota > Alphaproteobacteria > Rhodobacterales > Rhodobacteraceae > Paragemmobacter. The sequence goes on from JAIXPH010000032.1 coordinate 178,231, forward strand.
CTTGTGGTCATGGCGGTGGTGTCACAACGCTATGCGCGCCGGGCGGTGGAAACCGCCTGACATTGGCAGAGGATGGGCGGTGGTCTCGCATCCTGTCCGCGCGCCCCCTCACCCCGACCCTCTCCCCCGACAGGGAGAGGGAGGTCACCGCCCTCCGCCAAGGCGGTCTCATGCGCCACGGTTGGAACCACATCCTTGGGCCACAGGTGATGCCCTGGGACGTCCGGGCGCGATTCCCTCTCCCCTTGGGGGAGAGGGTCAGGGTGAGGGGGCCTGTCCCCAAAAACCAAACCCTACCGCTTCACACTCGCCGTCACATAGTTCACCGACAGGTCACGCGCCGACAGGCTCCAGCGCCATGAGACCGGGTTGAACACCATCCCCTTGCGGTCCACAGGGTCCAGCCCCGCGCGGCGGATCAGATCGTAAAGCTCATCGGGAGTGATGAACTTCTTCCAGTCATGCGTGCCCTTGGGCAGCCAGCGCATGACATGTTCCGCCCCGATGATCGCCATCAGATAGGATTTCGGATTGCGGTTCAGCGTGGAACAGACCATCAGCCCGCCGGGTTTGAGCAGGGTCTGGCAGGCGGTCAGATAGGCCAGCGGGTCCGACACATGCTCCACCACCTCCATGTTCAGGACCACGTCGAACCGTTCACCCGCCGCCGCCATGTCTTCGGCGGTGGTGTGGCGGTAGTCGATGGCCAGCCCCGACTGTTCGGCATGCAGCCGTGCCACGGGGATGTTGCGCGGGGCGGCATCGGCGCCCACCACCTCGGCCCCCAGCCGCGCCATCGGTTCCGACAACAGCCCGCCACCGCAACCGATGTCCAGAATCCGCAGCCCCTTGAACGGCAGCGCCTGCGTCACGTCCCGGTCGAACTCTGCCGCGATCTGGCTGGTGATGTAATCCAGACGGCAGGGATTGAGCATGTGTAGCGGTTTGAACTTGCCGTTCGGGTCCCACCATTCGGCGGCCATCGCCTCGAATTTGGCGACTTCGGACGGATCGACGGTGGTGTTCAGGCTCATTGCTCGGATTCCTTCCGTTTGCCTTTGGCGGCAGGGCACTTGCGGGTTATATAGGACAGTGATGGAAACAAGATCAGGCCAAAAGCGCGCAGTCGAATACCTTTACCCGCCGATCGACCCCTTCGATCAGCGCGTGATCGATGTTGGACCGGTGGGCAGCGGGGGCGAGGCCGGGATCGGCCACCGCATCTATGTCGAACAATGCGGCAACCCCAAGGGAATCCCCGTCATCGTCCTGCATGGCGGACCGGGCGGCGGGTGCAGCCCGGCGATGCGGCGCTATTTCGATCCGGCGGTCTACCGCATCGTGCTGTTCGACCAGCGCGGTTGCGGGCGGTCACGGCCCCATGCCTCGGTCACCGACAACACCACATGGCATCTGGTCGAGGATATCGAGACGATCCGCCGCAGCCTTGGCATCGACCGCTGGATCGCCTTTGGCGGATCGTGGGGGGCTACGCTGGCGCTGATCTACGCCATCACCCACCCCGAGCGTGTGGCACGGCTGATCCTGCGCGGCGTGTTCCTGATGACCAAGGCGGAACTGGATTGGTTCTATGGCGGCGGGGCCGGAGCGTTCTTTCCCGACCATTGGCACCGCTTTTCCCAAGCCATCCCCGAGGGGGAGCGTGACAACCTGATCGCCGCCTATCACCGCCGGCTGTTCTGCGGCAACCTGATGGAGGAAACCCGCTACGCCCGACTTTGGGCCAACTGGGAAAACGCGCTGGCCTCGATCCACAATGACGGGCCGATGGGCGAAAGCCCGGCCGACTATGCCCGCGCCTTCTCACGGCTGGAGAACCACTATTTCCAGAACGCGGGGTTCCTGCCCTCGGATGGCTGGATCTTGCAGAACCGGCACCGCATTGCGCATATCCCCTGCACCATCGTGCAGGGGCGCTATGACATGGTCTGCCCGCCGATCTCTGCGTGGTCTCTGGCGCATGGCTGGGCGGGATGCGACCTGCGCCTGATCAACATGGCCGGTCATGCCCTGTCGGAACCCGGCATCAGCGAGGCCTTGGTGCGCGTGATGGACGGCCTGCGGGCCTAGACCGTCCGGCCGCGCGCGATCCGCAGGAATTCCACCAGCCGCCGCGCCCCAGAGGGGGATTCAGAGCGGTGGAACGTCTCGCGCTTTTGCCGCGCCAGCCGCAGGAAGGCGCTGACGCGGCCGCCTGTGCTGGCAGGGCGGGGCAGGATCATCGGTTTGGTCATGGCAGGCTCCCTGATCGATATGGGCAACCCAACCCGGATCGCGCCGATCCGTTCCCTCAGACCGCGCTGAAGCCGCCATCCACGAACAACTGCGCCCCGGTGACGAAATCCGCCTCGTCCGAGGCCAGAAACAACGCCGCCCGCGCGATGTCCTCGGGCTGGCCAAAGCGGCCCTGCGCCGCCTTGATCGCAGCATCGGACACATCGACGCCATGCGCGGTCAGTTCCTTCACCTCGCGCTGGCCATGCGGGGTGTCGATGAAGCCGGGGCAGACCGCATTGCAGCGGATGCCCCGGTCGCGGAACTCCACCGCGATGGCGCGGGCGAACATGTGGCAGGCGCCCTTGGTGGCGTCATACAGCACCTCCATCGGGGTGGCATAGACCGCGCTGATGGATGAGGTGCAGACGATGGCCCCTTTCCCTTGCGCCAGCATCTGCGGCAGCACGGCGCGGGTCATCAGATACATCGACTTCACGTTGACGTCGAAGAGGAAGTCCCAATCCTCTTCCTCGGTCTCAAGGAAGGGTTTGATGACGATGGTGCCCGCATGGTTGAACAGCACATTGACCGGACCAAGTGCTGCGGAAACCGCGGAAACCGCCGCCTCGACCTGATCTTTTTTGGACACATCGGCGGCGGCAAAGGTCACTCTGTGCCCGGCGGCGGCCAATTCCTCAGCCAGCGCCTGACCGGCGGCGGCGTTGCGGTCGATGATGCCCACCGCCGCGCCCTCTGCCGCGAACAGCCGCGCGGCGGCGGCACCGCAGCCCGTTGCCCCGCCCGAAATGATCGCCACCTTGCCGTGCAGCCGTCCCGCCATGTCATCCGCTCCCCTGTTTGGGGCAGATTAACCGCGCGTGGATCAATCTCAACCGCCCAGACGCGACACGGCCCAAGCCGCCGCGTCGGCAACGGTCGGATCGGGGTCAGCGATCAACCGCTCCGCCACCCCGCGCAGCGCGGGCAGGCCGGAATTGCCGATGGCGTAAAGCACATTGCGCACGAACCTGTCCCGCCCGATGCGCTTGATCGGGCTTCCGGCAAAGCGCGCCCTGAACGCGGCATCGTCCAGTGCGGCAAGTTCCGCCAGTTCCGGCGCCCCGACTCGAGGTTGATAGCCGATGTCCCGCGCGGCGGCGGCGAACTTGTTCCACGGGCAGGCGGCAAGGCAATCGTCACAGCCATAGATGCGGTTGCCCATCAGCGCACGCAACTCCAGCTCCACCGGGCCTTTGTGTTCAATGGTCAGATAGGAAATGCAGCGCCGCGCGTCCAATTGATAAGGCGCGGGGAAAGCACCGGTCGGACAGGCGGTCAGACAGGCGGTGCAACTGCCGCAATGGCTGACCTCCGCCGCGTCCTTGGGCAGGTCCAGAGTGGTGAAGATCGCGCCAAGGAAAAACCAGTTGCCCATATAGCGCAACAAGAGGTTGGTGTGCTTGCCCTGCCAGCCCAACCCCGCCGCCTGCGCCAAGGGCTTTTCCATCACCGGTGCGGTGTCGACAAACACCTTGATCTCCGCCGCTTCGCCCGCCTGATCCAGCAGCCAGCGCCCCAGCCGCTTCAGCCGCCGCTTGACCAGATCGTGGTAATCCTTGCCTTGGGCATAGACCGACACCGCCGCGCGATCCGGCATCGCCAGCACGTCGCGCGGGTCGGCCTCGGGCGTATAGACCTCGGCCAGCATGATCACCGACCGCGCCGCAGGCCAAAGCGCCGCCGCAGAGCCGCGCCATTCGGCCCGGTCCGCCATCCAGACCATCTGCCCGTGATGCCCCGCCGCCAACCAATCGGCCAGCCGCCCTGCCGTGTCGGGCGTCGCATCCGGCGCGCAGATGCCCATGGCCGAAAACCCCTCGGCCAAGGCCTGCGCCTGCAAACGGGCCTTCAACGACGCGGACATTTTCTGTCCTCAAATATCCTCAGGGGGAGGCCGAAGGCCGTGGGGGGCAGACAGCCCCCCGGCGACGGCAGCCGTTCAGAAATCCAGATCGGCATAATGGGCGGGCGGCGGGAAGCCCGGCACCTGATCGGCCAAAAGCGTGCGGAAGGACGGGCGCGACTTGATCTTGGCATACCAGTCCTTGACCGTGGCCGACCGGTGCCAATCCACATCGCTGATGTAATCAAGGCAGGACAGATGCGCGGCGGCGGTGAAATCGGCCAGCGTCATCTGGTCTCCCGCCAGCCAGCGCCGCTGGTCCAAAAGCCATGTCATGTAATCCAGATGGAACTTGATCCGGGTCGCACCCTGCTTGACCGCCTTGCTGTCCGGATAGCCCTGCCCCATCACCTTCTTGTTCACCCGCTCATAGAGCAGCTTCGAGGTGACATCGGCATGGAACTTGTCATCGAACCACGCGCAAAGCCGCCGCACCTCATAGCGCTGGTCGGGGTCGCGCGGCATCAGGGGCGGCTGGGGCACGGTTTCCTCAAGCCATTCGCAGATGGCCTGACTTTCCGAAAACACCCGGTTTTCCACCTTGAGCACCGGCACCTTGCCCGCGGGGTTGCGGCGCAGGAAGTCAGGGCTGCCCTCCCAATAGCGTTCTTCGACCAGCTCCACCTCAAGGCGCTTTTCGGCCAGCGTCAACCGCACCTTGCGGCAGTAGGGAGAGAGCGGGAAGTGGTAAAGGCGGATCATGCGGTGGTCATCCGGTCCATGCGTTCCCCTGTCATTGCCCCGCGCGGGCGGCGAATTCAATCCCGCACAGGGTCATTCCTGAAAACAGGCCGCCCGCCCATCCGCAAGGATGGTGTCCGCCCCGCTGATGATCTGTCTGGTCCGGCGGCGCACGAAATCCGACGGCTCACTGGCCGACCGCCCTTTGGGATCGGGCAGCACGGCAGCCAGCCGCGCGGCCTGCGTGGGCGACAGGTCACGGGCCGAAACGCCGAAATGATGCCGGGCGGCGGCTTCGACCCCGAAGACGCCCTCGTCGAACTCTGCCACGTTCAGATAGACCTCGAGGATGCGGCGCTTGGACCACAGCACCTCGACCACCGGGGTGGTCAGCGCCTCAAGCGCTTTGCGCACCCAGTTGCGGTCGTGCCAAAGGAACACGTTCTTGACCATCTGCTGCGTGATGGTGGAGGCGCCCCGGTTTGACCCCTCGTTCACGGCCTCACGGATGGCGGCCATGTCAAAGCCCCAGTGCAGGCAGAAATTCGCATCCTCTGCCGCCACCGCCGCACGGGCCATTTCGGGGGCGATGTCGTCAAAGCTGACCCAGTCCTTTTCCACCCCGCCCAGCCGGAGGCTTTCCGACAGGATGTAGATGTTGGTCGGCACCGGCAGGAAACTGTAAAGCACGATCAGCGCAGCATAGACGCCGACGATGCCCAAGGCGATGCGCTTGGCCCAGAACAGCACACGCTGCCGCAGACTGCGGGGCGCGGCGGCGGGCACAGTCTCCGGTGCCGGCATTTCCTTGTCCGGCGCGGCTTTCTTGCGGCTCTTGGTGGGGGGCTTTTCGGTCATGTCGGTGACATAGTCACAATGCGCGGCGACGGGTCAAGTCCGCTGCACCGTTCCTGTCCCTTTGCGCGGCAGGGGGATTCGCGCTATGGTTCGCGGATGAACATGCATGTCGTCGAATTGCCGGACGAAACCGATGCCTGGGCCAAGACAAAGGCCGAGGCAGAGGGCTTCCTGACCGTATCGGACTACGTGGCCCATCTTGTGCAGCAGCAGAAGGAGATTGAAGTCCTTCGCACAAAACTGCTGGCCGGAATGGAGGGGGAAAGCTTCAGTTTTGACGACGTCTCCCAGCGTCTGCGTGCCCGGCTTGAGGAAAAGCTGCGGTGAGACAGTTCCGCGTTGCGGCCCGAGCGGACGCCGATTTCAACGCTGCATTGGATCATTACCTCGAGTCTGCCGGATTGGACGTGGCGCTTCGTTTCATCGAGGCGTGGGACCGCTTGCGGCGTTGCTGAAAGAGCAGCCTTTCGCTGGTTCAAAGCGGGTCGAGGTCACGTTCGCAATCGAAGGGCTTCGATCCATTCCTTTGGCAAGGTTCCCCTACATCGCCTTTTACACGGTGACCGATGACATGCTGCGCATCATCGCTCTGATCCACAGTTCCCGTGATCTGGCAAAAAACCTCCGCCCATGAGAAAAGGCCCCCGCAGGGGCCTTTTCCTTACGCATTCCGCCGATCACTCCGCCGGGACTTTTTGCGCCTCGTCACTCAGTGGGTGGGGCAGGCGGCTGATCATTTCCTTGGGGCAGACTTGCAGGAAGTTGCGCTTTTCAACCTCCCAATCTGCAAGGATGCGTTCACCGATACGCGATCCCGTCTCGGCGACATGGCGTTCGATCAGGCCGCGCAGTTGCGCTTCCCAATGCGGATGGCCGATGCCGCAGGTCAGGATGGACTCGAGGTTCATGAAATCCTCGGCCACGCCTTTGGGGTCATAGACATAGGCCATGCCGCCGGTCATGCCCGCGCCGAAGTTGGCACCGATCCGGCCAAGGATCACCGCCACGCCACCGGTCATGTATTCGCAACCGTTCGAGCCGCAGCCTTCGACCACGACCTTGGCGCCGGAGTTGCGCACCGCAAACCGCTCACCCGCGCGACCGGAGGCAAAGAGATGCCCATCGGTCGCACCATAGAGCACGGTGTTGCCGATGATGGTGTTTTCCTCGGCTTTCAGGGGCGAGGACATCAGCGGCCGCACGGTGATGATGCCGCCCGACAGGCCCTTGCCGACATAGTCGTTGGCGTCGCCCTGCACCTCGATCTTCAAGCCCTGCACCGCGAAGGCCCCCAGCGACTGGCCGCAAGACCCGGTCAGCTTCACCGTCAGGTGGTCGGGTTGCAGGCTGTTCTTCATGCCGAACTTCTTGACGATATGCGACGATGCGCGTGTGCCGATGGTGCGCAGCGTGTTGCGCACGGCATAGGACAGTTGCATCTTTTCGCCGTCTTCAAAGAAGCGATGGCCGTCCTTGATGATTTCGGCGTCCAGCGTGTCGGGCACGTGGTTGCGCGGCTTCGACCGATCATAGGTGATCTTCGACGCGCCATCGACCGTGATCAGCAGCGGGTTCAGGTCCAGATCATCCAGCGCCGCCGACCCGCGCGAAACCTGCGTCAGCAGATCCGCACGACCGATGATTTCATCCAGGCTGCGCGCCCCGATGGAGGCGAGGATTTCCCGCACTTCCTGCGCGTAGAAGGTGATCAGGTTCACCACCTTGTCCGCCGACCCGGTGAACTTCTGGCGCAGCGCCTCGTTCTGGGTGCAGACACCGACCGGGCAGGTGTTGGACTGGCACTGACGCACCATGATGCAGCCCATCGCGATCAGCGCGGCGGTGCCGATGCCGTATTCTTCGGCCCCCATCATCGCGGCCATCACCACATCGCGGCCCGTGCGCAACCCGCCATCCGTCCGCAGGGTGATGCGTTCGCGCAGGTTGTTCATCGCCAGAACCTGATGCGCCTCGGTCAGGCCCATTTCCCACGGCAGGCCCGCGTATTTGATCGACGTCGCAGGCGAAGCCCCGGTGCCGCCGTTGTGGCCGGAAATCAGGATGACATCGGCCTTGGCCTTGGCCACGCCCGCCGCGATGGTGCCGACGCCGCTGGAGGAGACCAGTTTCACCGTCACCTTGGCGCGCGGGTTGATCTGCTTGAGGTCATAGATCAACTGGGCCAAGTCTTCGATGGAATAGATGTCATGGTGCGGCGGCGGACTGATCAGCGTCACGCCGGGGGTGGAGTGGCGCAGGCGCGCGATCAGCGCCGTCACCTTCATCCCCGGAAGCTGGCCGCCTTCGCCGGGCTTGGCACCCTGCGCCACCTTGATTTCCAATTCCTCACAGGCGTTCAGATATTCGGCGGTCACACCAAACCGGCCAGAGGCCACCTGTTTGATCTTGGCCGACGGGTTGTCGCCGTTCGGTTCGGGGTGGAAATGCGCCGGATCTTCGCCGCCTTCGCCCGAGTCCGACTTCGCACCGATGCGGTTCATCGCGACGTTCAGGGTCTTGTGTGCCTCTGGCGACAGCGCGCCCAAGGACATCCCCGGCGTCACGAAACGCTTGCGGATCGAGGTGATGGATTCCACCTCTTCAATCGGGACCGGCTTGCCCAGCGCCTTGATGTCCAAAAGGTCGCGGATGTGAATCGGCGGGTTGGCCCGCATCGCAGCGGAATACTGCTTCCAGATGTCATAGCTTGCCCGGTCGCAGGCCGATTGCAGCATGTGCATCGTCTGCGCTTCCCACGCGTGCTTTTCCCCCGAACGGCGGGCTTTGTAGAAGCCGCCAATCGGCAACACCTCTGCCCCGCCGCGCCAGCCCTTGGCGTGGACCTCTTCCAGCTTTTGTTCGATCCCGTGCAGACCGATGCCCGAAATGCGCGACTGCATGCCCGGGAAGTATTCGGCCACCATCGCGCGGGACAGGCCCACGGCCTCAAAGTTCAGACCGCCGCGATAGCTGGAGATGACGGAAATCCCCATCTTCGACATGATCTTCAAAAGGCCCGCGTCGATGGCATCCCGATAGCGACGCATCGCATCGGTCAGCGTGCCTTCCAGCAGCCCGCGCGAAATGCGGTCCGCCAACGAATCCTCGGCCAGATAGGCGTTCACCGTGGTCGCGCCGCAGCCGATCAGCACGGCAAAGTAATGCGGGTCGATGCATTCGGCGGAGCGCACGTTGATGGAGCAGAAGGTCCGCAGCCCCTTGCGCGTCAGCCAGCTATGCACAGCCGAGGTGGCAAGGATCATCGGCATCGGCACACGGTCCGGCCCTTGATGCTGATCGGTCAGCACCAGATGGCCCGCGCCGGAACGAACGGCATCTTCAGCCTCGGCCCGGATACGTTCCAGCCCCTGACGCAGATCGTCAAGGCTGGGGCCGACGGGGAAGGTGCAGTCAATGAAGGCCACCTGACCGCCGAAATGTTTGACCATCACGTCAAATTCGGCGTTGGCGATGAAGGGGCTTTCCAGCACCAGAATCTCGGTCTGGCTGGAGTTTTCGTCCAGCACGTTCCGCAGGTTCCCGAAGCGGGTTTTCAGGCTCATCACCCGGCCTTCGCGCAAGCTGTCGATCGGCGGGTTGGTGACCTGGCTGAAGTTCTGGCGGAAGAAATGGCTCAGCGGGCGATAGACCGACGACAGCACCGCAGCGGGCGTGTCATCGCCCATCGAGGCGACCATTTCCTTGCCATCCTCTGCCATCGGGGCGAGGACTTGTTCCAATTCCTCAACCGTATAGCCGGCAGCAATCTGGCGCTTGCGCAGTTCCGCACCCGAGTACATCGGCGCTTCCGGCACATCGCGCAGCAGGCTGTTCAGATCGACGATCTTTTCGATCCAGTCGCCATAGGGCTGGGCGGCAGCCAGTTTGTCCTTCATTTCCGCATCGTGATAAAGACGGCCTTCGCCCATATCGACGGCGATCATCTGGCCCGGCCCAAGCGCGCCCTTTTCACGGATCGTGGTTTCATCGACCGGGACCATCCCCGCCTCGGAGCCCGCGATCAACAGGCCGTCGCCGGTGATGACATAGCGCATCGGACGCAGGCCGTTGCGATCCAACCCGCCGCAGACCCAGCGGCCATCGGTCATGGCCAGCGCGGCGGGACCGTCCCACGGCTCCATCACAGAGTTGCAATAGGCATACATATCCGCCCAAGCCTTGGGCATGTCGGTGGTGGTCTTGCTCCATGCCTCGGGCACCAGCATCGACTTGGCCATGGGCGCGGTGCGGCCAGACCGCACCAGCACTTCAAACACCGCGTCCAGCGCGCCCGAGTCGGACGTGCCGCCGGGGATGATCGGCTTGATATCCTCGGCCGCTTCGCCAAACGCGCTGCTGGCCATGCGGATTTCATGGCTTCGCATCCAGTTGACGTTGCCCTTCAGCGTGTTGATTTCCCCGTTATGGGCCAGCATGCGGAAGGGTTGGGCCAGCCACCACTGCGGGAAGGTGTTGGTGGAATAGCGCTGGTGATAGATGGCAAAGGACGATTCAAACCGTTCGTCCATCAGGTCGGGGTAGAACACCGCCACCTGTTCGGCCAGCATCATGCCCTTGTAGATGATCGACCGGCAGGACAGCGAGCAGAGGTAAAGCCCCTGAATCTGCGCTGCCAGCGCCGCTTTTTCGATGCGGCGGCGGATGATGTAGAGCTCACGTTCGAACTGTTCCTGATCGATGTCCTTGTCGCAGCGGATCAGGATCTGTTCGATTTCCGGGCGGGTGGCATTGGCCTTGTCGCCCAGCACTTCGGTGTTCACCGGGACATGCCGCCAGCCATAGATGTAATGGCCCATCCGCAGGACTTCCGTCTCCACAATGGTCCGGCAGCGTTCCTGCGCACCAAAGTCGGTGCGGGGCAGGAAAACCTGACCCACGGCGACCAGCTTGTTCATGTCCGGCTCATGGCCCGTGCGGCGGATCACATCGTAGAAGAACTTGACCGGGATTTGCACATGGATGCCCGCGCCGTCACCGGTCTTGCCATCGGCATCGACCGCGCCCCGGTGCCACACCGCCTTCAGAGCATTGATGCCGTTTTCCACCACCTTGCGCGATGGCTTGCCGCTGATCGCCACGACGAGGCCTACGCCGCAGGACGAATGCTCATCCTCGGTCTTGTACAGCCCGTTCGCATCCAGCCAAGCGCGCTTGGCTTCTTCGGCCTTCACCCAGGCGTCGTCATAGATGGTCATGGCTTTGGGCCTCCTGTGCGGGGATCGGTGCGTCAAGCTGCGACATCACGGCGTCGCAGTCGAAGATGGGTTGGGTGCTGGCGAAACCGGGTTCGCCGGGGAAGATGAACTCGACCGGGCTGCCGTCCAGCGGCAGGAAATTCCCGTCGCCGCCGTTCCATTCCGACGGGCCGGAAAAGAACAACCGCCAGTCGGGATTGATGTATTCGTTCCCGCGCGACTGGCGCAGGACGTTTCCGTCAAGGTCGGTCTCGGTATACTGAAACTCGGTCTCTTGCAGGGTGATGCCGTCGATCACCCAGGTCTTGCCGGTCAGCCGATCCTGCCCGCGCACGCGCGTGCGTTCGCCCGTGCTGTCGGACAGCCCGAAGGCATAGCTGTCCAGACCCTGCGCCATCAGTTCGGAAAATGAGGCCGGATCGGTCGGGTTGGCATCCAGCGTCTGCTTGACCGGCGGATTGATGTCATAGCTTTCCAGCCATTCGCCCTCAGAGTTGATGCGCGACTGGAAGAACATGCCTTCCTGATCGAAATCCGCGCGCCACTGGTCACCCGGCGCATCGGCGGCGCAACGGTAGTGGTTCGACACGCGACATTGCTTGGACTGCACGGTCATGAAGACTTCGCAGCCTGCTGGCGGCGTAAAGGAACCGGCCACCGCCGCAGGGGCGGTGACAAGCAGGATAAGCAGGGCAACGGGGGCCTTCATCGCTGTCTCCAATGCGGTTCAAAGCGCCCGGATGGTCCGGGCACGGCGGATCATTCGGCGGCAACCACGGCGGGTTGCGCCAGATAGGACAGGATCGCCTCACCGGCCTCGCGCCCGTCGCGGATCGCCCAGACGACCAACGACGCACCGCGCACGATGTCGCCCACGGCATAGACGCCGGGCAGGCTGGTGGCGTGGCTGCGGAAATCGGCCTTGATGGTGCCCCAGCGGGTCACGGCCAGTTCCGGCACGCCCCAGAGGGTGGGGATCTCTTCCGGCTCAAAGCCCAGCGCCTGCACCACCAGATCGGCGGGTTCGACGTAATCCGCGCCTTCGATGATCTCGGGCGACTGACGCCCCGAGGCATCGGGCGCGCCCAGACGCATGCGCTGCACCATCACGCCTTCGACATGATCGCCGCCGGTAAAGCCCTTGGGCGCGGTCAGCCAGACGAAATCGACGCCTTCTTCTTCGGCATTCTGCACTTCGCGCTGCGAACCGGGCATGTTGGCCTTGTCACGGCGATAGAGGCATTTGACCGAGGTCGCGCCCTGGCGGATCGCGGTGCGGACACAGTCCATCGCCGTATCGCCACCACCGATGACCACCACGCGCTTGCCAGCAGCGTTCAGGGTGCCGTTGTCGAACTCCTCGACCTCGTCGCCAAAGGATTTGCGGTTCGACGCGGTCAGGTAGTCCAGCGCCTTGACGATGCCCGCTGCGCCCACGCCGGGGGCGGAAATGTCGCGCGCCTTGTATACGCCGGTGGCGATCAGCACGGCATCATGCTGGCCACGGATGGCGTCAAAGCTGATGTCCACGCCAACGGTGCAGTTCAGCACGAATTGCACGCCCGCCGCCTCAAGCTGTTCGATCCGCTGCATCACGACCGGCTTTTCCAGCTTGAAGCCGGGGATGCCATAGGTCAGCAAGCCGCCCGCGCGGTCATAGCGGTCATAGACAGTGACCTGCACGCCCTGACGGCGCAGCACATCCGCCGCCGCCAATCCGCCGGGACCCGCGCCGATGATGCCGACCGATTCGCTGCGTTCCTGATGCGGCTTGATCGGCTTGACCCAGCCGTTTTCCCATGCCGTGTCGGTGATGTATTTCTCGACCGAGCCGATGGTGACTGTGCCGTGGCCGGATTGTTCGATCACGCAATTGCCTTCGCACAGGCGGTCCTGCGGGCAGATGCGGCCGCAGATTTCCGGGAAGGTGTTGGTGGCCTGACTGATCTCATAGGCCTCTTGCAGACGGCCTTCGGCGGTCAGGCGCAGCCAGTCGGGGATGTTGTTGTGCAAGGGGCAATGCGACTGGCAATAGGGCACGCCGCATTGGCTGCAGCGGCTGGCCTGTTCGGCTGCCTTTTCCGCCGCGAATTCACGGTAAATCTCGTGGAAATCCTGGGCGCGCAGGTCCGCTGGCCGCTTTTCGGGCGTCTCCTTGCCCACGGTCACGAACTTCAACATGCGGTCTTTTGCCATGAGGGCGCCTCCCATCGGGGGTTTCTCGGGTTGCGCCTTGTTACTGCGGGGTGTCAGGGAATAAAAGTCAGCACAGTTGACCTATTCCCCGCTTTTTTGCCTGTGCCCCGCTTTTTCCCTGATCGTCGGGTCAAAATTGGGTCAGCACGCGTTCCGTAATCGCCTAAAACCCCAGCAACAGGAACCCAAGCGCGACAGAGCCGACGATGATTCGCCACCATCCGAACAGGGCAAAGCCGTTGCGTGACACGTAATCCAGCACCCAACGCACCACGATCACGCCGCTGACAAAGGCCAGCACAAAACCCACGGCGATCTCTGACAGCGCGCTGAAATCCAGCACATCGCGGTTCTTGTACATGTCATAGGTGAACGCGCCGAGCATGGTGGGCATCGACAGAAAGAACGAAAACTCCGCCGCAGCGCGCTTGTCCACACCCAGCATCAGCGCACCGACGATGGTGGAGCCCGACCGCGACACCCCCGGCACCATGGCCAGACATTGGATGAACCCGATGGCCAAGGCCTTGCGGAAGGGGATCTGCATGGCGTCGCGATGCTGGGGCGGCGGGGCCATCCGGTCCACGAACAACAGGATCACCCCGCCAAGGATCAGCATGACGGCAATCAGCATCGGTGTTTCGAACAGCACCGTCTTGATAAAGTCATGCGCCAGAACGCCGATCACCACCGCCGGGAAAAACGCCAGAAGCACCGAAATCACAAAGCGCAACGACCCCGGATCGCTGTGCATGGTCGAGGCCACGCGCCACAGCCGCCCGAAATACAGCGTCAGGATCGCCAGAACCGCGCCCAGTTGGATCACGACCTCAAAGGTCTTGCCCGCGCTTTCAAACCCCAGAAAATGCCCCGCCAGCAAAAGATGCCCGGTGGACGAGACGGGAATGAACTCGGTCAGGCCCTCCAGCAATCCAAGGGCCGCCGCCGAGATCATCTGTTCCATAACCGCCTCTTACGCTTTGCGCAGGTTCTTGGCTGAATCCTTGATGGCGGCATATTGCCCCGACGGGCGATAGCGCCACAGATATTCCGGCAGAACGGCATCCAGTGCCGTCGGCGTGATGCCCAGCGCATCGAACCCCGCCGCACCTGCCGAAACCACGTTGTCGCGCTTCAGGTTCCGCACCTGATCGCGGGTCACGAGACCGTTGGTGAACAGGCCCAGCGTCACCGCCTGCACCATGTCCAGCACACCACCCATGATGGACCCGACAAAGAACGGCAGGCCCAGCACCAGACGGCGGCGCTGGATCACGCTCAGCATCCGCTTCATCAAGCCATGGAAGGTGTCCACGTCCGGCCCGCCAAGCTCATAGACGCCCGGCTTGGCCTGACCCGTAGCCCCCAAGACCGCCGCTTGGGCCACGTCATCGACATGGACCGGCTGGAAGCGGGTGTTGGCACCAAAGACCGGCAGGACCGGCGACAGGCGCGCCATGGCAGCGAAGCGGTTGAAGAAGCCGTCCTCGGCCCCGAAGATGATCGACGGGCGCAGGATCACCGCCTTGGGGAAGGAGGCCAGAATGGCGGCCTCACCCTCGCCCTTCGTGCGCTGATAGTCGCTGTCCGAGGATCTGTCCGCCCCGATGGCAGAGATATGGACCAGGGACGAAACACCCTCTGCCGCCGCAAGACGGGCGATGCGCGCCGCCCCTTGCGACTGGACCGAGTCGAAGGTGTTCTTGCCAGCGGTGTTCAGGATGCCGACGCAGTTCACCACCGCATCCGCGCCCCGCATCGCCAAGGCCACGCTGGCATCGTCGCGGATGTTGCACAGCACCGGTTCGACCTGACCCACCACACCATAGGGGCGCACGAAGATCGCCTCGTTCGGGCGGCGGACGGCGACGCGGACGCGCCAGCCCTCTTTGGCCATGCGGCGGGCGATGTACCGCCCGACAAAGCCCGAACCGCCATAGATGGTGACAAGTTTGCTCATGTCCGAAGGCCCTCTCTGGCTTCCTGATCCGTTGGCCCCTCTGTAACTTTCACGCGGTTTGGCGACAAGTCCTTAGGCGCACCCCGCCCCGCGACGATTTCCCCCCTGCCCGCCACGACGGCAAGATTTTCGTCCATCAGCAAAAATTCCTGCGCGGGACGTGTTGACACCCCCCCAAACCCCCGTTACATCCCCCGCCATCGACTTGGGCCCAGATGGCGGAATTGGTAGACGCACTGGTTTCAGGTACCAGCGCTGCAAGGCGTGGAGGTTCGAGTCCTCTTCTGGGCACCATGTCGATCTTGACCAAGGGGCGTAGGGAAACCTGCGCCCTTTTGGTTTTCCGTCTTTCGCGCGCAAAGCGGTCTGCGCTGTTGCGCTTGGCCAGAGTCAGTTGCCGGGACCGGCGCTGCTCAACGCGGCTTCGACGCTGCGCCTGGCCACTTCCATCGCTTCGTTGACATTCTGGGCCGCCTGCTGCGCGGCTTGCTCCGCGCCTGCAAGGACATCTGCGTTCAAAGTGTAGGCAGACTGCGGGATGTCCGACGCTGCGGTCGCTGTGAATCGCCTGACGGGGGCAACCGGTTTTGCCGTGCTGGCGTAGTGTCCGTCAGCCTGGGTCAACCCGGCGCGAGCCTGTTCTTCAGGGTCGCGCAGCACGGTGATCGCAAGCTCCAGCTTTCGCAGGGCCTGCACCTTGCCGACATCCATGCCTTGATCCGGGGCTTGCCGGGCGACGTCACTGCCTGCGGCACCGGCACAGTCAGCGTCCAGCGAAGCAGGGGCAGACCCGGCGACAGAGGCGCTTTCCATCGGGCGGGCATCGCAGTCAGATATCTGTGCAAAGGCACCGCCGGTCGCAAGAAGCGACCAGATGACAAGAGCGGTGGGCGTGGATGCTGTTCGTGACCGGTTGACCATCGTTTCACTCATACGCAGGGAACATCGCCCTGCTTTCCACCGTGACCTTGGCGGTTACATGACCGATGTTTGGTATCATCGGGGCCGGACACAAAGGCGCATCCCTCCGGGCGCAAGGGCGGGCTATTGACCCCCCTTCACGCCACCGCGTGTTGACCCCTGCGGAGTGGACCGATAAGCCACCGCAAAGCCTTTGCTGAAAGGACGTTTCCTTTGACCATCTTCCTGCACCAGAACGACCTGCCCGATGGGCTTTCCCTTGGGCCAGTCGTCGCCATCGACACGGAGACCATGGGGCTGGACCCGCGCCGGGACCGGCTGTGCGTGGTGCAACTGTCGGACGGCAAGGGGGACGCGCATCTGGTGCAGATCGCGCGCGGCCAGACCTCTGCGCCCAACCTTGAGCGGCTGCTCACCGATCCGGCGGTGGTGAAGCTGTTCCACTTCGGCCGCTTTGACATTGCCGCGCTGAAACAGGCCTTCGGTGTGACCACCGCGCCGGTGTGGTGCACCAAGATCGCCTCGCGCCTGATCCGCACCTTCACCGACCGGCACGGACTGAAATACCTGCTGTTGGAGTTGGTGGGTGTGGATGTATCCAAGCAACAGCAGACCTCAGACTGGGGATCGGCGGAGCTGACGGAGGCGCAGAAGGAATATGCCGCGTCCGACGTGCTGTATCTGCACCGTCTGAAGGCAGAGCTTGAACTGCGGCTGATCCGCGAAGGGCGGATGGATCTGGCGCAGCGGTGCTTTGACTTCTTGCCGACGCGGGCGGAACTGGACCTGTTGGGATGGGAAGAACCCAATGACATCTTCCACCACTGACGTTTTCTCCGCAACCGGCCGCCGTGTGGTCCGGCGCGAGGCCGAGGCGCTGGCGCTGCTGGCCGATGCACTGGATGGCAGTTTCGACACCGCCGTTGATCTTGTGCTGAAGGCAAAGGGCCGGGTGATCGTCTCGGGCATGGGCAAATCCGGCCATATCGCCCGCAAGATCGCGGCGACCTTTGCCAGCACCGGCACGCCCGCGCAATTCGTGCATCCCGCCGAGGCGAGCCATGGCGACCTTGGCATGGTGATGCGCGGCGATGTGGCGCTGATGCTGTCCAACTCGGGCGAGACGCCGGAACTGGCGGACATGATCGCCCATACCCGGCGGTTCGACATTCCGCTGATCGGTGTCGCCTCACGCGCGGAATCGACGCTGATGCGGCAGGCCGATGTCGCGCTTCTGCTGCCGCCCGCGCAGGAAGCCTGCGATCAGGGCATCGTGCCGACCACATCCACCACGATGATGCTGGCGCTTGGCGACGCCTTGGCGATTGCGTTGATGGAGCATCGGCAGTTCACGCCCGAACATTTCCGCGTCTTCCATCCCGGCGGCAAGCTGGGCGCGCGGCTGTCCAAGGTGCGTGATCTGATGCACCGGACGCCGCCCCTCGTGCCCGCCGATACGGCCATGGGTGAGGCGCTTTTGACCATGTCGCGCAGCGGCTTTGGCGTGGTGGGGGTCACCGGGCCGGGTGGCGGTCTGGCCGGGATCATCACCGACGGTGACCTGCGGCGGCATCTGGCGGGGCTGATGTCCCTGACGGCGGGTCAGGTGATGACCGCCAACCCGCGCACCATCGGGCCGGACCAACTGGCCGAGGCAGCGGTGCGGATCATGAATGACCGCAAGATCACCTGCCTGTTCGTGGTGGACCCCGAGGCGAGCGATCACGCGATAGGCCTTCTGCATATCCACGATTGCCTGCGCGCCGGGGTGGCGTGATGGCGCGGGGGGCCGGGGACGGGTGGACCCGGCTGGTCCGCTTTCTGCGGATCGCCCTGCCGTTGCTTGCCTTGGCGCTGTTGTCCACCGTGTTCCTTGTGGCGCGGCACCTGAACCCGGATGACGCCCTGCCCTATTCCGAGGTGGACATCGCCGACCGCCTGCGAGAGCCGCGCATGACTAACCCGGTCTACAGCGGCACCACCGCCGACGGGGCCGATCTGCGCGTGACCGCCGAAGCCGCCACGCCGGAACAGCCGGGCACCGACACCACCGCCGGGACGGGGGCGGCCGCCCGCAGGGTGCTGGGCATCCTGACCACGCCCGACGGGATCAGGACCGATCTTCGCAGTCTGGCCGCGCAGATGGATGTCACGGGTGACAGCGTCACCTTTGCGGGTGGCGTCGATCTGGACAATGGCGGCGGCTACCGGGTTCAGACCGACAGCATGGTCGCCCGGATGGACATGACCGAAGTGCGCAGCCTTGCCCCGGTCACCGCCACCGGACCCGGCACGCACATCACCGCGCGCGAGATGGTGCTGACACAGGACCCGACCCGCCCGGACAGCTACGTATTGGTGTTCACGGGGCAGGTTAAGCTGGTATATGATCCTCCGAAGTGATGAGATTGGCGTCATGCAACGTTTTACCCCCCATGCCTTGGCCCTGACACTCACCCTTTTGGGCGGCGGTCTGGCCTATGGCGCGCTGTCGGGGGCGGCGCTGGCGCAGACCACCGTCACCACCGGCCTCACCGCCGACACCACCCAACCCATAGAGGTCGAGGCCGATCAACTCAGCGTCGATCAAGCCACCGGAGTGGCGGTCTTCAGCGGCAATGTGCGCGTCAAGCAGGGCGAATTGCGGGTCACCGCCCCCAAGGCCACGCTGAACTACACCGAAGACCGCAGCGAGATTCAGACTGTCCACCTTGAGGGCGGCGTGACGCTGACCAACGGGGTTGAGGTGGTTCAGGGTCAGGACGCGGTCTATACCGTGGCGGATGGCGTTGTGGTGCTGACCGGGGATGTGGTCGTCACCCAAGGCGCCAGCACCATCGCCGGGCCGCGGCTGACCTACAACCTGCAAGCCGGGTCAGGCGTCATGGATGGAGGGCGGGTGCAATCGGTCTTTGTGCCGGGCAGCGGCACGGGATCGGAAGCCAAGGAATGACCGGCGTCTCGCTGACCCTGACCGAAGGCTCTGGCGGGCTGATCGTCCGCAACCTGCGCAAAAGCTACAAGCGCCGCCCGGTGATCCGCGACGTGTCGATGGACTTGCGCCGGGGTGAGGTGGTGGCGCTGCTGGGTCCGAACGGATCGGGCAAGACCACGTGCTTTTACTCCATCGCCGGTCTGGTGACGCCCGAGGGCGGCGAGGTGCTGATCGACGGGCGCGATGTGACCGCCCTGCCGATGTATCGCCGCGCGCGCTTTGGCATCGGCTATCTGCCACAGGAAGTGTCGATCTTCCGCGGTCTGTCGGTGGAGGACAACATCCTCGCCGTGTTGGAGATCGCGGAAAAGGACGGCCACAAGCGGCGCGAGCGTCTGGAAGAGTTGCTGTCCGAGTTTTCCGTCACCCATCTGCGGCGTGCGCCTGCGCTGGCCTTGTCGGGCGGGGAACGGCGGCGGGTGGAAATCGCGCGCTGTCTGGCGGCCAATCCGAAATACCTGCTGCTGGACGAACCCTTCGCCGGGGTCGATCCCATCGCCGTGGGGGATATCCGCACCTTGGTACATGACCTGAAATCGCGCGGCATCGGGGTGCTGATCACCGACCACAACGTGCGCGAAACGCTCGAGATCGTGGACCGCGCCTATATCCTGCACGACGGCAAGGTTCTGATGAGCGGGACGACCGAAGAGGTCGTGAACGACGAAATGGTCCGCCGGGTCTATCTGGGGCAGAACTTCCGGTTTTCGTGATTTTTCAGGAAGTTGCGGTCGGCGGCGCAGAGCACGAAAGCGCCTTGGGCATAGAATGCAAGGCCCTTCCTGACAGTCCGGGGGACTGTCAGGAAGGGCCGCCATAGGGCCGCGTGCAGCACGCCGGGCTGTGCGCCCTTGGGCGCGCAGCCCGGTGGGGCGGGCTGCGCGCGGACCGGGCCTTTGGGGCCCGGTCCAAACCCATCCGGTTCGCCATGGGGCTTGGCGCACAGGCGCGCTTTGACCTCCAATCATCCCGGACCCTCCCCCTGTCACGATTCTGTTGACAAGCGCCCCTGCCCTGTCGGTAAATGTCTGGGATGCGAGCGAAAACCGCCCTGACCCCTTCCGCCCATGCCGCCCTTTCGACGGGCATGGCGCTTGCGGAACGGCAGGGCGAAACCCAGATCGAATTTACACCGGACCTCTCTCCCTGCCGCAGGCCGGGGGCCGTCCGACACACGCGGAGGAAGCATCATGCGTTACCAGATCAGCGGCAAGCAGATCGACATCGGCGAGGCCCTTCAGACACATGTGAAGGCCGAGCTGGGCGAAGTGGTCGAGAAATACGCCCAGCGCCCGACCGAAGTCGTGGTGGTCTTTTCCAAGGCCGCGCATGAGTTGATCTGTGAAACCGTGATCCACCTGTCCACCGGCCTGACCGCACAGGCCAAGGGCCATGCGACCGATATCTACGCCGCCTTTGAAAGCTGCCGCGAAAAGATGGACAAGCAGTTGCGCCGCTACAAACGGCGTCTGCGCAACCACCACCGCGACCGGATTGATCCGGTTGAATTCGGCGGCGGTTCTTCCTATATCCTCGCTCCAACAGAGGAAGCGGAAGACGACCACAGCGACCTGTCGCAGCCCATCGTGATCGCCGAGATGGAAACCAAGATTCCCTCGATCACTGTCGGCGAAGCTGTCATGCAGCTTGAACTGGGCGGACAGAAGATGTTGGTCTTTCGCAACGAAGGACATGGCGGCGTGAATGTGGTGTACCGTCGGGATGACGGCAACATCGGCTGGATCGACCCGCGCAACAGCAAATGATGCGGCCTTTTCTGGCGCGCAACGGAAACAACGGCGGCGCATGGAACTTGCCAAGCTACTGATACCGGGGGCCGTCAGGGTCATCGGTCAAATGACCAGCAAGAAGCGGCTCTTTCAGGAATTGGGAGAGTTGGCCGCCGGGGCCTATGGGCTGACGGCGGCCATCGCTGTCGATGGCTTGCAGGAACGCGAAAGCCTTGGCCCCACCGGTGTGGGCCATGGCATCGCCCTGCCCCATGCGCGGCTTGAGGATCTGAACCGCATCGTCGGCGTGTTCATCCGGCTGGAAAAGCCGCTGGATTACGATTCGGTGGACCGTCAGCCGGTGGACCTGATCTTTGGCCTGTTCGCGCCCAAGGATTCCGGCGTGGATCACCTGAAGGCACTGGCCTTGGTCAGCCGCACCATGCGCGATCAGGCCGTGGTGTCAAAACTGCGCGCCAACACCGATCCGGCCAAGCTGCACGCCATCCTGACCGAGGCGCGCGCCCCTCAGGCGGCGTAATCCCCGTAGCCAAAGGCGATGTAGTCGCGGCCATAGGCATCGCGGCAGGCAACCTCAAGCTCTTCGTCCCAGATCGCCGCCAGCGGCACCGGGGCGGGTTCCCGCACGCTTGGCAACGGCGCGGGCGTTGCGCCGACTTCGTCACAGAGCCAAGCCAGACCTTCGGCCAGTCGATCCTCGCGCAGGACGACATCGGGGGCCTGCGCCTGAGCAAAGCCCTGCAACACCGCCGATTGCGTCGCCCAGTGGGGATCGACCTTAACCGCCGTCTGCCCGCCAAGGTTCTTCTTGGCAAAGCGCAGGAAGTTCAGGAACCCGTCGCGATAGGACTGCGGATCGGCATAATGCCCGCCCTGTTTCGGCAGGTTCACCCCATGCTGGCGGGTCAACATGTTGCGGAAATCCTGCTGCGTCGATCCCAGCACCTGCGCGTTGAACACCGCATGCGCCCGCGCCAAGGGATGCCGCACCACCGCGAAACTGCGATGGCCGGGATAGCTGCGCTTCCATTGGCGCAGGGATTTCTGGGTGAATTCCTGCTCCAGCCCGCCAAAGGCCGACAACCACGCCACCACCTGCGCGACGGGGCCACCCTTCACCGGCATCAGCAGCAAGGGCACATCGCGCGCCGCGACATAACCGGGAATGCCCGCCGGGCGGCGCGGTTCGAAGTTCGGGGTGCGCGACAGGTTGAAGCGGTCCATCCGGGCCAAGGCCCGTTCCATCCCGTCAAAATTCACCACCTTGTCGGCGATGTCTTCGGGGTTTTGCTTCTTCAGCTTGTCATCCAGCGCCTCAAGCCGGGCATCGACCCCAAGCCAGGCCGCCAAGCCATTGAGGACATCAAGGTTCTGGATGTCTTCGTAATCGACATAGAACGCGGTCTGGCCGCTGGTTTGCAGCCGGTTCATCAGCCGCACCTGAAACGCTTGCAGCGAGTCCAGATGATCCTCGAACTCGGCCGCGTCGAACTGGGCGCGGGCGGTCTTGATGTTCTTGGGATTGGTCAGCTTCCACTGGCCCGTCGCCTGCGCGATCTTCCAACTGACGTAGCTTTCCACCGGATTGCGGGTCAGGATGATCTTGGCGCAGCGCGGATCGTCCATCACGGCATCAAACACGCGCGGATCGTGGTCGTGGAAATAACGAAAACCTGAAAGCCCATCCGTCCGTTCCCGCAACCGGCGCAGCAGTGGCAGGGGGTCGGCCTCACGGGCCGTCAAGGTGATGTCGAAGAGCTCGGTATGGTCCTTCTTGCCGATGAAGAAGGGATTGAACACCTCGCCGTGACAGGTGACCCCCGGCAGCGCGTTCAGGTTGGCCTCAAGGAAATTGGAGCCTGTCCGCATCTCGGCGAACATCACGAAACTGTCGAAACGCTGGGGCACTTGTCACTTCACCAGATAGGGCCGCCGCGTCCGCGCGGCAGAGGGGTTGGGATTGTCGCCAGCCGGAAAATCCCCCATCAGCACGGGCTGCATCCCCTGATTGCGCAGGTTCTGCAGGAACTGGCCAAAGCCCGAAAGGTCCACCATCTTGGGCGCTTCGGTCAGGCGGCGCAAGCTGCGGGGGCTGATCTCATCCACGATGGTCTGCAACGGCTCCATCGGGTTTTCGACGAATTCGGCCAAGGTCCATGTCCGCACCCGCGCCTTGGTGGAACCGAGTTTCAGCACGTTCAGGAAATCGCTTTCCAGCTTTTGCAGGCGCGCGGCCTCTTTGCGAATTTCGCTGAAGTTGCGGTTGGACCGAAACAACGGCAGCGCCCAAGCGCCAGAGATGACCGAGATTTGCGCATTCGGGTCCAGCGCCATGAACCATGTCAGCGCTTGGCTGTCGGCAGGGCCGAACTGGAAACTTTGCCGCTCACCGCGGGTGGACCAGATCAGGTTGGTCAGAAAGCTGCGCGGATTGTAGTCGCGCAATTTGGCACTGTCAGACAGCGCGCCGTTATAGATCGTCTCCCCCCCGGCGAAATGGGCACGGTCAGGCGCGAACAGGTGGCCATGCACCCGCGTGCCCGTGACCTTGCCCAGCCA
>JAIXPH010000034.1 GCA_027486345.1 Paracoccaceae bacterium
CCCCCTCACCCCCCGCGCAGCAACGGCACCATCAACGCGAACAACTCGGCCTGCGAGGACAGGTTGCACTTGGCGTAAAGCTGTTTGCGGAACACCTTCACCGTCTGCGGCGACAGGCCCAAGCGCAGCCCGATGGATGGGGTGGAATGGCCGCGCAGGATCATCAGCGCGACCTCGGCCTGACGGGGAGACAGGTTGATGCCATGCTGATCCGCCAGCGCCGCGACCAAGGCCCCGGTCACGTCATCGGCGGGGTGGGGCAGGTCGGCGATGCCCGCCCAATGTCCTTCGGCAAGGGCCGTGACGATGGGGGACAGCCGCTGTGCGGCCTCCATCTCGGCTGCCGTGAACAGGCGGGACGACGTGCTGTCGCGCCCCACGCAGATGTTCAAGGATACCTCCGGGCGCGGGTAGCAGACGAAGGTGATCTCATCGATCAGCGTCGTCTGCTGGTAGTAGTCCTGAAAATACCGGCTGCGGTGAAAGGCATCGGGGGCCACGTCGCGCAAACGGTAGGCGCCAGAGGCCACGCGGGTCACATGGAGATCGTGATAGGGGTCCAACAGGTAAGCGCCCGCCAGATAGATATGGTCAAGCTGCGCAAAGACCTGCGGCGAATCCGAATGGCGATAGAGCACCTGCGGCGGTCCGGCGTCGCGATAGGCCAGCACGATCAGGTTGTCCGGCGCGAGGCAACGGCGCAGCCAATCCAGCACCGCGGATTCAAACCCCGGCTTGCCTTGGCGGCGGATCACCTCGGCCAGTTGCCCCTCGGCGGCATTGGGCTGGGGGAGCATGATACCTCTCTGGGGGTATATACCCCCCGCATCGGCCAATCTTAACCTTTGGCCAAATTCTCGGGGGTATGGGCCGCATGTCAACGGCAATCGACATCCGTTCTGTCGTCAAGCGCTACGGCACCACCACGGCGCTGCATTCCGTCGGGTTCGAGATCGGGGATAACGAGTTTTTCACCCTGCTCGGCCCCTCCGGCTGCGGCAAGACCACGCTGTTGCGCTGCATCGCAGGGTTTGAGGATGTGTCGGAAGGCCAGATCTTGCTGTTTGGTCAGGACATCGCGGGGCTGGAGCCGAACCTGCGCCCGGTGAACACCGTATTCCAGCAATACGCCCTGTTTCCGCATCTGAGCGTGATCGACAACGTGGCCTTCGGGCTGAAGATGAAGGGCATGGCATTAGACGCGCGGCGGGCGCGGGCGGGCAAGATGCTGGAGATGGTGCATCTGTCGGCCTTTGCTGACCGGATGCCTGCGCAGCTTTCCGGTGGGCAGCAACAGCGGGTGGCCTTGGCGCGGGCCTTGGCCCCGGAACCCAAGGTGCTGCTGCTGGACGAACCCCTGTCCGCGCTGGACCTGAAACTGCGCCAAGCCATGCGGGTGGAGTTGAAATCCCTGCAAGAGCAGACCGGCATCACCTTTGTCTTCGTAACCCATGATCAGGAAGAGGCGCTGACGATGTCAGACCGCATCGCCGTCATGTCGCAAGGCCGGGTGCAGCAGATCGGCACGGCGCGCGACATCTATGAAGGGCCCGTGAACCGCTTCGTCGCGGATTTCATCGGCGAGACGAACCTGATGGAGGTGGACGTCACCGCCATTTCCGATGGCATGGCCGATGTGATCCTGCCCGGTGGCCATGCCTTGCGCTGCCCGGCGGCGGCGACCACGCCGGGACGGCATCACCTGTCGATCCGGCCCGAGCGTGTCAGTCTGGCCGATGGCGGAGAGGTCACGGCAACCGTGGAACGGGTGGTCTATCTGGGCACCGATGTGCAGGTGATGACTCGTCTGCCCGGCGGCGTGCCGCTGTCGCTCAGGGTGCAGAACTCGGCCCGCATCGCCATTCCGGCCCCCGGCGCCTCCGTCTCCCTGCATCTCGAGGAAGGCGCGGCCCGCCTGTTGGCCGACTGATGGCAGGCGCACCGCTTCCCCCAAGCCATGGCGGCACCAGTTGGAGCAGGCTCAAGACGCCACTCCTGTTGCCAACTTGGGCAATGATCGGGGTGTTCCTCCTGATCCCCGTCCTGCTGATGGCGGTCTATTCCTTCCTGACCAAGGAATTCCGCGGCGGGGTGATCTGGGATTTCACGCTGGCCGCCTATGACCAGTTCTTCTTCAACCGGGGTCTGTTCGGCGACGAACCCCCGGTGATCGAATGGACCTATATCAGCATCTTCTGGCGGTCGATCTGGCAGGCCGCATTGGCCACAGTCGCGTGCCTGTTGGTGGGCTTTCCGACGGCGTGGTTCATCGCCACACGACCGCCATCGCAACGGTCGGTCTGGCTGTTCCTGATCACCATCCCCTATTGGGTCAACCTGCTGATCCGCACGGTCAGCCTGAAGTTCCTGATCCGTGACAATGGGCCGCTGAACGAGTTCCTCATGGGTCTGGGCGTGATCACCGACCCTTTGCCCTTGGTGAACACCAACCTCGCCGTGCAACTGGGGCTGTTCTACAGCTACCTGCCTTTCATGGTCCTGCCCATCTATGCCGCCGTTGAACGCTACAACTTCGCCCTGTCCGAAGCCGCCGCCGATCTTTACGCCCCCCGCTGGACGATCTTGCGCGAGGTGGTTCTTCCCGTGGTCAAACCCGGCGTCGTGGCGGGGTGTCTGCTGGTGTTTGTGCCCTCACTGGGGGCGTTTCTTGCGCCGGATCTGCTGGGGGGTGCCAAGACCTACATGATCGGCAGCCTGATTGATGAGCAGTTCAAAGGCAGCCAAGGCAACTGGCCCTTTGGTGCCGCCGTGGCGGTGGTCCTGATGACGCTGGTGCTGATCGCACTGTTCCTGCAGGCCCGCGCGGCGGCCAAGGGGGCGCGGGAATGAAGGGCGTGCGTCACTATCCCGGTTTCCTCGGCATCACCATCGCCTGTCTGGTGGTGCTCTATGCGCCGCTGATCGTGGTCACGATCTACAGCTTCAACGATTCCAACTCGATCACCTCATGGGGCGGGTTTTCGTGGCGCTGGTATGCCGATGTCTTTACGGGGCCAGAAGCGGACCGTTTCGCTGCTGCGGCGTGGAACTCCATCACCATCGCCTTTCTCGCCGCCACGGCATCGACGGCCATCGCGGTGGCTGCCGCCTTGGCGATGATCCGGGGCGGGCGGTTCAAGGGCAAATCCGCGACCTATGCCCTGATCAACCTGCCGCTGCTGGTGCCGGAAATCGTGACTGCCGTGGCAACCCTGATCTTCTTTTCCACCATCGGGCTGACCACCGGCTATCTGACCATCCTGATCGCCCATATCACCTTCTGCATCCCCTTTGCCTATCTGCCCATCGCGGCGCGGCTGTCGGGGATCGAGGAAACCTACGAACAGGCCGCGCGCGACCTTTACGCCACCCGCGCGCAGGCGTTCTGGCTGATCCTGCTGCCTTTGCTGATGCCGGGTGTGATTTCGGGCTACCTGCTCGCCTTCATCATCAGTCTGGATGACTTCATCATCACCAATTTCGTCAAAGGCGCGGGGATGGAGACGCTGCCCACCGCCATTTTCGGATCGGTCAAACAAGGGATCAAACCCAACATCATGGCGATTTCCACGCTGATGCTGGCGGTCTCTGTCCTCTTTGTCACGCTGTCCTACCTCGTCAATCGCATCGGGCAAAAGACCCGCACGTAAACCAACTGGGAGTCCAACATGAAAAGACTGTTCACCACCGCCGCCGCATTTGTCCTGATGGCAGGCGCGGCGCAGGCCGAAGGCAAGCTGTCGGTCTATCACTGGTTCGAATACATCCCGCAGGAACTGGTCGATAAGTTCGAGGCCGAGACCGGCATCGAGGTGACCATCGACACCTATGACAGCAACGAGTCGATGCTGGCCAGCCTGAAGGCCGGCAAGATGGGCCAATATGACGTGGCCGTGCCCGCCGACTTCATGGTCAAGATCATGGGCGACGAGGGCATGCTGGACACCTTCACGCCTGAGGAAATGACCAACCTTGGCAACATCGCGCCGCAATGGCTGGACGTGCCGTTTGATCCGGGCCGGAAATCGTCGATCCCCTATCAGTGGGGCTCCACCTCCTTCTCGGTGAACCGCGATGTGTATCCGGGCGACATCTCCTCGCTGTCGATCATCTTCAACCCGCCGGAAGAGTTGAAGGGCAAGATCAACGTGCTGGACAGCCAGAATGAGGTGCTGATCCTCGGCTCGCTGTATCTGGGCATCCCGCAATGCTCGACGGACCGTGAGCAACTCAAGGCGCTGAACGACATGTTGCTGGCGGCGAAACCGTCTTGGGCGTCCTTCGGGTCGGACACGTCGAAAGAGGTGCTGGTGTCGGGCGATGCGGCGGCGGGCATGATCTACAACGGCTTCTCCGCCAAGGCGCGGGCCGAGGGGGCGAATGTGGAATATTCCTACCCCAAGGAAGGCCATGTGCTGTGGATGGACAACATGGTTCTGCTGAAGGACGCGCCGAACCGTGAAAACGCCATCAAGTTCATGAACTTCCTGCTGGTGCCGGAAAACGCCGCCGCCGTGACCAACTACGCCGCCTATTCCTCGGGCGTGACGGGGGTCGAGCCGTTCCTCGATGACGCGATCAAGAACAGCCCGGAAAACAACCCGCCCGCGGGGATCACGCCGGGCGTCTTCGCGCAGGCCTGCGATGCCGAAACGCAGAAGTTCTACGACGCGATCTGGACGAACCTGAAAAAGTGACCTGACGGGGGGCCGAGAACCGGCCCCCCGCACCCCCCCCCGCGATCTTAACCGGCCGTTGCCGGAACGGAGAAGCCATGTCGTATCCCATCGCCATCTGGCAGGGCATCGCCCGCACCGATGACACCGCCACCGCATTGGCCGACCTTTCCGCCGCCATCTCCGGTGCGGCCGCTGTCGGCGCGCGGTTGCTGGTGGCGCCTGAGGTGTTCTTTCCCGGCTACAATTCCTCTCGCATTGCCGACTTGGCGCAACCGCGCGGGGGCGATTGGCATCGGGCATTGTCCACCTTGTGCAAGGCGCAGGATTGCGGGCTGGTCGTGGGCTATGCCGAACGCGATGGGGACACGGTCTATAACTCCGCCATAGCCTTTGATGCCACGGGGGCCGAAGTCGCGCATTACCGCAAGACCCAGCTTTTCGGCCCGCGTGAGAAGGCGATCTTCGCCCCCGGCGATACGCTCTGCACCTTTGACGCCGATGGAATCAAGGCCGCCATCCTGATCTGTTATGATGTCGAATTCGCGCCCCTGTTGCGCGAACTGGCGGGGCAGGGGGTCGAACTCCTCCTCGTCCCCACCGCCAACCCGGAGCCCAATATCCACGTCAGCAAACTGGTCGTGCCCGCCCATGCGATCAACCACCGCATGACCATCGCCTATGCCAATTACACCGGGGCAGAGGGCGACATCACCTATTGCGGCGGCTCCACCATCGTGGCCCCTGACGCCGCCGTCCTTGCCTATGCCGGTCCCGGCCCGGCGCTGATCACCGCCGACATCGCCCGCAGGCCGGACCCGGCCCTCATCCAGAACCAGATTGCCGACTACCGCGCCCCAAGGTGACATGATGCCCAAGGACACCCGCCCCAGCCAATATGACATCCTGTTCGAACCCGTCCGCATCGGGCCGAAAGTCGCCAAGAACCGCTTTTACCAAGTCCCGCATTGCAACGGCGGCGGCTACCGTGACCCCTCTGCCGTCACTGAGATGCGCCGCACGAAGGCCGAGGGCGGCTGGGGTGTGATCTTCACCGAACAGACGGAAATCCACCCCAGTTCGGAAATCACCCCCTTCATCGAACAGCATTTGTGGGAGGACAAGGATATCCCCGCCTTGGCCGCGATGGCCGAGGCGATGAAATCCCACGGGGCGCTTGCGGGCATCCAACTGGCCTATTCCGGCATCAACGGGCCGAACCTCTATTCCCGTGACGTGCCGCTGGCGGTGACGGGCGGGCCGATCCTTACCTTCACCTCAGACCCCGTCCAAGCCCGCACGATGGACCGCGAGGATATCCGCGACCTGCGCCGCTGGTTCCGCAACGGATTCCGCCGCTCGCAAACCGCGGGCTTTGACCTGATCTGCCTGTATGGCGCGCATGGCTTTGGCATCCTGCAACATTTCTTGTCCCGCGCCACCAACCACCGCACCGACGAATACGGCGGCAGCTTGGAAAACCGCTCCCGCTTTCTGCGCGAGGTGATCGAAGAGGCGCGGGAGGAGACGAAGGGCGACCTCGCCCTGACCCTGCGCCTGTCGCTGCACGAAGGTGGCGCGTTCGGCTTTTCCAACGCCGAATTGCGTGATTTCATCGAAATGCACGGCGATCTGCCCGACCTCTGGGATCTGGCCCAAGGCACATGGGAGGCGTGCTCCGGCACCTCCCGCTTCGTTCAGGAGGGCGCACAGGAGGATCTGGTCAAGGGCATCAAGGCGCTGACCTCCAAACCCGTGGTCGGCGTGGGCCGCTTCACCTCTGCCGATGCGATGGTGCGGCAGGTAAAGACCGGGGTTCTGGATTTCATCGGCGCAGCGCGGCCGTCCATCGCCGATCCGTTCTTGCCGAAGAAGATCGAGGAAGGCCGCTTCGACGACATCCGCGAATGCATCGGCTGCAACATCTGCGTCTCGGGCGACATGACCGGCGGCATCAGCCGCTGCACCCAGAACACCGCCTTCATGGAGGAATGGCGCAAGGGCTGGCACCCCGAACGCGCCCGACCAAAGGGGCCATCCCAGACCGTCCTGATCGTGGGCGCGGGGCCAACGGGGCTGGAGGCCGCGCTGCAAGCCGCCCGCCGTGGCTACGGCGTCACGCTGGCCGAGGCGACCGATACGCTGGGGGGCAGAGTCGCCCGCGAGCGCCGCCTACCGGGCCTGTCCGCCTGGGGCCGGGTCGCCGATTACCGCACCGGCCAACTCGCCCCGCTGCCCAACGCCGAGGTTTACCGCGACAGCCGCCTGAGTGCCGATGACGTCTTGGCCATGGGGGCCGAGCATGTCGCCATCGCCACGGGGGCAAGCTGGCGGCGCGATGCCGTGGCGCGCTTCCACCTGCACCCCATCCCGACCGATGCGGCGATGCCGGTCTTTACCCCCGATGACCTGATGGCGGGGCAGGGGCCGTCGGGGGGCCGCGTCACGCTTTATGATGACGACCATTTCTACATGGGCTCCGTCATGGCCGAGGTTCTGGTCGCCCGTGGCTGCACCGTCGATTTTGTGACGCCCGCCGCCAAGGTGGCGGAATGGACCGACAATACGCTGGAACAGGGCACCATCATGCGCCGCCTTCTGTCGCTGGGGGTCCGCGTCCATACGAACAAGGCCCCGGATCACATAAGTGGCGATGCCGTGGCGCTGGCCTGCACATGGACCGGCACGCTGACCCCGCTCCCCGCCGATGCGGTGGTCATGGTCACCTCGCGCACCCCGCATGACGGGCTGTTCCACGATCTGCGGGCGCGGCAGGGCGAATGGGAGAACGCGGGCATCCGCACCATCCGCCTGATCGGCGACGCCGCCGCCCCCGGCCCCATCGCTTGGGCCACCTATGCTGGCCGCCGCTATGCCGAAGAGCTCGACACCCCCGACGACCGGGGCGATTCCCCTCGCTTCCGCCGCGAGGTGGCCGGGCTGGAGCCGGGGCCGTCCCGCCTGCCCCCGGCCTGAAAAGACCGGGGGCAGGCCGAATCGGACCTGCGCTGACCGGGAGGGACGCCGCCGCATCCGCCCGCGCGGGCCCGGCAGCGCGCCGGTCCGGGCCGGAAATTCCGGGTCGCGGGCCGCCATTGCGACGGCTTGTTACGAAACTGTCACATGAACATCGCATAAGCGGCACGACACCCTGATACGCCCCGTACCGACGCGGGGTGTCCTCGCGCGGGTCGCCTGACAGGAGAATGCCTTGGCCGCCATCATGCCTATCGCTCGTGCCGCGCCGCTGCGGGCCGCAAGGGTGCCGTCCAGCCGGGCGCAACCACTATGCCCGGCTCACCACGCTCCGATGCTGTCGGTGGTCGGCGGCAGGACTGACCGATAAAGCCCCGGGCGATTTTGTCGCCCTTGCCTTTTCTTTAGAGCGGACGCTGTGATGCCCTTTTCGCTTCTTTTGGTCTTGATTTTGGTTTTGGGTGGGTTCGGGTTTGTCCTTGGCCGGC
>JAIXPH010000028.1 GCA_027486345.1 Paracoccaceae bacterium
ACTGGCGACGGGTCGCAACGCGATACGACCGGTGCCCGAAGGTCTTCCTGTCCGCCATCGCCCTCGCGGCAACTGTCATTTTCTGGCTATGAAGCGAGAACGAGTCCTGACCCTAAGGGTGGCTTTACCGCCCAGTGCTGATAGCCTTTCCCGATACGTATCAGATTCGGGGGTATGAAATGCGGCGCTATTCTTCGGTCCCGTTTTCGGATGTGGCGATCACCGGGGCCTTCTGGTCCGAACGCCTTGAGGTGGTGCTGACCCGCACCATCCCCAGCCAGCATAAGCAGCTCGAGAAATTCAACATGCTGCGGTCATTGAAGCTGCCCAAGCCTGTGCCGCCGACGACGATCCCCCCGCAAGCGACCGGTTTCACGACCGAGATTTTCTGGGACAGCGACATCGGCAAATGGGTCGAAGCCGCCGCCTACGCCTTGGCCCACCGCCGCGATGCAGCGATTGAGGCGCAGATTGAATCCATCGTCGATGATCTGGAACGCGCCCAAGCCCCCGACGGATACCTCAACTGCTGGTATCTGGAACGCGAGCCTGAAAACCGCTGGACCAACCTGCGCGACAACCATGAGCTTTATAACGCAGGCCACCTGCTGGAAGGCGCGGTCGCCTATTTCCGTGCGACGGGGCGGGACCGGATGCTGCGGGTGATGGAGCGCTACATGGACCATATCGCCAGCGTTTTTGGCTGGGGTCTGGGGCAGAAGCGCGGCTATTGCGGGCATCAGGAGATTGAACTGGCGCTGGTCAAGGCCTTTCACGCCACGGGAAAACGCAAGTTTCTGGACCTTGCCACCTATTTCATCGACGAACGCGGCGCGCAGCCGCATTACTTTGACCTTGAGGCGCAGGCGCGGGGCGAACCACCGGGCAAATTCCACCAAGGCACGCATGAGTATTCGCAATCGCATCTGCCCGTGCGTGCACAGACCAAGGTGGTCGGTCACGCGGTGCGGGCGATGTACATGTATTCCGCCATGGCCGATCTGGCGGCGGAGCATGGCGACGACAGCCTCAAGCGGACCTGTGAGGTGCTTTGGCAAGACGTCACCCGCACCCGGATGTATGTGACGGGCGGCTTTGGTCCGTCCGCCCGGAACGAAGGCTTCACCCAGGATTACGACCTGCCCAACGACACCGCCTATGCCGAAACCTGCGCCAGCGTGGCGATGGTGTTCTGGGCGGCGCGGATGCTGAACCTTGATCTTGACGGCCAATATGCCGATCTGCTGGAACTGGCCTTGTATAACAACGCCTTGGCCGGTTTGTCGAAAGACGGCGAGACCTATTTCTACGACAACAAACTGGACAGTGATGGGTCACACCGCCGCTGGGACTGGCACCCGTGCCCCTGCTGCACGATGAATGTGGCGCGGCTTGTCGCCTCGGTCGGCGGGTATGTCTTTGGGGTCGCCGGGGATGAGGTGGCGCTGCACCTCTATGGTGGCGCATCCGCGCGGTTGGAGGTGGCGGGAACGGCGGTGCAGATCACCGAAACCTCGGCCTATCCGTGGGATGGTGCGATCCGGGTAACGGTCGATCCTGAAACGCCAACCGATTTCACCCTGTCCCTGCGTATCCCGTCGTGGTGTCAGGGCGCTTCGCTGGCCATCAACGGCACACCCGTGCCCTTGACGACCGAACGCGGTTACGCCCGCCTGCGCCGCGAATGGTGCGCCGGGGATGTGGTCACGCTGGAGTTGCCAATGCCCGCCGAACGGCTTTACGCCCACCCGGACGTCAAGGCCGATGTGGGGCGTGTGGCATTGCGCCGGGGCCCCTTGGTCTATTGTCTGGAAGCGCAGGACCAACCCGCGCCCTTGCATCGTATCCGCCTGCCGCGCGATGCGGCGCTGACGGCGCGCTTTCGGGCGGACCTTTTGGGCGGGGTGGCAGTGGTTGAAGGCGTGGGCCGCGCGACATCCGACCAAGGATTTGCGGAAACCCTCTACCGCACCGAACCGCCGAAAGAGTCAGACGCCCCCCTGACCGCCGTGCCCTATTACATCTGGTGCAATCGCGGGCCAAATCCGATGCAGGTCTGGCTGCGGGAATGACCGCAACGGCGGGCGGTTCAACACCGCCCGCCGCCGGGGAGGATCAGGTCAGCGCGACGCGGATGACCTGATAGGAAAACGGCGGCAAGCCCAGCTTCAGCGCCCCATCCTCGACAATCGCGCCTGCGCCCTGCTTGGGGGCCACGTTCATCGGATTGACGGCGGTGTTCACGGCAAAGAGGTCCGGATGCGTGATCACCTGATGGTCAATCACCCGGCCTTGCGCGCCAAAGCCTTGCAGCGACAGGGACAGATCCAGCACCTCGGTCGGGTGGCGGTTGACGGCAAAGAAGCTGACCGTGCCGCCCTCTTCGTCATGCACGCCCGAGATATCCAGATAAGGCACATTATCTGCCACATCCGCATCATAGCCGGGGCAGGTGACGGCAAGGTTCAGCGCCGTGCCGCGCCCGAAGATCGAGGCGAAGTAATAGGGGTAATAGATCGTCTGCCGCCAGGCCGCGCCCATCGGATCGGTCATGATCGGCGCGATCACGTTCACCAACTGCGCGATGCAGGCGATTTTCACGCTGTCCGAGCGGCGGATGAACGTGTTCAGGATGCAGCCAACCTGCAACACGTCCTCGAAGTTGTAGACATCCTCCAGCAGGCGCGGTGCGTGCGGCCAGCCCTCATTCCCGGCGAGGATCGCGCGGTCCTGCTCGTTGGAGTGATACCAGACGTTCCATTCATCAAAGCTGATATAGACCTGATGCTTGGAGCGTTTGTTCGCCTTGACCAGATTGATCGTCGAGGCGACCGTCTCGATGTAGCGGTCCAGCTTGTGGTTCAGCGCCAGATAGTTGCCCGGATGCTTGTTTCGGTTGGCGAAGTACATGTGCAGGCTGATGTGATCGACCGACTCATAGGTGTGTTCCAGCACGATCCGCTCCCATTCGGGATAGGTTTTCATGTCGGAGTTTGACGACCCGCAAACGATCAGTTCCAGCGATTTGTCAAAGGCGCGCAGCGCCTTGGCGGTTTCATTCGCCAAACGCCCATACTCTTCGGCGGTCTTGTGGCCAACTTGCCACGGGCCGTCCATCTCATTGCCCAGACACCACAGGCGGCAGTCAAAGGGCTCGGCGCGGCCGTTCTTCTTGCGCAGATCGCCCCAATAGCTGCCCGTCGGTCCGTTCACATATTCAACGAAGTTCCGCGCCTCATCCAATCCGCGCGAGCCGAGGTTGATCGCCAGCATCATCTTGGTGCCGACGGTATCGCACCAATCGGCGAATTCATGCACGCCCACCTGATTGGATTCAGAGGTGTGCCAAGCAAGGTCCAGCCGCACCGGGCGTTGGTCACGCGGGCCGACGCCATCTTCCCAGTTATAGGCCGAGACGAAGTTGCCGCCCGGATAGCGCACATAGGGAATGTTCAGGTCGCGCACCAACTGCGCCACGTCCCCACGCATGCCGTTCTTGTCGGCAGTCGGGTGGTCGGGTTCGTATATGCCCGTATAGATCGCGCGCCCAAGATGTTCGAGGAACGCGGAATACACCCGGTCATCGATCCGGGCGATGGTGTAGTCCTTGTGCGCAATGGCCGTCGCCTTCATCTCGCGTCCCTCCCTGACGGTGCCGCCCGGTGTCTCAGGTGGCATAGATATCTGGTTTACAGATATACATCAGGAAAATGGGAATTGCGTCAAGGCCAAACGCGCGCCGACCGTCACCGATCCGTGGTCAGGCGCATGATGATGTCCTGATCATAGTTGCCGAACCCGCGCCCGAAGATGTTGATCCCCCCCGGATGCCGCGCGGAATCCTTGACCCCGATGCGAAAGCGGATCGACTTGTGCGCCCCGAGGTCGAGGTCCTTCAGCGACACGGGCGACATTTTCAGCCCGTCGACAAAGGTGCCCTCCTGCGTCACGCGCACCGATTTCAGCTTGCCATACTGGCTGCCCTTCAGCTTCCACCAATCGGGGGTATAGACCCCGCGCTGGTCGCCGAAATCCCCGGGCGAGGTCCAGGTTCCGATGTCGATCTGGTTGATGGAAAAGGTGATATCCGACGGCCAATCCGCCGCTGTGCCGGGCACTTCCGACGACAGCTCCATCGAAAACTCAACCGCATTCACCTGTGTATTCAACAACTTGGTGTTGTTTGGGAACTTGTATTCCACATAGCCGCGCGTGAACCAGATCAGCCCCGCCGTCATCCGCCCCGGATCGAGGAAGGTGTCCGGCACGTCCAGAAGCCCGATGATCCCGGCGGTCGAGCACAGACCGCAGGGCGCCGTCACCTCGCAGCTTGTATACAGGCCCAAGGGCATCGCCACTTCGATCACATTGTCCTTGGTGGCGGTGTTGTCCTTCTTGAACATCACCAACACCTCTTCGAACAAGGGGTGGCAGATCTTCTGATTGCCCTTCTTCGCGCGCTGGGTTTCGGTGCGGATCAGCCCCGCATCCTCCAGCGATTGCACGTTTGCCGAGATGCTGGATTGTGGCATGTCCATCGCCGCCGCGACGGCGTTGACGTTCATCGGCCCCTGCTGGTGCAGCAGTTTCAGGATGCCGACCCGCACCGGCGATGCCAAGGCTTTCAGGGTTTCGATCCCCTCTTCGGGATCAACAATCAGGAAGTTGCGGCTCATCCGGCGGCCTTTCGGTTCAATCCGCCATCTGTATCAGCTTTTCGGGTTTGGTCAAATCAGGTATGCGGCGGTGTGCCGTCACCCCCGTGGCGCTGTGATCGAGGCGCGTTCCACCAACTCGCACTCCAGCTTCATCCGCAGCGGTGCGTTGCGGGCAGGGGACAGCAACCGGTCCACCGCCCAGCGGGCCATGTCGTCATGCGGCAAGACCATCGTGGTCAGCGGCGGTTGCAGCGTGGCCGCGATGTCGTCGTTGTCAAAGCCGATCACCGACAGGTCATCCGGCAGGCGCAAGCCAAGTTCCGCCGCTGCCTCATAGACCCCCAGCGCCACGCGGTCGTTGAAGCAGAAGATTGCCGTCGGCGGCTCCGCTTGCGTCAGCAGCGCAAGGGCCGAGGTCCGGCCTGATTCCGCCGTCCATGCCGGCGCGCCCATCAAAGCGGGATCAAAAGGCACATCGGCACTGGCAAGGGCGCGGCGATAGCCCAAGGCCCGGTCGCGCGCGGCCTCGCCCCAGGCCTCGCCGGGAATATGGGCGATGCGGCGATGCCCCGCGCGCAACAGGGCGTAGGTCGCGGTGAAACCCGCCAGCACATCCCCCGGCACGACATAGGGCAGCGTGCCGCGTGCCACATGACAGTTCAGCAGCACGGCGGGCAAACCGTCCAGCGCGGCCGGTGGCTGCACGGCGCGCGTCACGAGGCTGGCGTAGATCACCCCCGCCAGACGGGTCGCCCGCAGGCTGGCCAGTGCCGCCGTTTCAACCGCTGGATTGCCACCCGTGCAACAGACCAGCAAGAGCGCGCCATGGGCCGCCGCCTCCAGCCGCGCGCCTTCGATGAAGGGCGGGGCAAAGGGGGTGGTCACCACCTCGTCGATCAGCAGACCGATCACCGGTGCGCCACCCTGCTGGACCGATGCCTTGCGCGTATAGCCCAACTCGGCCGTCACCGCCTGCACCCGTGCCCGCGTCGATTCGGCGATGCGGGCATTGGCCACGCCGTTCAGCACCAGCGACACAGTCGCCTGCGATACCCCCGCCCTGCGGGCAATATCGGCCAAGGTCGCGCGTTTGGTCATCCGGTCCCGTCCAGTGCGAATCGTCTTAACGGATTAGACGTGATCGACTACTTCTGCCAGTGATAAAAGTTTAGCAAAATCTTCAGCAGGGGCGATCATGCAAGAGCAGACAGTGACCGGTGCGCGGCAAGGCATGTCCTTGGACGGCGCATGGGATTTCCGGCACGAAGATGGTCCGTGGCGCGTCGCGACCGTGCCCGGGCCGTGGCAGGCGCAGTTCCCGGACCTGCGCCACAGCTCGGGCCGGGCGGTCTATCGCCGCCGCTTTTCGGTCCCGGATCACGCACCGGGCACGGAAATCGCCCTGCGATTCGGCGCGGTGTTCCACTTTGCCACCGTGCGCGTGAACGGGGTTGAGGTCGGGCGCAGCGACAACGGCTGGCTGCCGTTCGACTGTGTGATCCCCCCCGGCATCCTGCGGTCCGAGAATGTGGTGACCGTGAACTGCCTGCTGCCAGATGGCGATCCGGCCACGAGTCCCGATGCGCCCTTTGCCGAAATCCCGCATGGCAAGCAAAGCTGGTATGGCCCCACCGGCGGCATCTGGCAAAGCGTGCGGCTTGAGTTGCGCCACCCTTGTCACCTGCAGCGCGCGGCGATCAGTGCCGATCCCTCGGGCCGTGTCGGGGTGACCCTGCATCTGCCGCAAGCGGCGGTCGGGGCCGATCTGCGCCTGACCGTGATTGATCCCACCGGCGCGCGGGTGCTGCATCACGACCTGAATGCCACCAGCACCACCACAACCACCACCCTGACCCTCGACGCCCCGCGCCTCTGGGGGCCGGATCACCCGGACCTTTACCGTCTGCGCGTCGATATCCTGCGTGGCGCGGTGCTGGACCGGACTGAGCACAGCTTTGGCTTCCGCAGCTTTGAGTCCCGCGACGGCCAGTTCTTCCTGAACGGCGAACCCTACTACATGCGGGCCGCGCTGGATCAGGATTACTACCCTGAAGGCATCTGCACCCCGCCCTCGATGGCCTTCATCGAAGACCAGTTCCGCAAGGCGCGTGAGCTGGGCCTGAACATGCTGCGCACCCATATCAAGATCCCCGACCCGCGCTATTACGACGCCGCAGACCGCATGGGCCTGCTGATCTGGACCGAAATCCCCAACGTCGCCACCTTCACCGATGCCTCGGCCGAGCGGATGAAAGCGACGATGGAAGGGATCATCGCCCGCGACGGCAACCATCCCAGCATCGTGATCTGGACCCTGATCAACGAGGATTGGGGCACGCGCCTGTGTGAAGACCCTGCGCATCGGGCTTGGCTGGCGGCCACCTATGACTGGCTGAAACAGCGCGATCCGGGGCGGCTGGTGGTGGACAACTCCCCCTGCCACGGCAATTTCCATGTGAAAACCGATATCGACGACTTCCACTATTACCGCTCCGTCCCCGAACGGCGGGCGGAGTGGGATGCCCTGACGGCGGAATTTGCGGGCCGCGCGGATTGGACATTTTCGCCCTTTGGCGATGGGCAACGGCGCGGCGATGAACCCTTGGTCGTGTCGGAATTCGGTGTCTGGGGTCTGCCCCACCCCGATCAGGTCACACTCAGCGGGGCAGAGCCATGGTGGATGGAAACCGGCGCATCATGGGGCGATGGCGCAGCATATCCGCATGGCGTGCAGGACCGCTTCGCCCAGATGCAACTCGGTCGGGTGTTCGGCAGCTTTGATGGATTCGTTGCCGCCGTGCAGGGCTACCAATTCGCCAACCTGAAGTATGAGATCGAGTCGATGCGCTCGCACGCCCCGATCCAGGGCTATGTCATCACCGAGTTTACCGATGTTCATTGGGAGTCTAACGGACTTCTCGATATGAACCGCAACCCCCGGTCGTTCCATGATGCCTTTGGCACGATCAACGCCGATGTGGTCATCGTGCCGCAAATTGCCCATTACGCGGGCTGGGCGGGAGAGATGTTTGACATCGGCCTTTCGGTCGCCACGGGGGGGCAGTCCTTGCCCGCCGCCGATCTGCATTGGACGCTGGAAGATGCCAGCGGGGTTTGCCCCGTGCCCGCGACGCCGGCCCTGTCCGTGGCCGGGACCGAGGGGATTCGCCTGCGACTGCCCGAACATGGCGCGAATCGGATGCTGGTGCTGGACCTCTGCCTGATGGCGGGCGGGCAGGTGCTGGCGACCAACCGCGTGGAGATCGCGCTTTACCACCGGCCCGCCGTGGCGGGGATGCCAACGGTGGGCAGCGCCGATCCGGCCTTGGCCGCCGATCTGGCGGCCTTGGGTCTGACGGTCCTGCCGCCGGAACAGGCCGAGGTGACTGTGACCCATTCGCTGGACGGAGGGGATATCGCCCGGATGCAGGCTGGGGAGAAATACCTTGTGATTGCAGATGGTTCGGGTGGCCTGCGCCTGCGGACAGACACCCCGCCGCGCGACCAGCCCTTCATTCCCATCGTCGATGACATCCCCGGTCTGCCCATCAGCCAAGAGGGGCAGATGCCCAATATGGTGCTGCACGCCCGCCAAGGCACGATCTGGCGCGGCGACTGGATCGCCGGGTTTTCGTGGATCCGGCGTGCTGGTGTGTTTGCCGACATCCCCGGCGGGCCGCTTGTGGACCTGAGCTTTGACCGGGTGATTCCCCGCCACGTGCTGACAGGCTTCCGCACATGGGAATATGGCGGGCCGGTGCATGCGGGCTTGGTGGTTGGATGGTGCCAGAAACCCGCCGCGCTGATCGCAGAGCGCAGGGTGGGGCGCGGCCGTCTGGTCGTCACCACCTTCCGCCTCAGGGCAGAGCCTGCCGGAACCGACCCGGTCGCCACCACGCTGACGCACGCACTGCTGCGGCTGGCCTCGTCGGGCGGGGCGGTCTGATCCTGCGCTGTCACGGTATCGCACAAACCGATACATATCTGAAAATCGGTTGACACAAGGGCGGCTCGCTCCTTAGGCTTCCATCCAAGCGGACGGATTGCGACCCGTGGCAGGAGGAGGCTGCAGGTCGCGCGACAATCACCCGCCGACGAAGGACAGGCCCGGATGCGCCGCCGGGTCGCCACCGACAAATGAGGGCGCAACTGGGCCGCAAAGAAGGCCCGCGACATGGGAGGTCTAAGGATGAATCGCCTGTTCAGTGCGGCCATTTTGGCTGCTGTATTTGCGGCTCCGATGGCGATGGCCAAGGAGACGGTTGTGTGGTGGGACTTCCTCGGCGGCGGTGACGGCGTCCGGATGAAGAAGCTCATCGAAGACTTCAACGCCGCGCATGCCGACACCATCGAAATCCAGGCAACGACGCTGGATTGGGGCGTGCCCTTCTACACCAAGGTGCAAACCTCTGCCGCCGTGGGCGAAGGCCCCGACGTGATGACCTATCACGCCTCGCGCATTCCGCTGGCCGTGAGCCAGAGCACCCTCAGCGAGATCACACCCGAAGACATGGCGGCGATGGGTCTCAGCGCGGACAGCTTTGCCAAGGAAACCTGGGACGCGGTCAACGTCGATGGCAAGCAATATGCCGTGCCCTTCGATACGCACCCGATCGTGCTCTATTACAACAAGGACAAGCTGGCCGAAGCCGGTCTGATCGGTGCCGATGGCCTGCCCACCGGGCTGGATGGCAAGGACAACTTCACCGCCGCGCTGCAAAAGCTGAAGGATGCGGGCAACGAATGGTCCATCGTGCAGGTGACCGCTGACGGCGGCTTTGCCTTCCGCACGATCTATTCGCTGCTCTGCCAGCAGAATGGCGTGATCGGCGGCGATGGCGCTTGGTTCCCGGATGACAACGCGGACAAACTGGCCAATGCCGTGCAGGTCATCGCGGATTGGGTCGGCGCAGGCTACAACCCCAGCTACACCGACTACCCGTCCACCGTGGCGCTGTTCACCAGCGGTGCGTCGCCCTTCATGATCAACGGCGTGTGGGAAGTCCCGACCATGGTTGACCTGCAAGCGCAGGGCAAACTGTTCAACTGGGGCGCCATCGAACTGCCCGTGCTGTTCGACAAGCCTTGCACCTATGCCGACAGCCATGCCTTTGCGATCCCGAACAATGCGGGCAAGCCTGCCACCCCGGAAAAGCATGCGGCCGTGCTTGAGGTGATCAAGTACATGTCCGACAACTCGCTCTTCTGGGCGACGGCGGGTCACGTTCCGGCCAACGTGGCTGTGACCGCGACCGACGAATACAAGGCGATGCAGCCGCAGGCGACCTATGCCAAGCTGACCGCCAATCAGGTGTTCGACCCCAAGTCGGTGCATGCCGGTGTAGCCTCTGCCCTGTTTGACTCCGCAGGCAACGCCTTTACCGCAGCGATCAACGGCGAAACCGACGCCGCGAGCGCTGTGGCGGAAATGAAAGCAACGATGGACGCGCTGCAATAACGCATCCTCTCCGGCGGGCCTTGACCCCAAGGCCCGCCGATCCGCATCCGCCACTTCGCACCGGCCGGAGGCCAAATGCTCAGGAACCGTCGCAGCGACCTTCTGGTCGCCTATCTGCTGACAGCGCCCTTCATCCTTGTCTACGCATGGCTGTTCGTCTGGCCCGTGGTGCAGATGGTGATGCTGACCTTCACCGACGCGCCACTGATCGGCGACGGCAAAGCGGTCGGCTTCGCCAATTACGAGCGGATGTTCAAGGACCCGATCTTTTTCAAGGCGATCTGGAACACCTCGTACTTCGTGCTCTTGACGGTGATCCCCGGCACGGCAGTCGCCCTTGGCATCGCGCTGATGGTGTCGCGCTTGGGCGGATGGCTGCAAAGCGCGGTGCTGGCGGCGTTTTTCCTGCCCTATATCCTGCCCGTCACCGTGGTCTATGTGATCTGGGACTGGCTGACCAACGTGCAATTCGGGATGCTGCAAAGCGTGCTGGAATGGGTCACGGGCCGTCCCGTCAACCTGTGGCGCGCGATCCCGTGGTTCATGCCCAGCGTCGCGGTGATCACGATCTGGTGGACCAACGGCTTTTCTATCCTGCTGTTTCTGGCCGGGCTAAGAAACATCCCCAAAGACCTCTATGAGGCCGCTGCCCTGGACGGCGCCACCCGCTGGCAAATGTTCAGCCGCATCACCTGGCCCTTGATCTGGCCGATCACGGTGCTGTGCCTGACGATCCAACTGATCCTGCAATTGAAGATCTTCGATCAGGTCTATCTCTTTGCCACCGGTGGGCGCACGCAGGCGACGATGGTGCTGGTGCAGTATATTTACGAACAGGCGTTCCAAAAGAACGCCAGCGGCTATGCTGCAACCATTGCGCTGGCTTTGTTCGTGATCGTCGTTGTGTTCTCGGTCCTGCAATTCCAACTCCTTCGCATCCGGGGGCAGAAATGAGCACCGATCCCACCGCCCGCGACACCTCGCAATCCACGGCGCTGTCGCATCTGGCGCGCTCTCCCGCAGGGATACTGCTGACCCTGCTGACGCTGATCTGCGCCGCGATCTGGTTCTTTCCGATCTATTGGGCGCTGATCACCAGCCTGCGCAGCGATCAGGCGACGGTGCAGGAATTCGGGATGCTGCCGACCGAGCCGACGCTCAGCGGCTATATCTTCGCCATCGTCAATTCCGAATTGCCGATCTGGTATCTGAATTCCACCATCGTCTCGGTCAGCGTGACGGTGCTAGTGGTGTTCATGTCGGCCTGCACCGGCTTTGCCATCTCGCAACTGAACTTCCCGGGGCGGCGGGTGCTGTGGTGGACGATCCTTGCCAGCTTCATGGTCCCGATCACGGCCTTGATCGTGAACCATTTCATCATCATCGCCGGGGTGGATCTTCTGAACACCCATATCGGGATGATCCTGCCGATGCTGCTCAGCCCCGTCACAGTCATCGTCTACAAGCAATTCTTTGACGGCCTGCCCAAGGAATTCCGTGAGGCTGCGGTGATGGACGGGGCCACTGAATTACAGGTCTTCCTGCGGGTGTTCCTGCCCATGAACTGGGGCGTGACCACCGCGCTGTCCATCATCACCTTCATCGGCGCGTGGAACAGTTTCCTGTGGCCGTTCCTCGTGGCGCAGGACGAAAAGATGATGACCGTCACCGTGGGCGTCTCTGCGGTGCAGGATGCGTATGGGGTCGCCTATGGCCGGGTTCTGGCGGGGGCGGTGCTGGCGTCGCTGCCCGTGGCGCTGGCCTATCTGTTCTTTCAACGCCGCGTCACGCAGGCGATCACTCTTTCTGCTGGGATCAAGGGATAGTCATGGCGTCTGTAGAGCTTTCTCAACTGACCAAGCGGTTCGGCGGGTTGGAGGTCATCAGCGGGCTGAACCTGTCGGTCGAGGATGGGTCGTTCTGCGCCCTGCTTGGCCCCTCCGGCTTCGGCAAATCCACGCTTTTGCGGATGGTGGCGGGCTTGGAAACCGTGACCAGCGGCACCGTGCGCATTGGCGATCGGGATGTGACCAGCACGGAACCCAAAAGCCGCGGCGTGGCGATGGTGTTCCAATCCTACGCCCTGTATCCGCACCTGACCGTGGCCGAAAACATCGCCTTCAGCCTGTCCTTGGCCGGGGTGTCCAAGGCAAAGAAAACCGAACATGTCGCCCGCGTTGCCGCCATGCTGCGGTTGGAGCCGCTGCTAGAGCGCAAACCCGCCCAACTGTCCGGCGGTCAGCGCCAGCGC
The DNA here is from genome assembly GCA_027486345.1 of Paracoccaceae bacterium. Taxonomy (GTDB): domain Bacteria; phylum Pseudomonadota; class Alphaproteobacteria; order Rhodobacterales; family Rhodobacteraceae; genus Paragemmobacter. Next base: position 12,368 of record JAIXPH010000028.1, read on the forward strand.
GTCGCCATCGGCCGCGCCTTGGTGCGCGACCCCTCGGTGTTCCTGTTCGACGAACCCTTGTCGAACCTTGATGCCCTGTTGCGTGTGCAGATGCGGCTGGAACTGGCAAAGCTGCACAATGATCTGAAAACCACGATGATCTATGTCACCCACGACCAAGTCGAAGCCATGACCTTGGCCGACAAGATCGTGGTCTTGGACAAGGGCGTGATCTCTCAGGCCGGTAGCCCGTGGGAGTTGTACAACCGCCCCGCCAATCGCTTTGTCGCCGGCTTCATCGGCTCGCCGGGGATGAATTTCCTGAAAGGGCAGGCGCGGCACACGGGCGAGGGCGTCAGCGTCACCTTGCAAGGCGGCATCACCCTGACCCTCCCCCCCCGTGCGGTCGCCGCCTTTACCGGCGAACGCACCGTGGAAATCGGCATCCGCCCGGAACATGTCACGCTCGCCAGTGGTTCGGCGGCACAGATCAGCGGCAAGGCCTCTGTCGTGGAATACCTGGGCAACACATCCTTCGCCTATGTCGACACGCCGCAGGGGTCGATCATCGTGCAGGCCGACGGGGCCACCCGCATCAATGCGGGCGACACGGTCGGACTGTCCCTGACCACGGCAGAGGCCCATATCTTTGACGACACCGGCCAAGCCTGGCCGCATCTCTGACATCAGGACATTTCAATGCAGTATCGTCGTCTCGGCAAATCCGGCCTTCAGGTCAGCGCCTTTTCCTTTGGCTCTTGGGTGACCTTTGCCAAACAGGTGGACATCGCCCCCGCCAAGGAAATGATGCAGGCCGCCTATGACGCGGGCATCAACTTCTTTGACAACGCCGAAGGCTATGAACAGGGCCGCTCTGAACTGGTCATGGGCCAAGCGATTGATGAGCTGGGGTGGAGCCGGGACAGCTATATCGTCTCCTCCAAAGTGTTCTGGGGCGGCACAAAACCCACCCAGCGCGGGCTGTCGGCCAAACATGTCACCGACGCCTGCCATGCCGCGCTGAAACGGCTGCGGGTCGATTATCTGGACCTTTACTTCTGCCACCGCCCTGACGTGGACACCCCCATCGAAGAAACCGTCCGCGCGATGCACAACCTGATCACCCAAGGCAAGGTGCTGTATTGGGGCACCAGCGAATGGTCAGCGCAGCAGATCACCGAAGCCCATGCCATCGCCGCCCGTTGGGGCATGACCCCGCCAACGATGGAGCAGCCGCAATACAACCTGTTTGAACGCCAGAAGGTCGAAGGCGATTACGCCCCGATCTATGACACCTTCGGTTTGGGGACGACAATATGGTCGCCGCTCGCCTCGGGCCTGCTGACGGGCAAGTACAATGACGGCATCCCGCAAGATGCCCGCGCGGCGCTGCCGGGGTATGAGTGGCTACGTGACGCCTTCACCAGCGAACAGGGCCAATCCCGCATCGCCAAGGTACGCGACCTTGCCGCCCTGGCCGGACGCATCGGCATGCCACTGCACCACATGGCGCTGGCGTGGTGCCTGACCAATCCGCGCGTGTCCACGGTGATCCTTGGTGCCTCGCGCCTGTCGCAACTGACCGACAACCTTGCCGCGCTGGACCGGGTCGCCGACCTGACCCCCGACGTGCTGGCCGAGGTTGAGTCGATCATGGCCAACAAGCCCGCCGCCCCGCAGCGGTTCTGATGTTTCTGTCCCGCCTCCTTTGTCCCGATGGCCGCCCCGCGGTCATCCTTCGGCAGGGACGCGAGGCGGCGGTGCTGAAAACCACGCCCGACGATCCGGCCCTGTGGGTCGGGTCCGAAGACCGCTTGGCCGATGTGATCCTGCGGCGCGGTCTGGGCGATCCCGTCGATGTCGAGGAGCTTTCGGCGCAGGGGCGGCTCTTGCTGCCGGTCTGGGCCGGAGAGGCCGTGCATTTGCCCCTGACGGTGGGCGAGATGCCGTTGCCACTGGTTCAGGTGCGTCCCGGCCATCCGGTCCAGACCGCGCCCGGCCTGACGTTCGAGGGCGGGATCGCCGCGCTGGTCAGAAGCGGCGATGGCGGGTCGGTCGTGGGATGGGTGCAGTTCCACCTTGTCACCAGCACCGCCTTGGGCCTGCGGCAACTGTCCTTCGGGCCGGAACTGGCCTTGGGCGATGACAACCCCGGTGGCGGTGGGACAGGCGTCTTGTCTGCCGCCGATGGCCGACACCGCAGCTTTCCCTTGCCCCAGACCGGCCAATGGGATGGCATGGCTGATCCCACCGCACCCGCGGGAGCATTGGTGTTGCGGCGGATGTCACGTTGGCTGATCCGGCCTGCCCTTGCACAGGGGCACGTGTCGCTGGAAAGCTGTCATGGCGGTGTCGGCCTGCCGCTGCGGACCCCTTTGCTGGCGATGGACCAACCGGCCACGCCCGAGCAGGCGATGATCGGCCCCGCCTGACCTCAGGCGCGGCGTGCCAGCAACTTCAGCCCCAGCCAGACGATCACCAGCGCGGTCACCAGCCCCAAAGTGTCTCCGATCAGGATCACCACGCCTTCGGACGTTTTCAGACCATAGCTCAACCGCAGTGCCAGCAGGTTGAAGACCGACGCCGCAATGCCAAGGGCCACCAATGTCGGGGCCCGCAGGACCCCGACCCGCAACAGGGCCGCGCCGCCAAGGCTGCGACCGATGGCAAAGGCCAGTGGTGCGGCGATCAGGCTGGCGGCCGTTCCGAACAGGATATCCCTGTCAAAGGCGCGATCCCCTGCAAAATGCAGATTGCACAGCAGGGCCCCCGGCAGCAGGAACAGGATCGACCGCCAGCCATAAAGCCAAGCCGCCAGCACGCGCACACCATGGGGCAGGAACAGAAAGCTCATGATGGTGCTGGGAAACAGCGCCTGTTGCAGCGGCATCACCAAGGTCGCCGTCATGAAATAGGCCCAGATATAAAGCGCAGAGACCGCGACACAGGCAACCGCCTGCCGCGGCACGCGCGGGAGTGTCGTCAGTTTGCCGCCGTCACTCGGTCCGGTCATGGTCGGATTTCTGAACCCCAAGCTGGTCGCGACGGTCCAACTCCATTTGGAACAGCGATTTCAGCGCGCGAATGGCCTGTGCCGCCTCCGCGTAATCTTCATCGGCGGAGCGATCGGCCGCGCCGTAACGCGGTCCGAACCATTCGGTCAGCAAGACCCGGATTTTTGCGCTGTCCACGTTGGCCTTCCCACACCAGATGAGGGCATTGATACGACAGATGACTTGGGCATGATAGCCACAACTTCGGCAGGGTCGCAAAGACGTAAGTATCAGACTGTCCGATCATTTCGGCCAGATGCTGGCCCCCCGCCGGTTGGGTGGGGGGGCCGCCTCTCAGACCTCGGGCCGGAACAGATGCGCGGTGGCAGGATCGAAATCCAGATCGACCGCCGCGCCCAGCGGGAACACCCGGTCTTGCGACAGCGCCGCGATCAGGGGTTTGCCGTCTTTCAACGTCACCTCGACCACGGTTTCCGCGCCCAGACGTTCGGTCAGGGCCACCGTCCCGTGCAACCGCCCCGCGCCTTCGGCCACCTGCACGTATTGCGGGCGCAGGCCAAGGATGGCTTTTTCGCCCACCGTGAACGGCCCGCGGGCAGCGGAGACCTCAACCGGATCAAGGGCGGCATTGCTGACCAGCGCCTTGTTTCCATTCACCGCCTGCACCGTCACGTCGATGAAGTTCATCGATGGCGCGCCAAGGAAGCCCGCCACAAACAGGTTGGCGGGGTTGTGATACAGTTCCATCGGCGCGCCGATCTGCATCACCTTGCCATCCTTCAGCACCACGATCTTGTCGGCCAGAGTCATCGCCTCGACCTGATCATGCGTCACATAGATCATGGTCGCGCCAAGCTGGTTGTGCAGCTTGCCAATCTCCATCCGCATGTCCATGCGCAGCGCGGCATCAAGGTTCGACAGCGGCTCGTCGAACAGGAACACCTGCGGCTTGCGCACGATGGCCCGCCCGATGGCGACGCGCTGGCGCTGCCCACCCGAAAGCTGGCTGGGGCGGCGGTCCAGCAGATGCTCCATTTGCAGGATGCGCGCAGCCTCGGCCACTTTGGCATCCTTTTCGGCCTTGCTAGCCCCGGCGATGGTCAGCCCGAAGGCCACGTTTTCCCGCACGGTCATGTGGGGGAAGATGGCGTAGGACTGGAACACCATCGCCACGCCCCTTTGCGCGGGCGGAAGCTCATTCACCACCGTCTCACCGATGGTCATCTGGCCCGAGGTGATATCCTCAAGCCCCGCGATCATCCGCAGCAGGGTGGACTTCCCGCAACCCGAAGGCCCTACGAAAACGCAGAATTCGCCGTCCTCGACCTCGATATCCACGCCCTTGATGACATGGGCATTGCCGTAGCTTTTCTTGACGTCTTTCAGCGAGATGCGCGCCATGACCTACTCCGCCGCCTGTGCCAGTTGCTGCACCGTCAGACGGCCATCCGCGCCCACGATCACAGGCTCTGGGTCCATGACATAGCCGCCGAACACATCCTTGCCGCCATCGGCAAAGCCCATGATCACCAGCCCCTGCGGCCCGTCGACAATCCGCGCGGCATAGCGGCGGCAGGGTTCGGCGCCGTCAAGGAACGGCCCCGGCGCAATGCGCCACGGCCCCCGCGGATGATCGGCCATCAGGTAATGCGTGCCCGTCACCGGCATTTCCGGATTGTCGCGGCGGTATTGATCGGACCAGTGGACAGAGGCGGTGCAGAACAGGCAATACCAATGCTTGCCCACTTGGAACACCTGCGGCACCTCTAGCTGGCCAAAGCCGCCGTGGAACACCGGGGGCTGCAACTCCCACGTCACCAGATCGGCCGATGTGGCAAACCCGATGGCCCCCCCAGCATTCGGTTCCGGCACGCCGGGAACGCGGGCGGTGAAATACATCAGCCACCCCTTGCCGTCCGGGTCCCGCATGACCCACGGATCACGCATCGCGCGGTCGTGCCAATGGCCGATGGCGTGGTCTTTTTCATAGCAATCGGCATTCGGCCCGGTCAGGTCCAAGGCCAAGCCGTCGCCCACCCGCGTCCAGTTGTGCAGATCGGTCGATGTCGCATGCCCGACGCGCTGATAGAGCGACGCTTCGGACAGCGAAGTGCCGGTGTAGAACAGATGCCACAGCCCGGCATCATCCTGCACGACAGACCCCGTCCATGTCGTGCTATCATCCCAAGCCGCGCCATTGCGCTGCGGCTCGAACGTGGTGCCAAGGTCGGTCCAGTTGACCAGATCCTTGGAGGTCGCATGGCGCTGCGTGGCCTTCAGGTGCCGCGCATCCGGGTCGATCAGCGATTTCGGCGCTTGCAGGAAATAGCCGTGATAGGTGTCGCCCTCCTTGGCGTACCAGCTATCCCAGAACCACAGGTCGGAATGTTTGAAGGACATGATGCGACTCCTCAGCCCTTCACGCCGGTCGAGGCTATCGACGCGATGAAGGCTTTTTGCAGGTAAAGATAAAAGGCAAGCACGGGGACGGTGATCAGGCTCAGGTAAGCCATCACCTCGCCCCATGCGACGTTGAGCTGGAAGAAGTATTGCAGGCCCACCATGACCGGGCGGTAGCCTTCCTCCTGCGTGACCATCAGCGGCCAGAGGTACTGGTTGTACATGACCAGAAATTTCAGGATCGCCGCCGTGGCAAGGATCGGCCCGGACAGCGGCATGACGATGCGGCGGTAAATCTGGCCCCAGCTTGCGCCCTCGACCCGCGCGGCCTCGATCAACTCGCCGGGCAGGTCTTTGAAGTATTGTACGAACAGGAACACCGTCAGCCCATCGGCGATGAAGGGGATGATCTGGACGTGATAGCTGTTCAGCCAGCCCCAAGTGATCCCCTCGGTCCCGATCCAAGGTAGGTGCGCCACCATCAAGAGCATCGGAATGGCGATGGTTTCAAACGGCAGGATTAGCGTGGCCAGCAGGATCGACAGCAGAACACCGCGCCCCTTCCAGTTCACGAAGACAAAGGCAAACCCGGCGGCCGAGCAGATCAGCAGCGACAACAGCACCGTCACCCCGGTCACAAGCACCGAGTTGAACACGAACGTTGCCACCGGCGCGCGTTGGAAGGCGGCGGTGTAGTTGTTCAGGCTGATATCGCCCACCGGCAGGAAGGCGCGCAGATTGCCGGAATCCTGCAAGAGTTGCTGATCCGGCTTCAGGCTGGACATCACCATGAACACCAGCGGAAAGACAAAGATCACCGCGATCAGCCCCAGCACCGCATAGCGGGTGGCCAGACGCAGGCCGCGATTGTCGGCGGAAATCAGGGCCATCAGCTTTTCTCCCGTGTCAGCCAGCGTTGGATCAGCGAAATCGACAGCACGATCACGAACAGGATCACCGAAATCGCCGACCCGCCCGAGATGTCCTGCTTGCCATAGCCGCGCTCAATCGCCTGAAAGACGATGGTCTGCGTGCTGTCCAGCGGCCCGCCATTCGTCATGACATCAATCTGCGCGAACAGGCCAAAGGCTTGCATCGTGATCACGATCAGGATCAGCACGGCGGTATTCCGCAGCCCCGGCCATGTGATGTAGCGAAACACCTGCCATTTGGACGCGCCCTCGATCGCCGCGGCCTCATAGAGCGTGGGCGAGATGGTTTGCAGCCCCGACAGCCAGATCACCATATGGAACCCCACCGCCTGCCAAATCGACATGGCGATGATCGATCCCAGCGCGGTGGACGGATTGCCCAGCCAATCCACCGGCGGGATCAGGCCAAAGGAAATCGTGCCCAGAAGGTTGTTCAAAAGCCCCGATTGCCCGTCATAAATCAGCCGCCACAGCAGCGAGACGACGACAATCGACACCACAACCGGCATGAAATAGATGGCGCGGAACACATTGATCCCGCGCAGGCGTTGGTTGATCAACAGCGCCAACCCCAGCGCCAAACCAGCCTGAACGGGGGCGACGACAATCACGAAGATGAAGGTGTTCACAATCGCCTTCATGAACACGACATCGCGCGCCAGCACATAGGTCCGGCTGTCCCCGCCTGTGGAAAAGTTGAACCACTCCCGCATCCCCGCCAGATCGGGGCGGTCGGGATTGTTGCGCGTCAGGCTGCGCAGCGACGGATATTCCGGCGCGCCATCCTTCATCACCACGGCACCCGCCTCATCCCGCACAGGCTCCAGCGTCAGGGTGGTCACACCCAGCAGTTGGCGGTAATTCTCCAGCCCCGTGAACTCGGTCGGATTGGGCGACACCAGCCGTTGGTTGGTGAAGGAAAACCCGATCGCCAGAAAAAACGGCAGGATCACGAACCCCGCGATCAGCAGGACCGCAGGCCCGGCCATCAGCCAGCCCGTCCGGTTCGATACGGTGAACTTGGACGCCATCGTCGCCTCGTTTCAAAGCGGTGAGAAGGGGCGGGCAGGGTTACCCCCACCCGCATGGTTCCGGGAGGAACCCGGCCCCGGCAGTCACCCGCCGGGGCCGATCCGATCAGTGGCCGTAGCCGCCGTTCTTTTCGATGTCGGCGTTGATCTCATCCGCCGCCGCATCCAGCGTTGCCGCAACATCAGTCCCATTGGCGATGTCGGCCAGCGCCTTTTCAAACACCTTGGCCTGCACGACGTAGCCCGGGGTCACCGGACGCACGAGCGCAGTCTTGGCCGAGTATTCGACGAACACCGACAGCGGGCCACCGGCCTTGTAGTTGTCCACCATTTCCGAAGCCGAAGGCGTCGCCGGGATCAGGCCGATCCCGTTCGAGAAGGCCGCCAGATACTTGTCCTGCAACGCAAACTCGATGAAGGCAGCCGCGCCCTGCGGGTTCTTTGACGTGGCCGACACACCAAACTGCCAGCTTGCCGCACCAATCTTCGGACCGGCACCCAGATCAGGCGCGGGCAGGAACACGGTGTCCGGGAAAGCCGCCAGCGCGCCAAGGGCCGCCCAGTTGCCGTTCCACGAGAAGGCATATTTGCCAGCCGCAAAGCCGCCGTCACGATCCGCCGGGTCTTGGGTCGCTTGTGCATAGCCGTTCTTGAACAGGCCCTGCCACCATTCGCCGAAGGCCAGCGCGGCATCGCCGTTCAAAGCGCCCTCAGCGGTCTTGTAGGTGCTGCGGTCCACGATGTCGCCACCGAAGGATTGCAGGAAGGGCGAGAAGGCATAGGGATACCATTCCCCGGTCCAGGCCATGCCCAGATCCAGCGGATACTCCCACTTGCCCGCCGCCTTGGCCGCATCCAGCGCCGCCATGAATTCGTCCTTGGTCCAGGGCGCGTCCACAGTCGGTTTGCGCAGGCCCAACTCATCCAGCGTGGATTGACGGGTCACCAGCGCGACGGCGGCATCCCACAGACCGATGGAATAGAGCTTGCCATCCCACACGCCCTTGGTGCCGGGCAGGAAGTTGGCAATCTTGGACTCGTCGATCACCAGCGGCTGCATGTAGCCCGCCCATGCCCAGTTCGGCATGTTCGGCCCGTCCACGTCCAGAATGTCGGGCAGGTTGCCTGCCAGCGCACCGGCCACGACCGAGTCATTATAGGCTGCTTGCGGGAAACTTTGCAGCTCGACCTTCCAGTCGCTCTGGCTGGCGTTGAAGTCGGTGATGACTTCATTGATCAGCTTGAGTTCGACTTCGTTGCCCGCGCCGTGATACCACATCGACAGCGTGGTCTGCGCCTGTGCGGCCGAAGCCCAGCACAGAATGGCGGCCGAAGCCGCGAGTTTGAAAACCTTCATCCCTTTTCCTCCCTCAGGGTTTTGAACGTCACGAGATTTGGTTTGCGGACCTCGTGAACCGAGGCGCGCCAGTGGACCGGGCCAGCCACAAGGACCGGTGCGGTGTCATTCCGGCCTTCGCCGGAAATCAGGGCCAAGAGACGCTCACCCGCGCGGGCGCCCATGGCGTTATAGGGCAGTTCCACCGTGGTCAGCGGCGGATAAAGGGTTTCGGCAATGGCGCGGTAATTGTCGAACCCGGCCACGCCCACCTCTTCGGGCATCTTGCGGCCCATGGACCGCAGGATGCCGTACACCATCATCGCCATCTGATCGTTGCCGCAGCAAATCACCGTCGGCGGAACATCCATGCGCAATATGCGGTCGATGGAATCCCACAGCAGGGGCGGTCCGATCTCTGGCTGGTCAAAATCCACATGCGCCAACAGGGCCGGGTCAAAGCCGATCCCCGCCTGCGCCAAGGCATCGCGGTAGCCTTGCGCGCGCAAGCGGCCCGCCACCATATCCGGTCGCAGCGACAGAAACGCGATCCGCCGATGCCCCGCCGCGATCAGGCGGCGGACAAGATCCTGTTGCAGCCGCCGGTCATCGGGCAGCACGGCAGGCGTGCCCACAGCGTCAAAGCAATTGGCCAGCAGCAGCGGCGTGTCATCCGGCACCTTGGGCAGCTTCACCTCTTGGTGGTATTCGGCGACATAGATCAGCCCCTCCACCCGGTGCGACAGGAAGGTGTCGATCAGATGCGGCACCCGGTCCTTGCGCCCGTTGGTATCGGCGATCATCACCGTCATGCCCGAGGATTCCAGCGCGCGTTGGATGCCTTGCACGATGAACAGGTCGGGCAGGCCTTGCTGCGTGCTGGGTTGGTTCTTGGTCGAAATCGCCCCGGTGATCAGCCCGACGATGCCGGACCTCTGCGCCCGCATCATCCGCGCCGCGTTTGAGCGCACATAGCCCAGATCGCGCATCGCGGCCTCAACCGACTCACGCGTCTTGTCGCCCACAGGACCGTCGCCGTTCAGCACACGGCTGACCGTTTTGGGCGACACGCCCGCAAGGCGCGCGACATCGTAGATCGTTGACAACGTCCGCCCCTCCAAGCCCCAACCACGCCTTGTCCAGCGCGATGACATCGGTGTCATGACATCGGTGTCATAAACCGGTCGATTCTGTCAAGCCGCGATTGCGCCGGGGCAAGGCCCCCTCCGAAAGCAGGAGGTGGCCATCTTTCGTCGCGTTGCATCCATCCCCCGCGCCCCGCATGACAGGCGGCGTGATACAAGCTGACCGGGAGTGTGGGCATGCCAAGCGATTTCCTGACGATGGAACGGCACGACGCAGACGGCCCCTTGCCCGGTGATGCCTTTGCCCGCTTGCGCGGCGGAGAACTCGACGTGCTGCGCGTCGATGGCGTCTTTGCCCCCGATCTTTGCGCCCGCATGGTCGCCGCCCTGGAAACCAACGCGCCGGGGTTCGAGGTGACCGAGTTTCCGGGTCCGTTCCGATCCTTTTTCTACGGACGCAACCTGAACCTGAACGACCCCGATCTGGATGACTACTTTGCCGCCGCCGCCCGCTTTGACGGCGACCTGCACCGCTTTGGCGCAGGTTTGGGCGTCGATCCCGTGGCGCGGATCACGGGGGTGCTCTCAGCCTTGGACGGCGGGCGCGCTGTCGCGGCGGCGCCTGGGCCAGAGGGCGCGAACCATTTCTTCACCACCTTTCGCGGCCACCGCAACGGCGGCTACATCCCCCCGCATTTCGACAACGAACAGGGCCTGCGCCCCAGCTATCGCCATGTGGCCGAGGTGACGTCGGGCGATATCCTGTCCTTCGTGGTGACACTCGCCGAGGCTGAGGCAGGCGGTGTGCTCGAACTTTACGACCTGATCGCCGACCAAGGCCGGGGGATCGTCAACGATGACGGCCTGTCCCGCCGTCCCGACCTGTCCACCTTGCGCTCACAAACCGTGCCGGTGCCCGCCGGGTCGATGCTGGTGGTGCAATCGGGGCGGCGTCTGCACCGCGTGCAGCCGGTGCAGGGTGAGCGCCTGCGCTGGACGATGTGCAGCTTCATGGCCCTGTCGCGCGACGGCCAACGGACCTTTGCCTGGGGATGATGGGCTATATCGACAGCCTGATCGACGCGCGCCGGGCGGGGCATGTCTCTGACCACATCCATCTTGGTCTGTTCGCGGGTCCCGCCCTGTCGCTTGAGGCTGCACAGGTTGCGATGGCCCGCCACCACATATCGGCACTTGACCTGTGCGATGCGCTGGATGTTGTGGATGTGGGCTGCGGCTTTGGCGGCACGCTGCGGATGGTCGATAAGGATTTCTTAGGTAAGTTGACAGGTGTCAACATCGACCCCCGCCAGATCGCCCTCGCCCGCGAGGGCGCGTGGCGCAACCCCGTGGACTGGCTGACCTGCGACGCATCGGCCTTTTCCCAAGGCCGCAGCGGATGGGCCGACCGCATCCTGTCTCTTGAGGCGATGTTCCATTTCCCCGACCCCGCCGGGTTCTTCGCCACCTGCGCCAAGGCCCTGCGACCGGGGGGAAGGCTGGTCGTCAGCACCATCCTGCTGGATCGCAGCCCCTCTGCCCATGCCGTGGCCCAAGGCTTCGCCCCTTGGCCTGTCCCGGACATGACCTTGGACGATCTGACGGGGATGGCCACCCATGCCGGGTTTCAGGTGCAAGACATCCAGAACCTCGCCCCCCTGACCTTGCCGGGGTTTGACTGGATGTGCCCAGCCCCACCGCCCGAGATCACCGACCACCCCGTGATCGAACTCCGCCGCTTGTTCACCGCAGGTCAGGCGTCCTATCCGATGCTGGTGCTTCAGGCGGGCGGGAAGACCCAGAAGTAATCCCCACTCGCCCCACCCGCTGCCGCCGCCTCATCGGTCAGGCGCTGGGCCATGCGGTCGATGCTGTCCCCCGGCCACCCCCGGCACGAGTGCATCTTCAGGCTGACGGGGTCATAGACCATCTCATCACTCGCTGGGGCACGTGCCATCAGCGCCGAAGGCAGGACGGCGCAATGATAGACCCGCAGACCGGTCCCCAAAGCGCGGGCGCGCTCAAAACTGGTCAGGAAACGCTCCGGCGTATCCCCCGGCAGGCCCATGATGATTTCCGTGGTGACAGAGGCGATGGACCGCAGCGCCCCCAACAGCCCGCCCAGTCGCGCCGGATCAAACTTGCGCTCCACATGACGCAAGACGGCATCGTCAAAGGATTGCAGCCCGATCCCGATATGCGGCGCACCGACGCCTTCCAGAAAGCGCAGATGGTCTTCGGTCAGGTTGCGGGGATAGACCTCTGCGATCAGGGCGCGGTCCTTCAGAAAACCCGTCGCCGCCGCCGCATCCCGCACGGCGGCAAAGCCCGACGCGTTCAGGTTCAACCCCGCATCGGCCAAGAGCACCGCCCCCAGACCCAGACGCGCCATCGCGTCAAACTCGCCCGCGATACGATCCGCCGACAGCACGTTGCGGGGCGCTTCCATCACGCCCCATTCGCAGAAGGAGCAGGTGAAGGGGCAGCCGCGATATGTCTCCAGCAGACCAATCCCCCCTGCCGGGATCAGCCCTTGGCGGTAGGGGGACGCCAGATCATCCATCACCGCCCGCGCCCCCGGCGCGCTTTGCCGCCAGACGCCATCGCGGCGCAGCGTCAGACCGCGGAGACGCGCCAAGGCGGCAGCGCTGCGGTCCGTCGCGGCGACGAGGGCGGGGAAAACGGACTCACCTTCGCCTTCGACCAAGACATCGCAGACAGCATCTAGTGCAGAAAAGGGTGCATGGCCCAGCATATTGGGCCGTGCTGAGGGTCCGCCCATGACGATCAAGCGCGATGGATCATCCTGCGCCAGCAGCGTCATCACCTGCGCCAACTGCGGCAGAGACCAAAGAAACGCCGACCCCGCCACGATGTCGGGATCATAAGCGGCAACCTCGGCCGCCACGGCCTCTGGCCCCCGCTCACGCTCATCCCAGATGCGCAGCTCCAGCCCGTCCAGACCCGCCGCCTGCACGGCAGCGGCCACCATGTACATCCCCATGTTCGGGATGAATGGCGGCAGCGCCGGATTGTCCGCCGGATACCACGCCAAAAGTGCGACGCGGCGGCACGTCCGTTTCATTTCCAGAAGGACCACCAGTATTCGCCGCCCTCACCTCCGCGCTTGGCGACGCGCTCGTTCAACTCGGCCCGCATCGCGGTCAGGTCATCGGCGGACCATGTCCGGTTGGAGATCATCGACATGTTGACCGGATCAAAGTTCAGATCCCACGTCGGGTCGGACCGGCTGAGCAGGGCATCGGGCAGAACAAGGCAATGATAGACCCTGACCGATGTGACCGGCAGCGACAGCGCGAAATCCAGCGTCTTGCGGAAGCCGTCGGGCGTGTCTTCGGGCAGGCCCATGATGATCTGGATTTCCAGACCCGCGACCTTGGACAACGCCTCCACCGCAGGGGCAAAGCGGCGCATGTCGAAGGGGCGGCTGTGCGCTTTGAGCACGCGTTCATCCATGCTTTGCAGGCCCACGCCCAGATAGGCGGTGCCGACCGAGGACAGGAATTCCAGATGCTCGGGCTTGGCCATTGTCGGGTAAATCTCGGCCCAGAACAGCGCCTCGGACAAGATGCCCGTCCGGGATTGGGCTTCGGACAGGTTGCGAAAGGCCTTGCCGTTCAGGTTCAACCCGGCATCCAGCAGAAACACCGCCGGCGCCTTCAGCGCCTTGAAGGCGTGCAATTCCGCCTCGATATAGTCGGCAGAGAAGACGTCGCGCGCGGGGCGGGTCACGCCCCAAGCGCAGAAATTGCACGACAAGGGGCAGCCGCGATAGGTTTCCAGATAGGCCACATGCTCGGGCTGCATCAGCCCCATCTGATAGGGGGAGGGGATGTCGGCCATGTCGAAGCCGCCCAAGATGCCCGTCACCTGCCAGCCCGATCCGTCCGGCTTGCGGGTGTAAAGGCCCGGCGTTTCGGCCAGCGTGGTGCGGTCCAGCCGGGGCAGGGCCATCAATTGCTGGATCACAGCCTCGCCATCGCCTTCGCAGATCGCATCCACCACCTTGGATGGTCCCCGGAAATGCCAATGGTCAAAGGCATCGCGCCGCGCCGATGGGCCACCGAACAGGAACAAGGCCTCGGGCTGCTGGGCGCGGATGTCGGCGGCAAGTTGCAACAGCGACGTCATCGACCAGACATAGACCGAAAATCCGACCAGATCGGGGCCGAAATCGAGGATGGCTTTCAGACCCGCTTCGGCCCCGGTCAGGCCGATGTCAAAGAAGCGCACCTCTGTGTCATGCGGATATTGGCCGGATTTTGCCGCCGCATGGACGCGGTGAATGCCATAGGAGGGCATCGGCAAAGGCATTTCATTGCCGTCGAAGGGCGGAGAAGAACACACCAGCGCCAGTTTCCGCATCTTACCCCCTGCCCAGGACGCGCGCGCCGTGCTGCTCCACGCGTCTGGAATTGCCGCATTTCCGAGATCGCATTTAAGGGCCTGTGGAACATGGTGCCACCAACCCCATCCGATCGCGCGGGACACCCATTCGGATGCCTGCACCTGCCCACCCAAGTGCAAGAGCCATGCCGTATGGGGGCAGTCTGGGTCAGGTCGGGCGGGTTTGCGTCTGTGCCGCGCGCATGAGGACCAGCGCCTGAATGCCGTGGGTGGTGGCAAAAGCGGCGGCCTTCGGTCCCATCGCCATCAGGGCGGTCGCCATGGCGTCAGCCATCATGCAGGTCGGGGCCAGCACGGTGACAGAGGCCGGGGCATCCACCAGCGGCGCGCCGCGCTTGGGGTCCATGGTGTGCGAAAGCCGTGCCCCGCGCACGGTGACGAAGTGGCGGTAATCGCCGGATGTGGCAATCGCCCCGTCTGTCAGGGCAAAGATGGAATGCGCGGCGTCGGCAGTCGGGTCTTGCACCGCCACGGACCACGGGCTGCCATCCCGGCGCGGGCCAGTGGCGCGCAATTCGCCGTCAATCTCGCAAAGGGCGTGGGTCAGGCCCCTTGCAGTCAGGAGGTCTGCCAGACGGTCAACGGCATAGCCCTTAGCGATGCCGGACAGGTCCAAGGCCAATGGGGCCGTTGCGCGGGCGCAACCGTCGCCAAGTTCAAGCGCCCGCGTGGCGGGAACGCGAGGGGCAGCACTGGCGGCGCGGATGGCGGCAAGGCTGGGGGCGGTGTCGATGAACCCCCAAGCGCGCACCGCATCGCCAAGGTTCATCTCGAAGGCGCCGTCGGTCAGGTGGCTGACCTGCAAGCCCGTTTGCAGGACGAACAGCAGTTCGGGCGGCAGGGTGACCCATTCCCCCACAGGCGCGGCGTTCAGGCGCATCAGATCGCTGTCGGGGGTCCATGTGGACATCTGGCGGTCCACCAGATCGACCGTCGCCTGACAGTCGGCCTGCAATCCCGCGCTGTCCGTCACTGGCCCGTCGAGGGTGACTTGCCAGCGGGTGCCCATCGAGCGGCCTTCCAGCCGTTCAGTAACTGTCTTCGGCATAGCGTCCCTCTGCCTTCAGGCTGCGCGGGGAAAGTCCCACGGGGGCAAGGATATCGGCCAGTGCCACCTGCACGCCTTGGGCCATCTCGCGCCCGCCGCAGACCATGATGCGCGCGCCGTGGGTGACCAGACCGCGCAACGCCTCGGCATCGTCGCGCAGGGCGTCTTGCACATGGCGGCGCGGGGCGGTGCTGCGCGAGAAGGCGCAGGTGAGGTGATCCAAGCGACCGTCCTTTTGCCAAGCGGTCAGTTCCTCGGCGTAAAGCAGATCGGTTTCCGCACTTCGCGCGCCGAACCACAGATGGACGGGGCGGCGTGCGCCCTCGGTCCGCACAAAGCCTGCCAAGGGGCCGATCCCGGTGCCCGCGCCGATCAGGATCAGCGGTGCAGCGCTGCGGTCGGGCTGGAAGCCGGGGTTCGGGCGCAGGAAGGCGCTCACCTGCGCGCCGATGGGCAGCGAGAGCAGTTGGTTGGAGCAGAGGCCGCCGACATGTTGGCGCACGGCGATTTCGATGAATTTATCGCTGTGGCCGGAAGCGAGGGAATAGAACCGGGGCAGGGTCGATCCTTCCGGCAGGATGCCGAGCAGGTCGCCGGGGGCGAAGCGGGCGAAGCCTTGGCCGGTGATGCGCTGCCACAGGGTCGATTGCGGCAGGGCAAAACGCAGGATCGCCACGGGCGCATCGGGTGAGGCGTAGTCGCGCCGTATGGTCAGGGTCAGAGCTTGGGTGCGGGGCGCTTGGGGTTGGTGGTTCAGGGTCAGCGCCACCCCCAGATGCGCGCCCAGATCGCGGCCCCAGCGGGCGAAATTCTGCGCCGACTGGCGGTCGATCCTGCCCAGCGGCAAGGGCATGGCCCAGCCTTTGGCCTGTGCTGTGTCGTGCAGCGTGGCGGCATAGCCGCAATAGACCGGGAAACCGCTGTCGCCGAAGCCGAGGAGGATCAGCTCCATCCCCTTGGGGACGTTCGCGGCGCGCAGCCGCTCCACCGCGCCTTTGGCGGATGAGGGCGCATCGCCATCGCCCCAAGTCGCGGCCATCACGATCAGCCGTTTGGCGCTGCGGTAACGGTCGGGGGAGAGGGTGGAGAGCGCGGCCAGATGCACGCTATGACCTGCCGTTTGCAGGGCCTGGGCAAGGGTGGTGGCAAAGCCCCATGTCGTGCCGCCCTCACTGGCGACAAGGATCACCGTCTGGGCCTTGTCCGCTGCAACCATCCCCGCCAGACGCGGGCGGGATTGCCATGTCCGCCACCAGATCAGGCCGCCGGTGACGGCCAGCGCGGGAACCGTCGGCACCATCAGGCCAAGGATCAGGCCCCACAGCGCCGCGCCGTCGCCGGTGTGCAAAAGGTAAGCCCACTCCCACGCCGCCTGCCACGGGCCGTTGTCGGCCCAGACCAGCAGCGCGCCGTTGCCCGGATCGACATAGCCGCTGCCGGTGGAGGTGGTCACGGCAAAGGCGTCGGTCGGGTCGTCTGCCACAGGAAAGGTCAGGTCGCGCAGATCGGCCACGGGGATGGCTTGCAGCGCGGGCAGGTCTTGCGCAGGCAGGGCGGTCAGGCCGCTGACCGTGGCCGGAAAGGCGGGGTTTGCAGCATCGTCGGGGGTCAGCGAAAAGGTGGCCGCCACCATGAACAACCCCGTGAGGGACGAGATCAGCAGCCCCGCCACCGCCACCCGCGCCAGCAGCGTGTGCCAGCGGCCAGAGACTCCGCGCCGTTGGGGGGCGAACCAATGCCGCCAACCGCCCATGCGCCGCGCCACCAGCATCGCACCAGAGACCGCCATCAGCAGCATCATGGCGGCCCCTGCGGCGACGGTCCACCGACCCGCATCCTCCAGCAACAAGGCGCGGTGCAGGGATTTCAGCCAGCTTTCCACCGCGCCCGCATCGGCGCTGCCCATGTCTGCCCCGGTCTGGGGATCAATCACCGCAGCACCCGGCGTGTCGCCGTCGAACCAATAGGCCGTGATCCGGCCTGATGGGGCGCGGCGGATTTGTTCCACCGCCGGATGCGCGGCCTGCACCACGGCGGCAAGCTCTGCCACGCTTTGCCCCGCCACCACCGCAGGCCGGGTCAACCGATCCAGCGCCGGAAACACCGACAGCGCGGCACCGCCGAGGGCGATGACGATCAGCAGGACAGCGGCCAGAAGGCCCGGCCAGCGGTGCAGGAAGCGAAGCATGGAAGTATCCTCAGAAGCCGTAGGTGAAATCGGCGATGTAGCGCCCGCCCGTCACGGCCTGACCTGCGCCAGCGGCGGTGAGGGGGACCGAGATTTCGTTCGGACTGTCGCGCATATCCTCGACCGCGGCGTCGATGTGCAGGGTGTAACCCGCATCGAACAGCGCATCGGCAAGGTCCATGTCCAAGGTCAGTGACTGGCCCGCGCCGACACTCGCGCCGGTGATGCCATCAACCTGCGCGGGATCACTGCCGGTGAAGCGCGCCCAGTCGGACAGGTGGCGGTAGTATTTGGCCTTGCCCCCCGCCATCCACAGGCTGCCCGCATAGGCCCCGGCCGGATCGGTGACATAGACGGCGAGGTATGCCCCCCGCCCGCCATAGCTGTTCATGTTGACCGTCAGGGTGACGGGTTTGGCGAAGGCGAGGCCCGGCAGGACCAATGCGGTCGTCAGGGCAAGGGCGGCGAAAAGCGGCTTCATCGGTGTCATGAGAGTCTCCTGTTCAGTTTGTACTGGCGGTGGGCGCTTTTCCGTCGCCGAAGAGGCCGTTTGCGGGGGGCGCGACCGTGCCCGCAGGGGCGGCATTGCCACGGCCTGCGGTCGGGCAGTCCTCGTCCTCCTCGTCGCAGTCATCCTCGTCCGAGTCGTCGCCGCCAAAGGACAGCCAACCGCCGTCTTCGTCGTCCTCATCGTCGGACACTTGCATCAGGGATGCGCCGACATCCGCGATGGCGCGGGCATGGACGGCGGGCGCGGTGGGGGCCATCGGCGTCTGGGCCGAGGCGGCCATAGCGCTGCCCAGAAGGATCAAGGTCAGGGGAAGTTTCATCATGCACTCCTGCAAGACATGCGCCGCCCGCATTTGCGAAAGGGTGGCGCGGGGGGGAGAAGGGTTCGGGCTATTGGTCGTCACCGCCGTTTTCGGTGCCGTCATGATCGTCGCCGTGGCTGTCCTGATGGTCGCTGTCGTGACCGTCGCCTTCCTCCTCGAACTCGATCTCTTGGATGTTCAGCGAGCCGGGGTTCAGCTTGGCCTCAATCGCGCGGCCTTGGGCGTCGGTGCCGATCACCTCATAGCAGCCGTCGTCGATGCGGATGCGTCGGATGGTCCAGCCTTGGGCCTGAGCCACCGCCGCCACGGCGCTGCGCGGCTGCCAGTCGCGCATTGGAACGGAGCAATCATCGCCCGCCCATGCCGCCGGGGCGGCCAGCAGCGTGGCAAGGCCAAAGACCGTCAAAAACCTGTTCATCGGCCACACTCCGTTTGCGGACCCCTCATGTCAGCTTGTTTGCGCGCTGAACCTGACGGCTTCCTGAAGCACGGGGAAAAACCGCTTCAGGTTGGCGTCAGGTTGCCAGTGCATGAGGAAGGGGACAGGATGGACCGGCAACGGGGCAAGCAGGGGCAGGATGCGGATACTTCTGATCGAGGATGACCGGGTGATCGGCAGCGCGATCCGCGATCAGGTGGACAGCGAGGGCCATTCCGTCGATTGGGTGCAGCGGCTGAATGCGGCGGGTGATGCGCTGGCCGGGGCGCATTTCGACCTGATCCTGCTGGATCTGATGCTGCCGGATGGTCTGGGGATTGCGTTCCTGAAGGCGTTGCGCGCCAAGGGGCAGGTGGTGCCGGTCATCATCCTGACCGCGCTGGACCAGATTTCGGACCGGATTGCCGGGCTGAAGGCGGGGGCGGATGACTATCTGGTCAAACCCTTTGATCTGGATGAGCTTTCCGCCCGGATCGGCGCCGTGGCACGGCGCTATGGCGGCAATCCCAATCCGGTGCTGACCTTGGGCGATCTGGACATCGACAGCGCCGCCCGCCGGATCACGCGCAAGGGCCGCGCCATCCCCCTGACTGCGCGGGAATGGGTGCTGTTCGAGACGTTCTTGCAGCATCCCGGCCAGCTTTATTCCAAACCGCAGCTTGAAGAGCGCCTCTATTCCTTTGACGCCGAGGTGGAGAGCAACACCATAGAAGTGCACATCAGCCGCCTGCGCAAAAAGCTGGGCGCTGCGGTGATCGTCACCGAACGCGGGCTTGGCTACCGCCTGGGCGCGGCATGAGGGGGCCCGCGTCGATCCGTCTGCGCACGGCCTTGGCGCTGTCGCTGCTGGTCACGGCGATCTGGCTGATGGCGGCACTGGCCACCTTCCGGCTGCTGACCGACGAGATGGATGAGGTCTTTGATTCCGCCCTGCAGGAAACCGGGCAGCGCATCCTGCAACTGGCCGTGGTCGATATCCTCAGCCGCGAGGAGGACGTGGCCGCCCAGCATCTGGCGGCGCTGGGCCCGCATGAGGAATACTTCACCTATGTCGTGCGGGATGCGGGGGGCCGGGTGCTCTTGGCGTCGCATCGCGCGGCGGTGGAGGAATTCCCGCTGCTGGACGGGCCGGGGTTTCAGCAAGACGGGGCGCATCGCTATTACCAAGAGGCAGCGGTGAGCGGATCGGTGGTGCTGACCATCGCCGAACCCGTGTCCCATCGGCGCGAGGCGTCGCGTGAGGTGGCCTTGGCGCTGGGCTTGCCGCTGGTGTTGGTCTTGCCCCTGTCGATCATCGCCATCTTTTTCGGCCTGCGCTATGGGCTCAAGCCGTTGGATATCTTGCGCCGTCAGGTGGCGGCGCGGGGGGCGGATGATCTGTCCCCCTTGGCCGACGCCGGATTGCCACAGGAACTGCGCCCCATCGCAGCGGGGATGAGCGCGCTTTTGGCGCGGCTGGAGCAATCCTTTCAAGCCGAACGCAGCTTTGCCGCCCATGCCGCGCATGAGTTGCGCACGCCCTTGGCCGGGGCGGTGATGCAGGTCCAACGCCTGCGCAAGGCCACGGCGGAGCCATCGACCGCCGCCAAGGCCGCCGAGGTTGAATCCGCGCTGAAACGCCTGTCGCACCTGTCGGAACGGCTGCTGCAACTGGCACGGGCCGAGGGCGCGCGCCTGACGCTGGCCGAGGCTGCCGATCTGCGCCCGGTATTGGATCTTGTGGCGGGGGATTTCACCCGGGCGGGGGCCGATCTGCGCCTGACCCTGCCTGATGCGCCGATCCTCAGCCAGATGGACCCGGACGCCGCCGCGATCATCGCGCGCAACCTGTTTGAAAACGCGCTGCGCCATGGCACCGGCCCGGTCACAGCGGCGTTGTCCCCGGATGGCTGGCTGGTGGTGGACAATGACGCGCCCGCCATTCTGCCCGACCTGTTGGCGCAGCTGACGCGCCCCTTTGCGCGGGGCGGGCCGGGCGATGAGGGCGCGGGGCTTGGCCTTGCCATCGTGTCCCGCATTGCCGAACGTGCGGGGGCTGAAATGCGCCTGACCTCTCCGCTTCCCGGCCAGACCCGCGGCTTTCGCGCGGCGGTGCGGCTGATCCCCTTTCACAGTGACGAACGGAACACCCCATGACCCTGTCCTATCAATCCGCGCATGAGGAAGTGCATTTCATCAACCGCTCTGGCTGGCTGCGCGCCGCCGTTCTGGGCGCGAATGACGGGATTGTCTCCGTCTCGTCGTTGATCGTCGGGGTGGCGGCGGCGGACCCGTCGCCCGGCACGGTGCTGGTCGCCGGGATGGCGGGCTTGGCCGCGGGGGCCATGTCGATGGCGGCGGGGGAGTATGTCTCGGTCAGTTCGCAATCCGACATTGAACGCGCCGACATCGCCCGCGAGAAACAGGCACTGATCGACACGCCCGAGGCGGAGGAGGCCGAACTGGCCTCGATCTACGAATCCCGTGGCCTGTCCAAGGAAACCGCGGCGCTGGTGGCGCGGGAGTTGACGGCGAAGGACGCCCTGGGCGCGCATGTGCGGGATGAGTTGGGCCTGTCCGAAGTGCATGCCGCCAACCCGTTGCAGGCGGCGGCGGCCTCGGGCCTGACCTTCACCGTCGCGGCGGCACTGCCGGTCGCCGCCGCCGTGCTGGCCCCCGAGGGCCAGATCATCCCGACCGTGGTGGTGGCCACGCTGGTCTGTCTGGCCGGTCTGGGCGCATTGGGTGCCAAGGCGGGCGGCGCGCCACTGGCCCCCGCCACGATGCGCGTGCTGTTCTGGGGTGCCGCCGCCATGGCCATCACAGCGGGTGTGGGGCGGATTTTTGGTGTGAGTGTGTGAGGGGGGGCGGACGCCGCCCGTCAGGCGGACAGAAGGTCGTCGAACATCACGGCCTGCTCCACACCCTTTCGGGCATCGGGCGCGCAGGGCTCGTAGGTCATGTCGATGTGCATCGCCGTGCCATAGGCACGGAACACCGCCGTCCAGCGGTGCAAGAAGCCGTTGTCCATGTTCAGGTCGACATGGCGGTCACTGACTGCCGTGATGACGGCCACGTCGCCGCGCCGGGCTGACTTGAGGAAGTCGGTGTCGTGCAGGAAAAGCCGGGCTTCATCCACCAGATGGTCGGACAGTCGCCGGCTGCCCAGCGTGGCGAAGGTTGGCCATGCCGCGCGCAGCCCTTTGGACGCCGTGACCAAGCGCACGCCATCGAGGTCGAACGACGCGCGCACCGCTGGAGAGCTTTGCATCGCCAGACGGTCAAGCTCCAGCCTTTGGCTGGCCGTGGCGGACATGGCATCGACCAGCCGCAGCATCAGACGTCTGCCGGGCCGGTCCTTGCCGGTCTCCCAGTTCGAAATCACCGTCTGTGTCACGCCCAAGGTCTCTGCCAGAACAGCCTGCTTGATGCCGGAGGCCTTCCGCCAACCGGGCAACATTCGGCAGATGTCGGTTTCTTGAAACATGTTGGCGCTTTCTTCCTGTCACCCCCGCCCTTAGCACGGGATCGACAGTCGGTCGCCGGGGCAAAGGTCTGGGTCGGCACTGCAAAAGCGTACGCGATCCGGATCAGCGCCGGGCCTCAGGTCAAGGGATGGAGCTGATCGAAGTAAACCATCTCCATCACGCCGACCTGATCTTCCGGCGCAGCCCGCTCATAGGTCAATTCAGCCACAAGGACCCTGCCAAAGGCGCGGAACATGGCGGTCCAGCGGTGCCGAAAGGCCGGGTCCGTCTCCAGAGTCAGGTGCCGATCCGCGACACCGGACACTGAAAGAAGCCGCCCCTGGCGCACGTCGCGGACGAAGACGGTATCCTCCATCAGATGCTTGGCTTCATGGGTAAGGTGGTTGAGGAATGACGTGCCGGTGAGGGCGCAGAAATTCGGCCAGACCGAGACAAGACCCATGGACGCGCAGATCAGCCGCACCCCGGAAAAGTCGAACAGAGCGCACATGCTGCGGCTTTGGGTCACCATCAGCTTGGCCAAGGCGAGGTTTTCTGCGGCATCAAGACGCATCATCTCCATCAGCCTTTGGGTCATCGGCCGGGAGGGAAGCCCTTCGCCGCGTTCCCAGCGGGCAAGGGTTTGTTCCGGGACATCCAGCGCCACAGCAACATCACGCCGCGCAATGCCGTTGCGGCGGCGCCATTCGGCCAGATCGTGGATGCCAGTGGGGAAATAAGTCATCAGTCCATACACTTACAATAAAACGGGGGGAGGCAGAGGCACGCCCCCCCCCCCGGGCCGTCGGCTTATTGTGCCGTCAGCCGCAGAACGGCGATGTTCTTGCTGCCGTCTGTCGCGGTGGTGGTGCCTGCAACGACGATCAGCTTGTCGCCCTGCACGGCCACGCCGGTCGCCATATCATCGCCATCCCCAAGCGAGATGTTGACGATCCCGTTTTCGGTGCCGTCATCCGCGGTGCCAAAGCCCTGGTCCAGCGCGCCTGCCGCATCATAGCGGGCAACGGCGATGTTGGTGCTGTCGCCTTCCTGATGGTAACCCGCCACAACAATGCTGCCATTGTCTTGGACCGCCACGCCGGTGGCAAAGTCATTGCCTTCGCCCAGCGAGGTAGAGACAAAGCCGTTCGGGGTGCCATCTTCCGACACGCCGAATGCGTCATCCGGGGTGCCATCCGCGTTCAGACGGGCCACGATGAAGTTCGACGATCCATCCGCCGACACGCTGTCACCGGCCACAACGATCTTGCCATCGGCCTGCAGCGCCAGATCGCGCGC
Source organism: Paracoccaceae bacterium (assembly GCA_027486345.1). Classification (GTDB taxonomy): domain Bacteria; phylum Pseudomonadota; class Alphaproteobacteria; order Rhodobacterales; family Rhodobacteraceae; genus Paragemmobacter. The sequence goes on from JAIXPH010000028.1 coordinate 35,826, forward strand.
GACATCATTGCCGTCACCCAGCGAGATGTTGACAAAGCCTTCCGGCGTGCCGTCATCGCCCGATGCGCCAAAGGTGGCATCCGGTACGCCCGATGCGTCATAGCGCGCGACCAGCATGTTGGACGATCCGTCTTCGGCGACACGGGACCCGGCGACGACGATCTTGCCATCCGCATCCAGCGCCACAGCGTTGGCGGTGTCATTGCCTTCGCCCAGCGAGGTGGCGACAAAGCCGTTCGGGGTGCCGTCTTCGGACTGGCCAAAGCTTTCGTCCACGCTGCCATCGGCGTTCAGGCGCGCGACGATGATGTTGGTCGATCCGTCCGCAACCACGCTGTCGCCGACAACAACGATCTTGCCATCGGCCTGAATGGCCACGTCGCGGGCCACGTCATTGCCGTCGCCGAGCGAGATGTTAACGATACCATTAGCGGTGCCATCATCGGCGGTGCCAAACCCTTCGTCCAGCGTGCCATCAGCGTTGACGCGCAGAACGACCATGTTGGTCGATGCGCCCTCTTCGTGATAGCCCGCCACGACAACCTTGCCATCGGCCTGTGCCGCGATGGCGGTGCCGAAGTCATTGCCGTCACCCAGCGAGATATTCACCACGCCATTCGGGGTGCCATCGTCTTCGCCAACGCCAAAGCCCGCGTCAAACGCGCCCTCTGCCGTGTAGCGCACGATGACGATGTCATTGCTTTCGCCATTGTGACGGTTGCCCACCACCATGACCGTGCCATCCGCGCCAACGGACAGGTCTTCGCCCACATCATCGCCATTGCCCAGCGAGGTGGCGACAACGCCTGCCGGGGTGCCATCTTCCTCGCCCGCGCCGAACGATGCGTCCAACTCGCCTGCGCCGCCCGCAGCCCACGCGATGCTGGCGATCAGGGCGAGTGCCGAGACCGTGCCCAGACCGATGGCTTTCTGGCCAATCTTGGTTTCAAACTTCATGTCGATAATCCTCATGCCGATGGTCGACCGGCCAGCCGCCGTCATTGCCCGGCGATGCTTTCCCCGAGGCCAAGACGCGACGCTGCCCTGATCTGGTGGCAGGATAGGCGCATGCCCCGTCTGGACAGAAGCGGGGCTTTATTGCGGGACAGGGTGCGATCAGGGGTGAAAGTCACGCAAAAACAGATGCTTGCATGTAATTTTTCCCGGTTGGAAACCCTTTTTTATTGGCGCATGACGAGTCTGCGCACGCCGCGCAACCCAAGCGTGCAACGCGTCAATGGCGCAAGGCCCGACCACGGGCATGGCATGCCGCTGGCTGCGATGCCACATAGGTACGCGGACATTGAAGGGAGGGGTGAGAGGCTGGACAACGACCCAAGCGGGGCTCGTTACGGCTGCTTCCTTCCGGACCTGACCGGGTTGGCGAGGCGCTCGCCCGCGCCAACCTCTCGGGGGGTGATATAGGGGGGCGGGGGTGGATTCGCAAGCGGATAGCGCGCGGTGCCTCCGGGGACGCTCCTGCGCGTGGCTTGGGCCTCAGAGCAGCCCGGCCAGACGCGCGCCGGTCCAAAGGTCGGCGGCCAGATGGCGGGCAAACCGGCCATCGGTGCGCTGCACATCCGGGACCTGCACCACGACGCAGCCGGCACGGTGGGCGGCCTCGGCCCCGACATCGCTGTCTTCGAACACCAGACAGCGCGCCGGATCGACGCCGATGCGTTCGGCGGCCAGAAGATAGGGGTCGGGCGCGGGCTTGGGCGCGGTGACATCGTCAAGGGTGATGATGGTGCGGAAATGCGGGGTCAGACCGGCGCGGTCCAGTTTCCAATGCGCGCCTGTGCGCCCGGTGGAGGTGACCAGCGCCATCGGTTGGCGGATCGCGCGCAGCAGGTCATGCGCGCCGGATTTCATCGGCACCCCGGCCTCCAGCCCCTGTTGAAAGCCGCGTTTCCATGCGGCGGAAAAACCTGCCTCATCCAGCCCCGGAAAGGCGGCGCGAATGATTTCGACCCCGGCCGGTTCGGCCTTGCCCACCAACTGGTGCATGAAGCTTTCTTCCACCGCATGGCCGAATTCGGCAAAGGCTTGCACGCCCGCCGTCATCGCCACGCTTTCGGTGTCGATCAGGGTGCCGTCGAGATCGAAGAATACCGCGTCGAACATGTCGCCCCGTTCTTGCTTGCCATCCTAGGGATGACCCCGCCCTTAGCGCATCACAGCCGCAGGCGAAAGCGCAGGAATCCGTCGGGCGTCATCTCCATGGGCTCGGGGGGCGGGTCGGTCGGGGGGGCGGTGTCACGCGCGGCGGGGGAAGACAGGAAGGTGACAGAGGTGCCGGGCATCGGCACGAAGCCCCAACCGCTGGCGGCGGGGGGCAGGGCGGTGCCCCGGGCGCGCAGATGCGCGGCCACCACGTCGCGGACGGGGGTGCCGTCATCCAGCACCAGATTGCCGCGTTCGGTGCCCGCAAAGCCGGACCCGCCGTTGGATCGGTAGCCATTCGTCGCCACGATGAAGGAGTGCGCCGGGTTCAGCGGGGCCCCGCGCCATGTCAGGCCGGTGATGCGCTGTGCCTCCGGTGCGACCAGCCGGCCGCGTGTGTCAAAGCGCGCGGGCTGGGACAAGTCGATGCGGAAATCCAGACCGTGGATCAGGTCGAAGTTGAAGGCGGGAAAGTCCGGGTTGATCAGCGGCTGATCCGCTTCGCCGGGCAGGATGCGGTTGTACAGGCCCGCCGCCCGTTCCAGCCATAGGGCGATTTCCGCCCCTGTCAGGCGCAGCGCGGTCAGCGTGTTGGGATGGGGATAAAGGTCGAGCACATGGCGCAGCATCAGATCGCCCGCCGGAATGTCCACGTAGTACCCCGGCCCGCCGCGCCCCCCCGCCTTGAACGGAGCGACAGCCGAGAGGACGGGCAGGTGGCCCATGGGTCCCTCCCGCAGGGCGTCGGCCACATGGAGGCCTTGGGCAAGCGCCAGAAGCCGCAGCGCGGGGCTGGGGGCGACCAGCGCGAAATGCGTGGTCATGGGATGGTCCACCCGCCCCAAGCGTCCGCGCACCCAGTCCAGCGTGCGCTGATGGGCGGCCAGAACCTCGGGCGCGGCGGGGGCGGCCCCGTCGGTATGCGCGGGTCGGGTGTCCACCCGATGCGACAGGACGCGCCATGCCGCCGTGTCGCCACGCTCCAGCAGCAGGTCGATCACGCCCAGCCTTGCGCCATAGGCCCCGGCCATGACGGCGGGCTTGCCGGCAAGGGTGCCACGGCGCGCATCCACGCCGTCTTGTGCCGGAAGTTCCGGCGCGGGAAAGACCTGATGGGTATGGCCCATGACCACGGCATCCACGCCGGGCAGCGCGGCCAGGGCCAGCGCGGCGTTTTCCATTCCCGGCTCGGCAAGGCTTGGCCCGATCCCGGTATGGGCCAGCACCACGACAAGGTCCGCCCCCTCGGCCCGCAGGCGGGGCAGGGTGCGGCGCGCGGCGGTGAGGATATCCTCGATCCGCACCCGGCCTTCGAGATGCCCACGCTCCCACACGGCGGTTTGCGGCGGCAAGAAGCCCGTCACCCCGATCCGCAGGGGGTGAGGGTGTCCGGTCTCATCGATCAGCACGCGGTCCAGCAGCACCCATGGCGCGACAAGGTTCAGCGCCTCGGGTCGGTGGTTGGGCAGGTCACGTGGCGCGGCGGCGATGGCATTGGCGCTGACCACCGGAAAGGCCGCGGCGTCCACAGCCCGGATCAGATGCGGCAAGCCGTGACTGAAGTCGTGATTGCCCAGCGTGCCCGCGTCATAGCCCAAGGCATTCATCGCGAGGATCACCGGATTGACCGGGCTTTGCGCTGCCATCCCGTCCTGCGCCGCCAGATCGCCGAGCGCGCTGCCTTGCAGAAAATCGCCATTGTCGAACAGCAGGCAATTGGGCAATTCGGCCCGCGCGTCGGCGATGACACGGGCCAACGCGGCCATGCCGGTGCCCGGTGCCGGACAGTCCGTGGCATAATCCCACGGCAGGACCTGCGCATGCAGATCGGTGGTGGACAACAGACGCAGGCGGAGCAGGACAGAGCGCCCCGGCCAGGGCAAGCCTTGTCGATCCTTGGAAACGTCTGCCATCCATCACCCTTTGCATCGGGCCGGTGGCTGCATGGTCTGGCAGGTGTCATCAGGACACCCGCCGTTCGGCAAAGCTCTGCGGCCCGTTTCGCTTTGGCTAGCAGGTCGCGTCCGGTCTTGCAACCTGTGCGTGTGCGCGCTGTGACATGAGCCTTTGCAGCGCTGCCGTGCCATGCCACAAGGTCGCGGTCCGGCGCACAGAGCCGTGGCGCAACGAGGGGAAGCGGGACATGCGTATCGCCGAGACGGTCACCTTTGGCGGCTCCGGTCTGGACCGCGCGGCACATCTGCGCGGCGATGCGGCGGCGGTGGCAGCCTGTCTGGCGGCCGGACGGGTCTTGCCCCTGTGGCAGGGCAAGCCCTTGATGCGGGGCGCAGAGGATCTGGGCTGGCTGGCGGCGGGGCATGCGGTGCTGGCCGATGCGGTGGCCGCGCCGGTGTTTCTGGGGCTGGACGAAGCGGGCACGGGTCTTTTCGCGCAGGACGTCTCTGGCTGGCAGCCCGGTGCCGGGGTCGAGACGGTGCAGCCCGGTTTTCTGGACCCCACGGCGCAGCGCCATCCCGCGCTGACCGGGGAGTTCAGCTTTCAGGAATTGCGCGCGGTCATGGCGGCTCTGACGCCGCGCGCAGCGGAACTGGCGGCGACGGCGCGGGCGATCACGGGCTGGCACCGCAGCCACGGGTTCTGCGCGGCCTGCGGGGCCGCAAGTGTGGTGGCCAAGGCCGGATGGCAGCGCGATTGCCCGGCCTGCGGCACCTCGCATTTCCCGCGCACTGATCCGGTGGTCATCATGCTGATCACCCATGGCAACCGGGTGCTGCTGGGGCGCAACGCCGCTTGGCCGCAGGGGATGTTTTCGTTGCTGGCGGGCTTCATCGAACCGGGTGAGACGATGGAGGCCGCCGTCCGCCGCGAGGTGTTCGAAGAGGCGGGCATCCGCGTCGGGCCGGTGCGCTATCTGGCCAGCCAGCCCTGGCCCTTCCCCGCTTCCTTGATGTTCGGCTGTGCCGGTGAGGCGCTGGATGACGCCATCACCATCGACCCCGAAGAGATCGAGGATGCCCGCTGGATCACCCGCGAAGAGATGCTGACCGTGACGGCGGGGGTGCACCCCGAGATCAAACCTGCCCGCAAAGGGGCCATCGCGCATTTCCTGATTGCCAATTGGCTTGCCGACAGGCTGGATTGAACCCACATAACAGCGTAAAGCAAAAAGTCGGAATGGTAGGCGTGTTGAAGGCAGGCACATGAAACTCAGCGGCAGGACCGATATTCAGGCCCCCGTGGAATTCGTCTTCGATGCGATTTCCGATTTTGATTTCTGGGAACGTGCCGCGCTGCGGCGCGGAGCGGAAGTCACCCGCACCGACAAACTGCGCCAGCCCGCCCCGGGGATGAGCTGGATGATCCGCTTTGGCTGGCGCGGGCGGGAACGTCAGAAGCATGTGGTGCTCAAGCAGCTTGACCGGCCAAACGCGGTGGCGGTCGATGGCGACAGCCCGTCGGTCGAAGGCGGGGCGACCTTGGAACTCGTGGCGTTGTCGGCCACGCGGGTGCGCATTCTCGTGCAGACCACGATCAAGCCGCGCACCCTTGCGGCGCGACTGTTTGTCCAATCGATGCGGCTGGCGCGCGGCAAGGTGGCGGCGCGCTATGACAAGAAGCTGCGCCAGATGGCCACGATCATCGAACAGCGCTACGAAGAGTCGCGCCGGGGATAGGCCTCAGCGGCGGCGGTCCGACGGATAGACGCCCAGCATGTTCAGCTCGGTCGTGAAGTAGCGCAGCTCGTCCAATGCGCGGGCGACGTTGGCATCCTCGGGGTGGCCTTCGATGTCGGCGTAGAATTCCGTCGCCGTGAAGCTGCCGCCAACCATGTAGCTTTCCAGCTTGGTCATGTTCACGCCATTGGTCGCAAAGCCGCCCAGCGCCTTGTAGAGCGCTGCCGGGATGTTGCGGACGCGGAAGGTGAAGGTGGTGATCATCTCGCCCGCGCCACGGCGGGACTGGTCGGCCTCGCGGCTCATGACCAGAAAGCGGGTGGTGTTGTTGGCGTGATCCTCGATGTGGCGGGCGACCACGTCCAGCCCGTAGATCTGCGCGGCCAATTCGCTGGCCAGTGCGGCACGGGTCTTGTCCCCGGCCTCGGCCACCTCACGGGCGGCGCGGGCGTTGTCGGTGCTGACGCGGCCCTTGATTCCATGCGCTTTCAGGAAACCCGCGCATTGCGGCAGGATGACCACGTGGCCATGCGCCTCGCGGATGTCCTCCAACCGTGCACCGGGCACGCCCAGAAGGTTGACATGGACCCGCACGAAGGCCTCATCCACGATGTGCAGACCGGCCTTCGGCAAGAGGCTGTGCACATCCGCAACCCGGCCATAGGTCGAATTCTCGACGGCCAGCATGCCCAGATCGACCTCGCCCGCGCGGGTCATTTCAACAACATCTTCAAAGGTCTGGCAGGGAACGGCCTCATAGCCGGGGCGGGCTTGCGCGCAGGCTTGGTGGGAATAGGCGCCCAGTTCGCCCTGAAATGCGATCCGACCCTTGCTCTGCCCCGTCATGCCGCGCCCCCGAAATTCCGACAAAAAGCCCCTGCGGGGCAATCGGTCGCGCTAGTACACCTTGAAACAGGTGGGGGGAAGCAGATAGATACCGCGCCAAAGAACGGCCAAAGGAAGGCGAGACATGTTCGACACGATGACCATGACCAAGACGGTGGGGGCGGTTTGCGGCTCGCTTCTGGTGTTCCTGCTGGGCGGCTGGGCGGCAAGCTCTCTGTATCACGTCGGGGCGGAAGGCCATGGCGCGGAAGGTGAACTGACGCAGGCCTATTCCATCGACACCGGCGCCGAGGAAGCCCCCGCCGCCGAAGAAGAAGGGCCGGACTTCGCCACCGTGCTGGCATCGGCCGATGCGGCCGCAGGCGAGAAGGTCTTTGCCAAGTGCAAATCCTGCCACCACATCGATGGCACCGACGCGACCGGCCCGCACCTGAACGGCGTGGTTGACCGTCAAAAGGCCGCCGCCGCCGGTTACGCCTATTCCGAAGCGCTGGCCGCGATGTCCGCTGATGCCTGGACCCCGGAAAACCTGAACGGCTTCCTCACCAGCCCCAAGAACTACATGCCGGGCACCAAGATGTCCTTCGCCGGTCTGCCGAAAGTCGAAGACCGCGCCAATGTGATCGCCTATCTCGCGACGCTGAAATAACGGCACCTGCCTGTGGCAGCGCCCTGCGCCCGGTCCGAAAGGCCGGGCGTTTTGCTTTTGCGCGACGGTTTCACGCAATCGCAACTTGCCCTTGGCGATGCGGCGGCTAACCTGTCAGATCAGGCGAAGGCGGTGCGGGGCGAACCGCGCCCGAAGCGACAGGGGAAGAGTGGCATGGCACGACAGGGTAAGGCTTTGCGGCGCGGGGCGGTTGCAAGGGCACAGGACATGCGCCCGGTGCTGCACTGGATCGGCGCGACGGCCTTCGGGCTTGCGCTGGCGGGCTTTGCGACCGGTCTGCGCGCACAAGAGGTGACCGTCAGCCACGCCATCACCACCTTCGGCGATCCGCCGAAATATCCCGCGGATTTCCAGCATCTGGATTACGTCAACCCCGACGCGCCCAAGGGCGGCGAGATTTCGCAATGGACCTTTGGCGGTTTTGACAGCCTGAACCCCTATTCGGTCGAAGGGCGCTCGGCGGCGCTGGCCTCGGCCCCGCTGGAGTCGATCCTGACCAGCACCGCGGATGAGATCGGCACCTCGTACTGCCTGCTGTGCGAGACGATGGAATATCCCACTGATCGGTCCTGGGTGATCTTCAACCTGCGGCCGGATGTCAAATTCTCGGACGGCACGCCGCTGACGGCCGATGATGTGCTGTTTTCCTATGAGACCTTTCTGGCCAAGGGTCTGACCGATTTCCGCACCATCCTTGCCGATCAGGTGGACAAGGCCGAAGTTCTGGGGCCGCTGAAGATCAAGTTCACCTTCAAGACCGGCATCCCGACGCGTGACCTGCCTGAGGCGGTGGGGGGTCTGCCGGTCCTGTCCAAGGCGGATTACACTGCCAAGGGGATGGACCTTGAGAAATCCTCGACCACGCCCTTCCTTGGCTCCGGTCCCTATGTGTTCGACAGCGTGGACATGGGCCGGTCGATCACATGGAAGCGCAACCCGGACTATTGGGGCGAAGACCTGCCGATCAATCGCGGGCGGTCGAACTTCGACAAGATCACCTATGAGTATTACGGCGACTACGACGCCGCCTTCGAAGGCTTCAAGGGGGGCGACTACACCTTCCGTCAGGAAGCCTCGTCGATCACATGGGCCACGCGCTATGACTTTCCGGCGCTGGCCAATGGCTGGGTGAAGAAAGAGGAAATCCCGAACGGCGCCAAGGCCAATGGTCAGGCCTTCCTGTTCAACCTGCGGCGGGAAAAGTTTCAGGACCCGAAGGTGCGTCAGGCCATCGGGCTGATGTTCAACTTCGAATGGTCCAACGCCACGCTGTTCTATGGCCTGTACAGCCGGATCAATTCGGTATGGGAAAACTCGTGGCTGGCCGCCGAGGGCGCACCCTCGCCCGAAGAGGCGGCGATCCTGAAGCCCTTGGTCGATGAGGGGCTGTTGCCCGCCTCCATCCTGACGGATGAGGCGGTGATGGCGCCTTCGTCCGGGGAGCGGCAGTTGGACCGCAACAATCTGCGCGCCGCTTCGGCCCTTCTGGATGAGGCGGGCTGGACCGTGGGCGATGACGGCCTGCGCCGCAATGCCAAGGGCGATACGCTGCGGGTGGAATTCCTGAACGACAGCCCGACCTTTGACCGCGTGATCCTGCCCTTCATCGAAAACCTGAAGGCGCTGGGCGTTGATGCGATCCTGACCGGGGTGGACAATGCCCAGATGGAAAGCCGCACGCGCCCGCCAAGCTATGATTTCGATATCATCGTCGGCAATGCGCGGTCGGGCTACATCTCGGGGTCCGAGTTGATGCAGTTCTATGGCTCTGACACCGCCGATGTGTCGGCCTTCAACCTGATGGGCCTGAAATCCCCGGCGGCGGATCGGGTGATCCAGACGGTGATGGCGGCCAAGTCCAAGGATGAACTGACCGTGGCGACCAAGGCGCTGGACCGTGTGTTGCGGGCCGAACGCTTCTGGGTGCCGCAATGGTTCAAGGCCTCCAGCTGGGTGGCCTATCTGGACATGTACGCCTACCCCGCAAACCTGCCGCCCTATGCGCTGGGCGAGTTGGATTTCTGGTGGTATGACGCGGCCAAGGCGGAAAAGCTGAAAGCGGCAGGCGCACTCAAGTGAACATCCCCATGGCCGACCGGAGCCACGCCTGATGGGCGCCTACATCCTGCGCAGGCTGCTGCTCATCATCCCGACGCTGTTCGGGATCATGGTGCTGAACTTTTTCCTGACCCAATTCGTCCCCGGCGGCCCCATCGAACAGGTGGCGGCGCGGCTGGAGGGCGACGGCGACTCGCTGCAATCCATCGCGGGCAGCGGGGATGCCGCCGCGTCGGGACAACAGGAACAGGATCAGGGCTACATCGGCGCGCGCGGCCTGCCGCCCGAATTCCTCGCCAAGCTGGAGGTGCAGTTCGGCTTTGCCCGCATCGTCTGCGCCGAAGGCCACACCGGCACGCCGGACCTGAAAGACCCCGCCTGCACCAAGGAAACGATCCCGACGGTGGAACGGTTCCTCATCATGATGGGGAATTATCTGACCTTCGACTTCGGGCAGAGCTATTTCCGGTCGATCTCGGTCATGGACCTTGTGCTGGAAAAGATGCCCGTGTCGATCACGCTGGGCCTGTGGTCCACGCTGATCGCCTATCTGATCTCGATCCCGATGGGAATCCGCAAGGCCGTGCGCGACGGTACGCCCTTTGACACATGGACATCGGGGGCCATCATCATCGGCTATGCCATCCCCGGATTCCTGTTCGCTATCCTGCTGCTGGTGCTGTTCGCGGGCGGGTCCTATTGGAAAATCTTCCCCCTGCGCGGCCTGACCTCTGAGAATTGGGAGGAGCTGAGCCTGTGGGGCAAGGCGGTGGATTACATCTGGCACATCACCTTGCCGGTGATCGCCTCGACCATCTCCAGCTTTGCCACCTTGACCCTGCTGACCAAGAACAGCTTTCTGGACGAGATCAAGAAGCAATATGTCACCACCGCCCGCGCCAAGGGATTGGCGGAAAGCCGTGTGCTTTATGGCCATGTCTTCCGCAATGCGATGCTGATCGTGATCGCGGGGTTCCCGGCGCTCTTCGTGTCGGTGTTCTTTGGCGGGTCGGTCATCATCGAGACGGTGTTTTCGCTCGACGGTCTGGGCCAATTGGGTTTCCGCGCCGCTGTCGAACGGGATTACCCGGTGATCTTTGGCACCTTGTTCTTCTTTGGCCTGATCGGCCTTGTGATGCAGTTGATTTCTGACCTGATGTACGTCTGGATCGACCCCCGCATCGATTTTGAGCGGAGGGGGTGAGAGATGGCCCTGTCGCCCCTGAACCAGCGCCGCTGGCGCAACTTCAAATCCAACCGCCGGGCCTATTGGTCGCTGGTGATCTTTTCGATCCTCTATGGCCTGTCGCTTTGTGCCGAGGTGGTGGCCAATGACAAGCCGCTGCTGGCGTCCTACAAGGGTGAGCTTCACGCGCCCTTCCTGTTCTTCTACCCCGAAACCGCCTTTGGCGGCGATTTCCGGACCGAGGCTGATTACCGCCAGCCCGAGGTGCAATGCCTGATCGTGGCGGCGGGGTCCGAGGCATGCTGGGATGATCCCGAAGGCGTCTTGGCCGAGGCCGAGACGAAGGCCACGGCGGGCGGAGAGGCGATCCAGCAGGGTTGGATTCTGTGGGCGCCGATCCCGTTTTCCTACAACACCATCGTGGACAAGGGCGGTGCCGCCCCCGGTGCGCCGGATCAGATGAACTGGCTGGGCACCGACGACACCTCGCGCGATGTCTTGGCGCGGATCATCTACGGCTTCCGCCTGTCGGTCAGTTTCGCGCTGATCACCACGCTTCTGACATCCGTCATCGGCATCGCGGCAGGGGCGGTGCAGGGCTATTTCGGCGGGCTGGTGGACCTTGTGTTCCAGCGCATCATCGAACTCTGGGGCGCGACGCCAACGCTTTACGTCATCATCATCGTGGCGGCGATCTTCCAGATGAGTTTCTGGCTACTGGTCATCCTGTCGGTGCTGTTCGGCTGGACGGCGCTGGTGGGCGTGGTGCGGGCCGAATTCCTGCGGGCGCGGAACTTCGAATATGTCCGCGCGGCGCGGGCCTTGGGCGTGCCCGACCGGGTGATCATGTATCGCCACGTGCTGCCCAATGCGATGGTGGCCACGCTGACCATGCTGCCCTTCCTGATCACCGGGGCCATCGCCTCGCTGGCCACGCTGGATTATCTGGGCTTCGGTCTGCCCGCCTCGGCCCCGTCCTTGGGGGAACTGACGCAGCAGGCCAAGCAGAACATCCAGGCCCCGTGGCTGGCGTTTTCGGCCTTTTTCACCTTTGCCCTGATGCTGTCGATGCTGGTCTTCATCTTCGAAGGCGTGCGCGATGCCTTTGACCCGCGAAAGACCTTCCGATGAGCGACGCGGTTCTGACGGTCGATAACCTGTCCATCGCTTTCCGTCAGGACGGGGCCAGCCGCCCCGCCGTGCGCGGGGTCTCCTTTGCCGTCGGACGGGGGGAGACGGTGGCGCTGGTGGGCGAATCCGGGTCGGGCAAATCCGTGACCGCCCTGTCCACCGTGGGTCTTTTGCCCGACAGCGCCGAGGTGTCGGGGTCGATCCGTTACGGCGCGACCCAGATGGTGGGGGCGGCGGAAAGCGTGCTGCGCGGTATCCGGGGCAATGACATCAGTTTCATATTTCAGGAACCGATGACCAGCCTGAACCCCCTGCATACGATCGAACGGCAGTTGGGCGAAAGCCTTGCCCTGCATCAGGGGCTGAGCGGGGCCGCGGCGCGGGCGCGGATCATCGAGTTGTTGGGCAAGGTCGGCATCCGCGATGCCGAAAGCCGCCTGACCGCCTATCCGCATCAACTGTCCGGCGGGCAGCGCCAGCGGGTGATGATTGCGATGGCGCTGGCCAACGGGCCGGAGTTGTTGATTGCGGATGAACCCACCACCGCGCTGGACGTGACGATTCAGGCGCAGATCCTTGACCTCTTGGCCGAGTTGAAGGCGCGCGAGAACCTGAGCCTTCTGTTCATCACTCATGATCTTGGCATCGTGCGCCGCATCGCGGACCGGGTCTGCGTGATGAAGGATGGCGAGATCGTCGAACAAGGGCCTGCGGCGGAGGTGTTCTCCAATCCCCAGCACCCCTACACCCAGAAACTGCTGGCGGCCGAGGCGAAGGGATTGCCTGTCCCGGTCGCCGAAGCTGCCCCCGTGGTGGCGCAAACCCAGAACCTGCGGGTCTGGTTTCCGATCCATGCCGGGCTGTTGCGGCGGGTTGTCGGCCATGTGAAGGCGGTGAACGACGCAACCCTGACCGTCCGCGCGGGCGAAACGCTGGGGATCGTGGGCGAGAGCGGGTCTGGCAAGACCACGCTGGCGCTGGCGATCCTGCGGTTGATCCCGTCCGAAGGGCGGGTGGTCTTCCTTGGCCAGAACCTTGGCGAACGGCAGGGCAAGGCCCTGCGCGATCTGCGCCGCGACATGCAGGTGGTGTTCCAAGACCCCTTCGGCAGCCTCTCGCCCCGCATGACGGCGGCGGAGATCATCGCCGAAGGGCTGGGCGTGCATGGCGTTGAACCGGGCCGCAACCGCCGCGACATGGTGGCCGAGATCATGGCCGAAGTGGGCTTGGACCCCGCGATGATGGACCGTTACCCGCATGAATTCTCGGGCGGGCAGCGCCAGCGCATCGCCATCGCGCGGGCGATGATCTTGCGGCCCAAGTTGGTGGTGCTGGACGAACCCACATCGGCGCTGGACATGACGGTGCAGGTGCAGATCGTGGAGTTGCTCCGCGACTTGCAGCGCAAATGGGGGCTGGCCTATGTTTTCATCAGCCACGATTTGCGGGTGGTGCGAGCTTTGTCGCATAAGGTGATGGTGATGCGGAACGGTGACGTGGTTGAATCCGGCGCGGCAGAGGCGGTCTTTGCCAATCCCCAAAGCGACTATACCCGCACGCTGATGGCGGCAGCCTTCGGCGGGCCGGTGGCATGAAGATCCTTCTGATCCACCAGAACTTTCCCGGCCAGTTCCTGCACCTTGCCCCTGCCCTTGCCGCGCGCGGGCATGAGGTGCTGGCGCTGACCGACAAGAACAACAATCGTACCGCTCCGGTGCCGGTGATGCGCTACGACCACAAGGCGCAGGTGGTGGACCCCGGCCAATGCCGCTTGGGGCGCAATTACACTCAGATGTCAGATCGCGGCGTCACGGTGGCCCGCGCCTGCCTGCGCTGGCGCGAGGACAAGGGCTATGTCCCCGACGTGATCTTCGGCCATTCGGGTTGGGGCGAGACGCTGTTCCTCAAAGAGGTCTGGCCCGAGGCGAAACTGCTGGTCTATGCCGAATTCTACTACAAGGGGCGGGGCGCGGATGTGGGCTTTGACCCTGAGTTCTCGCCCCGCAGCTTTGATCAGGTCTTGATCGCGCAGGGGCGCACGGCGCATCTGGGGCAATCGCTGCTGCACGCCGATGCCGGGCTGTCGCCCACGGAATGGCAGGCCAGCACCTATCCACCCGCGCTGCGCCGGAACATCGAGGTGATCTTTGACGGCGTGGAAACGGAACGGTTGAAGCCCGACCCGCAAGCCTCTGTCACCCTGCCCGATGGCCGGGTGATCCGCGCCGGGGATGAGGTGCTGACCTTCGTCAACCGCAATCTGGAACCCTATCGCGGCTATCATACCTTCATGCGGGCCTTGCCCGAGGTGATGGCGGCCAGGCCAAAGGCGCAGGTGGTGATCGTCGGCGGGGATGACGTCAGCTACGGCCAGCCGCCGAAAGAGGGCAAGTGGAAGGAAATCTTCCTGTCCGAGGTTCGGGACCGTCTGGACCTCAGCCGTGTGCATTTCATGGGCAAAGTGCCCTATCCGACCTTCGTCAGCCTGATGCAGGTCAGCCGGGTGCATGCCTATCTGACCTATCCCTTCGTGCTGTCATGGTCGATGATGGAATCGATGGGGACAGGGGCGCTGGTGGTGGGGTCCGACACCGCCCCGGTGCGCGAAGTGATCCGGCATGGCGAGAACGGGCTGCTGGTGGACTTCTTTGACGTCCCCGCATGGTCGCGCACCCTGACCGAGGCGTTGGCCCATCCCGAACGCTTCACCGCCCTGCGGCAGGCCGCGCGGAAAACGGTGCTGGAGCGGTATGACCTGAAATCGGTCTGCTTGCCGCGCATGGTGGATTGGGTGGAAAGTTTCGGCCCGAAACAGGTGGCCTGACGGTTTTCCTGCAAAGACCCCGGGCCCAGCCATCGGGCCTGACGTTTTGCAGGAAGACCGTGGGCTTGCTACACCGCCGCCGAATGCTGCGCCTTGGTCTGGTCATAGGCGTCAAAGGCCCGCGCCACCATCCGCGCCAAGGGTCGGCCCTGTGGCAGGATCAGGAAGGCCTCGTCCGTCACCGCGACCATGCCGGGGAAAGCCGCCGCCGCCGTGGCGAAGAGGTGATCCAGCCGGGATGGGCTGGTGCCATAGTCGCGCAGCAATTCGGCCCGCTCCACACGGAAATCGCACATCAGCGCCTCGATGATGCGGCCGCGCAGCAGGTCTTCACCGCTGAAGACATGCCCGCGATGGGTCGAGAAGCGCCCGTCCCGCACCGCCTTGGTGTGATCCGACGTGCCGCTTGCGTTCTGCGCGTACCCTTGCGGAAAGCGCGAGATGGACGACGCGCCAAGACCGACCAGAACCGGCGCGGTATCGTCGGTGTAACCTTGGAAGTTGCGGCGCAGGGTGCCGTTGCGCGCGGCCACGGCCATGCCGTCTTCGGGTCGGGCGAAATGGTCGATGCCGATCTCCTGATAGCCGTCCCATGTGAACAGATCGCGCGCGGTTTCGAACAGGCGCAGGCGCTCTTCGGGCGTGGGCATGGCGTCCGAGGGGATCATCTGCTGGCGGCGGCTCATCCACGGCACATGGGCATAGCCGTAAAGTGCCACCCGGTCGGGCGACAATGTCAGCAGTTTCTGCACCGAATCCGCGATGCGGGCGCGGGTCTGGTGCGGCAGGCCATAAAGGATGTCGGCATTCAGGCTGCGCACGCCCCGGTCGCGGATCATGTCGGCGACCTGTTTGGTCAGCTCGTAACTCTGGTCGCGGCCGATGGTCTTTTGAATCTCGGGGTCGAAATCCTGCACCCCGATGGAGGCGCGGTTCATCCCGGCGGCGGCCAGTGCGTCAAGACGGGCTGCGTCAATCTCGTTCGGGTCGATCTCGACCGAGAACTCCGCACCCTCGCCCATCGGCACGGCGTCAAAGATCGTGTCGGCCAGATCGCGCATCATGTCGGCGGGCAAGAGCGTGGGCGTCCCGCCGCCCCAATGCAGGCGCGACAGTTTGACACCCGGCGCCAGCCGCGCCTTCAACAGCGCGATTTCCGCCTTCAGCGTCAAGGCATAGGCGCGGACGGGTTCCTCCGAGGAGGTGCCCTGCGTGCGACAGGCGCAGAACCAGCACAATCGCCGGCAAAACGGCACATGCAGGTACAGCGAGATGGAGGACCCCGCTGGGATCGCGCTGATCCAGTCGGAGAAAAGCCCGCTGTCCACTGACGCGCCGAACTGCGGGGCCGTGGGGTACGAAGTGTACCGAGGCACCCGCGCGTCAAAAAGACCGAGCCGCATGAGTTGCGATTCCTGTGTCATCCCTATACCTTAGGCTGGATAGGGTTCTGCGCTTTGACCTACATCAAACTGAAAGACCATTATGAACACTCCCGATGTCTTGAATGTCGGTCATGATTGCGGCGCTTGCCCCATCCGCCATAGGGCAGTCTGCGCCAGGTGCGAGGCGGATGAGCTGCAAAAGCTGGAACAGATCAAGTATTACCGCAGCTATCAGGCGGGACAGACGGTGATCTGGTCAGGCGACAAGATGGACTTCGTGGCCTCGGTCGTCACGGGGATCGCCACCCTGACCCAGACGATGGAGGACGGGCGTCGCCAGATGGTCGGCCTGTTGCTGCCGTCGGATTTCGTCGGGCGTCCGGGGCGGCAGGCGGCGGCCTATGATGTCACCGCCACCACCGATCTGGTGATGTGCTGTTTCCGCAAGAAGCCGTTCGAAGAGATGATGTCCAAGACGCCGCATATCGCGCAGCGCCTGCTTGAGATGACGCTGGACGAACTCGACGCCGCACGGGAGTGGATGCTTTTGCTCGGGCGCAAGACGGCACGGGAAAAGATCGCCTCGCTACTGGCGATCATCGCGCGGCGCGATGCCCATCTGAACCTGAAGGCGGCGCAGGGCAGCATCGTGTTTGACCTGCCGCTCACGCGGGAGGAGATGGCGGATTATCTGGGCCTGACCTTGGAAACCGTCAGCCGTCAGGTCTCGGCGCTCAAGCGCGATGGCGTCATCGCGCTGGAGGGCAAGCGCCACATCGTCGTGCCGGATTTCGACCGTCTGCTGGAAGAGACGGGCGACGATTCCGACGGCGGGATGCTGGTCTGACGCTTGATCGGGGCCGCGCGACAGGCTATCGCTGCCGCCCATGTCCATCCGGCCGCCCTTGATGTTCCGTCTTGCCCTGATGCTGGCGCTGAGCTTCGCGCTGGTCGGCGTCGGCTTTGCCCATCGCGTGCCGCATCCGGATGACGCCGGAAAGGTCGCATTCCTGATGGCAGGCGGCACCCTGGGCGATGTCTGCCATGATGGTGGCGACGACGGCGCGGCCAAGGGCGATTGCCCCGCCTGTCACCTGCAAGCGGCCATGATGCTGCCGGACAGCACGCCGTCGATTCGCCAAGCCGATCTGGTCTTTGTGGCCAAGGTCGTCGCCCCCCGCGAAAGCCGCGCGGCGCGAAGGGTGCGGGACCCGGCACGGGGATTGCGCGCGCCACCTGTCGCCTGACGCATCGCCGCGAGGCGGGCTCTCTTCGGCCCGTCTTGTCGCGGCCCTGACCGTCACGACAGGCCGGCAGGCGCAGCACAGGCCGCGCCCTGACCGGCTCCCCTGATCTTTTCCCATGAGACACCTATGACTGATCTTCCCCTTTCCGCCCCCGAGGCGGGCCGGATCAACCGGCTGTATTTCGCTGTCTGGCGCTGGCATTTCTACGCCGGGCTTTACGTCATCCCCTTCCTCTTGATGCTGGCGGTGACCGGGTTCTTCATGATGCTGCTGACCACCGTTGCCCCGGAATATGGTGACAGAATGGTCGTTCCCGCGGCCGATGTCGCCTTGCCCTTGGCCGACCAACAGGCCGCGGCGATGGCTGCCGTTCCGGGTGCGACTGGCATGGCCGAATACATCGCGCCCTACAGCGCGGCAAATCCCGCCCTGTTCAACGTGCAGGCCGTGGACAATGCAGTGATCGTCGCGCTCAACCCCTACACAGGTGAGGTATTGCGCCAGACCCCGGATGGCGGGACGTGGAACGTCTGGTTGGAAAAGATCCATGGCACGCTGCTGATCGGCGACCTTGGCGACCGGTTGGTCGAGATCGCCGCCTCGCTGGGGCTGCTTCTGGTGGCGACGGGCCTGTATCTCGTCTGGCCACGCGAGGCCGGAAGCCTGCGCGCGATGTTCGTGCCGCGTCTGGCGGCCAAAGGGCGGGCGTTGTGGAAATCGCTGCATCAGGTGGTGGGGACATGGATGTCGGTGATCCTCGTGCTGTTCCTGATTACGGGTCTGGCCTGGGCCGGGATCTGGGGAGAGCGTTTCGTGCAGGCGTGGAACACCTTCCCGGCCGAGAAATACGGCGCGCCCCTGTCGGACAAGACCCATGCCAGCCTGAACGGCGCGGGCGAGAAAGAGGTTCCCTGGGGACTGGAACAGACACCACTGCCCGCCTCAGGCTCCGCCGCCGGGATGGCGGTGCTGCCGCCCGGCACGGTGCTGGACCTGACGGCGATGGCCGGTCTGGCGCGCACGCTGGGTATGGAAGGGCGGTTTCGTGTGAGTTTTCCGCAAGGCGAAACCGGGGTCTGGACCTTGGGTCAGAATTCCATGAGCTATGACAGCCCCGACCCGACCGCAGACCGCACGGTGCATGTGGATCAGTACAGTGGCAAGGTGCTGGCCGATGTGCGCTATGCCGATTACGCGGTGGGGGCCAAGGCGATGGCCGTGGGCATCGCCCTGCATGAAGGCCAGATGGGCCTTTGGAATTTGCTGGTGAACGGGGTGTTCTGCCTTGGGGTGATCTTCACCTGTGTGTCGGGCGTGGTGCTGTGGTGGAAGCGCCGACCGGCTGGGGCATTCCGTCTGGCCGCGCCGCCGGTGCCCACCGGTGTGCCACTGGCGCGGGGCGTGGTGCTGATCGCGGTGGCGCTGTCGATGCTTTTCCCGATGCTCGGGCTGACACTTCTGGCCGTTCTGGTGGTGGACCTGGTGCTTCTGTCGGCGGTGCCATCCTTGAAGCGGATTGTGGGCTGAGGGGGCTGCCCCCTCACCCTGACCCTCTCCCCCGTGGGGGAGAGGGGAGGCCCTGTCCTGACAAGGCGGTCGGTCAATGCGCGAGGAAGACCGGCACCTCGGCCTGTTCCAGCATGTTGCGCGTGGCCCCGCCGAGGATCGCCTCGCGGAAGCGGGAATGGCCGTAGGCCCCCATCACCAACAGGTCGGCATCCAGATCGCGCACCTGCCGGGCAAGGACGTCCGACACGCGGGGTAGCGATTTGGCCAGAACCGACACTTCGGCCTTCACCCCGTGGCGGACCAGCATCTGGCAGAGCAGCCCGCCGGGATCGGACCGTTCCGGCCCATGGGCGGGCGGATCGATCACGGTGATGATCACGGCATCGGCCTGTTTCAGCAGCGGCAAGGCGCGGCGCGTGGCTGTCATCGCCTCGGCGCTCTGGTTCCAGGCCAGAACGATGCGGCGCGGACGGTCGGCGTCGCCCACGCCCGCATCGGGCACCACGACCACCGGGGCACGGCCGTCAAACATCGCCGCTTCGATCACGGCCTCTGCCTCGGCGCCCTGACCCTTGGCATAGGGGCGGGGCAGCACCACCAGATCGGCAAAGCGCGCGCGTTGGGCCACAAGTTCGGTCACGCTGCCCAGTTGCGCGACGACCGCCTCTATCGACCAGCGAAGGCTGGGGAACTGTTCGGTCAGGGCGGCCTTGCAGGCGGTTTCCACGGCGCGCGCGTCCTGTTCGCTGCGGTCGAGCGCGGCTTGCAGGACGACGGCCCCGGTTCCCACGTAGGAATAGCCCAGTTGCGTGCGGTCCACCCCGAGCGCGAGGACGTCCAGATGGGCGTCATGGGCCAGCGCAAGGCGGCTGGCGGCGGTGATCGTGGCCTCGGCCTGCGCGGCATCGGTCACGACGGTAAGCAGGGTCTTGAACATGGCAGCGTCCTTTCGGCTGTGCATGCCCTGCATCATCCGCCCCTTCCGCGCGGGCTGCATTGACCTCAATCAAACCGGGCCCCTCGTGGCGACTGCACGATCCCGTGACCGGTGTTGACATGGATCAAGGCGGCATCGCCGCCCGTGCCGCAAAAGCGGACCAGTCGCAAAGCGCCCGCAGTCCCCGCGATTCCCGGGGGCCGCAGGACAAGAGACGAAGGGACATAAGACGATGTGGGATTACGTGAAACTGGTTGTGCTGGGAGTGGTCGCCCTCTTTGGCGCCATCGCAGCCAACTACGCGCACGATTTGGCCTATCAGGTCAACGCGCTCGTGGTGATGCTGGCCGCCGGTGTGACGTTCCTCTGGACCATCCGCACGATGGGAGAGCCGAGGACCGTCAACGCCAATGAATACATGGATGGCGTCGTGCGCGCCGGGGTGATCGCAACCTCTTTCTGGGGTGTTGTCGGGTTCCTCGTCGGCGTGGTGATCGCCTTCCAGCTTGCCTTTCCGGCGCTCAATCTGGGCAATGTGACCGAAGGCGTGCTGAACTTCGGGCGGCTGCGGCCCCTGCACACAAGTGCGGTGATCTTCGCCTTTGGCGGCAACGCGCTGATCATGAGCGCCTTCTACATCGTCCAGCGCACCTGCGCGACGCGGCTGTGGGGCGGCAATTTGGCGTGGTTCGTGTTCTGGGGCTGGCAGGTGATGATCGTGCTGGCTGCGACCTCCTATGTTCTGGGGGGCACGCAGGGCAAGGAATACGCCGAGACGGTGTGGTACATCGACTGGTGGATCGCCATCGTCTGGGTCGCCTTCCTGTTCGTGTTCATGGGCACGCTGATCAAGCGCAAGGAGCCCCACATCTACGTGGCGAACTGGTTCCTGCTGTCGATGATCCTGACCGTGGCGATGCTGCACATCGGCAACAACCTGCAAATCCCGGTGTCGATCTGGGGCTCGCTGTCGGTGCCGCTGTTTTCGGGCGTGCAGGATGCCATGGTGCAATGGTGGTATGGCCACAACGCCGTGGGCTTCTTCCTGACCGCCGGTTTCCTTGGCATGATGTATTATTTCGTGCCCAAGCAGGCCGAGCGTCCGGTCTACAGCTACAAGCTGTCGATCATCCACTTCTGGGCGCTGATCTTCCTTTATATCTGGGCCGGTCCGCACCACCTGCATTACACCGCGCTGCCGGATTGGGCCGCGACGCTGGGCATGGTGTTTTCGGTGATGCTGTGGATGCCGTCCTGGGGTGGCATGATCAACGGGCTGATGACGCTGTCGGGCGCCTGGGACAAGCTGCGCACCGATCCGATCATCCGCATGATGGTGGTGTCGATCGGCTTTTACGGCATGTCCACCTTTGAAGGTCCGATGATGTCGATCAAGGCGGTCAACAGCCTGTCGCATTACACCGACTGGACCATCGGCCACGTGCACTCGGGTGCCCTTGGCTGGAACGGGATGATCACCTTTGGCGCGCTCTACTTCCTGACGCCGCGGCTGTGGAACCGCGATGGCCTCTATTCGCTGCGTCTGGTAAGCTGGCACTTCTGGCTCGCGACCATCGGGATCGTGCTCTACGCCTCGGCGATGTGGGTGACGGGGATCATGGAGGGCCTGATGTGGCGCGAAGTGGATGCCAACGGCTTCCTCGTGAACGCCTTTGCCGACACGGTGGCCGCGAAATACCCGATGTATGTGGTGCGCGGATTGGGTGGGGTGATGTTCCTCGCCGGGTCGCTCATCATGGTCTACAACCTTTGGATGACCGTCCGCGCCCAGCCTGAAAAGGCCGGGGCCGGTGCGGCTGTCCCTGCTGAATGATCGGAGGCGGGGAAAATGGCTTTTCTTGACAAGCACAAGGCAATCGAAACCCACGCGACCTTGCTGATGGTCCTGTCGCTTCTGGTGGTGACCATCGGCGGGATCGTCCAGATCGTGCCGCTGTTCTATCTGGAGAACACGATCGAGAACGTCGAAGGCGTGCGCCCCTATACACCCTTGGAGTTGGCGGGGCGCGACATCTACATCCGCGAGGGCTGCTACGTCTGCCACAGCCAGATGATCCGCCCCATGCGGGACGAGGTCGAACGCTACGGCCATTACTCCTTGGCCGCGGAGTCGAAGTATGACCACCCGTTCCAATGGGGGTCCAAGCGCACCGGGCCGGATCTGGCGCGGGTGGGCGGCAAGTATTCCGACGCGTGGCATGTGGATCACCTGATGAACCCGCAGGCTGTCGTGCCGGAATCGGTGATGCCGAAGTACGACTTCCTGATGAACAACGTGATCGACGCCAAGTATATCGGCGATGAGATGGCGACGCATCGGATGGTCGGCGTTCCCTACACGGACGACATGATGGCCAATGCGGCGGCCGATTTTGCCGCGCAGGCCGATCCGAACAGCGACTATGCCGGTCTGCAAGAGCGCTATTCCAAGACCAACGTCTCCAACTTCGACGGTCAGGCCGAATTGACCGAGATGGATGCGCTGGTGGCCTATCTGCAAGTCCTTGGCACGATGGTCGATTTCTCGACCTTCACGCCGGACGCGAGCCGGTAAGGGGGCAGGATCATGGAAACCTATACCCTGCTCCGCCACTTCGCCGACAGTTGGGCGCTTGTCCTGCTCACGGCAGTGTTTCTGGGGGTGATCGTCTGGGCCCTGCGCCCCGGCAGCCGCCCCCTGCATGACGAGGCCGCGCGGTCGATCTTCCGCGACGACACCAAACCGGCAGCCAGCCAGAAGGAGGCCTGAGCCATGTGCGCCAAGAAAGTGACCAAGGCCGCGCCCGGTCAGGTCAGCACGACCGGCCATGAATGGGACGGCATCGAAGAGTTGAACAACCCCCTGCCGCGTTGGTGGGTCTGGGTGTTCTACGCCACCATCGTCTGGGCCATCGGCTATACCATCGCCTATCCGGCATGGCCGCTGATCAAGGGGGCGACGCCCGGGCTTCTGGGATCATCGACCCGTGCGGATGTGCAGGCCGAGATCGACAGCTTCGACGCCAAGAACGCCGACATCAAGGCCAAGCTGGTGGCGGCACCGCTGGATGCGATCACCACGACGCCGGAACTGATGGCCTATGCCGAACCGGCCGGAGCCGCAGTGTTCCGCACCAATTGCGCGCAGTGCCATGGCGCGGGGGCGGCGGGTGTGGTCGGCAAGGGCTATCCGAACCTTCTGGACAATGACTGGCTGTGGGGCGGCACCATCGACGACATCCACACCACCATCACACATGGCATCCGCAACACTACCGATCCGGACGCCCGCTATTCCGAGATGCCGAAATTCGGCGTGGACGGGTTGCTGGAACCGGCGCAGATCGAAGCGGTGGTGGAACATGTGCTGGCCATCTCGGGCCAGGACCATGACGCGGCGCTGGCGACCGAAGGCGCGACGGTGTTCGCCGAAAACTGCGTCGCCTGCCATGGCGAGGCCGGGCAGGGCGACCGCACCCAAGGGGCGCCGACGCTGACGGATGCGATCTGGCTCTATGGTGGGGATCGTGCCGCGATCAAGACCACGGTCACTTACGCCCGCTTCGGCGTGATGCCGCCTTGGACGGGCCGACTGACCGAGGACGAAATCCGCTCGGTCGCCGCCTATGTCCATTCGCGCGGCGGCGGCGAGTGATCCCGGTGTTCCCGGTCGGGTCCGCCTGACCGGGTTCGGTGCCGGCGCCCCACCTGTTCGCGCGTTTCCTGGGGGTGCCGGCACTTTCCTTAACGGCTTGGGGGGCGTTCGCCCCCCTTTCCATTTCCGTCCGGCGCTTGACCCCGGCGCTTGAAAGTCAGCCTAAAATTAGCTAAGTTGACTAACCTGTGAGGCTGCCATGCAATACACCGTCCACACCGCTAAAACCCAATTGTCCAAACTGATAGAGGCCGCTTTGGCGGGCGAAGAGGTGGTGATCGCGCGCGGCTCTCGCCCGGCAGTGCGTCTGGTGCCCATCGCGCAATCGGGCTTCCGACTGGGACTGCTGGCGGGTCAGGTGGGAACGCCGCCTGATTTCCTTGCCCCCTTGTCGGAACAGGAACTGGAGGATTGGGAAGGACGGGAATGACCACCCTTCTTCTCGATACGCACGCCTGGGTTTGGTCCCTGACCGCGCCAGAGTTGCTGTCCGCCCCTGCGCGTCGGGCGATTGGCTCAGTGGATGCGGTGATGGTCAGCCCGATCAGCTTTTTCGAGATTGGCCAGAAGGTACGCTTGGGCAAGTGGCCCGAGATGGAACCGCATGCGGCAAAGTTGCCCGACCTGCTTGCGGAACAGGGCGGTGTCGTGGCTCCCTTCACCCCGGCCATCGCGCTTCATGCCAGTTTGCGGACTTGGGCGCATCGCGATCCGTTCGACCGAATTCTCGCTTCGACCGCGGAACTGTCCGCCCTGACGCTTGTGACCCGCGATCCGATCTTTGTCGAGGTTCCGGAACTCCGCCGCCTTTGGTGACCCCCTGCGACAAAGCTGCATCGCGGATGATGGTTTGACATGCATCAAGGTGCGCGTCGCCGCATCGCCGCATACCGGGGTCAGAATTCAAAGCCAGAGACTCGGAGATTTCCGTGAGCAGCCCCGATACCCAACCGCCCAGCCTCTATGCCAAGCGCGAACCGATCTTTCCGCGCCGCGTGAAGGGCACCTTCCGCACGCTGAAATGGTGGATCATGGCGGTGACGCTGGGCATCTACTACGTCACGCCGTGGATCAGGTGGGACCGGGGGCCGAACCTGCCGGATCAGGCCGTGCTGGTGGACCTTGCCAACCGGCGCTTCTTTTTCTTCATGATCGAAATCTGGCCGCATGAATTCTATTTCGTGGCCGGGCTCTTGATCATGGCGGGGTTGGGGCTGTTCCTCTTCACCTCGGCCGCCGGGCGGGTCTGGTGCGGCTATGCCTGTCCGCAGACGGTCTGGACCGACCTTTACATCCTTGTGGAGCGTTGGGTCGAAGGCGACCGCAACGCCCGCATCCGCCTGCACCGGCAGGGTTGGGATGCCGAGAAAATCCGCAAGAACCTGACCAAATGGGCGATCTGGCTGTTGATCGGTTTGGCGACGGGCGGGGCGTGGATCTTCTACTTCACCGATGCGCCGACCCTGATGCGCGATCTGGTCACCCTAAACGCCCATCCCGTCGCTTACACCACGATGTTCATCCTGACCGCGACGACCTTTGCCTTTGGCGGTTTCGCGCGCGAGCAAATCTGCATCTACGCCTGCCCCTGGCCCCGGATTCAGGCCGCGATGATGGATGAGGATACCCTGACCATCGGCTATCGCGACTGGCGGGGCGAGCCGCGCGGCAAGCAGAACGTCGAGGGCAACGGCGATTGCATCGACTGCATGGCCTGTGTGAACGTCTGCCCGATGGGCATCGACATCCGCGATGGCCAGCAGATGGCCTGCATCACCTGCGGCCTGTGCATCGATGCCTGCAACGACATGATGGACAAGATCGGCAAGCCGCGCGACCTGATCGGCTATCTGGCGCTGACGGATGAAACCCGCGAACGGGCGGGCGCTTCGGCCAAATCGGTCTGGAGCCATGTCTTCCGCCCGCGCACCATCCTTTACACCGTGCTTTGGGCGGGTGTCGGGATTGGGCTGGTGGTGGCGCTATTCCTGCGCTCTCCCATCGACATCAGCGTGACGCCGCAGCGCAACCCGCTTTACGTCACGCTCAAGGATGGCACGATCCGCAACACCTATGACCTGCGCCTGCGCAACAAATCCGGGCAGGATGAGACCTATGTGATCACCCTGACCTCTGAGGGCCGCTTTACCCTGCACCTTGAAGGTGCGACGGACACCCAAGTGACCGTCCCCGCCAATGAGACCTTGCAACAGCGCGTCTATATCGAGGCCGCGCCGGACAGTGAGGCCGCGCAAGAGGACAAGACCGACCTGCGGCTGTGGGTGTCCCGCGTGGGCGGAACGGAACGGGTCTCTCATGATACCGTCTTCAACGGAAAGGAGGACTGAGATGGCCGAAATCACCGGACGTCAGGTTTTTGCCGTCACCGCCGGGGCCTTCGGCCTCATCATCGCGGTCAATCTGGTGATGGCCTACAAGGCGATCAGCACCTTTCCGGGCATCGAGGTCGCGAATGGCTATGTTGCCAGTCAGGATTTCGACGCGCGCAAACAGGCGCAACTGGCCTTGGGGTGGCGACTGACCCACACCTATCACCCGGGCCATCTGGTTCTGGATTTCACCGACCGCGATGGCCTGCCTGCCGTGCTGTCCGATCTTGACGTTCTGGTGGGGCGCGCGACAGAGGCGAAGGATGATTTCACGCCGGTCTTCAACCGGATGTCGGGCGCGTTTGTGGCCGATGTGACCTTGCCGCGCGGCAAGTGGATCGTCGTCGTCAATGCCAAGGCCCCGGATGGCACGCTGTTCAACCAGCGGCTTGATCTCTTGGTGCAGGAGTAGCGCCATGAGTTTCGCCCCCCCGCTGGAGGACAGTGACCACGCCAGCCTGTCGGCCTGCCCGGCCTGCGTCGCCGCACCGTCCGCGATGGACATCGCGCGGCAGGCGGGGGCGGGGCACGCCCGGTTGATGCTGTCCCTGCCTGCCGCCCATTGCGCGGCCTGCATCACCACGGTGGAGCATCGGCTGATGGCCGTGCCGGGGGTGGACAGCGCGCGGGTGAATCTGACGATGAAGCGGGTGAGCGTCGAGGCCGCGCCAGACGTGACCGCCGACCATCTGATCGCTGCGCTGAAAGGCGTGGGATATGAGGCGCATGAGCTGGACCCCGGCCTTTTATCCGCGACCGAGACCGACCGTCAGGGGCGGGATCTCTTGATGCGGCTGGGCGTGGCGTTCTTTTCCATGATGAACGTCATGCTTCTGTCCGTCGCGGTCTGGTCCGGCGCGGATGATGCGACGCGCGATTTGTTCCACTGGATTTCTGCCGCCATCGCCCTGCCCACGGTGGTCTTTGTCGGGCAGCCGTTCTTCAAATCCGCTTGGGCCTCCTTGCGGGTGGGGCGCTTGGGGATGGATGTGCCGATTTCTCTGGCGCTGATCCTCGCCTCGTCGATTTCGCTGTTCGAGACGTGGATGGGTGGGCATCACGCCTATTTCGATGCCGCGGTGATGCTGTCCTTCTTTCTGCTTGCAGGGCGCTATCTGGACCACCGGACCCGCGCCGTGGCCCGCTCGGCGGCAGAGGAGTTGGCCGCGCTGGAGGTGCCGCGCGCCGTGGTGATCCGGGATGGGGCGGAAGTCATCCTGTCCATCACCGAGGTGCATGTGGGTGATCTCGTCCGCGTGCGCCCCGGCGGACGGATGCCGGTGGATGGCGTCGTGGTCGATGGCCAGTCCGAGGTGGACCGCAGCCTGCTGACGGGGGAAAGCCTGCCGGTCTTTGCCGGTCCGGGCACGCTGGTCAGCGCGGGAGAGGTCAACCTGACCGGCCCCCTGACCCTGCGTGTGACGGCGGCGGGCAAGGACAGCAGTCTGCACCGCATGGCCGATCTGGTGGCCGTGGCGGAAAATGCGCGGACGACGTACAAGACCCTCGCCGAACGGGCAGCGCGGTTTTACTCCCCGCTGGTGCATCTTCTGTCCTTTTCCGCCTTTGGCTTTTGGCTGTGGCAGACCGGGGGCGATGTGCGCTTTGCCATCAACATCTCTGCCGCCGTGCTGATCATCACCTGCCCCTGTGCGCTTGGGCTGGCGGTGCCTGCGGTGGTGACGGCGGCGAGCGGAAAGCTGTTTCGCAAGGGGCTCTTGATCAAGGATGGCACCGCGCTGGAACGTCTGGCCGAGGTGGATACGGTCGTTTTCGACAAGACCGGCACTCTGACGATGGGGGCCCCGCAGCCGACCAATCTGACCGATCATCCCGATCTGGCCATCGAGGTGGCGGCGGCTTTGGCGGGGGCCTCGTCGCATCCTTTGGCGCTGGCCTTGGCCGAAGCTGCCCGCGCGCGCGGCTTTCGTCCGGCGCGGGTCGAGGGCTTGCGCGAAGTGCCGGGCTATGGGGTCGAGGGGGTCTGGCGCGGCATGACCGTCCGCCTTGGCCGTGCGGAATGGTGTGGCGGGGCGGCCTTGCCGGTGACGGCGACCTATCTGTGCACCGGCGACGGCAGCCCGCGCGCCTTCACCTTTGCTGACCGTGTGCGTCCGGGGGCTGAAGCCGCGATTGCGGGGCTGAAAGCGCAAGGAAAACGGATCGTCTTGATTTCCGGCGATGCGGCGGGGGCAGTAGCGGATTTGGCGGGACGCTTGGGGATTGAAGATTGGACCGCCGGTGCTTTGCCCGCCGAAAAGGCCGCGCGAGTGGTGGCATTGTCGCAGGCGGGTCATCGCGTGCTGATGGTGGGTGACGGGCTGAACGACACGGCGGCACTGGCGGCGGCACATGTGTCGATCTCTCCCGCCTCCGCCTTGGATGCGGCGCGGGTGGCGTCGGATATCGTGCTGTTGGGTCAGGATATGGCCCCGATTGCCGATGCAGCGCGGATCGCGCGCCAGACCTCGCGCCGGATCATCGAGAATTTCGTGATCTCGGGCGGATACAACGTGATCGCCGTGCCCTTGGCACTGATCGGATCGGCGACCCCGCTGGCGGCGGCCTTGGCGATGTCGCTGTCGTCGATTACGGTTTCGCTGAACGCATTAAGGTTGAAGTGACATGGACATACTGGCCTTCCTGATCCCGGTGTCGCTGTTCTTGGGCGGGATTGGCCTGTTCGCCTTCTTCTGGGCGATGAAGCACCGTCAATTCGACGACCCGCAAGGGGACGCAAGCCGGATATTGACCAAGGATTGGGACGATAAGCCGAAGGGGTGAGGCGGTGTTAACCGACCGCTAACCATTTGCTCGGACGACGTGGCTGCGCTGAGGTGCTTGATTTGTACACACATCGGTGCATACATAAGTGAAATTCGACTGGGACGAGGGCAACCGGGCAAAGGTGCTGAAGCACGGGCTTTCCGTGGCTGAGATTGAGGCGTTCTTTCGTGCAGGGCCAAGGGTCGCCCCCGACCCGGTGCATTCCGTGGCAGAGGCCCGGTTAATCGCGCAGGATCGGGACGCCCAGCCTTTGTCGCCTTTTGCTGGCGGGGGGACATGGTCCGCCCGATCAGCGCCCGTTACATGCATGACCGTGAGGTGCGTCGCTATGAAAACCGTTCCGCCCATGACCACTGACGCCGAGGCTGAGGCGTTTCTGGATCAGGACCTGACCGATCTGGACTTTGCCCTGTTCAAACCTGTGTCGTGGGAGGTGGAACCAAAATCTGCCCGCATCAACATGCGCTTGCCGGAAAAGCTGATGCAGGCGTTGAAGCTGCGGGCACAAGAGCGGGGCATCCCCTATCAGCGTCTGATCCGCGAGGCGCTGGAACGCGAGTTGGCGCGGTAGAGCGACGTAGGCACGACGACAGGGATTGGCCCGTGGCCCACAGCCACGGGCCGCACACGCACCGCCCCCTACGATTTCGAAAGGCGGCGGCGTGCGCATGAAACGCCCTCCCCGGCGTTGCGCGCGCGGCCCTACAACGCGGGAGCGAAACTCTCTCCCAGAGAGTTTCGCTCCCGCTTGCGATCTTCACCTGTGAAAAGACCTAGTTTGGTGCGCCTTCCGCACTCCCCCCCTAAAATCCCATCCCCTCGATCCGTGCCGCTTGGCACGGCCCTTGCAGACACCTGACAGAGAAACGCCCTGTCAGGAGCCTGCCGCCTATGTCCTCGGATGCCATGCATGTCGCCAAGACCGGTCTGAATGCCCAGCAGACCCGGATGCAGGTGATCGCCAACAACCTTGCCAACGTGAACACCACGGGGTTCAAGCGGGATCGGGCGAATTTTGAGACCTTGCTCTACCAGAACATCCGCCCTGCGGGCGCCCAGACGTCCGAGGGCACGCAACTGACCACGCCCCTGTCGGTCGGCACCGGGGTCAGGATCGTCAACACCGAAAAGCTGTATTCCCAAGGCGGCTTGGCCACCACCGACAACGCGCTGGATGTGGCGATTGATGGGCAGGGGTTCTTGCAAGTGCTGCTGCCCGATGGCCAGATCGGCTATACGCGCGACGGGGCCTTGTCGCGCAATGCCGAAGGCACGCTGACCACCGCTTCGGGCTACGTGGTCCAGCCGGAAATCCAGATCCCCGATGGCGCGCAGGAAATCATCATCTCGGCGGACGGGATCGTGTCAGTCAACATGCCCGGGGCCACGGCGGCCGAGGAAGTCGGCCAGATCACTCTTGCCGCCTTTCCCAACCCGCGCGGCCTGAACCCGATTGGTGAGAATTTCGTGGTGGAAAGCCCGGCCTCTGGCCCGGCCGTGGTCGGTGCGCCCTACACCGATGGCATGGGCAAGCTGGTCCAAGGCGCGCTCGAACAATCCAACGTCAACGTGGTGCAAGAGCTGGTCGACATGATCGAGACCCAGCGCGCCTATGAGGTGAATTCCAAATCCATCAGCGCATCGGATGAGATGATGCGCTTCCTGTCCAACAAACTGTGATGGCGATGATGACGCGTATCCTGCCCCTTCTTCTGCTGGTCCCCTTTGCTGCCTGCACCTCGACTTACGTCGAGGATGTGGCGTCGGAAGAATTTGCCCCGGTCTACCCGTCCGAGGCGCTGCCCGAACAGGCCGCATTGCCCACGGGGGGGATTTATACGGCCTCATCTTCCGGGCTGTTCGCGTCGGATCGGCGGGCGTCGCATGTCGGCGATATCCTGACCGTGCAATTCGTCGAACGCTTCGCCGCCACCAAATCGCAATCGGCCAGCGGCCAGCGGTCGTCGGATTACGAAATCGACCTGCCGGATGTGGCCACGCTGGGGCTGGACGATGGGATGCTGACCAATTCCACCGACCAATCCTTTGCGGGCAAAGGGGCGGCGCAGCAATCCAACAGCCTGACGGGCCGTCTGTCCGTATCGGTCGTGCGCGTGTTGCCGGGCGGGCTGTTGGAGATCATGGGCCAAAAGCGCCTGACGCTGAACCAAGGCAAGGAATACGTCCGCCTGACCGGCATCGTCCGGCCCGAGGATATCAACTCCGAAAACGTCATCCTGTCCGACCGCATCGGCAATGCCGAGATCAGCTATGTCGGCGCGGGCGAAGTGGCCGATACCGCGCGCCAAGGCTGGCTGCGGCGCGGTCTGCAAGCGGTGTCGCCGCTATGATCGTCCGGGCCGCACTCATCGCCGTGGCGCTGCTGGCAGGGGCGCTGCCCGCCGGGGCGGATCGGCTGAAAGACCTCGCCTCGGTCGCAGGGGTGCGGTCCAATCCGTTGATGGGCTATGGCGTTGTCGTCGGTCTGGCGGGGTCAGGCGATGGCAATACCGGGCTGACGTTGCAATCCTTGCAATCGCTGATCAGCCGGTTGGGGCTGGTCGTCGATGCGCAGGACCTGAACGCCAAGAATGCGGCGGCGGTGATGGTGACCGCCGAACTTGGCCCCTTTCTGAAAGAAGGCCAACAGATCGACGTGACCGTCTCCACCATCGGCTCGGCCAAATCGCTGAAGGGCGGGACGCTGCTGATGACCCCGCTTCTGGGCGCGGATGGCGAGATTTACGCCATCGCGCAGGGCAATCTGGTGGTGGGCGGTCTGGGCGTGGATGGCGCGGATGGGTCTTCCCTGACGGTCAACATCCCCACCGTGGGCCGCATCCCGCGCGGGGGGCAGGTGGAAAAGACCGTGGATGCGCCGTTTCAGGACAGCGATACACTGGTTCTGAACCTGCACCGCCCGGATTTCTCCACGGCGGCGGGCATGGCCAAGGTGATCAACGCGACTTTCGGGCCGGATATTGCCACGGCGCTGGACGGGGCCTCCGTCTCGGTCCGGGCGCCCTATGATCTGAACCAGCGCGTGACCTTCATGGGCATGCTGGAAAACGTCGAGATTACGCCGGATGAACCGCCCGCCAAGGTGGTGGTGAATTCGCGCACCGGAACGGTGGTGATCGGCGGTGAGGTGCGGGTGACCCCCGCCGCCGTGACCCATGGCTCGCTGACGGTGCGGATCGATGAGGACCCCAAGACCACCCAAGGCGCGACGGTAGTGAATGGCGATGGCACCGTTGTCGTGCCGGGTCAGGCCACCACCACGCCCGACAGCACCATCACGGCCGAGGAAAAGGGCACCGCCTTTGTCTTTGACACCGGGGTGTCGCTGTCGTCGCTGGTGGATGCGATCAACGCTGTTGGGGCCTCGCCGTCTGATCTGGTCGCCATTCTGGATGCGCTGCACGAAGCGGGTGCCCTGCGTGCCGAATTGGTGGTGATCTGATGGAGGTCAAGCCCCTGAACGGCTTTGCCCTGACCGCGCCCCAAGGCGACCGCGCCGCCCTGCGCAAGGCGGCCGAGGGGTTTGAAGAGATGCTGTTGACCCAGCTTCTGAAATCCGCCCGCTCTGCCCCCTTGGCCGAGGATATCATGGGCGGCAAGGGCGTGGACCAGTTCCGCGACATGTTCGACAGCCAAATCGCCCGGACCAGCGCCGGGCGCACCGGCTTTGGCATCGCCGATGCGGTGGAACGGCAATTCGGCAGCTATGTGAAGGATCGCTGATGTCCAACATCGTCGACATCGCCCGCACCGCCATTGGCGTTTACCGCACCGCGCTGGGTGTGACGGGCGAGAACATCGCCAACGTCAACACCGAAGGCTATCGCCGCCGGTCGGTGGATTTGGCGCAGATCGGGGGGGCGCAGACCTCGCCCGTCACCTTGGCCACGGGCGGGCAGGGGGTCGAGGTCAAGGACATCCGCCGCGCCTTTGATCAATTGCTGGCCGACCGTCTGCGTACCGCTTCTGGCGATGTCGAATCCGCCACCGCGCATCTGGAGGCGACCAAGGCGCTTGAGGCGCTGATGCTACCCGGCACGGGCGGGATCGATGCCAGCCTTGAGGAATTCTTTTCCGGTCTGGGCAAGTTGGCCTCGGCACCGTCTGACACCTCGTTGCGGCGGGTGGTGATGGAAAGCGGGCAGGCGCTGGCCGCCGCATTCGCCGATATCGGCGCGGGGATGAAGCGGTTGCAGACCCAGACGTTGCAGGATGCCTCGATGCAGGCGGATCTGCTGACGGCGGATTTGCAATCGCTGGCACTGCTGCAGAACCGTTTCGCCAAGAACGCGGGCACCATTGGTGCGCTCAACCCCTTGCAGGATGAGCGTGACCGGCTGCTGCGGTCCATCGGGGACCGGGTGGGGATGATGGTCGAATATGACCGCTTTGGCCGGGCGCAGGTGTCTTTGGGCAGTCAGCCCGGTGGCGCGGTGCTGATGGATTTTGAGGGCAATACCACCACCGTCAAGGCCAGCGGCGATGACCGTCTGGCGCTGACGATCACGCGGGGCGGGCAGGAACGCACGGTGCGGCTGTTCGCATCCGGCAGCCTGGGCGGGCTGTCGCAGGCTTATGGCGCCATCGTCACCGCGACCGAGGAGTTGGACGCACTGGCAGGCAAGATGGCCGCCGAAACCAACGCCGTGCATCGCAGCGCGGTGGACCTGACCGGCAGTCCCGGCGGAGATCTCTTCGCCTTGGAAGGGTGGGACATCACGCCCTATCCAGCCAATCAGGGCAGCATGAACCTGCGGATCACCCCGACCGGCGCTGCTGCGGGGCCTGTCACGCTGGTGCGCGATGGCGCGGCGGGGCTGTGGCGGGCGCAGGATGCGGGCGGGGCAGAGATCGGCACCGGCACGAACATGATCGTTCTGCCCGGCCTGACCGTGGAACTGGAAGGCACGGCCACCGAGGGTGACCGCATCACCCTGACGCCGGAACGGGGCCGGGCGGTGGACATGCGCTTTGTCCCGACGGAACCCGGCCAGATCGCGGCAGCACTCTCCACTCTGACCGCGCCCGCGCCGGGCAATCAGGGCGCGGCCACGGCGCGGATGGGGATCACCATCGTCGCGCCCCCCGCCTTGCCGAAACTGGATGAGGTGTTGCAGGGCGCGGGCACGGGCGCCTCTGCCGTCAGCCTGCTGTCGGCGGGCGTGGTGGGCTATGTGCCCGCCGGCACGAAATCCGTGACGCTGGCCAGTATGGGCGCGCAATCGACGGCAGAGGTATCGGTCCCGGTCGCCGCTGTTGCGGGCCTGTCCAGCCTGTCGGTCACGCTGGACGGTGGCGCGGTCGCGTTCAACCTGACCCCGCGCCCCGCAGCCTGGGGCATGGCCGAGATTGCCAATGCGCTGAACGCGGGCAGTCTGACGAGCACCGCAGGGGACAGCTTGGCCAGCCTTGGCCTTGCCGCCGCCGGGCGGGACGGGGTGCTGACACTGTCGCGCAATCAGGGTGACATCACCGCCGCCAGCCTTGACGGCACGGCGGGCATCGTGACGCCCGCCGCCGCGCAGGGCGGGACCTTCCAGATCTTCACCCGCGAGGGGCGTCAGATCGCGGGCAGCCGCTTGGCCGCTGCAGATATCGCCAATCTGATGACCGAGGCGAACGGCTTTCTGCCCGGGGCCACCTATCGCCCCGACTACCTGAACGCGGCGGATGGCACCGCCTATCGGGGTCTTTCGCTGGATGCGGTGCAGCCCGCCGGATGGCAGGCGCTGACGCTGGACAGCCACGCCCCGGTCACATGGTCCGGCATAATCGAAGCCCCGGCCAATCCCGCGCTTCCCGTGACGCTGGAAACCGGGGTTGGTCTGCCGGTCACGCTGACCCTTCCCGAAGGGGCCTCGGCCCGGCGACTGGCTGAGATTGCCTCAACCGCCGTGCCGGGATTGCGGGCGACGGCAGAAACGGCGCTGGCGCTTCAGGCCCCGGCGGCGGGGACAGTCAGCTTCCAGATCGAAGGCGACAATGCGACCCCGCTGCAGGTGGAGGTCGAGGTGGCCGATGGGCGGCTGGACGCGCTGGCCTTGGCGATCAACGGTCTGACACGGGCCACCGGCGTGAAGGCCGAGCTTTCGCCGAACGGGGATCGGGTGATCCTGCGTCATGCGGGTGGCGCGGATATCCGGCTGACCGGGTTCAGCCATTCGGCAGGCGCGGCGATGACGCTGAACCCAGTGGACGCGCAGGACCAGCCGCTGGGCGCTGCGATCACGCTGGGCGCGGGGGCGGATGGGCTGCGGGTCAGTGGGCGCGTGACGCTGGCGCAGGACAAGGCGCTGTCGGCCACGATGGCCGGCATCCGGACCGACAGCGCGGCAGACCCGCGGATCGGTGGGCTGGTCACGCGAGAGGTGGCTTTGGCCGGGGCGGAACAGCGCCTGACCTTCCGCCTTGATCCCACCTTTGACAGCACGGGGACGGATGCCGCCCCGGCGGCCTTGGCGGGGCCGACGCGCTATGGCCTGACCCTCGCCGGGCGCAGCGTGACGCTGGATACCGCTGTGTCTGGTGCGGCTTCGGCGGCGGATGTGGCCACGGGTCTGGCGGCGCTGCTGCGCGACGGGATGCCTGTGGCGTCGATGACCGGGGCGGCGGTGGCCGCTCTGCCCGCCGATGGGGCCAGTACGGTGATCCGGGTCGATGGGCAGGATTATGTGCTGAAGATGCAGGGCGGCACCGTCGCCGTGTCCGGGCCAGAAGATGGCCGTGTGACCGCCAGCTTTGGCGCGGACAACCGCTTGCGTATCGCGGTTCAGGGCGGGTCCAGCGATGCGACCGGGATCGCGCTGCCCGTGGCGGCAGGCAATGCGGCGGCCTTTGGCCTCGCGCCCGCGCAAGGGCCGCGCAGCCTGTTGACGGGGCAAGTGCCCACCACGCTGCCCGCCAGTTTCGCGGTGCGGATCGGCGAGACCCAGCACAGCATCACGCTTGGCGCCGGGCCTGCCGTCACGCTGCCCGCCGGGTTTCCCGGCACCGCCAGCATCACCGGCGGCGCGCTGCAATTCGACATTCCCGCCAGCGCCGGGGCGCTACGCGTCATCCCCTCTGCCGGGGCCACGGCGGCGGGATTTGCCAGTCTTGGCGCGACCTTGACGGTCAATGGCGGCACGCTGACCGCGCGGTCACTGGATGGCAGCGCGCTGGACATCGGCATGACGGCCTCGTCGGTGGTGGGGCAAAGGTTGACGCTGACCGACCTGCCGCCCGAAGACCTGATCGTGATCATGACCGGATCGGGCAGCCTGCGCATGGCAGGCAGCATGGAGGCCGGAGAGGTCAGCCGCACCCCCGCCGCGGTGGAGTTGCGGGTGGTCGATGCGGCGTCGCGCCAAGTGGAGTTGATCGACAGCGCCACCGGCCATTCCATCGGGACGCGGGTGCTGGATGCCAGTGGTGGCGCGGTGGTGGGCGGGCTTGCCGTTTCGCTGACCGGAACGCCGCGCACCGGGGATGGGTTTCGCCTGACGCCCAATCTGGATGGCGGCGGCGATGGACGGGCCATCGACTCGCTGCTGGAGTTGCGGTTCCGCAACCCCACGACCGGCGCGGGCGGCTTTGCCGAGGTGCTGTCGGGCTTCATCAGCGACATCGGCACGCGCACTGCTGCGGCGGGGCGGCGCGTCTCGGCGACCGAGGCCATTCTGGACACCACAGAACGCGCCGATGCGGCCCAAGGCGCGGTCGATCTGGATACCGAAGCCGCCCGTCTGCTGGAACTTCAGCAATCCTATCAGGCCAGCGCCCAGATCATGACGGTGGCGAAAGACCTGTTCGAAACCTTGCTCCGCTCGTTGTAAATCCTAGGGAGATGATGCCATGACCATCGGGAATGCCCTGTTCGGGCGCATCGCCATCGACAATTTCGGCAAGATCCAGTCCGAGATTTCAGACCTGCAATCGCGCATCTCCAGCGGCAAGAACGATCCGCGACCGTCCACCGATCCGATGCGGGCGGCGCAGCTTTCGGCCATGCGCGAACAGACGGGCGCGGTGGACCGCTTCACCGACAATGCCAGACTGGCGGCGGATCGCCTGACCCATGCCGATCTGGCGCTGGATGAGGTGTCCAACATCGGGCGGCAATTCCTGAACATCGCGCAGCAGGCGTCCAGCGACACGACCACGCCCGAAGGCCGCATGGCGCTGAAGGCGCAGGCGGTGGCACTGCGGCAGGCCTTGGTGGCGGCGGCCAATCGCACCGACACGATGGGAGAGCCGCTGTTCGCCGGTCTGTCGGGCAAGACCCCCTTTGTCGATGGGCCGCAGGGCGTGACCTATCAGGGCGACGGTGGGCGGTCTGTGCTGCGGATGACCGAAACCGCGATGCTGGCAACCAGCTTGAACGGCGGCGAGGTGTTCCAATCCATCCCCACGGCAGGCGGGGCCAAGGGGGACATGTTCAAGATGGTGGATGACCTCATCGCCAGCCTGACCTCGCCCTTGGCCGAGGCGCGGCCTTACCGTGACATCAATGACAGCGGCGTGCTGACACCCTTGGCCGGGCGTGAAGGGCAGGCCTTGGGTTTTACCCTGACCGGCCCGAAAGGCAGCGCCCGGATCGAGGCCGAGGTGGCCAAGGGCGCGCCCGGACCGCTGGCCGCCGCGATCAACGCGGCCAGCGCCGAAACCGGGGTGACGGCCAGCGTGACGGCGGATGGCAAGGGCGTGGCGATGTTCGCCTTTCGCGCCAGTTTCCGCATCAGCGACCTGTCGTCGGGGGGGGACCCGCGCGCGCCGGTCGCAACGCTCGCACCGACCGATGAGACGGGGGCGACCAAGGGTCAGGTGCTGGGTCTGCGCGATGCGCGCCTGACGGCGGATGCGATGGTGGGGGCCTTTGGCGATGCGACCAACCACCTTGCCGCCCAACGGGCCGAGGTGGGCGCGCTGGGTGCACTGGCCGACAAGAACCTCGACGCGCTGGCCGCGCGCAAGGTGCGCCTGCAAGAGGCGGTGGCGGGGCTGGAGGATCTTGACGTCGCCGCCGCGCTGACGCGGTTGCAGACCTTGCTGCTGACCGAGCAGGCGTCACAGCAGAGTTTCGTCAAGATCAGCGGCACGTCGCTGTTCGATTACCTGCGCTGATCCTGCGGCAAATGGCCCGTCTCTTGCAAAAGGGGGGGCATGATGTTGAACCGCTTTGCCCTGTTGCTGTGCTGCACCGCCGCTGTGTCGGCGTTGCCCGGCCCTGTCCACGCCGAAGGCCGCGCCGATGTCGTGGCCGCGCTGGACCCTTTGACCGCACCGCTGGACCCGATGGCGGGTCTGGCATCCCCACCCCCTGATTGCGCCCGGCTTGCCGCCGCCGCCGGGGCCGCCGAGGGGCTGCCCGAAGGGTTGTTGCCCGCGATCTCGCTGGTGGAAACCGGCAAGGGGGATGGGCAGGGCGGGCGCATACCCTGGCCCTGGACGCTGAACCAGGGCGGGGATTCGCACTATCTGGACAGCGCGGCCGAGGCTTTGGCCAAGCTGGATGACATCCTTGCCACCGGCACCACGAATGTCGATGTGGGCTGCATGCAACTGAACTGGAAGTGGCATTCCGAAGCCTTCGCCAGCCGGGCCGACATGCTGGACCCGGTGCAGAACACCGCCTATGCCGCGCGGTTCTTGAAAGAGTTGAAGAACCAGTTGGGCAGTTGGGAACTGGCGACGGCGGCCTATCACTCCACCGACCCGGATCGGGGGCAGGCCTATGTTGCCAAGGTCTCCGCCGCGCAGGAAACCATGATCGCGCTGCTGCCGACCCTGCCCGAGGGGCAAGCGCCCGCCGTGCTCTTGTCCGCCGTTCCGGTGCGGTTGCAGGGGTTGCTCGCGCTGGCGGGCAGTCCGATGTTCACCGCTGCCGCAGAACGCGCGGCGCTGGTCGGCGCACGCACGGTTGAGGCGGCCACCTCGATGGCGACGGACCCCGGCCGCCCCGAGCTTGCGCCCCCAGAGCTTGCGCCCCCCGCTTTCGCACCCGGAGAGGATGATCCGGACCTCCCGCTGGTTGACGCCGCCCCGCCCGGCGCCAAGTCGCGCCCCGCCGCACCCGATCTTCCGATGGTGATTGCCGCGACAGAGACCCCCAGCATGCGATTCGATGATGCGCCGCGCCGCTTGCGTGACCGATGGGCAGACGTGGAACAGATGCGCCATCTTCTTGCGCCCGAACCGTGACGAATAGGCTACCGCAGCGCAGCGAACCCCGCTGTTGCGTAAGGCGAGCCGACATAGGGATGGGTCGGTGCTCTCCAAGGTTTGAGGGCTGATCCGATGGCGCAACCCTTCGCGCGCAAGGAGGATTGCTCGCAACTCTGTGAACGGCGGACATTGGGGACAGTTTAGGACGGAGTGAAACATGACGAGTCATTGGGTCGAACGCGACGTGCAGGTGCGGGCTGTTCCGGTGGAGTCTGACGTCCTTGACCGCATGATCGTTGGCGACAGCGCGCCGATCCGGCAGCTCAAACGGATGATCGCCGCCGTCGCTGTGAGTGACGCCGCCGTCCTGACCCGGGGGCAAACCGGCGTGGGCAAGGAGCTGGTGGCCGAGGCCATCCACCGCCTGTCCGGTCGCACCGGCCCCCTGATCGCGGTGAACTGCGCCGCCATTCCCGCGGACCTTTTGGAAAGCGAACTCTTCGGCCATGAGAAAGGCGCCTTCACCGGCGCGGACCGTGCCCGCGTGGGCCGCATCGAACAGGCGCAGGGCGGCACGCTGTTTCTGGACGAGATCGGCGACATGCCCCCGGCGCTTCAGGCCAAGCTGCTGCGCGTGCTGGAAAGCCGCCGCATCCAGCGTCTGGGTGGCGGGTCCGAGCAGGCGGTGGATTTCCGCCTTGTTTGCGCGACGCACCGCGATCTGACCCAGGCGGTGGAGCGTGGCGAGTTCCGCGCCGACCTGTTCTTCCGCATCTCGGTCTTTCCGCTGACCGTGCCGCCGCTGGCCGAACGCACCGCCGATATCCCGCTGATCCTGGCGCGGATGATCTCGGACCGGTTGGCGGAACATCCGGCGCTGGATGCCCCCCATTTCGATGCCGCCGCCATCCGGGCGCTGTCGGCCCAC
Source organism: Paracoccaceae bacterium (assembly GCA_027486345.1). Taxonomy (GTDB): domain Bacteria; phylum Pseudomonadota; class Alphaproteobacteria; order Rhodobacterales; family Rhodobacteraceae; genus Paragemmobacter. The sequence continues at coordinate 75,341 of JAIXPH010000028.1, forward strand.
GGCTGGCCCGGCAATGTGCGCGAGTTGAAGAATGTGCTGATGCGCGCCTTCGTCATGTTCCCCGGCCGCATGATTACCGCCCGCCATGTGCGCGACAACCTACTGGGCATGCAGATGCCCGACATGGACAGCGACGGGACCGATCTGATGCCCGAACCGCCCAGCCCCTGTGGCGCCGGGTTGCCCGATCCGTCGCGGTTCCACGAGGCGCTGTCGCGCCTGACCGATCTGGACCTGCGTGGATACATCCGCGACATCGAGGTCGCGCTGATCGAGGCGGCCTTGGACAAGCGTCAGGGCAATGTCGCGCAGGCCGCCGAGGCGTTGCGCCTGCGCCGGACCACGCTGATTGAGAAGATGAAGAAATTCGGCATCCGCCGCGGGCTGGCCGTCTGAGCCTTTGACCGCGCGCCTGTTGCCCCCCCGGGAGGGTTTTCCACCCTCCCGGACCCACCCGAGGATATTTGAGCAACGGGGAAGGGCGCGCAGGGGCAGGCTGGCCTAGCTGCTCTTGTTCCACTGGGCCACAAGGTTGGTCAGGTAATTGCCCGTGCTTTTCAGCGTCGAGATGGTGGTTTCCATCTGGGTGAACTTGGACAGGTAGCGCGTGGTCAGTTTCGCCGCGCGCTCGTCAAGTTTGGCCATTTCGCTGTCCGCTGCGGTCACCCGCGCACCGATCTGGCTTTCGCGTTCGGCAATCCGCCCGCCCGATTGCAGCGCATCGGTCAAAAGCCCATCCAGACGGGACAGGAAGCTGCGCCCGATGGTGACATTCGCCTCGGTCGCGGTGTCGGGCATGTCGATCATCAGGCCGGAATAGGGGCCATCCAGCACGGTGTAGCGCATGCGCCCGGCCTCTGGCGCAAAGCCGATGGTGTTGTGATCGCCCAGCTTGGCCTTGCCGGTTGCCATGTCGCGGGTCAGCGTCAGGTTGGCGGGCGCGGCGGTCGCGGACAGCAGGCCCGTCACCTCGACCCCGTCGGAGGTGCTGGACAGGCGGTCATTGAAGGCCGCGTCGAATTTGGCCGGGCTGGCGGCGAAGGCTTTCTCAAAATCATAGCTGTTCAGGCGCAGGCTGCCGTCGCGCTGGCTTTGCACGCCCAGATCGGACAGGAACACCGGCGTGTCGCCAAACCCGGTCAAGGGCCCCGCGATCAGGCTGCGGAGGTCCGATTTCAGTTTCTCGACCACACGGTCCCCGGCCAGAACGCCCGCCGTCGCCCCGTTCACCGCGCGGGCGGACACGTCAGAGAGCTTGGTCAGCGTCGCGTTCACCTGATCGACGAGATATTGCAGGTTGGTGCGCGCGGTTTCGATGTCGCGGCTGAAGTCGATGGTGGTCTCTGTCCCGGCCGGGGCGCTGATGTCCAGTGTCGCGCCGGGGATGAGATCGTCGATGGTGTTGGTCGGGCGGGTGACGGTGATACCATCGAGTTCCAGCACCGCATCCTGTGCCGCCTGAATCTGCACGCTGGCATTGGTGGCGGTGGTGTCAAAGGTGGACAGGCCCGCCGCCGTCTCGGTTGCGGTGAAGCGCAGGGCTTGCCCGGCCCCCGCGTCGGACACGATCCCCAGCGAGAAGGTGCCGTCGCCCTTTTCGATCACCCGCGCCGAGAGGCCCGGCAGCACATCCAGCGTGTCCGCCAATTGCGAGAGCGTGGCCCCGGCGGGGATGTTCAGCGTGTTGACCGTGCTTTCGGGGTTCAGCGCGAAGGCGGGGTTGTTCGAGGCGTCCTTGTACCACGCGCCGATTTCCACCTTGAGCGCGCCGGCCCCGATGGTCTGATCGGCGGAGGTGAAGCCCTTGAATTCCAGCACCTGCCGCTGCGCCGTCTGAACCACGCCGATGCTGCGGCTGGAGTTGGCGATCTTGGAGGGGTCAGTGATCGTGACCTTGACGCCGGAATTTCCGCTGCTTGCTTTCAGGATCGGCGCGGCTTGCAGGTTGGTCACGGCGGTTTGCAGGGATTGGAACTGCGAGCGCACCTGTCCGAGTGTCGAGATCGACAGGGTGGCGGAGTCGCGTTTCTTCTGCTCGGCCTTCTGCCGGGGCTGGATTTCCGCCGCGACGAGCGAGGTCGTCAGGTCTGACAGGTTCAGGCCCGACCCGTTCTTGTTCAGCGTGCTGAGGATATCGACCATCGCGCGTCCCTTTGCCAAGCCCTGCCCACGGTCCCCAAGAACGGCAGGCGGGCGCGGGGTCTTAATTGCAAGGCGCGTGCCGCCGCGCGCAGGGGCACGTCATGGGGCGCAAAAGGGCCGCCTTTGCCGCGCGGCAGCAGGACAGAAATATGGCGTGATGGGCTGTCCTGGCAGGGCAAAACGGCCAAATCCGCCGCTCTGGTGCAACCTTCGGGAGGGGTGTTGCAGATTCAGAAAATTTTCGAAATGAGAAAAAAAGGCCCAAAAGGTGAAAAAAATACTTTTCTAAATCATATACTTAAATTTTCTTCGGGGACCATCTGTGACAGCGGCCCGGTCCTTGCAAACACCCTGTCGCGGCGCTTTCGCTAAACATCTGCGTCAGGGGCCGTTGTCATTGCCAGAGCGCTGAAGGGCGCGAACGGCAAACCCCAGGAGGCTGGACCAATGACTTCCATTAACACGAACATCGGTGCCATTTCCGCTCAGGCGAACATGGCGAAAGTGAACGACGACTTCAACCAGGCCATGACCCGCCTTTCCTCGGGTCTGCGCATCAACGCCGCCAAGGACGACGCGGCGGGCATGGCGATTGCCGAAAAGATGACCGCGCAGGTCATGGGCATCAACCAGGCCGTCCGCAACGCGACCGACGGCAAGAACCTGCTGGACACCACGGAAAGCGCGCATGTCGAAGTCTCGAACATGCTGCAGCGCATGCGTGAACTGGCCGTCCAGTCCGCCAACGACACCAATACCGGGTCGGACCGCGGCAACATCACCGCGGAATCGCGCCAGCTGGTCGCGGAAATCAACCGCATCGCGGAAAACACCACCTTCAACGGCATGAAGGTCATGGACGGCTCCTTCACCGGCAAGCAGTTCCAGATCGGTGCTGACCTTGGCCAGACCGTTCAGATCAACGTGGACAGCGCGGCAGCAACCGACATCGGTGCCCACAAGGTGAAATCCGAAGTCTCGATCGCAGCGTCTGGTGGCGTGACGCCGTCCAAGCAACTGGTCATCTCGGGCCATGCCGGCAACGCCGAAATCGACACCACCGCCGACATGTCGGCCAAGGCGCTTGCCGCTGCGGTAAACGAGAAATCGTCCTCGACCGGCGTGCAGGCGACGGCTGTGTCCAAAGCCAAGCTGTCGGGCCTGTCGGATGTTGGCAAGATCTCGTTCGAGGTGAATGGCCAGTCCATCGGCACGGTCGCCATCTCGAACAAGGATGACCTGCGGTCGCTGCGTGATGCGATCAACACCAAGACCACCTCGACCGGTGTGACCGCTTCCTTGGGCAAGGATGCGTCGGAAATCATCCTGACCGACTCGACCGGCAAGAACATCGAAATCACGAACTACACCGCCGCTGACTCGGGTGCTGCTGCCGAAGCGACGATGGATGTCACCGGCCTGAACAACGATGGCACCGAAGATGCGACGCCGGACACGTTGACGCTGGACAACACCGATGACTCGGCGACTGTGACCGGTCAGGTCACCTTCACCTCGACCCAGACCTTCTCGGTCAACTCGGCCGAGATCGACTCCGGTGCGAGCGAAGTCGGCTTCTTCTCGGACACCGCCAATGCCGCTACGCTGGAATCGGTGGCTGACATCGACCTGTCCACCGCTGAATCCTCGGCCGAGGCGATCACGGTCATCGACGTCGCGCTGCAGAAGATCAGCCAGGCGCGCGGTAACCTCGGTGCGATGTCCAACCGTCTGGACTCGACCATCTCGAACCTGACCAACATCTCGGGTTCGGTTCAGGCCGCGAAATCGCAGGTCATGGACGCCGACTTCGCCGCAGAATCGACCCAGCTTGCCCGTGGCCAGATTCTGTCGCAAGCCGCCACCGCGATGCTGGCGCAGGCCAACTCGTCCAAGCAGGGCGTGCTGAGTCTGCTCCGCGGCTGACGGAAAGCTGACACGCAAGAATTGTGGCCCCGGTGTGACAATACCGGGGCACCTTTCATTTCAAGGGATTGGCCCAGTTCTGTCAGGGTTTTCCTGTCGGGTTTCCGCCATTTTAGGGGCGTCAAACGCTTTTTTTGCAGAAGCGCCGCTGCCTGTGCAGGTTCACCGTCAAGGAGAACCGCGCCATGCAACTTTACACCTCACAGACCCTGTCCCAGCGCCAGTCGATGGTGGTCACCGCCCAGTTGCAGCAGGCCATCCAGCTTTTGCAGATGGGCAATGCCGACTTGCAATCCTTCATCGAAGGGCAGGCCGAAGAAAACCCCTTTGTCGAATTGGGCCTGCCGCGCGCCGCGTTGCGGGTGAAGTCGTCCGAACCGGCGCTGCCGTCCGCGCGGCGCGGTGCCGAGGATGACTGGGACCGTCTGGGCAATCTCGCCGCCGATCCCGGGCCGTCGCTTTACGCCCATGCCCAAGCCCATGTCGCGCGGCTGGACCTGACCGGTGCCGAACGGGCCTTGGCCGAGGTGATGCTGGATGCGCTGGAACCGTCGGGCTGGTTGGGCCAACCGCTGGACCTGTTGGCCGCACGTGCAGGCGTGACGATGGAGCGCGCCGAGGCGCTGCTCCAGCGGATGCAAAAGATCGAACCGGCCGGGCTGTTCGCGCGCAACCTGTCGGAATGCCTGCGCCTGCAAGCGGCAGAGCAGGGGCTTTTGACGCCGATGTTTGACACGCTGCTGCGGCATCTGCCGATGCTGGCGGTGGCCGATCTGCGCGGCCTCTGCCGGGTCTGCGCCTGCGACATGGACACGCTGAAGGCGATGCTGCGGCAAATCCGGTCGCTGAACCCCAAACCCGGCGCGTTGTTCGAATTCGAATCCACCGCACAGCGCCCGCCGGATCTGATCGTGACGCGCGGGACCGATGGCTGGCGCGTGGACCTGAACCGCTCCACCCTGCCCAGCGTGGTGGTCAAGGCCGATGAGGCCCGCAAGGTGGCGCGCAAGGGCGACTCGTCGGCCTATGTTGCAGAACGCCTGTCGGTTGCCCGCTGGCTGAGCCGCGCGGTCGAGCATCGCAACCAGACCACGCTGAAGGTCGGAGCCGAGGTGGTGCGGCGGCAGTCTGAATTCCTTGATCAGGGCCTGTCCAAGATGCGCCCGATGATCCTGCGCGAGGTGGCCGATGCCATCGGCGTGCATGAAAGCACCGTGAGCCGGGTCTGTTCCGGCCTGATGATCGCCACGCCGCAGGGGACCTTCCCGCTGAAGACGTTTTTCAGCGCGGCGCTGGCCTCGTCCACCGGGGACGAGTCGGGGTCAGCCTCGGCGGTGCGGCACCGGATCCAGAAACTGGTGCAGGCCGAGAACCCGCAAGACCCGCTGTCGGATGACGCCATCGCCAAGCTTGTCGAACAGGAAGACGGCGTGCAACTGGCCCGCCGCACCGTCGCGAAATACCGCGACCAGTTGCGTATCCCCTCGTCCGTCGAACGCCGCCGTCGTGCGGCGCTGGGCGGGCAGCACTGACCTTGACCGGGCGGGTCCGGTGTCGGTCCTGCCCAAGCGTTTACCCCTGCTTGTCCCAAGCAAGCCCCCTCGCCCCTCCCGCCGTTGGGAGGGGCATTTTTGCCCGGATCGGTTGCATCACGTGGGGGCAGGGACGGGCGCGGAACCAGATTTTCTAGGCATCTCACACGCAGGGCGTGGATCAGAAGGCGCAGACGGGAATGGAGACCGAAACAGCATTGGTGGTGATCCGCCCCGGCCAGATCGGAGTGTTGGCACTGTTCATGGCGGTGCTGGCGCTCGGCTGGCTGCTGGTCAAGCTGAACCAAGGTGGTTTGTCGCGGCGTCTGCATCAGGGCAAGCGGATGAAACTGGCCGAGGTGGCGGCCCTTTCCTCCACCGACCGCGCCGTGATCCTTGAAGTGGATGGCCGGTCGTTCCTGCTGATCCGCTGCAAGGGATCGGCCCCGCAGCTGCACGACCTTGGCCCCGTGACCCCGCAGGTGACGTCATGACGCGCGTCCTTCTGGCGATGACGTTGGTGCTGCTGCCCGCGCTGGCCCAAGCGCAGGGTCTGCCTGCCATCACCCTGCAACAAGGGGCGGGCGGCGGCACGACCTATTCGCTGTCACTACAGATCGTCGCACTGATGACGCTGCTGACGGTGCTGCCGTCCCTGCTCTTGGGGATGACGGCCTTTACCCGCATCATCATCGTGCTGTCGATCCTGCGCCAAGCCTTGGGCACGCAGCAAACCCCGCCGAACCAGGTGCTGATCGCGCTGGCCCTGTTCCTGACCTTCTTCGTGATGCAGCCCACCCTGACCCGGATGCATGACGAGGCGATCGGCCCCTATCTGGATGGCCAGATGGCCCCTGATGTGGCGATCCGCGCCTCATCCGACATCCTGCGCGGGTTTCTGGTGGAGAATACTCGCCAGAATGACCTTTTGATGTTCCAGCAACTGGCGGGGGATGAGGCCTATTCTGGTCCCGATGCCGTGCCGTTTTCGGTGCTGCTGCCTGCCTTCATGACGTCGGAATTGAAAACCGCGTTCCAGATCGGCTTCCTGCTGTTCCTGCCGTTTCTGGTGATCGACATGGTCGTCGCCTCGATCCTGATGGCTTTGGGGATGATGATGCTGTCGCCGATGATCGTGTCCCTGCCGATCAAGCTCTTGCTGTTCGTGCTGGTGGATGGGTGGGCGCTGACCGTGGGGTCACTGGCCGCAACCTACGGTCTGGGGGGCTGACATGGATTTCGACGGCAATATCGAACATCTGCGCATGGCCTATTGGTCGATCCTCGTGACCGCGGGGCCGGTTCTGCTGGTGGCGTTGGCGGTGGGTCTGGTCATCGGCATCCTGCAGGCGGCCACGTCCATCAACGAACAGACCATCAGCTTTGTGCCGAAACTGGCCATCGTGATGCTGACGATGGCGCTGGCCTCCAGCTTCATGCTGACCACGATGACGGATTACTTCGCCTTCGTCTTTGAAACCATCCGCACCATGGGCGGCTGATGGAGGGCGGATTTCCCCTGCCCGCGATGGAGATGGGTGCGCTGACCGGCTGGCTGACGCAATTCCTGTTTGCCATGCTGCGGATCGGGGCCTTTCTTGTCGCCTCGCCTGCCTTCGGGGGCCGCTTCACGCCGCTGCCGATCCGCATCGTGGCAACCGTCATGTTGACCATTCCCGTCTTCGCCCATGTCCCGATGCCGCCGCCGGATGCTTTGGCGGGGATGTCGGCGCTGCGGCTTATCATTCCCGAACTGGCGCTTGGATTGACCGCCGGGCTGGTGCTGACCATCCTGTTCGGCGCGGCGTCCTTGGCGGGGGACCGCATCGCCTCGACCGCCGGTCTGTCCTTTGCCGCGCAGGTGGACCCGGCGATGGGCGGGCAATCGCCCGTGGTGGCGCAGGTGTTCTCGATCTTCCTGTTGATGACCTTTTTCGCGCTGGATGGGCATCTGGTGGCCATCCGCATCGTGATCGAAAGCTACACCGCCCTGCCGCCGGGGGGCGATTTCCAGCCCGACCGCCTGATCGCGGCGGGGTTGCAGGCGGGCACGGCAATGTTCGCGCTGGGCTTGGGGATCATGCTGCCGGTGGTGTCGGTGCTGTTGCTGCTGAACATCGTGATCGGTGTCATCACGCGGTCTGCTCCGGCGTTGAACCTGTTTTCCTTCGGCTTTCCCCTGACCATGATGGCCACGCTCTTGCTGCTGTGGCTGACGGTGCCGGGGGCGGCGACGGCGATGCAGGGGGTGATGAGCGCGGCACTTGACCTGATCGGTCCCATCCTCGGTGGGGGTGTCTGATGGCCGAGGATGACGGCGAGGAACGCTCTCACGAACCGACCGACAAACGCAAACAGGACGCCCGCGAAGAGGGCCGGGTCCTGACCTCGAAGGAGGCGATGGTGTTCGGCGGCTTCGCCATGGCGACCGGGCTGGTGATGGCGGGGGCGGCGCTGATGCCGCAGGCGGTGGCGCTGTGGCGCGACTATCTGCGGCTGGACCGCGCGGCGCTGCTGCAAGACCAGATTGCCGCACGCAGCCTGTCGGCGTTCTGGGAAATCCTGACCGTCGCCGTGGTGGCAGGGCTGCCGTTGGCCTTGGCGGCGCTGGCCATCCAATGGGGCACAGGTGGTCTGCATTTCGCGCCCAAGGCGCTGGGGTTCAAGGCCGACAAGCTGAACCCGCTGACAGGCCTTGGGCGCATGGTGTCGGTCAACGCCTTGGTGGAACTGGTGAAATCCGTGCTGAAGGTCGTGCTTCTGGGCGCCGTCGCATTGATGGTGCTGCGCGGGTATCTGCCGCAGATGGACCGGTTGTGGGCGGTCTCTCCGGTTGAAGCGGCGGGCGTTTTGGGCGGGGCGCTGATCCGGCTGATGCTGGCGATGACGCTGGTGCTGTTGGTGATCGGCGCGGCGGATCTGTTGTGGCAATGGCTGACCCTGCACAAGCAGATGATGATGACCTTTCAGGAGGTGAAGCAGGAATCCAAGGAACAGAACGGCTCGCCCGAGGTGAAGGGACGTCTGCGCCAGTTGCAGATGGAGGCGTCCCGCCGCGCCGCCCGTCAACGCAAGGCGCTGCCCGATGTGGCCAATGCCACGGCGGTGATCACCAACCCCACCCATTTCGCCGTAGCGATCCGCTATGTGCAGGGCGATACCCGCGCGCCGGTGATCCTTGCCATGGGCAAAGGGCCGATGGCGCAGGAAATCCGCGACCGTGCCCGCAAACATGGTGTGACGATGCTGCGCAGTCCGCTGCTGGCGCGGGCGCTCTACTTTACCGGGGATATCGGAATGGAGATTCAGGAAGGGCTCTATAGCGCCGTCGCCGCCATCCTTGCGCATGTCTACCGGCTGGATCGGGGCGAGGCGGGCGATCTGCCTGACATCGACCTGCCGCCGGAGTTGCGCTTTGGCGAGAATGGCCGGGCCGAGGCGCCGCCCGATGCGCGCTGAGGCTGGCACGGCGCTTGCATCCCATCGGTCAAGACTGCCCCGCGCCGCCGCAAGGAGCCTGCTATGACCGAAGACACCGACCCCGTCAGCGACGGTTTGCGCCGCGCCATTGCCGCCGCCGACGCCGCCAATGACGCCGCCGAAGACATCGCGCGACTGGGCAAGGCGCAGAAGGAGTTTGTCGACAAGGTTGGCCGGGCGCAGAAACGGTCTTCGGCGCTGGCCACGGGCGCGACGGTCGGCGCGGTCGTCTGCCTTGCCCTGTCAATGTTGGTCTATTTCCGGTCCGTCGCCGATCTGCACGAGGCGGCGGAACTGCAGGCCGAAGCGGCCAAACTGATTGCCGAAGAGGTCTTGGCGCTGAAAGAGGCACGCGACGATGGCAAGGATCACGAAGATCCGGTGGCCAAGGCCCTGGCGGATCTGCCCGAGGCCGTGGCCGCCGCCGTCGCGGCCAAACTCTCCGAACCTGTCGAGGGCGAGGCCGCCCCGACCGCGGGCGGGGATGTGGTCGCTGCCATAGAAGAGTCCCGTGATGAGATTCTGGCTGCATTGGCCGAAATGGACCTGACCGGTGCTGCCCCCGCCAAGCCCGCCGAACCTGCTGCCGAAGGTGCGGCGGCCGCTGCCCCGGCTCCGGCCGTTCCGGGCGATCTGACCGATATCCGCGAGTCGCTGGCCCGGATCGAGGCCGGTGTGTTGCGGATCACCGCCGCGCCAGCCGCTGCGCCCGCAGCCAAGGCGGCACCGGCGAAACCGGCCTCCGCCCCCTCTGCGCCCGCGAAATCCCCCGCCAAGTCCGCCGCGAAACCGGCGACAAAACCGGCGGCGGAACCCAACCCCTTTGTCTATCCCTGATATGGCCGATCCCGCTGACCCGACCCTGACCCTCTGGCTGAAGGATGTGCCGGCCCGTGCGGCGGGCCGGTCGTTGGGTCTGATGGCGGGGGATATCCTGCTGGCTGTAAACGGGCGCGCCTTTGCCGGGACACCCGCCCATCTGGCCCAACGGCTGGCCGAACGGGGCGGCAGGCCCCTCGCTTTGACCTTTCAGCGCGGGCCGAACCGGATCACCGTTCTGGTTGACCGCGCCGATCTGGGGCAATGGGACAGCATGGCAGGTCCGGAGACCCCAGAGGAGGACAGCCCCCGGATCGATCCCGACAGATTGTCGAACTGGGAAATTCTGCGCGACGGGGCGGGGCGGTTCGATGTGGTCTGTCTTGCGCCCTCCACACTGGCGACCCTGCTGCCACCGCTGTGGCTGTTGCAGATGCGGCTGTGGGTGCCCTGCGCGACGATCGTGACCGCGCTGATCGTGGCAGGGGCGGTGTCCCCCTATGCGGTGCCCGTGGTCTGGGCGGCGCTGGGCGTGCATCTGCGCCGCACCGCCCCGGCCTATCTGCGCACAGACCGGCGCGGTCGGGGGCTGCGCTTCCATTCCGTGCATGCCGCCGCAACCGAGCGCGCCGCACAAGCCGCACATCTTGCGATGTTTCCGACGGATCGTTCGCTTTTCGCGCCCGATCCGGCGCCTGCGCCGCAGACCGTCTGAAGGCTGGTCAGAAACGCAACGGCCTGCCCTTTCGGGACAGGCCGTCTTGCCGCGTTCCGGCCTCTGTCACAGGCTTTCGGCGCGCTTTTCTGGGTCGATGATCTGGCCAAAACGGATGCCGAAGCGTTCGCCCACCATCACCACCTCGCCCTTGGCGATCAGCGTGCCGTTCACCAGCACGTCGAGGGGATCGCCCGCCAGACGGTCCAACTCGATCACCGATCCTTCGTTCAGGCGCAACAGGTCGCGGATCGTCAGCTCTGCCCGCCCCACCTCGACCGTCAGCTTGACGCCGATGTTTTCCAGCAGGCGCAACCCGTCCGTGCCCATCTTTCCGTCTGTCATGGTGCTGTCTCCTTACTTTTCCTGCCCGATGCGCCGCGTGACGCTGAGGGCGGACTTGCCTTGCACTTCGCCGGGCGTGGCCAGAAACATCGGCCGCCCTTCGATCATCACCTGAACCGTGTCGGTCATCTGGGCGGGGATCACGTCGCCCTCTTTCAACTGCGTCAACTGGCGCAGCGGAATGTCGGGTTCGCACAGCCGCGCCGTGATCTGCAACGGCACCGACAGCACCGCGCGTTCCAACCGGTCACGCCAGCTTTGGTCGTCGTCCAGCGAGTCCGACTGCATCCGCGACCGCAACAGACTACCGATGGGTTTCAGCGTTTGCAGCGGATAGAGGATGTCGAAGCTGGCCGGTTCCGTGCCGGGCAATTGCACCATGAAAGAGCAGTTCACGATCATGTCGTCGCCATCGACAAAGGCGGCGAATTGCATGTTTTCCTCGCGGCTGACCACGCTCAGCGTCAGCGACATCAGATCACGCCAGGCCAGTTGCAGCGCCTGATTCAGCCGATCCGTCACGATCTCGATCACGCGCTGTTCGGTGGCGGTGAATTCGTTGCGCCCGCTTTTCACATGCCGGATCGACCCGCCATAATAGGCGTCGGTCAGAAGCGAGATGAAGGTTGGCGGGATCACGATCAGATGGTTCCCGCGCAATTCCTCGATGCGGGTGTTGGTCAGGCTGACGAAATTGTCCTGGCTGTTGCGGTAGTCGTCGTAATTGCGCACCTCGGGCGGAAAGGCGGACAGTCGGGGCTGGATGCGCAGCATCGGCAGAAAGACCGACCGCGCGATCCGGCAGAAGCGTTCGTTGATCATGCGAAGCGCATGATAGTCGCCCATCGACGACAGGTCGTTGGAGCCGAAGACATAGGGCCGGACCTCTACCCCGCTGTCCGAGGTGCCGAAGTCCCGCCCGCCATCCATCAGCCCGCCGACAAGGGCGGCGACTTCGTTGGCAGAGAGTTTGCGCGGGGTGGCGGCCATGCCCGGCGCCCTTATTGCAGCACGAAGGACGGGAAGAACACGTCCTCGACACCGCCAAAGCCTTCGGCCTTTTCCAGCCGCTTGTTGATCGCAGCTTTCAGCGCCTCGGACAGTTTGGCGCGGCCCTCGGTTCCGGCCAGATCTTCTTCGGTGAAGGTCGAGATCACCGCCAGCATGTCGGACATCAGCGCCGGGGTGTGGGTGGTGACATTGGTGATGACCTGCGCGTCATATTGGGTCGAGACGCCCACCTGCACTTGCAGGAATCGGCGGGAGTCCTTCAGGTTCGATGTCAGGGCATCGGGGAAAGAGTAATAGGACGTGACGAACAATTCCTGTTCCGGCACGGGCTTGGGCAGCTTTTTCGGCGCGGCCTCTCCGTCGCCTTCAGCCGCATGGGCGTCCGCTTCGGCGGCGGCTTCCTCTTTGGGGTCGATCAGGCGCAGCATGTCCTGCGCGGGCGACAGCGGGTTGGCAAAGTAGAAATAGCCCCCGCCAAACCCCGCGCCCACCAGCACGGCAGAGGCGAGCAACATCTTGATCAGGCGCATGACTCCGCCGCCCTTTTTCGGCGCGGCATCAGCGGTGACGGGTTCCTTGGCCATGATGGGGCGTCCTCAGGCAACGATATTGACAAGATTGGCGGCGCGTCCGCCGACCGTCGGGGCGGCAAGGGTGCCCCGCAGACCGGCCAAGGCCGCCTCTGCGCGCGGATGGCCGGGGCCTTGGCCCTGACGCTGGCCACCTTGTCCGCCCTCGCGCCCGCCCGGATCGCGGGCTGTGGCGTCATGGCTGGTCAGGGACAGACCGGCGCGGTTCAAGGCATCGGCAAGGCGGGCTTCGGATTGCTGGAACAGTTGGGCGGCTTGCGGCGTGTCGGTCACGATCTGCACCGTGGCGGCTTTCTCCGACAGGTCCAGCTTGATGCGGATATGGCCGAGGTTCTCTGGGTTCAGGGTGATCTCGATCTCTTGGCCAAGATCGGTGCTGCGGGTGGTGATCCGGTCGGTCAGCGCGGCCTCCCACCCGGATTGGGTGGTGTCGAGCGGGGCGGAGTCCGGCAGGCGCTGCGGCGTCGCCGGTGTGGGGGTGGTGGCGCGACTGTCCAGCGGCAGGGGCTGTGCCGTGCCGGGCTGGGTCTTGGCATCGGTCAACGTGTCGGATTGCGGGGCGTCCTGCGGCCTCATGCCTTGGGCGGTGTCTTGTGTGGGTTGGTTGTCCTGCGCCTTGTCCGCAGCGGCGGCGAGACGGTCGGTAAAGCTGGGCACGCCGTCGCGGTTCGGTGTCGGGGTTTGGCTGTCGGTCAAGGTGGACAGCCGCCCCGACATGCCGCGCTGGCGCGGGGTGCTGCCGGTCACTTCGGTCTGACCGGGTGCGTCGGCCGCATCGCTCGCCGCGCCGGTTTGCGGGGCAAGCAGCGGCTGGATCAGGGCGGCAAGCGGCGGCAGCGTCACGGTCTGCGGCTGTGGTGTGGGTTCGGTGGGGGCATCCGCGTCCGAAGCCGCGTCCGCGGTGTCTTCGGCTGGCGCATCCGATGTCGCGCTGTCTGTGACAACATCGGGTTGCGGTTCGGGTGCGCTGTCGGTCGGCGCGGCATCGGTGTCCGGGTCTGCCGGTCCCTCAGGCGGAGTGTTTTGGGTCAGGCCATCCGTCACCGGCGCGTCGGCGGTGGCGGGCCCTGTGTCCATTGTGGTCAGCGTCGGATCAACGGCGGTGGTGGTCTCCGCCGGGGCTGAATCTGGCAGTGTTGTCTGTGGTGACACGGGGGCCGCAGCCGGGGCGGCGGTGCGGGTGTCCGGTTCTGCCGCTGGCGCAGCCACCAAGCCTGTGTCGGGGTGCGGTGCGATGTCTGTCACAGGTGCCGCCTCGGTCCCTGCGGCCAGCATTAGCGGCGTCTCAGACGTCGCGGGCGTGGTCAGGGTCAGACCGGCCAACTGTGCTGCAGTGGCGGGGATGGCGGTAGGTTCTGCCCCCGGCAAGCCCACCTCTGGCGTTGCCGTGAGCATGCCTGCCGGGACCGGCTGACCGTCTATCGCTGGCGCACCTTCCAACCGCTGGGCCAGAATCTGCGCGAAGGCGTCACCCTCGGTCGGCCGCGCTGCCGCTGTCGGGACAGCGGGCGCGTCCGGGCTGCGCGGGGCGATCAGGATTTCGGCGGCGATCATGGCGGGGTCTGGTCCAGACGGGAAAGGGCGTTCAGGCGATGGGATGCAAGTTCGGTGCCAGATGCCGTCAGCGTTTGCGCGGTGGTTGGGCGGCGTCGATCCGCGCCTGTTTTTCCTGTGCGGCCTCGGTCCGGGCGGCCTGTGCCTTGTCGCCAAGGGTTTGCAGCCGGTGTTCCTGTTGCGAGAGTTCCGCTTGATGGCGCACGAGGTCTGCTGCCAGCGTGGCCCAGCGTTCCCTTTGCCGCTCTGCCTCGGTCAACAACTGCCCGGTCAGGCGGCGTTCGGCCATCAGGTCGGTGGCCAAGCGTGGCCCGGTCGCGCCTTCGCGGCGTTGGGCCAGCATGGCGTCCAGCCGTTCGGTCATCGCCTCGGCCTCGGCTTTCTGGCGGGCGAGTTTGCCGACCTCGGTCAGCGTTTCGGCGATCTGGGCCTTTTGTTTCAACGCCATAAGGGAAAGGGTGCGGGCCTTGTCGGTCATTCGGTGATCCCTGTCAGGTCAAGCAATGCGGCACGGCTGTCCGCGAAATCCGATGGTTCATGCGCGGGCTGGCGGATCATCGCTTCGATCCGGGGCCAGAGGCGGATCGACTCATCCAGGTCCGGGTCTTGGCCGGGGACGTAGCCGCCCATCAGCATCAGGTCGCGGTTGTCCATGTAAAGCGCGATCATCCGGCGCAGTTTTTGCGCGGCGGCGCGGTGGGCGGGGTCGGTGATGTCGCTCATCACCCGGCTGGCGGATTGGGGCAGGTCGATGGCGGGGTAGATGCCCATCTGCGTCTGGCGGCGGGATAGGACATAATGCCCGTCCAGAATGGCGCGGGCAGTATCGACCACCGGATCGTTGGTGGTGTCATCGCCATCGGCCAGCACGGTATAGACCGCCGTGATCGCACCTTCGCCCGGCAATCCCGGTCCGGTGCGTTCGATCAGGCCGGGGATCAGCGAGATGACGGATGGCGGATAGCCCTTGGCCGTGGGCTGTTCGCCCAAAGCCAAACCGATTTCACGCTGCGCATGGGCCACGCGGGTCAAGCTGTCCATGATCAGCAGGACTTGCAGACCTTGGGCGCGGAAATGTTCGGCAATCGCCGTCGCCCGCCGCGCCGCGCGCAGACGCAGCAGGGGCGAGCGGTCGGCAGGCACCGCGACCATGGCGATTTTCTTGGCCGCCTCGCCCTGCATGATCGACCGCACGAAGGCGCCGACTTCCCGCGCGCGTTCACCGATCAGGCCCACCACCACGACATCGGCGGTGGTGAAGCGGGCCATCATCTCCATCAGCACGGATTTCCCGACGCCCGAGCCTGCGATGATGCCAAAGCGTTGGCCTTGGCCCACGGTCAGGGCGGCGTTGATGATGCGGATGCCCACATCCAGCGGCTTGTCCACCGGAGTGCGCGCGAGCGGGTTCATCAACCGCCCCGCCAGCGGCCATTCCGCCGAACAGCGCGGCGGCGGCAGACCGTCCAAGGGGTGGCCTTCGGCATCGACCACGCGGCCCAAGAGTTCCGGCCCGACCTCGGCCATCTGACCGCCGTCAATCACATGCAGCCGTGCGCCTGCGATGATGGCGGCACCCGGTTGGTTGAGGAACAAAAGCGTCCGCCCATCGCGAAAACCAATCACCTCGCCCTGCACCTGCGTGCCGGTCTCAGTCGCGATCTCGCACAGCGTTCCGGGGCTGGCGGGAAACCCCGTCGCCTCAAGGATCAGACCGTCATAGCGCAGCACTCGGCCTTCGATGTGGGGCGCAGGCGGTGCGGTGTGGCGATGCAGATCACGGGCGAGGGCTTGCAGCATCACGCCCCCAGCACATCGGCAAGGCGGATGCCATCGGCCCGCACCTCGACATCGCCGCGGTTCAGCGCGGGGTCGGGGGTCAGGGTCGCCCCGTCCAGATCGGTGCCCGCCAGATGCGGCGCGATGGCGGTCAGGTCGTCGGGATTGAGGCGCAGCGTCACAGTCCGCATGCCCTGCGCCACGCGGTCTGCCAGCGTGGCAATGCGCGCGACAAAGGCTTTGGGCAGTTCGTCAATCGCCTGCCCGGCGCGTTGGGCGGCGAGGTCCCTCACGGCGGAGGCCATCAGCGCGGCGATCTGGTCGGACAGGTCGGGCGCTGCCGTGCCCAAACCCTTTGCTGCGGCCAGAAAGGCGGCGCGCGCGGTTTCAAGCTCTGCCATGGCCTGCGCGCGGCCCTCTGCCACGCCCTTGGCATGGCCTTCGGTCAGGCCCGCCGCATGGCCTTCAGCCTGTGCTTCGGCCAGCAGTTTTGCCGGATCGGGCGGCGGCGGGGCGGCGGGTTCGGGCGCAATCTCAGCCGGGGCGGGGTCTTCCACCCACTCCGCCTCGACCACCTCCACCGGGGTCAGCGAAACGCGTTCCACCTGATCCAGACGCAGCGCCTTGAAGGCCGCCTCGCCCACGGTCAGCGGCGCGCGTCCGGTGAAGGCGCGGTTCTGTCCGGCCCGCAGGCGGGCGGCGAGTTTCGCCGGATCAATGACAGAGTTTTCGCGTGTCATCGGTTACACCATCTGCTCGCCGCCACGACCGGCGAGGACGATGGTGCCCTCATCCGACAGGCGGCGGGCCGTGGCGATGATGGCCTTTTGCGCCTCTTGCACATCGGTCAGGCGGACGGGGCCAAGGGCCTCCATCTCATCGCGGATATTGGCGGCGGCGCGGGTGGACATGCAGGCCAGCAACTTTTCGCGCAGCGCCTCATCTGCGCCTTTCAGCGCCAAGATAAGCTGTTCGTTTTCGACACTGCGCAGCAGGGTCTGCAAGGATCGGTCATCGGATTTGATCAGGTTGTCAAAGACGAACATGTTGTCCTGAATCGCTTGCATCAGGTCTTTGTCGTCTTTGCGGACCTCGCGCATGATGCGCTGTTCCATTGCCGTCTTGGTAAAGTTCATGATCCGCGCCGCGGCCTTCACCCCGCCAATCTGGCTGGCGCGGGACGTGCTGGAGGCCTTGAATTTCCGCTGCATAACATGTTCCAGATCGCGCAACGCCTCGGGCTGGACGGTGTTCAGGTTGGCAATGCGGGTGACAAGATCGGGTTGCAGCGCATCGGGCAGCATCGCCAGCACCTCTGCCGCCAGACCGTAATCCAGACAGGCGATGACCAGCGCCATGATCTGCGGATGTTCGTCCAAAATCAGTTCCGCGATGGATCGTGCATCCATCCAGTCCAGAATTTCGATGGGCCGTTCTGCAGAGGCGGGGTTGATGCGGCTGATGATGGACTGGGCCTTATCCTCTCCCAGCGCTTCGGTCATCATCGACCGGATATACAGTGGCGCACCGATGCCAAGGCCCGTCTCTTCGGACAGACCCTGCAGGAAGGATTCCACCAATTCCTCCAGCTCGTCCTGATCGACGTCGCCCACGGAATACATCGCGGCCCCCAAGTGCTGCACTTCAAGCGGTGAGAGGTTTTTCAGGATCGCCGCTGCGGCGCGTTCGCCGAACAGCAGCATCAGCACGGCGGCGCGTTCCAGATTGGTCAGCGGTCCGCGCGGGGTGCTGCCATCGGTGGTCATTTGTGTGGGGCGGGGGGCGGGCATGCTGTCCTCGTCAACCGGCGGAGGGGTCGATCTCGTCCTTCATCATACGCTGAAGGACCGAGGCGATGCGGGCGGGGTCTTCCTGCGCGATCTGGCGCAGGACGGCGAACTTGTCCTCGCGTGCCACATTGGCACCGAGGGCGGCCGAGGCCAGTTTTGCACGCCGCGCCTCAAGCCGGGCCTGAACGTCATCAAGGCTTTCACCTTCGCCGACCTCAACCCCCGGCAGACCGGCAAAGCCGAGGGGCGCGGCCTGACCTGCGGGCGTGTCGGGCGCGGTGGAGATGCGGCCCAGAAGCGGGCGGACGATGCCAAGGGCCACGATGGCGATCCCGGCCAGCAGGACCAGTTGCTTGGTCGCTTCGGGCAGCCACGTCAGGTCCATGCCCGCCTCAACCATCTGCGCCTCTTCCACAAAGGGCTGGGCGGCGATGATGATGCTGTCGCCACGCTCCGCGTCAAAGCC
Organism: Paracoccaceae bacterium; assembly: GCA_027486345.1. GTDB lineage: Bacteria > Pseudomonadota > Alphaproteobacteria > Rhodobacterales > Rhodobacteraceae > Paragemmobacter. The sequence continues at coordinate 93,490 of JAIXPH010000028.1, forward strand.
GATGGCGGTCTGGGTCAGCATCTCCAGATCGGCTCTCACATCGGGGGGCAGCGCGGGCTGGGTCTCGGTGCCATCCGCCGCCGTGACGGTGGGGGCGGCGCGCAGCAGGATGGCGGCCGAGATGCGGGTGATCTTGGCCGTCTGCGGCTGGGTGGTCGAGACGGTCTTTGACACCTCGTAATTCCGGGTCGCGGCTTGGCTGCGGTTGGTTGCCGCCTGCGGGGCGGCGGCCGGGGCGGCACCGCCCACCGGGGCGACATTGGCCTGAACCGGCGGAGTGTTGGACACCGCACCGGGCACGCCGCGCGCCGGGGGTTCGCTGTTTTCGGTCGTGGTTTCCTCTTCGGACAGCAGGGCGCGGCCTTGGGGATCGACCTTTTCCTCGGTGATCTGGCTTTGCGTGAAATCCATGTCCACCGTCACCTGAACGGACAGATTGCCGGGGCCGGTGATCGGGGTCAGCAGGGCCTCGATGCGCTGTTTGTACAGCCGTTCCATCTCGATCCGGTGTTGCAACTGGCGGTCCGACACCATCGCCAACGGATCGTCCGACCCCCGCGACAAAAGGCGGCCCATCTGGTCAACCACGGTGACATCGCCGCGTGCCATTCCGGGGATCGACGACGACACAAGGTTCACGATCGCCTCGACCTGCGACGCCTCAAGCGCGCGACCAGGGGCGAGTTGCAGGAAAACTGACGCACGGGGCGGCTGGCTGTCGCGCAGGAAGGCGGTCTTTTCCGGCAGCGCCAGATGCACCCGCGCGGTGGCGATAGCCGCGATTTCGGTGATGGACCGCGCCAGCTCCAGTTCCTGCGCCTGCCGCAGACGCGCGCCTTCGACGGATTTGCTGGCCCCCATCGGCAATTCGCCAAGCACCGTATCGGCATCGGGCATGGAGGAGGGCAGACCCTTGGCCGCCAGTTCCATCCGCGCCTTGTGATACTCGGCCGAGGGGACTTCAACCTCGCCGGTCATGTCGTCGATGCTGGCGGTGATCCCGGCGGCGGTCAGCGCCTCAAGCACGCGCGCCTTGTCGGCTTCGGCCAGACCCGGATACAGCGTCATGGTGGAGGGCTGGCGCAGCAGCACGAATGCCGCAAACCCCAGTACCGCGACCGACAGGATCAGCACAGCGGGCAAGGCACGGCGGACGGCGGGCTGATCGCCCATCCGCAGCACGTTGGACAGGACGCCGCGGGCCTGTGCGACAAGGGGATTGCCAGACGTGGGCTGGGTGACAGGAGAAAGCGCCATCTTGGATTACACCGGCATGTTCATGATGTCGCGGTAGGCCCCCAGCGCCTTGTTCCGCACGTTCAGGGCAAACTGGAACCCCAATGAGGCGATCTGCTGTTCCACCATCACGGCGGCCAGATCGCTGCGTTTTCCGGTTTCGAAATCCGATGCCGCCTGCGTTGCGCCGGATTGCGATTTGGCCAGCGACTCCACCGCCTCGGTGATGCGGTCGCCAAAACCCTTGCCTTCGGGGGCTGCCGTCAGCTCGGCCTGCGGGGCTTGCACCGACAGCGGAAGGGGCTGAAAGCCGTTGATCGAAGAGATGGACATGGATGACTGCCGCCTGCCGTTTTATCGTTCTGCTGCCTCAGACCGCGCGGGCCAGCGCTTGTGCCGCGCTGCGGGCCGTCGCGTCGATCAGCAGGTCATGGGCATGGATCGTGCCACCGTCCTGCATCACCAGCGCGCGCTGGATCACATTTTCCAACTCGCGGACGTTGCCGGGCCAGGAATGGGCCAGCAGGGCAGAAATCGCCTCGGGCGTCAGCAGGGGCAGGGGGTGGCCTGCCGGGCTGTGGCGACGCACAAGGGCGGCGGCCAGCACCGGGATGTCGTCGGGCCGTTCGGCCAGGGCGCGGGTGGCCAGCGGGAACACGTTCAGGCGGTAGAACAGGTCTTCGCGGAACCGCCGCGCCGCGACTTCGGCAGGCATGTCACGGTTTGAGGTGGCGATGACGCGGATGTCCACCGGCACTTCGGTTTGCGCGCCGATGGGGGTCAGGGCGCGCTCCTGCAACACGCGCAGCAGTTTGGATTGCAGGCCCATCGGCATTTCGGAAATCTCGTCCAGCATCAGCGTGCCCCCTTCGGCGGCGCGGATGATGCCCTTGTTCGCGGCAGCGGCCCCGGTGAAGGCGCCTTTCTCGTGGCCGAACAGGATCGCTTCCAGCATGTTTTCCGGAATGGCGGCGCAGTTGATGGCGACAAAGGGCGCCCCGGCGCGGCGGCTGGCGGCATGGACCTGACGGGCGAGCACTTCCTTCCCTGATCCGGTGGGGCCGTTGATGAACACGGTCACATCGGTGCGGGCCACGCGGGCGGCGAGGTCGATCAGTTGCTGGGTCTCCGGGTCCGCCGCCACCATCGCCTGAAGCTGCGCGCCGAGGATATCGGCCATCATCATCAGCGCACAGTCACGCAGCGCCTGCGGGGCAACCGGCGAAGGCAGGGCGATGCGCAGGATGCGGCCGCCCATCTCTTCGGTGACGATCAGTGCGGGGGCATCCTCGGTCACGATCACCAGCGTCTTGGCCTGCGCCGCACGGGCCACATCCATCAATGCGCGCGGACCCATCTGCACCTCGACCGCGGCAGAGGCGACCACCACCTGCGCGCCGGTCGCGGGTTTGGCCCCGCGCTCCACCGCCACGCGCCGCCGGGCAAGCAGCAGCGCCAGCGGTTGCGCGGCGGAAAAGCTGGTCTCGATCAGGTGGATGTGTGCCATTCTGTGCCGTCCCGATGTGTGCGTCCTTGCGAGATACAAGGCAGGATGCGTGCCACCCCGGACCGGGACGGGAAAAAAAGCGCGGCACGCGGCTAAAATCGCCCTTCCTTGCGCCGAAATGGGTGCTGAATGCCCCTGACTGTCGGGAGCCTTCGGGTCAATCCGACGTCACGCCTTGGGGATGCGTGTCGGAAAACCGTTTTCTGACACGACCTTGGGCCAGATCCGGGCCAGCCGGTCCGATGGTATGGCATCCATGGGATGGGCCTGTGCGGCCGGGATGGGCATCCCTCTCGCGCCATCGCTTGCACCCTGGGCCAGACCCCATCCGTAGGAATGTATCAACAATACCCTCCCCCCGGTCGTTCTGGCCTCGGTGAGTGGAACAACCTTGAGGCACGTGCTCCATGCTTTCCAAGACATATCATCTGAAATTCCCCAGCCTCGACGCAGCACAGATCGCGGCCCCGTTTGTCATCGAGGCGCTGGGGAACGCCATTCCGTCCTGCAACCTGACCGGTCTGAATGTCCTGATCAGCAAGGAGGGCGATGTTTCGATCAATGTCTTTTTCCCGTCCGTCGGGGATCTGAAGATTTTCGAGAAGAAGCACGGCGGTTTTCTCGACACGATGAAAAAGACGTTCCTGTTCAAGTCCACGGGCTTTGACGGCGTTTGCATCTTCAACTTCGACCGCAGCGAGGAAGCCGCCTGATCCACTCGCGCTGCAGCGACGTGACGCATCTGGCGCGGCGTTTGCAGTCCCCGACCGAAGCAATAAAGGCAATTTGACATGGCGGCCGTAGGCACAGGGCACGTCTGGCAGGGAACAGACCTTCGGCGTGATGCCGCGAGGGGTGAGGTTGCATGAGCGCGCCCCTCCCGGAAACAAACGCGCCCGATGCCGGGCTGATGCGGGTCTCGTCCGACAAGATCAGCCGTCTGATGGATCTGGTCGGAGAGCTGTCGCTGTCGGTGTCGGAAACGGTGCAGTCGCCCGATCTGTCGGGGCTGGTGCTGACGAATTTCGACGCGGCGGTGCATCGGCTGAACATGATCGTCCGCGAGGTGCAGGACGCCGCGACCGAGTTGCGGCTTGTGCCGGTCGATGACGTGTTCCGCCGCCTGCGCCGCATGGTGCGCGAGCTGGAACGCCAGACCGGCAAATCCATCGACATGGTGATCGTCGGCGGTGATACGGCCATCGACAAGCTGGTGGCGGACAAGCTCTATGACCCGCTGCTGCATGTGGTCCGCAATTCGGCGGACCATGGGCTGGAGTCGCCCGCAGAGCGTGAGACCGCCGGAAAACCGACGCAAGGCCGCATCACCCTGTCCGCCGCGCAGGTGGGCTCCGAGGTGCAGATCGTCGTTGCCGATGACGGGCGTGGCCTGAGCCGGGAAAAGATCCTGCGGAAGGCGCGCGAAAAGGGCTTCTTCGGCCCGGATGAGGAACCCGAGCCCTCGGCCCTGTGGCGCGTGATCTTCGAGCCGGGGTTTTCCACCGCCGAAACCGTCTCGAACCTGTCGGGGCGTGGCGTCGGCATGGATGTGCTGAATTCCACCATGACCGCCCTGCGGGGGCGCATCGGGGTGGACAGCACCGCAGGGCAGGGCACGCGGGTGTCATTGCATATCCCGGTGTCGCTGGCCTTTCTGGATTGCATCATCCTGCGCTTGGGCGTGCAGCTTTTCGCCGTGCCAATCGATGTGGTGTCGGAAATCGCCAAGCCCGCGCCGGGGGATCTTCTGGATATCTCTGCCGGGGATGGATCGGAAATGTTCCGCCTGCGCGGCAATTACATCCCGGTCTGCCGATTGGACCGGTTCTATGGCGACACCTCCAACGCGATGCGCAGCACCCATCCGGACCCCGTTCTGGTGGTGTTCAACACGTCCAACGGGTCGATTGCCGTTCCTGTCGATGAAATTCTCGACCGCCAGCAGGTGGTGATGAAGCCGCTGATCGGGCGTCTGGCCAAGGTGCGCGCCAGCTGGGGCTGTGCCTTGCTCGGCACCGGCGAAGTGGCCCTGGTGCTGGATTGCGAACGTCTGGGCGCGGGGGTCAGCGCATGAACAGGGCCGCCGATCTTGCCGGGTGTGAAGCGATCCGCGACTGGCTGACGCAGCGGTGCGGCATCCACTACCCGCAGCACAAGACCGACCTCTTGCGCCAGCGCCTGACCCGCGTGCAGCGGGCCTTTACCCTGAACGATCTGGGCGAAATGGCCCGCCGCCTGAACTCTGAGGCGAACCATGACCTGCAACTGGCGGTCATGCACGCGGCTTCGACCAACCACACCTATTTCTTCCGCGAGACGGAGGTGCTGGAAGCCTTTCGCACGAAAGTGCTTCCGACCCTTGCCGCGCGGGATGAGATCCGCATCTGGTCCGCCGCCTGCTCCACCGGCGACGAGGCCTATACGCTGGCCATCATGGTGGCCGAAACGCTGGGTTTCGCGGCGCTGAAACGGCTGCACATCCTTGGCACCGACATCAGCGCCCCCGTGATCCAGCAGGCCGAAGCGGCGGTGTTTTCCGAACAGCGGCTGGACCGCATCCCGCCCGATCTGCGCCGCCGCTACTTCGACAGCGTCGGCATCGCGCAGTACCGCATCAAGGCGGAACTGCGCGCGGCCTGCACCTTCCGACAGATGAATCTCAAGACAATGCCCTATCCCTTCCGCAAGACCTTTCAGGCGGTGTTCTGCCGCAACATCCTCTATTACTTCGAACGCCATGATCAGACCGCCACGCTGAACGCCATCTATGACGTCACCGAACCCGGTGGCTGGCTGACCACCAGCGTCACCGAGAATATCCGCGACCTGCCCACCCGCTGGATTCCGACGGACAATGGCATCTACCGAAAGGCGTCGGCATGAGCACCGCTGCGCCCTCCGCCCGTCCGCCCGTCAAGGTTCTGATCGTCGATGACTCGGCCATGGTGCGCCGTGTGCTGTCCACCGGCCTGTCCGCCGATCCGATGATCGAGGTGGTGGGGGCCGTCTCCAGCGCCGAGGCGGCCTGGACCTTGATGCAGGACCTGCGCCCCGATGTGGTGACGCTGGACATCGAAATGCCGGGGATGGACGGGCTGACCTTCCTGAAAACCTATCTGTCCAGGATTCCGATCCCCACCGTCGTCATCTCCTCCCTGACGCGGGAGGGCGCGCAGATCACGCTGCGCGCGATGGAGGCGGGGGCGGTAGACATCGTCACCAAGCCCAGTCTGGGTCTTGGCGATGGCCTGCCGTCGATGATGTCGGCCATCTGCACCCGCGTGCGGGCTGCGGCCCATGCAAGGGTGATCGTGGGCGGGCGCAAGCCCCCGCAGCGGGCCACGGCCCTGCCGCCGCCGATCCCCACGGGCAGCCCGTCGCTGTCGGTGATCGCGCTGGGTGCGTCCACCGGCGGTGTGCAGGCCCTGTGCCGCATCCTGCCGCTTTTCCCCGCAGACAGTCCGGGGATCGTGATCGTCCAGCACATGCCCGAAGGTTTCACCACCGCCTTTGCCCAACGCCTCGATTCCCTGTGCGCGATGACCGTGCGCGAGGCGCAGGACGGCGATCTGGTCCGCACCGGTCTGGTGCTGCTCGCCCCCGGTGGCACCCGGCACATGAGCCTCGTGCGGCGCGGCGTCGGCTATGCCGTCACGCTGACGCAGGGCGATCCGGTCTGTTTCTCGCGCCCCTCGGTCGATGTGCTGTTCGACAGCGTCGCCCGCGTGGTCGGGCGCAACGCGGTCGCGGCCCTGATGACGGGCATGGGGCGCGACGGGGCCAACGGTCTTTTGGCGATCCGCGCCGCCGGGGGCCGGACCATCACACAGGATGAGGCGACCTCGGTCGTTTACGGGATGCCCATGGTCGCGCGCGATCTTGGCGCTTCCGAGGAAGCCCTGCCGCTCGACGCCATTCCGAACCGAATTCTGACACTGGTGCCCACGCCGCAGGCACGGGCCCGCGCCTGACACATGACCACCCCACCCGAAGCAAGACACAGGAGACCGACATGGCAGAAGACACATCCGAAGCGACCCGGTCCCGCGGCGCGGGTCTTGGCGTGGCCGATACCGACAACATCGACGAGATGTATCTGACCTTCGCCTTGGCGAACGAGGAATATGGCGTCGGCATCGCCGGTGTGACCGAAATCGTGGGCATGCAGCGCATCATGTCGGTGCCGGATGTGCCGCATTACATCAAGGGTGTGATCAACCTGCGCGGCAAGGTGATCCCGCTGATGGATGTGCGCCTGCGCTTTGGCATGCCCGAACGCGCCTATGACGAACGCACGGTCGTGATCGTGATGGATGTGGCCGACGCGCCCATCGGCCTGATTGTCGATGGCGTGTCCGAGGTGCTGGAGATCCCGCCGGCGCAGGTGGACCGCCACGCGCAGTTCGGCCGGTCGTCCAGCCGTCCGGTGATTGCCGGGATCGGCCGTGTGGGCGAGCGTGTGGCGATCCTGCTGGACACCACGGTTCTGGTTTCGGAATCCGATGTGGCGCTGCCCTCCGACATCTCCATGGCGGCTGAATGATGCGGGTCCTGATCTACAACCAGAAGGGCGGCGTCGGAAAGACCACCACGGCGGTCAACCTTGGCGCAGCCCTTGCCCGCGCGGGGGCGGGGCGGGTGTTGCTGGTCGATCTGGACCCGCAGATGCACCTGTCCGCCTCTTTGGGTCTGACCGGCGCCGCGGGGTTCAGCGTGGCCGACTGGCGCGCGGGACGGGCGGGACAGCCGGTCGATGTGGCCGATTGCCCGAACCTGTCGGTGGTGTTGGGCCATCCCGAACCCGCCGCCGAAACCGCCGCGCTTCCCGATATTGACGCCATCGCGGCGGATTGGGTGATCTACGACGCCGCCCCCGGCTGGAACCCCGAGGTCGCCCGCGTGATGCAGACCGCCGACACGGTGATCAGCCCGCTCGAGGCGGATTTCCTTGGTCTGAACGGGGTCAGCCGCCTGATGAAGCGCATGCAGGAGGCCGGCGTGTCCTGGGACCGGCTGAACCTGCTGATCTGCCGCTATTCCGACCGTCTGGCCGTCCACCGCGAGGTCCGCGCCCGTCTGGCCGAGCGTTTTGGCACGCGGGGCCTGATGCCCATCGTGATCCGCAACTCCGTCCGTCTGGCCGAAGCGCCGGGCCTTGGCCAGACCATCTTCGGCCATGCGCCCAGCAGCACCGGGGCGGCCGATTACTCTGCCTTGGCCCGCCATCTGATGCCCGCTGCCGGTTCGGGTGCGGCAAAGAAAAAAGCAGGACCCGTGTGATGGCCAAAAAAACCAGCGTCCCCGAGCCGCAAGACAACCGCCCGCGCCTGATGAACGATCCCTTGGCATGGATCGACGCGGCCCCCGTCGCCGCCAGCCAACCGCCAGCGGACGCCGCCCCTCGCCTGCCCGAGGCGACCCCGACGCCGCCGCCCGTGACCGCCGCTCCGGTGCAACCGGAGCCGACGGCGGTCCTGTCCCGACCCGACCCGACACCACCCTCCCGCCCGACACGGACTGTAGCCCGCGCCACTGGGACCAAAAACAGGACCGAAGCCATGAAACAGCCGACCGAGATCCCCGCCGCCTGGGATGGCATGCACACCTTTCAAGTCCTCGATTTCCTCTCGAACCCGATGATGGTTGCCGACCACGACATGGTCATCCGCTATGTCAACGAAGCCGCCTACACGATGTTCGAGCGGATCGAGGACAGCATCCGCCAGGACCTGCCGCATTTCACGGCGCGCGACGTGGTGGGCAAGAACATCGACGTGTTCCACAAGAACCCGTCCTATCAGCGTCACCTGATGCACGGCATGACCAAGCCTCATGACGGCAAGTTCACGGTGGGTGGGGCACATCTGGGCTTTCGCGCCACGCCCAAGAACAATCCCGACGGCAGCCTTGGCTGCATCTTTGTCGAATGGCGTGACCGCACCGCGGAAGTCGAGGCGACTGAGGAACTGGCCGCGATGGTCAAGGCTGTCGACGACATGGCCCGCGCCCATATGGAAGGCGAGATCGATGTCAGGATTGACGCCGCCAAGTTCCGCCCGGTGTTGCGGGACACCCTGACCTTGGTCAACAGCATGGTGCAGGAGCATATCAGCACCAAGAAAAAGGTCGTGGCCTGTGTGACAGCCATGGCCCAAGGCGACCTGGACGCGCCGATGGAACGGTTCAACCGCAAGCGCGTGTTCCTGAACGATGCGATCGAATTGATCCGTGGCAGCCTGAAAGCCTTTGACGCAGAGATCAAGCGGCTGCTGGGCGACATGAAACAGATGACCGCCGCGCATACCGCCGGGGACATCGACCACTTCATCGACACGTCGGGCTATTCGGCCCGCTATGCCGAGGTGATCGCCGGTGTGAACAGCATGGTCGAAGAGCATATCGCGACCAAGCGCAAAACACTGGCCTGCATGATGGAGTTTGCCAAAGGCAATTTCGACGCGCCGCTGGAACGCTTCCCGCGCAAGAAGGCCTTTATCAACGAGGCAATGGACGCCATCCGCAACAATTTCCGCAGCCTCGTTCGGGATGTGGGCAGCATGGCGCAGGATCTGGCCGAAGGGGTGCTGGACAACAAGGTGGACAGCGCCGCGCATCAGGGCGAATTCCGCAAGCTGATCGACACCATCGACCGAATTCGCAGCAATTTCGGCAGGGTCACCTCCGAGATCGAGCGGCTGTCCCGATCCATGGTCGACGGCAAGCTGGACGTCGCCACGTCGCCCGAAAGCTTCAAGGGCGCCTATCGCCAGTTGATCGAGGCCTTTGAACAGGCCTTCACCAGCCTGAACAATGCCTTCCGTCTGATCGGCCAGCAAGCCCATCAGGTGTCGATCACCGTGGAACAGATGAGCCAGTCGTCGCAGTCTCTGGCAACAAACTCTCAGATTCAGTCTTCGTCGGTAGATGAAATCTCGTCCTCGGCGGAGCAGACCGACATTCAGGTGAAGTCGAACGCGGCGGCGGCGACCACGGCCAGCCAGCT
>JAIXPH010000046.1 GCA_027486345.1 Paracoccaceae bacterium
GGATGGTGTCGGCCGCGCCGAAGCGCGAGACCACATCGCCAAGATGCCGCACCTCGAAGAAGCCGGCCGGCAGCTTGAGCAAGTGGCTGAAGAGATTGGCCCGCCATTGCAGCGCCATGGTGGTCGACAGCACCAGCAGCAGCCAGCTTCGCAACAGCGAGATGAGCTGCTGCATCACGACCAGCGCGGCGAAGCCGATGGCGATGAGGACCAGCAGGTCGAGATCGGCGCTGACCAGCACATGGTCCATCGTCCACTGCAGCATCAGCGGCGAAAGCAGGCCGAAAAGCTCCAGCACCAGGGCCAGGCCGATGATCTGCAGGCCGGCCGGCAACCAGCCGCTGATGCGGCCGAGCAGCTCGGTCACCTTGATGCGGCGCTCGACCTTGGCGGGCTTGAAACCGGGGTTGGGCCAGGCCTCCAGCGCCACGCCGGTGAAGGACTTGCCAACCTGGGCCCAGGGCACATGGCGCTGGCCGAGGCTGGGGTCGTGGATGGTGATGCCACGACGGTCGACCGCCGTCAGCACGACGAAGTGATTGAAGTCCCAGTGCAGCACGGCAGGCATGCGCAGGTCCTTCATGTCCTCGACCTGCAGCTTGACCGCGCGGGTTGCGAGGTGCAGCGCGCCGGCCTGGGCCATCAGGCCAGCCAGGGTGGCACCGGCCAGCGAGACCTGGAAGTGCTGGCGCAGCGTGGCCAGGTCGATGCGCAGGCCGTGGTAGCCGGCCACCATGGCGAGGCAGGCGATGCCGCACTCTGCCGCCTCGGCCTGCAGCAGCACCGGGGTGCGGCGGCGTCCGCCGAAGTGCAGGCGGTTCAGCCAGGAGGCATGGGCTGCTGCGTCGGGCTTGGGCTTCGGGGAAGAGGGCGTCATGTCGGGGGAATCCGGATCACCGGCACCGGGCCGCGGGCACTGAAGGGGAGGAAGGGACGGCTTACCAGCGGCTGGCCACGCCCAGCAGGGGCTCGAAAACCCATTCGATCAGGCGCCGCTTCTCGGCTCGCAGGTCGGCTTCCAGCAACATGCCCGGCCGAAGCACGGCCGGGCCGCGCGGGCCATCCAGGGCCTGGGCCGGCAGGTCGACGGTCACCCGGAAGTAGGGCTCGGCCCCCTTCTGAAGTTGCGGGTGGAGGCCCAGGCCGATGTTGAGCAGTTCCTCGCCAAAGACCGGGGCCGGCGCGATCTCGCGCACCGTGCCCTGGTGATGGCCGAATTTCTGGAAGGGGAAGGCCTGGTAGCGCAGGAGTACCGTGTCCCCGGGCTTGAGGGGGCCGGCGGCGCGGCTGGGCGCATAGAGAACGGCCTGCAAGGGATCCTCGGGCGGCACGAGACGAAACAGGGTGCGACCGGCGTCCACCGACTGGCCGGCCTCGACGAGGACGGCAGCGACCACGGCATCGGCCGGCGCCACGAGTTGCAGGACGTGGCGGCCCTCGGCCTCCTCGCGCTCCTGGCCGGCCCGCGCGAGATCGCGCTCCAGCGCGGCGCGCTGCTTACGCTGTCGCTCGGCCAACAGGGCGAGCTCGTCTCGGCGGCTCGCCAGCTCGCGTTGCAGGGCGGCGCGCTCGCGGGCCATGGCGCCGGCCCGGGCGCGCTGGTCCAGGGCGTCGGCGCGGCGCTGCTGCCACTCCTCGCGCGAAACATGGCCCGGTTCGACCAAGGCCTCATACCGGGCGCTCGACTCTTCGGAGAGCTCGACCCGGCGGTTCTGGAGCGCCAGGGCCTCGTCAAGGCGGGCCAGCTCGCTGCGCAGGCCGGCCACGCTGCGGGCCAGCGCAGCGCGCTCATCGGATTCGGCGGTGTCGGCGCGTTCCAGTTCCTGCTTGAGGGAATCTTCGCGGCGCTGCAAGAGCTCGGTCACGCCGGTCTCGACGCTGCGGCCCTCGGCGCGACGCTCGAAACTCAGCGTACCGAGCAGCTCGCCCCGACGCACGGCCTGGCCTTCGCGCACGGCCAGCGTCTGCAACAGGCCGGGCGCGGGTGCGGCCACCCGCATCACGCCCCCGCTGGGTAGAAGTTGCCCGGCCACCGCGACCCGGCGGGTGTATTGCCCGCCCAGCAGCAGCGCCAGCACCAGCAGGCCGCAGACCAATCCCAAGGCGACCCACCACCGGGTTGCGGGCGGCTGGGCCAGGACAATCTCGCCCAGACCTTGCCCGACGCGTGCGCGCAAGGCTTCTTCGCGGTACATCGGGGCGTCAGCGCTCATGGCGTGAGGACATCGCGGGCTGCGGTGGAGTTGCGGGCGAAGTTGAACAAACTCTTGGATCCACGGGAAGCACAAGCGCAAAAAAGCGAAACGCCCGCAGTGGGGCGTTTCGCGCAGTCGGCCGGCCGTTCAGATGAACGGGCCGGTGACCCAAGCCGGATCAGCCCAGCTTGATGCCGCCCAGCAGGCCGCCCAGCAGACCGGTCACGGTCGACAGCAGGCCGCCCAGCAGGCCGGTCACGGTGCCCAGCAGGCCGCTGACCAGCGAGGTCACGGGGGACAGCAGGCCGCCGAGGTCCAGCAGGCCGCCGGAAACTTGCTCGACTTCTTGACGGTTCAGTTCTTGGATCGCCATGTCAATTCCTTAGATCGTGGTTTGTACTCGAAGGGGGGGTGCCGGCAGAGGCCCTGCAGAACCTCTGCCTGCCTTCGGGACCGGCCGGGTCTTGTGGATCCCGGCCAGCACCTGAGGCAGCCGCACTTTAGAGGTGCAACACCGCGTGACTTGTGCGAAGTTGCTAGCAATCATGAGCAGCGGTTGCACTTCTCACAGAGCAAGCTCTGGCCCGCCAAGCGTTTCCTTGCGTCGATGCACGACGCGCCACGATCCAGGCCGGGTTGCACAGCGATCTGTGCCTTGGGCCACCGGGCCCCGGGCCAGGCTCAGCCCAGGCGGAGACCGCCAAGCAAGCCGCCCACGACCTTGACGACCAGCGACAGCGTGGGGCCAAGCAGTTGGCCCAGCGTGTTGATCAAGCCCCCGATGATGGTGTTGGTGGGGCCCAGCAAGGTGCCGAGGCTGATGCCGCCGGCGACTTGCTTGATTTCCTGACAGTTCAATTCCTGGATGGCCATGGTGATTCCTTGGGTTGCGGTTCGCTGCTGAGAAACTGCCCAAACCCATGCCGGGCTTTGAGCGCCACCTGCCAGACAGTCAAGGAGAAACCCTTGAGCCCAGGTGTGGTAATTCAACTCTAGGGGATCAGCCCAGCCCTTGCGTAAGCATGTGCTACGAAGTGCACAGAATGTTTCGGATGTGAGCTGATGCTACCGAGAAACCGGGTGCGGCGCCCCGGCAGGGGCGCTTGCCGGGAGCGGGCACGAGAATCTGGCCCCGCGGAGACGCCGAACCCTCTGGCGAGGGGCTCGCGCGCCGCTTGAATCAGCCGCCGATCGTGCCCAGCAGGCCGCCAATCACGGGCAGCCCCTTCAGCAAGCCGGTCAGGCCGCCGAGCAGGCTGCTGATCAGGGTGAAGATGCCGTTCGGCGTCAGGTCAAGCGAGCCGTTGAGAATCGGGTTGCTGCCAATCGACAGCAGCACACCGCCGGAGACTTGCTCGATTTCCGGCTGCGACAGGTTTTGAATGGACACAGGTTCTCGTCAGTGGATGGGGAGGGCCCGCTGACTCGGGTCTGCCGGCGGGGCCGAGTGGCAACAGCAGTAAATCAGCCATTACTTTTGAAGCACACGTCATCGACTCTAGGGAGCTGACATATTGGCGTCAACAGCCGCTGCGCCGAGGGATTGCATGGCTTCCCGTTACTGGGGCGTGCCCTGTGCGGCTGACGCCCAGGGCCTCGCCTACGCCCGGGACCGCAGGGCCGTGCTGCGACGCGCGCGGTCAGGGCCTCGACTCGAAGTGAGCGAGCCAAGCCGCTGACAAGCTGACAACCGGCGGCCCGCCCGGGCTGGCGCGCAGTGCGGCGAGCAGGCGCTCAAGCGGCTCAGGCTGCGGCAGCAGCGGTCCGAAGAAGCGCGGGCACCGGCCCTCCAGCACGAGCAGGCAGGGGAAGGTCTCGACGTCCAGGTCGCCGAGGACGTCGGCCTCGTCCTCGATGTCCAGCCAGCGAAAGACGACCTCGGGGTGCC
>JAIXPH010000058.1 GCA_027486345.1 Paracoccaceae bacterium
AGTTTCAGCACGTTCAGGAAATCGCTTTCCAGCTTTTGCAGGCGCGCGGCCTCTTTGCGGATTTCGCTGAAATTGCGGTTGGAGCGGAACAGAGGCAGCGCCCATGCGCCCGAGATCACCGAGATCTGGGCATGCGGGTCCAGCGCCATAAACCACATCAGCGCCTGATTGTCGGCGGGGCCGAACTGGAAGCTCTGCCGTTCCCCGCGTGTGGACCAGATCAGGTTGGTCAGGAAACTGCGCGGGTTGTAGTCGCGCAATTTGGCGCTGTCGGACAGGGCGCCGTTATAGATCGTCTCCCCCCCGGCGAAATGGGCACGGTCAGGCGCGAACAGGTGGCCATGCACCCGCGTGCCCGTGACCTTGCCCAGCCATGTGTCAAAATTCTCGAACACATCGGCAAAGCCTTGGAACACCGAATAGGGCGCGGCGGTCTTGCCGTTCTCCCAATCGGCGTTCGGGAAGCGGCTTTGCATATACAGCCCCGCGCGCCCCTTTGTCCGCCGTTCCACCGCCTTGGCGAACAGGCGGTCGATTTTGCCGGGGTTGGGTTCGCCACCCGCCTGCGCCTCGGCGTCGTCGTTCAGGAAGGTGCTATACAGCTTGGTCGCGTAGGGCCAGATCTTGCGCGCGACAAAGCAATCAGACCGCCGCAGAAGTTGCAGGTGATCGTCGTAAAAGATGTGCGGCTTGCCCTGAAAGTCGAATTTCGACAGCGTCAGAGACCGGCTTTCCACGTTGGAGGACACTTGCCGGACCAGCGTCTGGAAATAGCTTTCATCGGGAATCCAGACCCGGCGGAAGTAGCGGTCATTCGCCGCGCGGTCGGGGCCCTCAAGGATGGCCGACAGTGTTTGCCGCGTCAGGCACCACCACTGGCTGCCCAGATGCGGCACCAGCCCGTCCGGAACCTGACGGCGAAACCCGATCTGGCGTTGCAGGCCGACGTAGATGTCAAACAGCATGCGCTGCTTGCGCCAAGAAAACGGGAAGCGCAGGGTGAAGCGTTCGAAATCAAGGCCGCCGATGGTCCAGCCCACATCCTCGGTCGTGACGGATTCGATGAAATCGGTGCGCGGGCGCTGATCCAGATAGGCCACCAGATCCGCCACCGGGCGCAGCGGCAGGCAAGAGCCCGACGCAAGGTAGACATGCCGCACGGCCGGGAAGTCGGCCAACATCATCTCGGCCGCGTCCTGCGTTGCGGCGACAAGGCCCCATGTGCCCCATTCGCAGGCATGCCGGGCCGAAAAGCGCACGTTGGACAGGTCCGACAGATCGGCGCGCAGGCGGTCGTAGTTCCACTTCTCCACCCGCTTGTCGACATGGATCACCACGGGACAGGCGCGTTCGGCCCAGTGCCGCGCGACCTGCGCCGCGCGTTCCAGCGCGGTATGGCACAACATGACAAAGCCGACGGTGGTCATGCCCAGTTCCCCTTGGACATGAGCCCCAGAATCTCCAACTGGCGCCAGTTGATGTACTTCTCGCTCCAGCGGCACCACAGATCGGGATGGCGGGCCAGACCGGCCTTGTAGGCCTTGTATTCATGGCTGGCGGCGTAGTGCTGGTTGCGCGACATCTCTTCGTCGGCCTTGGCGGCGAAGGTATCAAGGAATTTGGCATGCAGCAGGCAACCGCTGGCCTTTTCCCCGCCCCATTCGTCATAGACCAGATTGAGGCCCCGCGGCAGCAGCATATGGGTCGAGGAGACATAGGCGAATTCCCGGCTCCACCGGACCAAAGGCACCTTGTTCAGCGCCGGCGCGCGTTCGGGAATGTCGGCAAAGAACAGTCGCGCGCGCGGGCCGCCCTGAATCCACAGATTGCCGAAGCGACGGTTGCGGCTGACCGTGTAATTGCCACTGTCGAAATACTGGGTGATTTCCAGCGGGTCCTGCCCTTCGGCATAGGGGCGGGAGTCAATCGGCCCCTTGGGATACATGTCCAGAAGCATCGCCGAAAAGGATTTGATCGACGAGGCATCCAGCCAGTCCGTCAAGGCGCGCAGGGGCCGCGTGT
Source organism: Paracoccaceae bacterium (assembly GCA_027486345.1). Classification (GTDB taxonomy): domain Bacteria; phylum Pseudomonadota; class Alphaproteobacteria; order Rhodobacterales; family Rhodobacteraceae; genus Paragemmobacter. The sequence goes on from JAIXPH010000058.1 coordinate 2,023, forward strand.
CACAGAAGGGATAGACGAAGAATTCATCCGGATCGACACAGAGCGTCCAATGCCCGTGGCCATGCTTGGCCAGCAGGTAATTCATCCAGTCCATGCCAAAGCGCGCGCGCTTGTAACTGCCCTTGCTGTGCCACAGCGACACATCGGGTTGCGAGGCCAGATATTCGCGCGAGCCGTCCGTGCTGTCATTGTCCACGAAAACGAAATGGTTCACGCCAAGGTCACGGTAATACCGCAGAAAGAACGGCAGGCGGATGCGTTCATTGCGGATGGTCGAAAAGACCATGATGTGATCGGGCCGAATCTGGCTGGTGCGATTGACCACGACACGCAATTCGCGCCCCTTGCGCCACGCGCGCACGCGCCAGCGCTGGCGTGACAATCGCAAGGCGTATCGTGTCAGGAGTCCCAATCGCTACTCTTCCCAAGGGCGGACTGCCCGAAATGAATAAACGGCACAGATCACGCACCAGTTAAGACCGCCCGGAAATGTTCTTCCCACTGTGGCAAAACCTGCCGAGCGCCGAGGTCGGCATAGCCGTCTGAACGGGATAGCCGTTTTATTGTTTCCGACCAAGAATATATATCGTCGGGCCGCAGGTAAACGGGATAGTCGGTCAATATCTCGCGGAAAACGGCCAGATCGCTGCAAATCACCGGCACAGACAGGGCAGCGGCCTCGATCGCGGGCAGGCCGAAGCCTTCGGCATGGCTGGGAAACAACAGCGCCCGCGCGCCTGACAGCAGGGCAGAGACCGCGCCATCGGTCAGACCGGGCAATTCCGTCACCCCCGCAGGACGGCCATCCAGACGCGCCAGCAGGTCAGCACCGGCCCATCCGCGCCCGCCGACGATGAAAAGCCGGGGCAAAGGGTCACCGGTTTTGGCCAGATGGTCCCAGACATCCAGAAGCAGCCCGTGGTTCTTGCGCGGCTCGATGGTGCCAAGGATCACGAAATAGGGGTGGGTCAGGTCCAGGCCCGGCGGCAGGGCTGACGGATCGGGTGGGGCGACCGTCACCCCCAAAGGCGCGACGATGCCCGGCGGCACACGGCCAAGGCGGGCCAGATGCCCTTCGGTCCCCGCCTGGCCGGTGCGGGTCAGATGGATGACCGCATCGGCATGGGCCGACACGGCGGCCAGCTTCGCGGCAAAGGCGGCGGGCGCGTCGGCGCGGCTGTAAGCGGGATGATCCAGCGGGATGCAGTCATGGATCATCACCAGACGCCGCAACCCCGCCTGTCCCAGCGCCGCCATGACCGGCGCGCTCAGGTTGCTGTGACCTAGGTTCAGGTAGAGCGCGCCCTTGGGCAAAGGCCCCCGCGCCAGCGCCCAGACCGGCAGCCGGGCCACGGCCATCCGCCGCAGATGCGCCTCTGCCCGCCCCCGCGCCGGATTGCCCCGCCGCGTCAGGCGCGAGATCAGGTCCAGCCGATCCGGCACCAGCCGCCCCAAGGCCATGTCCTGCACCGCCCGCGCCCCGTCCCGCGGCAGCACCAGACAGCCCGCTGGCGTGCGGACCAGCGCATAAAGCGGGGTATCAAGCGTCAGAAGATGCGACAGCCACGCCAGTTCCACCCGGTCGATGCCGGTCAGGGTGCGATGACCCTGACGCGACACCAGCCGCGTCAGGTCAATCACATGGGCGGAAGCCGCCACGCCGCAGACCTTATTGCGCGGCCTTTTGCAGCGCGATCATGTCGTTCAGATAGCTGGCGAATTCGTCGCGCAGATCGGGACGCGCCAGACCAAAGGCCACGGTGGCCTGCAGGAACCCCGCCTTCGACCCGCAGTCATAGCGCTGGCCCCGGAAGCGGTAGCCGAACACCTTGCCCGACTTCACCTCTTCGGCGATGGCGTCGGTCAGCTGGATTTCGCCCCCCGCACCCTGCTTCATCTTGTTGAGGTTGGTCATGATCTTGGGCGTCAGGATATAGCGCCCGATCACCGCGAGGTTCGACGGCGCGGTCCCGGCCTTGGGCTTTTCGACCATGCCCTTTGCCTGAACGATGGCCCCCATATCCTCGGCGATGTCCAAGACGCCATAGGACGAGGTCTTTTCAGGTGCCACTTCCATCGCGGCGACGACGTTGCCACCGGTCTGTTCATAGGCATCCATCATCTGGGCGAGGCAGGCCTTTTCCGCCGCGATCACGTCATCGGGCAGCAGCACGGCAAAGGGTTCATTGCCGATCAGCCGCCGCGCGCACCACACCGCATGGCCCAGCCCCATCGGGCGGTTCTGGCGGATATAGGCGATGGCCCCGGAATCCATGTTGGTTTCCTTGAGGATATCCAACAACTGGTCCTTGCCCGCCTTGCGCAGCGCGGATTCCAGTTCGGGGGCCACGTCGAAGTAATCCTCAAGCGCGGATTTCCCGCGCGAGGTGACGAAGATGAATTCCTTGATGCCCGCTGCCCGCGCCTCATCGATGGCGTATTGGATCAAGGGGCGGTCCACCAGCGTCATGATCTCTTTCGGGATCGACTTGGTGGCGGGGAGAAAGCGGGTCCCAAGACCCGCCACGGGAAAGATGGCCTTCGTGACCTTCTTCGGCTTCATGTATCACCCACTCATCGCGTTGGCCCCGACCACAACCCGAGGCATCGCCCAACATATGCAAGAAACTGGCGAAATTATGCCAAGAACAAGTTAATCGTAACATAGATGGAAACGACGTTGGGGCGATATTCGCTTATCCGGTGGCTCGCAAGCGACAAAGGCGTGCGATTTCGTGATCCACACGGGCCGCCAGACCCCACAGGCGGAAGATCGCCGCAGACCGCTCCGCGCGCCCGAACAGCCCGCCCTGCTGCCGCCAGATTCCATCCGCGCCGAACCCATGCCAATGCGGGCGGGCGTCCGGGGTGAACAGGACCAGCGTGACGATCCGGCCTTCGGCCACCGCCGCGCGGGCCTGCGCCTCCAGCCGGGCCGCCTGATGCCGCCAACCGGAAAGCACCAGACCGCGCCGGAGACCGGGACCCTGCAACGGCAGGAAATCGGCAGATGGCGGCGGAAGGGGTGGCAGGTCCGACAGCGGGCGCGACAGGCCATCGGCCCACCCGGCCTCCAGCGTGGCCATCAGCCGCCCCACGTCGCGCGGTTCGATCCGCCCGGCGACCATATGGCCCAGCGCGCGGCGGCGTTCGCGGTCGGTCAGGGCGTTTTGCGCGGGCACCCCTGCCCCGCCCGCGTGGCGGCGCAGGAACACTACCGTGCTGGCGGCGATCTCGTGCAGGGATTTCGGCACGCGGTCGGCGCGGCGGTGTGGGCCTGCGGCAAAGCCGTGATGCACCTGCGCGTCGGGCACGATGGCGGTCAGCCCCTGCCCGGCAAGGCGCAGGTTCAGGTCGGTCTCGTCATGGAAAAACCGGAAGGCCGGATCGAACCCCCCTGCCCCGGCAAGCGTTTCGCGGCGAAACGCGCAGTTGGTGCCTTGGGTCTTGACCGCCTTGGCGGGGGTGGATGGCAGCAGCGTCACGCCATCCACCGCCAAAGGACTGTCATTACCGTCGGCATCCACCCATGCCGCCTTCCATTGAAAGCTGATCCCGTTGCGCCCGCGCACAAAACCGGTTGCGGCCATCACGGCGAAGTCAGCAAAAGGCGCGGTCAGGCGGGACAGCCAAGTCGGTTCCGGCACGGCGTCGTCGTCGATGAAAGCCACCACCTCCCCGCCCGCCTGCCCGATGCCAAGGTTGCGCGCGGCCGAGATGTTGGGTTCGTCAAACCCCACCGTCTTGACCGAAAACCCCTGCGTTGCAGCAATCCCGGCGGGATCGGCGACCACCACCACTTCGAACCCCGGCAGGTTCTGTTGGGTCAGACCCAGAAGGCAGCGCCGCAACAGCGCGGGGCGGTGGCGGCTGACGATGACGACGCTGACCCGCACCGCCGCCCGACCTTAGGCCATCTCGGCCATCATGGCCTCAATCACCGGGACGTCGCTGGGGTTGTTCAACTCCCAGAACTGCCGTCCTTGGGCCTGCACTTCGACACACAGCACCTGCCGCCCGTTTTCAAGGAAACGCAGCTGCTCCAACCCCTCCAGCTTTTCCAGCGGACCTGTGGGCCAAGCGGGATAGGCGGCCAAGGCAGCAGGGCGATAAGCATAAACGCCGACATGGTGGAACACCGGGGTCGGGTCCTCATCGCCATAGGTCTGGCCGGTGAAGGGGATGACTTCTTTGGAGAAATACAGCCCCCGCCCCCCCGCGCCGAACACGGCGGTCGTCCCGCCCACGCGGCCATTGCGGCGATCTTCCAGCAATTTGGCCAGCATCCGCCCTTCGCAGCGCAGCACCGGGGTCGCAATCTCTGCCGCCGGATTGGCGCGCAGACCGGCGACCAGATCTTCGATGAACCAAGCGGGGGTCAGCGGCGCATCGCCTTGCAGGTTCACCACGATGTCGAACCCCGGCAGTTTCGCCGCCACCTCGGCACAACGCTCCGTGCCGTTCTGGCACTCAGAGGAGGTCATCACAACCTCGGCCCCAAACCCCAAGGCATGGTCGCGGATACGGTCGTCATCGGTGGCCACCACCACGCGGTCGGCACCGCGCACGGCCATCGCGGCGTCCCAACTGCGGCGGATCAGGGTCTTTTCCCCATCCGGGCCTTTCAGCGCCACAAGCGGTTTGCCGGGATAGCGGGTGCTGGCATAGCGGGCGGGAATGGCGATCAGGACGGTCATTTCTTCAACTCCACCCCCGGCGCATAGGCGATGAAGAACGGGTTGTCCCAGCCCGGCTTGCCATAGGTCAAGGGCGAGTGGTCATCCATCCGCACCACATGGCCCCCCGCCCCGCGCAAGACGGCATCGCCCGCTGCCGTGTCCCATTCCATCGTGCGGCCAAGCCGGGGATAAAGATCGGCCTCTCCCGTCGCCACAAGGCAGAATTTCAGCGACGACCCGGCGCTTCGGCTGTCCTTCACCGCATATTTTCCGATATAGTCATCCGTCGCCGCATCGCGGTGGGATTTTGACGCCACCACCATCAGCGCGGCATTGTCCGGGGTTGCCACGCGGATCGGGGTCAGCGCACCCGGGGTGGCCTTGTCAAACGGCCCAACCTCTTCCACCGCCTGCCCATCGGCCTGCGTGTAGAACAGCCGTCCCTGCGCCGGCGCATAAACCACGCCGCGCAGGGGCACGCCGTCCTGCACATAGGCGATGTTGACGGTAAAATCCCCACGGCGCTGGACGAATTCCTTGGTCCCGTCCAAGGGATCGACGATCAGGAAGGTCCGCGCCGTCAACGCATGACTCTCAGCCTGTTCTTCCGTGATCAGCACCACATCCGGAAATTCCGCCCGCAGGCCAGCCGAGATCAGCGCATCCGCCGCCTCATCCGCCTCGGTCACTGGGGAGGAATCGCCCTTGGCCTTCACCTCGAAATCCGGGCCATTATAGACCTCCATGATCCGGTCGCCCGCTTCCAGCGCCAGACGGCGGATAACGGGAATGAGGGCGGCGAAATCCATTGACGACTCCTTGATCGGCGCGGCAACCATAAGACGATTGCGGCGATTGAACGAAACACTTCCCCGCCTTATCATGCGGGCCGCAGGAAACGGCAAGATTCCTGCAAGGTGGCGGGAGAACTCTCCCCGCAGGTCAAGAGGCGCGCCGTGATTTTCAAGGCCAAGATAGACCCGAAACGCGGCCAAAGCGCCGCGACCATGTTCGAGTTGATCTTCCACACGGCGGTGCACAACGTCCGCATCGGCCACCAAAGCCCGATCATCGGCCTTGTGCTGTCGATGCTGCAAACGATCATGATGGTCGCGGGCTTTTACGTGATGTTCCACTTCGCCGGGATGCGCGGCTCTGCGATCCGGGGGGATTACATCCTGTATATCTTCTCGGGCATCTTCATGTTCATGCTGCACACCAAGGCGATGGGTGCGGTGATGAAGGCCGATGGTCCGACATCCAACATGATGAAACATGCGCCGATGAACACCATCGTGGCGATCTGCGGATCGGCGCTGAGCGCGCTGTATCTGCAGATGCTGGCGCTGTTCGTGGTGCTTTGGTTCTATCATGCCATGTTCAACCCGATCACCATCGAACAGCCGGTGCAGGTGATGGGGATGATGCTGATCTCCTGGGGCAGCGGGGCGGCCATCGGGATGGTCTTCCGCTCTGCCTCGCCCTGGAACCCGCGGCTGGTGTCGATCATCTCCGGCCTGTACATGCGCCTGAACATGATCTCGTCGGGCAAGATGTTCGTCGCGAACACCATGCCCTCGGCGTTTGTCGCCATCTTTGACTGGAACCCGCTGTTCCACACCATCGATCAGGGGCGGGGCTTCATCTTCCTGAACTACAACCCGCATTATTCCAGCATCGGCTATCCGATCGTCATCACCCTGATCTGCATCGTGATCGGCCTGATGGGCGAATTCTACACCAAGCAATATGCCTCCTTGTCGTGGCAGCAGGGCAAGTGACCTGAGCGCGCGAAAATTCCGCACAGATTCCCTGAGTGCCAGCGCTTGCAGGCCTCATGGCCCCCCCTTATATACGGCCAGATGCCGAAGGGGCGGGCCGCCCCAACGGATGCACTTGGGATCGGGGTCGGGTGCCGCAGATGGGCCCAACCCCTCAACATCGCCGAAAGAAGAGGTAGCATATCATGGCCAAAGTCATCGGGATTGACCTCGGGACCACGAACTCCTGCGTCGCGATCATGGATGGATCGCAGCCGCGGGTGATCGAAAACTCCGAAGGGGCGCGCACCACGCCTTCGATCGTCGGTTTCACGGAAAGTGAACGACTGGTCGGGCAGGCCGCCAAACGGCAGGCCGTCACCAACGCCGCCAACACCATCTTTGCGGTCAAGCGTCTGATCGGGCGCCGCTTTGACGATCCGGTGATCGTCAAGGACCAGAAGAACATGCCCTACAAGATCACCAATGGCGGCAATGGCGACGCCTGGGTCGAAGTCCGGGGCGAGAAGTATTCGCCCAGCCAAGTCTCCGCCTTCATTCTGCAGAAGATGAAGGAAACCGCCGAATCCTATCTGGGTGAGTCGGTCACGCAGGCGGTCATCACGGTTCCCGCCTATTTCAACGACGCCCAGCGTCAGGCCACCAAGGACGCGGGCAAGATCGCGGGCCTTGAGGTGCTGCGCATCATCAACGAACCGACCGCCGCCGCGCTGGCCTATGGTCTGGACAAGAAAGAGGCGCGCACCATCGCGGTCTATGACCTTGGCGGCGGCACCTTCGACATCACCATTCTGGAAATCGACGACGGCCTGTTCGAAGTGAAATCCACCAACGGGGACACCTTCCTTGGCGGTGAAGACTTCGACATGCGCATCGTCAACTACCTCGCGGATGAGTTCAAGAAAGAGCACGGCGTTGACCTGTCCCTGGACAAGATGGCGCTGCAACGCCTGAAGGAAGCGGCGGAAAAGGCCAAGATCGAGCTTTCGTCCAGCCAGCAGACCGAAATCAACCAACCGTTCATCTCGATGGACAAGAACACCGGCCAGCCGCTGCACCTTGTGGTGAAGCTGACCCGTGCCAAGCTGGAATCGCTGGTCGATGACCTGATCAAGAAGTCGATCAAGCCCTGCCAAGCCGCGCTGAAAGATGCCGGCCTGTCGATGTCCGACATCGACGAGGTGGTTCTCGTCGGCGGTATGACCCGCATGCCGAAGGTCATCGAAGAGGTGACCAAGTTCTTCGGCAAGGAACCGCACAAGGGCGTGAACCCGGATGAAGTCGTGGCCGCCGGTGCCGCGATTCAGGCAGGCGTGCTGCAAGGCGACGTGAAAGACGTCGTTCTGCTCGACGTGACCCCGCTGTCCTTGGGCATCGAAACGCTGGGCGGTGTCTTCACCCGCCTGATCGACCGCAACACCACGATCCCGACCAAGAAGAGCCAGATCTTCTCGACCGCCGAAGACAACCAGAATGCGGTGACGCTGCGGGTGTTCCAGGGCGAACGGGAAATGGCGGCGGACAACAAGATGCTGGGCCAGTTCAATCTGGAAAGCATCCCGCCCGCCCCGCGTGGCATGCCGCAGATCGAGGTGACCTTTGACATCGACGCCAACGGCATCGTGACCGTCAAGGCCAAGGACAAGGGCACCAACCGCGAACAGGCGATCACCATTCAGGCCTCGGGCGGTTTGTCGGACGAAGACATCGAAAAGATGGTCAAGGACGCCGAGGCCAACGCCGAAGCCGACCGTCAGCGCCGCGAACTGGTGGAAACCCGCAATCAGGCCGAAAGCCTGCTGCACTCCACCAAGAAGTCGCTGGCCGAACATTCCGACAAGGTGGACCCCTCCACCGTCGAGGTGATCGAACTGGCGATGGGCGCGTTGGAAGACACGCTGAAAACCGACAATGCCGACAAGATCAAGGGCGGCATCCAGAACCTGACCGAAGCCGCGATGAAGCTGGGCGAAGCGATCTACAAGGCCAGCCAATCCGAAGCCGAGGACAAGGACGGCGATGCTCCCCGCGATGTGGATGACGACATCGTCGATGCCGATTTCGAAGATCTGGGCGAAAACAAGCGGAAGTAACACCGCGTGAATCGGAAAGGGGGGCGGTCTGGAAACGGACCGCCCCCACCCGGTTCTGAGAGGGGGTTTTGTCCGGATGGCAAAACGTGACTATTACGATGTGCTTGGCGTTGCGCGCGGGGCTTCGGCGGAAGAGCTGAAGAAAGCCTATCGCCAAAAGGCGAAAGAGCTGCACCCCGACCGCAACTCTGACAACCCGAACGCCGAAGCCCAGTTCAAAGAGGTGAACGAGGCTTATGACGTCCTGAAGGACGGCGACAAGAAAGCCGCCTATGACCGCTATGGTCATGCGGCCTTTGAGGGCGGCTCGCGCGGGGGCGGCGGTGGTGCGGGCTACGGCGGCAACGCTGACTTCGCATCCGCGTTTTCTGACGTGTTCGAGGACCTGTTCGGCGATTTCATGGGCGGCCGCGGCGGTGCTGGCGGTGGCGGCCGGTCGCGCGCCCAGCGCGGATCGGACCTGCGCTACAACCTGCGTGTCAGTCTGGAAGAGGCCTATAGCGGCGTCCAGAAAACCATCAATGTCCCGACCTCGGTCAGTTGCGACACCTGCCGGGGCACCGGGGCCGAAGGCGGCGCCGAACCCGTCACCTGCCCCACCTGTTCGGGCATGGGCAAGGTCCGGGCGCAGCAGGGCTTTTTCACCGTCGAACGCACCTGCCCGACCTGCAACGGCATGGGCCAGATCGTCAAGAATCCTTGCCGGTCTTGTGGCGGTGCAGGCCGGACCGAAAAAGAACGCGCCCTGTCGGTCAACATCCCCGCCGGGGTGGAAACCGGCACCCGCATCCGTCTGGCGGGTGAGGGCGAGGCTGGCTTGCGCGGCGGACCCTCTGGGGATCTCTACATCTTCATCGAGGTGAGAGAGCACCCGATCTTCCAGCGCGACAGCGTCAATCTGTTCTGCCGCGTGCCGATCAGCATCACCACGGCCGCCTTGGGCGGCGAGGTTGAGGTGCCCACGATCGACGGCGGCAAGGCGCGGGTCAAAGTCCCCGCCGGGGCCCAGACTGGCAAGCAACTGCGCCTGCGCGCCAAGGGCATGCCCGCCCTGCGCGGCGGTGGATCGGGCGATATGGTGCTGGAACTGGCGGTGGAAACCCCGGTCAACCTGACCGCGCGGCAACGCGAACTCTTGGAAGAGTTTGAACGCCTGTCCGAGGAGAACAATCCCGAAGGCAGCACGTTCTTCAAGAAAGTCAAAGGCTTCTGGGACGGTATGAAGCCCTGACATACGCGCGCCCGGCACCACGCCGGGCCGCGAATTCTTTCTTGAAGAATTCGTTACGGAGTTTTTCTTAAAACTCCGTCCGGCCAGCGTTAGGGATTTCTTTACCGAACCGGCGCAGTCTGCGCGCATGACCCAACGCGCATTCCATGATTCCGCCCTGCCGCTCTTTGCCGCTGACGCGGACGAGGCGGTGACCGCTGCGCCCTTGGACGCAGGCCGCCTGCCCAGCTACATCGCCGACCATCGCAAACGCCTGCGTGACCGGTTCCGCGATGGCGGGCCGGGGGCGGTAGCGGACTATGAACTGCTGGAACTCCTGCTCTTCCGTGCCATCCCCCGGCAGGATGTCAAACCCCTCGCCCGTGATCTGATCGACACCTTCGGCGATCTCTGCGGCGTGATCTCTGCCCCTGCCGCGCGCCTGATGCAGGTGCGCGGGGTGGGGGAATCGGTCGTGCTGGAGCTCAAGCTGATCGAGGCCGCCGCCCAGCGCATGGCCCGCGCGCGGGTGATGAACCGGCCTGTTCTGTCCTCATGGAACGCGCTGCTGGACTATTGCCACACCGCCATGGCGCACCGGTCCACCGAACAATTCCGCATCCTGTTTCTGGACCGCAAGAATGTGCTGATCGCGGATGAGGAACAGGCGAAAGGCACCGTCGATCATGTCCCGGTCTACCCCCGAGAGGTTGTGAAACGCGCGCTGGAACTGGATGCCTCGGCCATGATCATCGTGCACAACCACCCCTCGGGCGATCCGACGCCGTCGCAGGCCGATGTGTCCATGACCCAACAGATCCTTGAGGCGTGTCAGGCGCTTGGCCTGACCCTGCATGACCATCTGGTGATCGGACGGGAGCGCGAGGTCAGTTTTCGGGCGCAGGGTCTGCTTTGAAATCGGGCCGCAACCAAAGCTCCACCCGCCGGTTCAGCCGCCGTCCCGCCGCGGTTTCGTCGCAGGCCATCGGCAGCGCCTCGCCAAAGGCCAGAACCTGCGGCAGGCGGTCGGCGGGCACGCCGGGGGCCGCGTCGCGCAGGGCCTTGGCCACGGCCTCGGCCCTTTCCCGCGACAGGTCCAGATTGGCCTCTGCCGCGCCGGAGCCGTCAGAGAACCCGGCCAGAACCAGCGCCTGACCCTTGAACATGGCGGCCTCCAGCAGCAGTGCCAGATCGGCAAGGTTGTCGCGCGAGGCGGCATCCAGCGTGCTGGACCCATCCTCGAAGCGGAAGGTCAGCGACAAACGGTCCGCGCCATCCATCGCATCAACCAGCGTTTTCAGATCTTCCAGCGTGGTTTCGGCGCCTGCCCCCTGAATCGCGTTGATCAGGCGCAGCCCGTCCAGCGTCATCGGCTGGCGTTCGGGCAAGCGGTCCACGTAACCGCTTTTCGCAATCGCGGCCTGCGCCTGCGGATAGGACAGAAACTCCAGAAACTCGCGCGCCAGCAGGGGCAGGCGGCGTTTCGGTGTCAGCAGGTGGATCGGCAGCGCCAGCGGGTAATCCTCGGCCTTGACCGCCAGCGGGGTGGGCAGCAGCGGAAAGCCGCAGGAGTCCGTCAGGGTGATGGCCTTCGCCGCGCCGATGCTGGACCGGCCTGTCACCGCGATGGCCCAGGGGTCACGCGCCACGGCGGCGGCGAGGGCGGTCAGGTCGGGATGCACCTCTGCCGCCTTGATCGTGCGCCCCAGACGCGCGCCCAGCGCCTTTTGCAACCCGTTGTCGGCCGGCAGGGCGTGCAAGACAAGCGGCATGTCCGGACCGCCAATCTCGGCCCAGTTCGCCACCTCACCGGCCAGCACACGGGCCAGATCGGCGGACGACACCTTTGCTATGGGATTGTCCGCCGCGACGATGGGCACCAGCGCATCCAGCGCCAGCGTGCGCGCGCCCAGACCCTCCGGCGTTTCGGCGGCGATGACCAGATCGGCCTGTCCCCCCTCCAGCAGCGGCAGGGCCTGCGCCACTGGCAGCGCGGCAAAGGAGAACGCGGCCAGCAACTGCCCTGTCGTCGGGTCGATCAGGCGGGTGGCGTCGCCACCCACCTCAAGCGTCAGGCGGCGGAAATCGGCAAAGGCGCGGATCAGACCGGGCAGGATGCGTGCGCCCGGATCACCTTCGCCCACGATCCGGATGACAGCGCGCGGGGCGGTCAGTCCGGGGCAGCCGGGGCCCTCGCAGATCACGCCCTGCGCGTCCACGGTCAGGGGGCCGTAGGCGCTGAGGATGCGGTAAAACTCGCCGTCAAAGGCCTGCAACGTGCCGCTGAGTTCCAACCCCCCATCGCGCGCGATCAGGGTGACATCCTGCGCCAGAGCACGGGACCCTACAGAAAAAACCGAAAGCGCGGCGATCACCGCCGCGCCACACGCGAAAAACCGTCTCACTGCAACGCCTGACCAAAGATCACTCTGACGAGGCGAGTGTCAGGTCACCGCGCGGATTGTTCAAGACAATAAAGTCACCCAGCGCATCACAACCGGGCATCGCCATCGACAGGTCCTGCACCCTGACCTTGCCGTCGCGGCTGTCCAGCATTTCGCCCAGAAGCTCGCGCCCGCAGGTTTGCGCGGTGACCTGCGCCTCGACCGACAGCTCGACCTTGCCTGTGGCGGGCAGCGTATAGACCTCGGCCAGCAAGGGCAGGGGGACGGTGGCATCGCCCAAGGCGACGACAGCGGCACCCGCCTCGGTGATGCCGTCCAGCATGGCGAGCGGTTGTGCGGTCAGATGGCCCGCTTCGCCATAGGTCGCGCCATCGCGGAAGGCATTCAGGGCAAAGCGGTCCTCGCCGGACCATTGCACCACGAAGCGCTGCATGTCCTGCAATTCCGGCATCGGCATCATCGCCTCTTCACGGGACTTGTCGGCGAAGGTGACGTCGACTTCACCCGCCATATCCAGCGCGGGCAGGGCGGTGAACAGCGAGCCTGTGGCCGTGGTCCGGGCCGTCACCGTCAACCCGGCATGGGACAGGGTCACCCGCTCTTCCGCATGGCAGGGGGCGACGAGGGTCACGCCCAGCATCGCGCCATCCTGCGGCACGAGATCCAGATGGACCGGGCAGTCCGGTGCCACGGATTCCGGCTGTGCTGGCGTTGCGGCGGCTGTCTCTGGCAGGGTGGCGGCGGCCGGGAGCAGCACAGGGTCCGGGTCCTTCACCACGGGCGCCACGGCGGCAGGCGGTGAAGGTGGAACCTCGGCCCGGGCAAGCTGCGGCGCCGGCGCTTCTGGCAGAGCGGTCACATCCGCCGCATCGGCGGTGGCTTCTGCCTGCACGAATTGCCCCGCGGCCAGCGCCACGGCCACAATGGCGAAAACCGAAGACAGGCTGCGCTTACGATCCATACCAACACCTTTGACCGAGTCTTTACCTCCGAAAGGGTGGATCATCCGCAGGGCAAAAACATGGCCATTCCGTGGAGAAAAATGGCAAAGGCCGGGCGTCAGGTATAGCCGTAATGCCAGCGCAGGGTCTTGAAGCGGATCAGCGGGATGGGTCGTTTCAAGGCGTCGGACAGATCCAGCATAATCTCTTCTGGCGCGGTGTCCCTGGGAAGGTCAAAGCGCAGCGTCACACTGGCAAAGCCCTGCGCTGCGACGCTGACGGGTTCGGACAGCCCTAAGATACGGGCGGACCGGCCTGCCAGCGCCGCCCCGATCGGCGTCAGGTCTTGTCCCTTTGCCGTGATCCGCACGCGCCCGGGAAGGATGGACACAGCGCGCGGGCCGGGCTGGACATCCAGCGTCAGGGTCATTTCCCCGTCGCCCGCCGTGCGCGCCCGATCCCCCAGCGTGATCGAGGTGGGCACCACCGCCAGCACCACCTGCACATCGCTGCTGCGGACATCTTCGCCCAAGGTGATGGTCAAGGCCACGCCATCGCGCGTCAGCGTGCGGGTCTGGTTGATTTCATAAATGGTGCCGGGCTGCGTGCTGGGCGGTTCCGTGCCCACAAAATAGGGCGCCGCCATGGTGCCGCTGCGAAAGCCGGCACAGGCCGATGTCAGGGCCAGCACCGCGGCACATACAGCCAAAAGGTAAGTTCGACGGCGCGCCATCCTTGCCCCCCTCAACACAGCGGATGCCAAAGAGTAACGGCGCTTTGACGGGTCAGGCAAGGCAGAGGCCGCGCCCCTGTTCAGGGCGCGGCCTTGGTGTGCCTCAGGCAAGTTTGCCGTGGCAGTGCTTGAACTTCTCGCCCGATCCGCAGGGACACGGGTCGTTGCGGGCCGGGTCGCCCCATGTCGCCGGTTCGGACTCGTCGAAACCCGGGCGGCGGACGGCGGGCGCAGCCTCGGCCAGTGCCATGGCCGGTTCCGGGGCAGGAGCAGCCATTGGGGCCGCCAGCGGGGCAGGCTCAGGGGCTGCGACGCGTTGCTGTTGGGCAAGCACCTGCGCCATCATCGCCTGTTGCTCTTCCGCCGTCAGCGGGCGGATCATCGAGAGTTTCTGCGTCACATCCTGCCGCAGGCCGTTCAGCATCGATTCGAACAGGGTGAAGGCCTCGGTCTTGAACTCCGACAGCGGGTCGCGTTGGGCATAGCCACGGAAGCCCACGACCGAGCGCAGATGCTCCAGCCGCAGCAGGTGTTCGCGCCATTTGGCGTCGATGGCCTGCAAGAGGACCTGCTTTTCGATGGACTGCATAGTGTCCGCGCCAAAGGCGGCGGTCTTGTCGGCCATCATCTGCTCGGCGCGTTCGACGATCCGCTCCCGGATGGTTTCTTGATCCACGCCTTCTTCGGCCGCCCATTCCGCCACCGGCAGGTCAAGGTTCAGCCTGTCCGCCAGCGCGGCCTTCAGACCGGCGGCATCCCAATCGTCGGAATAGCTTTTCGGCGGCAGATGGGCATCGACCAGATCGTCGATCACATGCAGGCGCATATCCTCGGCCACTTCGGCCACATGATCGGCGCGCATGATGTCCAGACGCTGGGTGAAGATCGCCTTGCGCTGATCGTTCATCACATCGTCGAACTTCAGCAATTGCTTGCGGATGTCGAAGTTGCGGCCTTCGACCTTGGCCTGCGCGCGTTCCAGAGATTTGTTGACCCACGGGTGAACGATCGCCTCGCCTTCCTTCATTCCCAGCTTGGACAGGACGGAATCCAGACGTTCGGAGCCGAAGATCCGCATCAGGTCATCTTCCAGCGACAGGAAGAACACCGACCGGCCCGGGTCACCCTGACGGCCAGAGCGGCCGCGCAACTGGTTGTCGATGCGGCGGCTTTCGTGGCGTTCGGTGCCCAGCACGAACAACCCGCCCGCCTCGATCACCTTGACCTTTTCCTCGGCGTGCTCCGCCTCGATCCGGGCGCGGACTTCGTCGGGGTGCAGATGCGGATCGGCGGTGATCGCCTCCAGCACCTTCAACTCGACGTTGCCGCCAAGCTGGATGTCCGTGCCGCGACCGGCCATGTTGGTGGCGATGGTGACGGCACCCAGACGCCCGGCCTCGGCCACGATCTTGGCCTCCTGTTCATGCTGGCGGGCGTTCAGCACGTTATGCGGCACGCCTTCCTTTTGCAGCATGTTGGACAGGAGTTCCGATTTTTCGATAGAGGTCGTGCCGACAAGGATCGGCTGGCCCTTTTCATGCGCGGATTTGATCATGTTCACCACGCCGACATATTTCTCTGCGGCGGTGCGATAGACCTGATCGTGTTCGTCCTTGCGCGCGACAGGGCGGTTGGTCGGCACTTCGACTACGCCCAGACGGTAAATCTCAAGGAATTCTTCCGCCTCGGTCTGGGCGGTGCCGGTCATCCCGGCCAGCTTTGCGTAAAGCCGGAAATAGTTCTGGAAGGTCACACTGGCGAGCGTGACGTTCTCGGGCTGAACCTTGACGCCCTCTTTCGCCTCGATCGCCTGATGCAGACCGTCCGACAGGCGGCGGCCGCGCATCATGCGTCCGGTGAATTCGTCGATCAGCATCACCTCGCCGTCGCGCACGATATAATGCTGATCCTTCAGGAACAGCTTGTGCGCGCGCAGCGCCTGATTGACGTGGTGCACGAAGGTGGTGCTTTCGGGATCATAGAGCGACTGGCCCACGGGCAAGAGCCCCGCCTGTTGCAGCAGTTCTTCGATCCGCTCGTTGCCCTCTTCGGTGAAGGTGGCGTTGCGCTGCTTTTCGTCCAGCTTGAAGTCTTCGTCCCGCAGCAGCGGGATCAGGTGATCGACCTGATTGTACAGCTCGCTCCGGTCCTGGCTGGGGCCGGAGATGATCAGAGGGGTGCGCGCTTCATCGATCAGGATCGAGTCGACCTCGTCCACGATGGCGAAGAAGTGGTCGCGCTGCGCCATTTCCTCGATGCTGCCCTTCATGTTGTCGCGCAGGTAGTCGAAGCCCAACTCGTTGTTGGTGGCATAGGTGATGTCGGCGCGATAGGCGGCACGCTTTTCCGCCTCGGGCTGGTAGGGGTAAACCACGCCGCAGGTCAGGCCCAACTGGGCATAGACCTTGCCCATCCATTCCGCGTCGCGCTTGGCCAGATAGTCGTTGACGGTGACGATGTGCACGCCCTTGCCCGCCAGCGCGTTCAGATAGGCGGGCAGGGTCGCCATCAGGGTCTTGCCCTCACCCGTCTTCATTTCGGCGATGTTGCCTTGGTGCAGGAAGATCCCGCCCATCAGCTGCACGTCAAAGGGGCGCAGCCCCAGCGCCCGGCGCGCGCCTTCGCGGCAATTGGCGAAGGCTTCGGGCAGGATGTCATCGAGGCTTTCGCCCCCCTCCTGCACGCGCTTTTTCAATTCCTCTGTCTTGGCAATCAGGCCAGCGTCATCCAGCGCCGCGAACTGCGGTTCCAGCGCGTTGATCTTCGCCACCAGCGGACGGATAGACTTTACCTTGCGGTCGTTCGGCGTACCAAACACCTTCCGCGCGAGCGTTCCGAGACCCAGCATGTTTTCTCCGCCTGGTCGTTACCTGACATCATCGTGTGAGGCTGTGGCTTGCCCGCCCCCAACGCCTTCCATAGAAGAGCCAAGTGGACCGGCCGGCCCCGTCGCACGCGACCACCGCGATGTAAGGGGAATGGCCGCGTCAGTCAACGTCGCGTGAGGGCGCGGCCACATCAGGAGATGGTGAAATGGCGAAACAAACGGGGTTCTGGGCGGGTCTGGCAGTTGTCTGCGCCGCAGCGATGCCGGTCTATGCACAGGATGACGCGGCCGCCGCGCCAACCGACCTGACGGCATCCACGGTGGTTGCGACCGTGAACGGCACGGAAATCACGCTGGGTGAGTTGATCGTGCTGCGCGAGAAACTGCCGGCGCAGTATCAATCGCTGCCCGATGATGTGCTGTTCAAGGGTCTGATCGATCAGGCCGTGCAGCAGGCCGCCTTGGCGCAATCGGTCGGTGCGCCGTCCAAGCGCGATGAGCTGTGGATCGCCACCGAAGGCCGCAACTATCTGGCCGGCAAGGCGCTGCAAGCCGTGGTCGCTGCCGCCGTGACGGATGAGGCGCTGCAAGCCGCCTATGACGCGAAATATGCCGCGGCCCCCGCCGAGCAGGAATTCAACGCGGCCCATATCCTTGTCGAGACCGAGGAAAAGGCCAAGGAACTGAAGGCGCAGATCGACGGCGGCGCGGATTTTGCCGAACTGGCCAAGGCCAATTCCACCGACACCGGTTCGGGCGCGAATGGCGGCGATCTGGGCTGGTTCCGCAAGGGCATGATGGTGGCACCGTTCGAAAACGCCGTTGCCGCGATGCCGGCGGGCACCGTGTCCGACCCGGTGAAGACGGATTTCGGCTGGCACATCATCAAGTTGAACGAAGTCCGCGACGCGGCGAAGCCGACGCTGGATGACGTGCGCGAAGAACTGGCCTCCGAAATCGAACAGAAGGCCGTCGAGGATCAGATCACCAAGGTGACGGCCGAAGCCACGGTCACCCGTCCGGGCGAGGGCATCGATCCGGCGGTCTTGCGCGACGCGACCATTCTGGACAAATAAGACCACAGCGCATCGCAGGGGGCGGAGATGGCCGAGACGAATTGGAAATCCAAGGCGCAGAAGCTGAAGAAGCGTCTGAAGGACCTGAAGAAACGTCTGGCCGAGGATGCGGTCGCGCGGGCGGCCGCCTCTGCCCTTGCGGCTCCGGTGAAGCCCAAGGCGGCCAAGCCGGTCTCCCCCCTTGCCCCCAAAGACGGATTCCCGGCGCTGCCGCGCATCGCCGGGGTCGAATTTGCCGCCGTCGGGGCGGGGATCAAGTATCAGAACCGCAAGGATGTGATGCTGATCCGTCTGGCCCCCGGCACGGCGATGGCGGGGGTGTTCACCCGATCCTCCACCCGGTCGGGCTGCGTGCGTGACGGGCAGGAAAAACTGTCGCTGCCAGTGCCCAAGGGGGCAGGGGCGGCGATCATCGTGAATTCAGGAAATTCGAACGCCTTCACCGGCAAGGTCGGTGACAAGGCAGTGGCGGCGGTCTGCGGATCGGTCGCCAAGGCGCTGGATATCCCCGAAAGCCGGGTGTTTTCCTCCTCGACCGGGGTGATCGGCGAACCGCTGCCGTTCGAGAAGATCACCGCCAAGGTTCCCGAACTGGTCGCCGATCTGCGCGAGGATGCCATCGAGATGGCGGCGCAGGCGATGATGACCACCGACACCTTTCCGAAAGGTGCCGCAGCCACCGTGCAGGGCGAGGGCGGCGAAATCCGCATCGCAGGCATCGCCAAGGGGTCGGGCATGATTGCGCCGGATATGGCCACGATGCTGGTCTATATCTTCACCGACGCCAAGATCAGCGCGGCAAACCTGCAAAAGATGCTGTCGCGCAACGTGGATGACACGTTCAACTCCATCACCGTGGACAGCGATACCTCTACCTCTGACACGCTGCTGGTCGCCGCCACCGGTCAATCCCCGGCGGCAGAGGTCAAGGCGACAGGGCCGGTGGCCAAGGCCTTTGAGGCCGCGCTGAAAGGCGTGATGCGGGATCTGGCGTTGCAGGTGATCCGCGACGGCGAAGGCGCCACCAAACTGGTCGAAGTGCGCGTGACCGGCGCAGCATCTCCCGAAGATGCAGCCAAGGTCGCGTTTTCCATCGCCAATTCGCCGCTGGTCAAGACCGCCGTGGCGGGGCAGGACCCGAACTGGGGCCGCATCGTCGCCGCTGTCGGCAAGTCGGGTGCGCAGGCGGATCGGGACCGTCTGACCATCCGCTTTGGAGATATCCTCGTGGCGCAAAAGGGCTGGCGCCACCCGGGCTACAAAGAAGAAGACGGCGCGAATTACATGCTGCAACCCGAACTGGTGATCGCCGTCGATCTGGGTCTGGGCAAGGCAGCGCGCACGGTCTGGACCTGTGACCTGACCAACCGCTACGTGGAGATCAACGCGGATTACCGGTCTTGAGGATCGTCCTCGTCACCGCCGTCGCCCTGATCGACGCCGACGGCAGGGTGCTGCTGGCGCAACGGCCAGAGGGCAAGTCCTTGGCCGGCCTGTGGGAATTTCCCGGCGGCAAGGTGGAACCGGGCGAAACCCCCGAAGCCGCCCTGATCCGCGAGCTGAAGGAAGAGCTGGGCATCGACACATGGAAAAGCTGTCTGGCCCCGCTGACTTTTGCCAGCCACAGCTATGACGACTTCCACCTGCTGATGCCGCTTTTTGCCTGCCGCCGCTGGGAAGGCACGCCGCAGGGACAAGAGGGCCAGACGCTGGCATGGGTGCGCCCCAACGCGCTGAAGGATTACCCGATGCCGCCCGCCGACATTCCCCTGATCCCGATCCTGCGCGACTGGCTGTGAACCCATACCCATTGGGGCATTTTACCTGTTTTGCACCAGAAAAGGCCCATCCATAGGGATGTGTTCACGAAATGTGAACAATTTATGGTGGATTTGTAGATCGAGAGTCGTACACTCTTCATCAACGACAGAATGCGTTTTCCGGGGGGAGAAACGATCATGATCCGCACCATCAGCGTTGGCAGTTGCGTGTCCATCCAAGGGCTGTTCGTCAGCCAGTTGTCGGATGGAAAGATCGTCGTGAAGGTCGATGAAAAGACCTTTGTCGGCTATCCGGTGGCACAACAGCGCGCGTCCTGAAACCCACATCACCACAGGTTTGGCCCTGTCGCTTGCGGGAGGGCTTTTTCATTTGCGCCGCCCGCCCGCAAGCAAAAGGCCCGCATCGCTGCGGGCCTTCTGTATTTCTGGAGGCGACGATCAGGCCGTGGCTTACGCCAAGCTGCGCTGGAATTCCTCGCGTTCGAAGATTTCGATGACGTCGCCTGCGCGCACATCTTCGTAGCGTTCAAAGGCCATGCCGCATTCCTGACCGGACTGCACCTCCTTGACCTCATCCTTGAAGCGCTTGAGCGTCTTGAGCGTGCCTTCGTGGATGACCACGTTGTCGCGCAGCAGACGCACCCCGGCCGAGCGGCGGGCGATGCCTTCGGTGACCAGACAGCCTGCGACGTTGCCAACACCGGTGATGCGGAAGACTTCCTGAATCCGCGCATAGCCGATGAAGTTTTCGCGCACTTCGGCCTTGAGCAGACCCGAGGCCGCTTTCTTGATGTCGTCGATCAGGTCGTAGATGATCGAATAGTAGCGGATCTCAACGCCCTTCTGCTGGGCAGAACCGCGTGCCGTGGCATTGGCGCGCACGTTGAAGCCGATGATCGGGGCTTTCGACGCCTCGGCCAGACCCACGTCCGAGTCGGTGATCGCGCCCACGCCGTAATGCAGGACACGCACCCGCACTTCGGCGTTGCCGACCTTTTCCAGCGCCTGAACGATGGCTTCTGCAGAGCCTTGCACATCGGCCTTGACCAGAACCGGCAATTCCGTGACCGACTGGTCGGCCTTGGCCTTGGCCATAAGCTGTTCCAGCGTGGTCGCGGCCCCGGCGGCGGCGCGTTTGTCCTTGGTCGCCTTTTCGCGGTATTCCGCAATCTCGCGGGCCTGCGCTTCGGTTTCCACGACGTTCAGCACGTCACCGGCTTGCGGCGTGCCGTTCAGGCCCAGCACCTCGACCGGAACCGACGGCCCGGCTTCGGTGACAGTTTCGCCCTTGTCGTTGATCAGCGCGCGAACCTTGCCCCACTGTTCGCCGACGACGAAGATATCGCCTTTGCGCAGCGTGCCGTTCTGCACCAGAACCGTGGCGACCGGGCCACGGCCCACGTCGAGCTTGGCTTCGATCACGGCGCCGATGGCCGAACGGTTCGGGTTGGCGCGCAGTTCCAGCAGTTCGGCTTGCAGCGCGATGGCCTCAAGCAGGTTGTCCAGACCCAGACCGGTCTTGGCCGAGACTTCGACGTCCTGCACTTCGCCCGACATCTGTTCCACGACGACGTCATGTTGCAGAAGATCGGTCCGCACCTTTTGCGGGTTGGCCTCGTACTTGTCGACCTTGTTGATGGCGACGATCATCGGCACCTTGGCGGCCTTGGCGTGGTTGATCGCCTCGATCGTCTGGGGCATCACGGCGTCATCCGCCGCGACGACCAGAACCACGATGTCGGTCACCTGCGCGCCACGGGCCCGCATCGAGGTGAAGGCCGCGTGGCCCGGGGTGTCGAGGAAGGACACCAGCGCGCCATTCGGCGTCTTCACCTGATAGGCACCGATGTGCTGGGTGATGCCACCGGCTTCGCCCGACACGACATTGGCCTTGCGGATCGCATCCAGCAGCGAGGTCTTGCCGTGGTCGACGTGACCCATGATCGTGACGATCGGCGGGCGCGGTTGCAGGTCTTCGGACCGGTCGTTGACCGCCTCGATGGCCTGTTCCACGTCGGCATCCGAAACACGCACCGCCTTGTGACCGAATTCCTCGATCACCAGTTCGGCGGTATCGGCGTCGATGGCCTGGTTCATGGTGACCATCATGCCCATTTTCATGAGCGATTTGACCACATCCGCCGCACGTTCCGCCATGCGGTTCGCCAGTTCCGACACCACGATGGTTTCGGGCAGCTGCACATCGCGCACCTGCTTTTCGGGCTTCTGGCCCAGACCCAGCGCCTTTTGCCGGGCCTTTTCCTGCTTGCGCTTCATCGCGGCGAGCGAGCGCTGGCGCCCGCCTTCATCCGAGGTGGCGTCCGACAGCGTCAGCTTGCCCGAGCGGCGGCCTTCGTCGCCCTTGGTCTTGCCGCGATCGCGGTCGGTGGCGCGTTCGTCGCGTTCCCGGTCCGTCTTGCGCGGCGACAGGCCCGGCTTGGCCCCGGCCGGCGCGGACGAGCGGTTGTTGTCCGTGCCCGCATCGGCGGCGGCGGGTTTTTCCGCAGCGGCAGTGGTGGCGGGTTTTTCCGTGGCCGCAGCCGGTTTTTCCGGCGGCGTGTTCGAGCGCGAGCGCGTGCCCAGCACATCCGCCTTGCGGGCGGCGGCGGCGGCAACGCGGGCCTCTGCCTCTGCCTTGCGGGCAGCTTCTTCTTCTTCCGCCTTCAGGCGGCGCGCTTCGGCGGCGGCGCGTTCTTCACGCTCCTTCGCCTCGATCTCGGCGCGGCGGCGCTGGCGGTCTTCTTCCCGCTGACGCTCATCCTCGGCGCGCTTGGCGGCGTCTTCCTGTTCGCGTGCCTTGGCGGCCCGCAACGCAGCAAGGCGACGTTCCATCTCGGCGTCGGAAATGCCTGCGGGGCGTTTCGACGGATCACCAAGATGCGTGGCCCCCGTCCCAGCAGCAGCCGCGCCTGCTGCACCGGGCTTGGCCGGTACGACAACGCGTTTGCGCTTGGTCTCGACCACGACGCTCTTGGTCCGGCCGTGGCTGAAGCTTTGCTTCACCTGTCCAGAACGCGGTGCGCCACCCAGGCCGAGGGGTTTTTTGCCGTCAGTATCGCTCATGCCGTCTTCGTATCCTCTCCGGCGATCTCGTCGCCGATTAGCCCGCGGATGCCCGCAAGCCGTGCCGCTTCCTCTACTACACGTGTCGTGAGTCCGCCAGCCGCCAGCGCGGCGTGTATCGCACGTTCACGACCGAATGCCAAACCCAATTCCCCCGAGGAAAGACAGCCGATAAAGGTGCCTTCGCCCTGCGGAGGATGCAGCTTGGTCTTGCCGCGTTCCGACCCGTCGCTGGCCTGGATCAGGACACGTCCCTGACCCTTGGCCAACCACTCCTTGACCTTTTCGTAGCCGGTCACGGCCTTGCCTGCCTTGCGCGTCATCGCCAGCAATTCGACGACCCGGCGCAAGAGCTGGCCTTCGATCAGATCGGCCAGCCCGTCCGGTGCTGTCACCGCCTGCCGTGCGGCACGCGAGAACAGGCCCTTCTTGGCCGCCTTCTCGATGGCCGCCCGGTCGGCGGAGACATAGACACCCCGCCCCGGCAGACGGCCCAGCACATCGGCCACCACCACGCCCTCGGGCGAGATGGCAAAGCGGATCAGCCCCGCCTTGGGCTGTGAAAGCCCCGAGACGATGCATTTCCGTTCCGGTCCGTCGTCCTGGTCCTTGCGGCCACCGCGTGTCATGCCCGCACCCTATCCGAGGCCTGAAATCAGGCCTCAGCCTCTTCTTCTTCATCGGCGTCCGCGTCATCCGCGGCACCGGCCATTTCGGTCGGATCGACCCAGCCGAGCATGACCCGCGCGGTCATGACCAGCGTCTGCGCTTCTTCAAGGCTGACTTCGAACTTTTCGAGGATGCCTTCGTCCTTCTTGCGCTGACCGTTCTCGGTGGTCCAGCCACCGGCCAGTTCCCAATCCGCGCAGGTGGCGAAGTCTTCCAGCGTCTTGATGCCATCCTTGGCCAAGGCTTCGACCATCTGGGGTGTCAGACCCTCGAATTCAATGAGCGCCTCTTCCACACCCAGCGACCGGGCGGTTTCCAGCGCCTTGCGGTTCTGCTCTTCCAGATAGTCGCGGGCCCGCGCCTGAAGTTCCGCCGCCGTATCCTCGTCGAAGCCGTCGATGGACAAGAGTTCATCGGATTCGACGTAGGCCACCTCTTCCAGATTGGTGAAGCCTTCGGAGACCAGCAGTTGCGCCATCATCTCGTCCACGTCCAGCGTGTCCATGAACAGCTTGGTGCGTTCCGCGAATTCGGCCTGACGGCGCTGCGATTCTTCGGATTCGGTCATGATATCGATATCAAGGCCGGTCAGTTGCGAGGCCAGACGCACGTTCTGGCCACGGCGACCGATGGCGAGCGACAGTTGCTCATCCGGCACCACGACCTCGATCTTGCCGGCCTCTTCGTCGATCACGACCTTGGACACTTCGGCGGGTTGCAGCGCGTTCACAAGGAACGTCGCCTGATCCTGGTTCCACGGAATGATGTCGATCTTTTCGCCCTGAAGCTCATTCACCACGGCCTGCACACGGCTGCCGCGCATACCGACGCAGGCGCCGACCGGGTCGATGGAGTTGTCAAAGCTGATCACGGCGATCTTGGCGCGCGACCCCGGATCACGGGCGACGGCCTTGATCTCGATGATGCCGTCATAGATTTCCGGCACTTCCATCTTGAACAGTTCGGCCATGAACTGCGGATCGGTGCGCGACAGGAAAACCTGCGGACCGCGCGCTTCGCGGCGCACATCCTTGATGTAGCAGCGGATGCGGTCGTTCGGGCGATAGCTTTCGCGGCCGATCTTTTCGTTGCGACGCAGGATGCCTTCGCCCCGGCCGATATCGACGATGATGTTGCCGTATTCCTCGCGCTTAACGACACCGTTGATGATGCTGCCCTTGCGGTCCTTGAATTCGTCATACTGACGGTCGCGTTCGGCTTCGCGCACCTTTTGCAGGATCACCTGCTTGGCCGATTGCGCGGCGATGCGGCCCAGATCAACCGGCGGCACTTCGTCGATGATCTCATCGCCGATCTGCGGATCGGGACGGAAGGCCTTGGCCTGCTTGACCGTCATCTGGGCGTGGTGATTTTCCAGCGCCTCATCCTCGACCACCGTGCGCACGCGGGCAAAGGTGGCGCGGCCGGTCTTGCGGTCGATCTTCACGCGGATGTCCAACTCGGACCCGTAGCGCGACTTGGCGGCACGGGCGAGGGATTCCTCCATCGCCTGGATCACCAGATCGGGGTCGATCATCTTCTCGCGGGCAACGGCCTCGGCCGTCTGGAGAAGTTCAAGCTGGTTCGCAGAGGTAATCGCCATAAGGGCCTCCAGGGATCAGTGTTTGGTTTCGGGCGCGTCGGAAATCTCTTCCTCTTCGCCTTCGAATTCTTCGATGTCGGTGAACTGGGATTCGTCGATGGTGCCAGACGCCTTTTTCTGGCGCAGCATTTCGGCGATCAGCTCGTCGGTCAGGATCAGCTTGGCATCCGACAGCCAGTCAAAGCGCAGGCCGATGGTGATGTCCTGCCCGGCTTCCTCGATCTCGATCAGGATTTCTTCGCCTTCGACGCCCATCAACCCGCCCTTGAAGCGGCGGCGACCGTCGATCAGTTCGGATGTCTCGATCCGGGCTTCCCAGCCCTTCCACATCTCGAAGTCCTTCAGCCGCGTCAGCGGGCGGTCGATGCCGGGCGAGGAGACTTCAAGGACGTAATTTTCTTCGATCGGGTCTTCGACGTCCAGAACGGCGGAAACGGCGGTGGAAATGGCCCCACATTCATCGACGCCGATGCCGCCCTCGGGCCGGTCGGCCATGATCTGCAACACGCGCGTCCGTCCGCCCATCAGGCGGATGCGCACGAGTTCAAACCCCAGCCCCTCAATCACGGGGCCGACGATGTCCGCAAGGCGGCGGTCGATGGCAGTCTTTGCGACGAGATCGGTCATCAGGTTCCTGAAAACGAAAAAGCGGGCCAGCGGCCCGCATCGGATGCTTCGGTGGGGCCGGGTTTGGACGCCGACTCCGCTGTTGACCGCTACATAGGCGGGGCGGGGCGAAGTTGCAAGGGGAAAGCTCAGCGCCGCCGCAGGTAGACGTAATAGGCCCCGGACCCGCCGTGGCGCAGATGCGCTTCGGACACCTGCAACACGGCCTGACCCAAAGGCGGCAGGCGCAGCCATTGCGGCACCTGATGGCGCAGCGCGCCCATGCGCTGCGGGATGGGGCCGAAATCCTCGCCCCTTTTACCCTTGCCGGTGATGACCAGCACCAGCCGCATTCCCGACGATTGCGCGTTCAGGATGAAACGGATCAGTTCCGGATGCGCCTCAGCGAGGGTCAGCCCGTGCAGGTCGATCCGCGCCTCGGGTGCCAGCTTGCCACGCGTCATCTTGCCGAATTTCTTGGCATCCATCGCCAAGGGGGCGGCGGCGATCTGGTCGCGCAGGCTGGGCGCGATGTCATGGCGCGGGGTGGTGCGGGCCTTTTCGCCCAGAAGGAACGGCTCCAGCCGGGGTTTCGACAGCGCCAAGGGCGGCGGGTCCATCGGATCGGCCACCGGGCGCGGATGCGCCGGGGCGTCCACCTGCTTTAGTAGGATGCGGCTGCGGTGCAGCGGGTTTGCGGTCCGGGCGACCGCGTTCCAGAGTTCTTCCTCCTCAGGCCGGAGGTGGCGTCTTCGGGCCATATGTCAGCCATCCGGCATCATGGCATAGGCGCGGTCGATGGGCAGCAAAAGCACCATCCGCCCGCCATCGCGGATCGTTCCGGCACGATCCCCCGCCGCGTCGCCGGTGCCGTAGAAGATATCTGCCCGCTGCGGACCCTTGATCGCGCCGCCGGTATCCTGCGCCACCATCAGGCTGCGGATCGGGTCGCGCCCGTCCTTTTCGATCCAGACCGGCACGCCCATTGGCGTGAAATCCGGATCGATGGCCACCGACCGCATCGCCGTGATGGGCCGGGTCATCGCACCGATGGGGCCCATGTCATCCTCCAGCGTGTCGATCTTGCGGAAGAACACATAGGACGGGTTCAGGTTCAACAGCCCCTTGCCCGAGACGTTGCGGACATAGGACCGGATTTCCTGCGCCGAAACCTGATCCAGCGTATGGGTGCCGCGATCCACCATCGCTTTGCCAACCGAGCGGTATTCATGCCCGTTCCGCCCGGCGTAACCCACGCGGATCGTGCGGCCATCCGTCATGCGGATGCGGCCAGAGCCTTGGACTTGCAGGAAATACACCTCAACCGGGTCATCCAGCCAGGCCAGCTCCAACCCGCGCCCCCGAAGCGCCCCGCCTTCGATCTGCGCGCGGGACAGATAGACCTGCCCATCGCGCAACTCCGGCGGTCGGCGGTAGATCGGATAGGCAAAGCGCGGAGTCCGGACGGGGGAGCCGTCCAGTTCAGGCTCGTAATACCCCGTGAACAGGGCAGGGGGGTCCCCCACCATCACCGGGCGGAACATCAGTTCAAAGAAATCCCGCGCCTGCGGGGCGGTCTGGATATCGGCGGCCAGCTTGCACAAGGGCCCCCATTCCGGCGCATCCAGCAAATCGCAGGTGGCGCGGAAACTGGCCAAAGCGGCCAGTTGGTCATCATCCCGCCAACCGTCCAGATCGGAAAACGACAAAACCTGCGCGGGCGCAGGTGTCGCGGCCATCACGGCCAATCCGAGACAGAGGGCAAGACCAAGGCCACGCATTCCGCCAGTTAATCACCGGTGGCGACAAGTTGCCAGTTCGGATCGCTGCTGCCCATCTTGCGCGCAAAGGTCCAGATGTCGCGCTGGCGCTTGATCTCATTCGGCGCGCCCTCGACGATCTCGCCCGCCGCGTTGCGGACGACCGAGGTCAGTTCGGCGACAAAGCGCACCGAGACCTCAGCCTCGCGCGTGGCGCTGTCAAAGGTGGCGTCGTGCAGCGCCAGTTCGCGCATCCCGACAAAGGAGGACTCGATGGTCAGACCCTGCGCCTTGCGCTCGGCAATCGCCTCACCGAAGCTTTCGGCCACATCGGCCGAGAGGAAGGGGCGGATGCTGTCCAGATCGCCCTTTTCATAGGCCATCAGGATCATCTCATAGGCCCCGCGCGCGCCGGACAGGAAGCCGGTCAAGGCAAAGGACGGTTCCGCCGTTTTCATGGCCGCCAAGGCCTTTGCGGCGGCGGAGCCTTCGGCCACGTGATCGGTGATATCGCGGTCCGGGCCGCCTTCGATCACGTCAAAGTTGCGGCGCACCGGGGCGGGGCGCAGATCCTCCGCCGGCAGCGGCGGCTTTTCAAAACCTTCACGCGTCCCCAGAACGGAGCGCAGCTTCAGGATCAGGAACACTGCAATCCCGGCCAGAACGAGAAGCTGGAGCAGGGAATTGTTCATTCATTAAACCTCTGTCGGACGCTGCGGCATTGAAAAGACCGCTGGCGATTGGCGGGGTAAGGGTTGGTAACTTGGCCTATTGACCCTTATGTAGGGACGAGGGGTGCCCCTGTCCATGCCGGGGCACAGGAAACCCACTGAAACGCCCGTGATCGGAGGGGTCCATGCGTCTTTTCACCCTGTTCCTGCTGTGGCCTTTGGCCGAAATCGCATTGTTCGTCACCGTGGGGGGCGCGATTGGCCTGCTGTGGACACTTGTCGTGATCGCGGGCAGCGCGGTTCTGGGGGTCTGGCTGCTGCGGTCGCGCGGGGTACGGTCGGCGGCAGAGATGCGGCGCGGCCTGACCGTGGTGCGCGGCGGCGGCTTGGGGCAGCTTGCCGGCGACGTGCTGGTCATGCTGGCGGGGGTGCTGCTGATCCTGCCGGGGTTCCTGACCGATGCCATAGGGCTTTTGCTGCTGCTGCCGCCGGTGCGGGCGCTGGTGATCCTCTGGGCCGCGCGGCGTGTGGGCGACGGCATCCGCGCCCATACCGCGCGGAGTGCTGCGCCCTCCACCGGCCGTTTTGGCGAGGGTCGGCCCGACATCATCGACGCCGAATTCATCGAGGTGGACCACGACACGCCCCGCTCGGACTCTGCGCGCCCGCCGTCAGGCTGGACCCGGCATTGAGTGGCCCTGCCACTGGTGATAGGAACGCGCCAACGGTTTCATGAGGAGCGAAACGGATGGCCGAGGAAAACGGAAGCGCCGGTGCCGAAGGCGCAGCGCAAGGCGCGACCGCGCAGGGACTGCGGATGCAGGTACTGGCGCAATTCGTGCGCGACATGTCCTTTGAGAATATCGTCGCACAAAAGGGCCTGACCGGCTCTGACCTGCAGCCCGACATTCAGGTGGCGGTCAGCCTTGACGCGCGCAAGCGCCCGGCGCCGAACCAGTATGAAGTGACCACGAAATACAAGATCACCTCGAAGAACAAGGCCAATGGTGACACGCTGTTCCTGCTGGAATGTGATTACGTCGGCATTTTCCACATCGACGGCGTGCCGGAAGAGCAGTTGCATCCTTTCCTGCTGATCGAATGCCCGCGCCTGATGTTCCCCTTCGTGCGCCGCATCATCTCGGACGTGACGCGCGACGGTGGCTTCCCGGCGCTGAACGTCGATACGGTGGATTTCGTCACGATGTATCGTCAGGAACTCGCCCGCCGCGCGCAGGCGCAACAGGCCGCGACGGTCAACTGACGCAATAACGTGCGCCCGTTTTCTTTGGGCGCCCGGTTTCTCTGCGGAAATATCCTCAGGGGGGGAATGGGCCGGAACGGACCAGAGGGGGCGCGAGCGCCCCCTTTCTTATTGCCGCTTCCGCCAGATCGCCGCATCGCCCAGCTTGCCGACAAAGGCCGCATGGGCCGCCGCCTCTGCCTCTGTGACGCGGGGCGGCAGCGGGGTGGGGCGCGGACGCGGACGCCATTCCTGTGACGGCCCGGACCCGGAGGCGGCAGAGCCGGACCGGTCCGAGGCGGACAGCCCGAAATCGCGCTGACGCCCGCCGATCAGTTCCAGATAGACCTCGGCCAGAATCTCGGAGTCGAGCAACGCCCCATGCTTTTCGCGCGCCGAATTGTCCACGCCAAAGCGGCGGCACAACGCATCGAGCGAGGCTTGCGCGCCCGGAAACTTCTGCCGCGCCATGGTCAGCGTATCGGTCACCCGGTCCCATGTCAGGGCGGGCAGGCCGATCCGTTGCAGTTCGAAATTCAGGAATTTGATGTCGAAGGCGGCGTTGTGGATCACCAGCCGCGCATCGCCGATGAAATCCAGGAAATCCTGCCCGACGGCGGCAAAGACGGGATGGCCGCGCAGGAAGTCATCGCCCAGCCCGTGCACGTCGAACGCCTCTTTCGGCATGGAACGTTCGGGATTGATATACTGATGATAGGTGCGCCCCGTGGGCAGGGAGTTGACCAGCTCCACCGCGCCGATCTCGACGATGCGGTGACCTTCGGTCGGTTCAAAGCCGGTGGTTTCGGTATCGAGGACGATCTCACGCATGGGGCACCAGATAGGCGATCAACGCGCGCACAGCGGCGCGGGCGCTGTCGGGGGACAGGGTTTCAATGATATGGTCCGCGCGAGCGCGTTTGTCACGGTCTGGCATCTGGCGGGCGAGGATGGTGGCAAACTGCGCCTCTGTCATGCCGGGGCGCGCGAGGACGCGGGCGCGTTGCAGCGCCGGGGGGGCGGTGACCAGCAGGGTGGCGTCCATCATCGCCTCAGTCCCCTTTTCGAACAGCAGGGGGATGTCAAAGACGATCAGCGGCGCGGTGGCCGTGGTGGCAAAGGCATCACGATCCGCTGACACCAGCGGATGCACCACGGCTTCGATCCGGGAAAGCGCCGTGGGATCGGCGGCAATCCAGTCCTTCAACCCGGCGCGGTCAATCCCGCCATCCTTGACCGCCGTAGGGCAGAGCGCCGCCAAGGGGGCCACTGCCGCGCCGCCGGGCGCATAAAGCCGGTGCACGGCGGCATCCGCATCCCAGACCGGCACGCCCTGTTCCCGGAACAACGCGGCGGTGGTGCTTTTGCCCATGCCGATGCTGCCGGTCAGGCCAAGGCGGAAGGGTCGCGCTGCCCTCATGCCGATAGAACGGCGGCGCGGGTGGCCTCGTCCACCTCTGGCCGCTGGCCGAACCAGCGTTCAAAGCCGGGTGCTGCCTGATGCAAGAGCATCCCCAGACCATCGACCACGGTGCAGCCCTTGTCCTGGGCCTCGATCAGGAATTGGGTCATCAGGGGGGTATAGACGATGTCGGTCACCAAGGCGGTGGGGGACAGTGTCTCAAGCGGGACGTTGAAATCGCTTTTGCCGGTCATGCCGAGGGCGGTGGTGTTCACCACCGTCGCCGCCCCGTCCAGCATGGCGGGGGCCTGCACCCATTCCTGTACGGTGATCTTGGCACCGAAATCGGCCTTGATCGCCTCTGCCCGCGCCCTTGTGCGATTGGTCAGGCGGATTTCCGGCACCCCCACCTCGATCAGCGCGGCAATCACCGCCCGCGCGGCACCACCCGCCCCAAAGACCACGGCCGGACCGGAGGCGGGTTTCCAATGCGGCGCGTTCTGGCGCAGGTTGGCGATGAAGCCCGCGCCATCGGTGTTGTCGGCGTGGATCTTGCCATCCTTGCGGAAGATCAACGTATTCGCCGCCCCGATCAGCGCGGCGCGGTCGGTGACCACATCGGCAATCTGCAAGATCGCCTCTTTATGCGGGATGGTCACATTGCAGCCGACAAAGCCCATCTTGGGCATCATCCGCAGCGCGTCCCGCAAATCGGATTGCGCGATGTCCAAGGGCACGTAATGCCCCTTCAGACCGTAACGCTTCAGCCAATAGCCATGCAGCGCCGGCGAGCGGCTGTGCGCGATGGGAGAGCCGATGACCCCGGCCAGCGGGATGCGCGGATGATCCGTCATGACGCGATGTACCCTTTCAGTCCCAACCAAGCCAAGAGCGGCAGCAGGGGCAGCCCCAGAACGGTGAAATAGTCGCCTTCGACCGCGCTGAACAGCCGGACACCTTCCTCTTCCAACTTATACGCCCCGACCGAATCGCGCACCTCCGGCCAGTTGCGCGCCAAGTATTCGTCCAGAAACGCGTCGGAAAAATCACGCATGGTCAGGCGCACCTCTCCGACGTGGCGCCAGACGGGCTCGGCCCGGTCATAGACCACGACGGCGGACAGCAGGCGGTGGGTCTGGCCGCGCAAGGTGAGGAGTTGCGCGCGCGCCTCTTCCAGCGTTTCGGGCTTACCAAAGACGGTCTTGCGGAACTCCAGCACCTGATCGCAGCCGATCACCACGGCATCGGGGTTCCGTTCGGCCAGTTTGCGCGCTTTCATCTCGGCCAGCGTATCCGCGATGTCGCGGGGGGTGGCGGCTTCGGCCTCCAGCGCAGTGCGGATGGCGGTTTCATCGATGCGGGCGGGCAGGGCCTCGACCGTCACGCCCGCCTGCGACAGCAGGCGGGCGCGGATGGCCGATTGCGAGGCGAGGATCAGGCGCGGGGTCATGACGACGGTGGAGCCTTTGGTTGCGGCGCAGAGAGAGGATCTTGGGGGCGGGCCTGTGGATAGTGCCGTTTTGTTCTCGGGGCCCGACCATGGGGCAAGCGGGGGGCAAAGCAGGGTCGGGGACGAAAGGGACAGGGTTCACGGGTGTTTGTCAAGGAAAGCGGGCGGCTTTTCCACCTGTGCGTGACCGCCCAGGCATCATGGGGGCGACAGGGTTATCCACCGTTCCACGTGAAACAGGGCTGTGGGTGGAAAGCAGAGCCAACCGTCGCGCAAGGTATTGCAAAACATGTAAGATCATGGCGCAGGATTCACAGGACGGTGCGATGCGCTACACCGGATTACCCACAGAAACACCGCTGTGAATAACTGTCTGGACCATATTCGACCAAGGGTTACCCACAGCCCCTTCATCATCATCTTCCTTTCAGAATCTTTTTCTTTAAGAAGAAGCAGTGGTCAGGGTGGAGCAGGCAGGATGGACGGGTTTCTGGCGGATATGTATCCTTGGACCAAGGCGCTGCACGTGGTGTCCGTGGTCGCCTGGATGGCCGGGCTGTTCTATCTGCCGCGTCTCTTCGTCTACCATGTCGAGGAGGTCGGTCGCGGCAGCCCCACGGACCTGCTGTTCCAGACGATGGAACGACGCCTGCTGCGCGCGATCATGAATCCGGCGATGGTGGCGACCTGGGTCTTCGGGCTGGCGCTGGTCTTCACACCGGGCATCGTGGTCTGGTCAGAGGTCTGGCCCTGGACCAAGGCGGCAGCGGTGCTGGGGATGACGTGGTTCCACCATTGGCTGGGCCTGCGCCGCAAGGATTTTGTCGAAGGCCAGAACACGCTGACCGGGCGCAGCTACCGCATGATGAATGAGGTGCCGACGCTTCTGCTCATCCTCATCGTGTTTTCCGTCATCGTGAAATGGTGATGCGGGCGGTCCTGCCGCTTTGCGTTGACTTTTGCGGGCACAGCGCTTAACTGCCAGCCAATGCAGGGCCGTCCGGCCCAATGCGCCCCCCTTTGTGCCCGACGCTTCTGGCGTCACCGACCCGCAAGTTCCGCGCCATGGCGCGTGATCAGGATGTTTCCCGCATGACGACCGAACGGCTGAACCTGTCCGACCTCAAGGCCAAGACCCCCGCCGACCTTCTGGCCATGGCCGAGGAGTGGGAGATCGAGAACGCGCCTTCCATGCGGAAGGGCGAGATGATGTTCCAGATCCTCAAGGAACACGCCGAGGAAGGGTTCGAAATCGGCGGCGATGGCGTGCTGGAGGTGCTGCAAGACGGCTTCGGCTTCCTGCGCAGCCCCGAGGCGAACTATCTGCCCGGCCCGGATGACATCTACGTCTCACCCGACATGATCCGTATGTTCAGCCTGCGCACGGGTGATTCCATCGAAGGCGTGATCCAGGCCCCGCGCGAGAATGAGCGGTACTTCAGCCTTGTGAAGGCGACGAAGATCAATTTCGACGACCCGGAGCGCGCGCGCCACAAGGTGCACTTCGACAACCTGACGCCGCTTTATCCCGATGAGCGGCTGAAGATGGAAATCGAAGACCCGACGATCAAGGACCGCTCGGCCCGGATCATCGACCTTGTCTGCCCCATCGGCAAAGGCCAACGCGCCCTGATCGTGGCCCCGCCGCGGACGGGCAAGACGGTGCTGTTGCAGAACATTGCCCATTCCGTGGCCACCAATCACCCGGAATGCTACCTGATCGTCCTGCTGATCGACGAACGCCCCGAGGAAGTCACCGACATGCAGCGGTCCGTGAAGGGGGAGGTTGTGTCTTCCACCTTTGACGAACCGGCGACGCGGCACGTGGCCGTGGCGGAAATGGTGATCGAAAAAGCCAAGCGCTTGGTCGAACATAAACGAGATGTTGTGATATTGCTCGATTCGATCACAAGACTTGGTAGGGCCTTTAACACGGTTGTGCCGTCTTCGGGCAAGGTTCTGACCGGCGGTGTGGATGCGAACGCGCTGCAACGGCCGAAGCGGTTCTTCGGTGCGGCGCGGAACATCGAAGAGGGTGGGTCGCTGACCATCATCGCCACCGCCCTGATCGATACCGGCAGCCGGATGGACGAGGTGATCTTCGAAGAATTCAAGGGCACCGGCAACTCCGAGATCGTGCTGGACCGCAAGGTGGCGGACAAACGCGTTTTCCCGGCGATCGACATCCTCAAATCGGGCACCCGGAAAGAGGATCTGCTGGTCGAAAAGGTGGACTTGCAGAAGACCTACGTGTTGCGGCGCATCCTCAACCCGATGGGCACCACCGACGCCATCGAATTCCTGTTAGGCAAGCTGAAGCAGACCAAGTCGAATTCGGAATTCTTCGACTCGATGAACACCTGATCCCTGACCGAAGGGTTCGACCGTGGACACGATCTATGCCTTGGCCAGCGCGCGCGGCAAGGCCGGGGTGGCGGTGCTTCGCCTGTCCGGCCCGTCGGCACATGCGGCGGCATCGCGCCTGACCGGACCTTTGCCCGCCCTGCGCCAGGCCAGCCTGCGATCCCTGCACTGGCACGGCGAGGTTCTGGATCAAGCGCTGGTCCTGGCCTTTGCTGCGGGGGCGAGTTTCACCGGCGAAGATGTGGTGGAATTGCACCTGCACGGCTCTGTCGCGGTCGTTCAATCCGTCCTGCGTGTGCTGGGGCAGATCGAGGGGCTGCGATTGGCCGAACCGGGGGAGTTCACCCGGCGGGCGCTGGAAAACGGCTGTCTCGATCTGGCGCAGGTCGAAGGACTCGCCGATCTCATTGATGCGGAAACCGAATCCCAACGCAGGCAAGCCCTGCGCGTGCTGTCGGGCGCCATCGGTGTGCGGGCCGAAGGCTGGCGGACCCGGTTGATCCGCGCCGCGGCGCTGATCGAAGCCACCATCGACTTTGCGGATGAGGATGTGCCCGTCGATGTGACGCCCGAAGTGCGGGCGCTGTTGCAGGGCGTTCAGGCGGAGCTTGCCGCGGAACTGTCCGGGGCGAGGGCGTCAGAACGGATTCGCGAAGGGTTCGAGGTGGCGATCCTTGGCGCGCCGAATGCGGGAAAATCCACCTTGCTCAACGCCTTGGCGGGACGTGAGGCGGCAATCACCTCGGACATCGCGGGCACAACGCGCGACGTGATCGAGGTGCGGATGGACATCCAAGGTCTGGCCGTCACACTGCTGGACACCGCCGGGTTGCGCGAAACCGAGGATCGGGTGGAACGCATCGGCATAGACCGGGCGCTGCAACGGGCGCAGGCGGCGGATCTGCGCGTGTTCCTGACCAGTGACACGCCGATCACCGGGGTGGAGCCGCAGCCGGAGGACATCGTCATTTCCGGCAAGGCCGATCTGACCGGGCAGGGGGTGTCCGGCAAGACCGGGCAAGGCATTGCCGATCTGATCGACCGCATCGGCGAAATCCTGCAAGCGCGGGTCGCGAACGCCGCGACCGTGACGCGGGAACGCCATCGCTTGGCACTTGATCGCACGATCCGGGCTATGGAATCGGCGGCGATTGAGGTAGAGAGAGGCGCAGGGCGGGCGGAACTTGCGGCGGCAGAGCTGCGGGTGGCCATTCGCGCCTTGGAATCGCTGGTCGGGCGGGTCGATGTCGAAAATCTGCTGGACGAAATCTTCGCCAGCTTTTGTATCGGGAAGTGAGGGTGTTTCACGTGAAACATTTTGACGTCATCGTCATTGGTGGCGGCCATGCCGGTTCCGAAGCGGCAGCGGCCTCGGCCCGTATGGGCGCGCGCACGGCGCTGGTGACGCTGCGGATCGACGGGATCGGCGTCATGTCCTGCAATCCGGCGATTGGCGGGCTGGGCAAGGGCCATCTGGTGCGCGAAATCGACGCGATGGATGGCGTGATGGGGCGCGTGGCAGACAAGGCGGCCATCCAGTACCGCCTGCTGAACCGGCGCAAGGGCCCAGCCGTGCAAGGTCCGCGCACGCAGGCCGACCGGAAGCTCTACCGCCAGGCGATGCTGGCCGAGTTGTCGGCGACGCCGAATCTGTCGCTTGTGGAAGGCGAGGTTGCGGATCTGATCCAGGACGCCGGCCGATTCGCTGGCGTTGTTCTGGCGGATGGCAGTGCGATCACCGCGCAAGCCGTGATCCTGACGGCGGGCACCTTCTTGAACGGTTTGATCCATATCGGGGACGTCAAACGCCCCGGCGGCCGGATGGGTGACCGCCCGTCACTGCCGCTTGCCGCGCGTCTGGCGGCGCTGGATCTGGGGCGGGGACGCCTCAAGACCGGCACCCCGCCGCGTCTGGATGGCAAGACCATCGATTGGGCAAAGTTGGACAGCCAGCCCGCCGATGATGACCCGGTGATGTTCTCTTTCCTGCACAAGACGCCCTTTGTCCGGCAAATCGCTTGCGGGATCACCCATACCAACGAACAGACCCACGACATCATCCGCCGCAACCTCGACCGCTCGGCCATGTATGGCGGCCATATCGAGGGCGTCGGTCCCCGGTATTGCCCCTCGATCGAGGACAAGGTCGTCCGCTTTGCGGACAAGACCGGGCATCAGGTGTTTCTGGAGCCGGAAGGGTTGGACGACGACACCGTCTATCCCAACGGCATCTCCACCTCGCTGCCCGAGGATGTGCAGACGGATTATGTCCGGTCCATCTATGGGCTGGAGTCCGTTCGCATCCTGCAACCGGGATATGCCATCGAATACGACTACTTCGATCCGCGCGGCCTGCAGTCGACGCTCGAGGTGAAATCTGCCCCAGGTCTGTATTTCGCCGGTCAGATCAATGGCACCACCGGATATGAAGAGGCCGCAGCACAGGGAATGGTGGCCGGTTTCAACGCGGCGGCGGCGGCCTTGGGCCGTGACCCGGTCACGTTCAGCCGGGCTGACAGCTATATCGGTGTGATGATCGACGATCTGACGACGCGCGGGGTGACCGAACCCTATCGCATGTTCACCTCACGTGCGGAATATCGTCTCGCCTTGCGGGCGGACAATGCCGACCAGCGCCTGACCCCACAGGCCATCCGCATCGGTGCGGCGGGCGAGGCGCGGATGCGCGCCTTTGAGGACAAGATGGCGCAATTGACCGCCGCGCGGTCCGTGTTGGAGGCGCATCGCGTTTCCCCGAAAGAGGCGATTGCCGCAGGGGTGTCGGTCAGTCAGGACGGCGTCCGCCGCTCTGGCTTTGACCTGCTGTCGCTGGGCGAAACGGCGCAGTCGGCGGTGGAAACGCTGTTTCCGGAGTTTGCGGCTTTTGACGGCGCGATCCGTCAGCAGGTGGCGATAGACGCGCTCTATGCCCAATACCTTGACCGCCAGAACGAGGATATCGCCATGCTGCGGCGCGAAGAGGCTGCGGAAATACCGCTGTCCTTCGATTATGATGTGCTGTCGGGCCTGTCGAACGAATTGACGACCAAGCTCAAGCGGGTTCGTCCGGCCAATCTGGCGCAGGCCGCGCGGATTGAGGGGATGACGCCAGCGGCGCTGACCTTGATCCTCGCGCATCTGCGCAAGGCGCAACGGGCCAGAGCGACGGCATGACGGACACCACACTTGCGGGTGTTTATGTTTCACGTGAAACATTTGACCGTCTGACCGCCTTGACCGCGCTGCTGCAAAAATGGAATCCGGCGATCAATCTGGTCGCCAAGTCCACAGTGCCCGAGGCATGGGGCCGCCACATCCTTGATTCCGCCCAGCTTTACCGCCTTGCCCCGTCGCAGCCGCACCATTGGGCCGATCTGGGCAGCGGTGGTGGTTTCCCCGGTCTGGTCATCGCCATTCTGGCGCAGGAAAAGGACCCGGGCTGTCGAATCACGCTGGTCGAATCCGATCAACGAAAGGCGACTTTCCTGCGCCAGGCTGTGAGAGAGCTTGGCTTGCTCAAGGTCACGGTTCTGGCCGAGCGTATCGAAACCCTTTCGCCGCTTGCCGCCGATGTCCTCTCGGCACGCGCTCTGGCTGCCTTGCCGCAGCTTTGCCACTTTGCCCTGCGCCATCTGTCCCCCGAGGGGCTCGCCCTGTTCCCAAAGGGCGCGCAGCATCTGGATGAGGTCGCGCAGGCCCGGCACGATTGGCATTTTGACTTGTCGACGTTTCCCAGTGACACAGACCCCGCTGCGGTGGTTCTGGCAATGAAGGCGATCCAGCATGTCTGACCCGACCCGTCCAAATCAACCGCGCATCATCGCCATCGCCAACCAGAAGGGCGGTGTCGGCAAGACAACCACCGCCATCAACCTTGCCGCCGGACTGGTAGAGCAGGGCGCGCGGGTGCTGCTGGTCGATCTCGATCCGCAGGGCAACGCCTCTACAGGTCTGGGAATTGGGGCGGACCAGCGCAATCTGACGACCTATGATCTGATCGTTGACGACGCGCCTTTGGCGGAGGTGATCCAGCCCAGCACGATTCCGGGCCTCTGGGTGTGCCCGGCGAATGCGGACCTTTCCTCGGCGGATATCGAACTGGTCGCCAATGAAAAGCGCAGTTTTTTGCTGCACGACGCCCTGCGGCAGCCGTCGATGGACAGCTATGATCTGGATTTCATCCTGATCGACTGCCCGCCCTCGCTCAGCCTGCTGACCGTCAACGCGATGATTGCCTGCCATTCGGTGCTGGTGCCGCTGCAATCGGAATTCTTCGCGCTGGAAGGGCTGTCGCAACTGATGCTGACGATCCGAGAGGTCCGCCAAACCGCGAATCCCAAGCTGCGGATCGAAGGTGTTGTGTTGACCATGTATGATGGCCGCAACAGGTTGAGTCAGCAGGTCGAAACCGATGCCCGTCAGAACCTTGGTGATCTGGTGTTCCAGACCGTCATCCCCCGCAATGTCCGTGTGTCCGAAGCGCCCTCTTACGCGCTGCCAGTTCTGCACTATGATCCCCTGTCCAAGGGGTCAGAGGCGTATCGCGCCCTTGCCGCCGAACTGATCTCCCGTCACCCCGCCGCCCGCAGCAAGGAACACGCCTGATGGACAGAAAGAATGAACGCCGTGGTCTGGGACGTGGCCTGTCGGCCCTGATGGCCGATGTGAACATCGACGCCGATCCCGCCGTCGCCGAACGCCCGCGCCGCCCCGACATGCTGGTGCCGGTCGAAAAACTGGTGCCCAACCCCGACCAGCCCCGCCGCGATTTCCAGCCAGAGGCGTTGCAGGAACTGGCCTCGTCGATCCGGCAAAAGGGCGTGATCCAGCCGCTGATCGTCCGGGCGCTGCCGGATGGCAAGTTCGAGATTGTCGCCGGGGAACGTCGCTGGCGCGCCGCGCAACTGGCGCAGGTGCATGAGCTGCCGGTGATCGTGCGCGACTTCACCGATGCCGAGGTGATCGAGGTCGCGATCATCGAAAACATCCAGCGCGCCGATCTGAACGCCATCGAAGAGGCGCTGGCCTTCAAGCAGTTGATGGAGAAATTCGGTCATACGCAGGAAAAACTGGCCGAGGCGCTGTCGAAAAGCCGCAGTCACATCGCCAACCTGCTGCGCCTGCTGAACCTGCCGGACGATGTGCAGGGCCATGTCCGCGAGGGCCGCTTGTCGGCGGGCCACGCACGGGCGCTGATCACGTCGGCCAAGGCGTCAGAACTGGCACGGGCGGTGATCAGCAAGAACCTGTCGGTGCGCGAGACCGAAAATCTTGTCAAATCGCCCGAGCAAAAGGGCGCAGGCAAGACCAGCGGTCCGCGCCCCAAATCGCATGAAAAGGATGCCGATACCCGGGCCTTGGAAAATGACCTCGCCGCCGCGCTGAACATGCGGGTGGCGATTGATCACGGCATGGATGGCGGGTCGATCACGGTGCATTACCGCACGCTGGAGGATCTCGATTTCCTCTGCGCCGCGCTGTCGGTCATGCGTCGGGACGTCGCCATATGAAGATTAGGACGGCGGTCAGCACCGCCGCCTGAACCGCCAGAACCCAAAAGGGCAGGGCGAGGATCAGCGACACACCGAAGGCGGCGGCGATGGACAGCGTGGCCAGCCGCTTTGCCTTCGCGCTGATCGCGCCACTGCGCCGCCAGTCGCGGATCGGTGGGCCAAGGGTCGGATGCGCCAGCAGCCAGTCATGCAGCCGCTTCGACGACCGGGCAAAGCAGAAGGCCGCCAGCAGCAGAAAGGGCACCGTGGGCAGCAGCGGCGTCACGATTCCCACCGCGCCCAGACCCAGTGCCACTGCGCCACCTACGGCCCAAAGCGCGCGGGCGATCACGCCGCCAACTCGCGCAGGATGCCGTTCAGCACGGCACGTCCGGCATCTGTCGCCACCAGCCGCCCGTCGGCGTGCCGCAGCAGACCCAACTCCTCCAACCGTGCCACACGCTCCGCAGGCAAGGGGGCAGGGGACAGGCGTTCATAGCGCGCCACATCCATGCCCTCTGCCAATCGCATCGACATCAGCAGGTATTCCGTCGCCTGTTCCTCTCGGCTCACCGCCTCGCGCGGTAGCTCACCGGCTTCGCCCCGCTCCACCCGTGCCAGCCAATCCCCGGGGGCGCGCGGTGCCTCGGTGGCCCAACGCAGGCCATTCAGCGTGACCCGCCCATGCGCGCCGGGGCCGATACCGACATAGTCGCCCATCCGCCAATAGACGAGGTTATGCCGGCTTTCCGATCCCGCCGCCGCGTGGTTTGACACTTCATAGGCGGGCATGCCGTGGGCAGCGCAGACCTCTTGCGTCACCTCATACATGTCGGCCTGCACATCCTCATCCGGCAGACCCTTCAGCCCGCCGCGGGCGAAGCGGTCGCCAAAGGCGGTGCCGTCCTCGATCGTCAGTTGATACATCGACAGATGGTCAACGGCCATCGACAGCGCCTCGGACAGTTCCGCCCGCCAGGCGGCCAAGGTTTGGTCCTGCCGCGCATAGATCAGATCGAAGCTCACCCGGTCAAAGGTGTTGCGGGCGATGTCAAAGGCGGCTCGCGCCTCTGCCACCGAATGCAGACGGCCCAGACGGCGCAGGTCGTCGTCGTTCAACGCCTGCACGCCCATGGAAATGCGGTTCACCCCCGCCTGACGGAAGCCGCGGAACCGCCCCGCCTCGACCGATCCGGGATTGGCCTCCAACGTGATTTCGGGATCGTTCACCATGGGCCAAGCCGCACGCACCGCGTCCAGCACATCGGCCACCACTTGCGGGTCCATCAGGGACGGTGTGCCACCGCCAAAGAACACGGTCTGCAAGACGCGGCCCGGCGTTTCTGCCGCCAAGCGTTTGATTTCACGCACATAGGCATCACGCCAGCGGCTCTGGTCGATCTTGGCGGCCACGTGGCTGTTGAAATCGCAATAGGGGCATTTCGACTGGCAGAAGGGCCAGTGCAGATAAAGACCGAACCCTCCGCTCTGCCAATCATCCATGCGCTTATCCCTTGAACGCGGTAACCTCGATCTCGACCTTCATCTCGGGCCGGATCAGGCCCGCGATGACCATGGTGGCGGCGGGGCGGATATCGGCCAGGGCCGCACCCAGCACCGGCACCAATTCTTCGACCAGCGCGGCATCGGTGACAGTGTATTGCACCCGCACGATATCCGCCATGGTGAAGCCCGCCTGATCCAGCACGCCCGCGATGGTGGCAAAGCAGTTGCGCCCCTGATCGGCGATGCCGTCGGGCATGGTCATCGTGGCGTAATCATAGCCCGTCACGCCGGACACAAAACACCAGCCGCCCTTCACCACCGCGCGGGAATAGCCCATCGTCGCCTCGAACGGCGACCCCGTCGAAATCCGCTTCATGTGAAACACCCCTCAACCAGTTTGCGGAAGGCGTCGGCCCGGTGGCTGATCTGGTTCTTGGCCCAGCGGTCCATCTCGCCAAAGGTCACGTCATGGCCGTCGGGCTGAAAGATCGGGTCATAACCATGCCCCTGATCCCCCCGCATCGGCCAGACCACTTGCCCCGGCATCACGCCCTCAAACACCTCATCATGCCCATCGGGCCAGGCCAGCACCAGCGTGCAGCGGAACTGCGCCAGACGCGGATAGGGGGCATTCGCCGCCTCCAGCGCCGCCCAGGTCTTGGTCATCGCCAGTACGAAATCCCGGCCATTGGGCGTTTCCGCCCAATCGGCGGTATAGACCCCCGGCGCGCCGTTCAGCCCGTCGATGGTGATGCCGGAGTCATCGGCCAGCGCGGGCAGGCCAGAGGCCTGCGCCGCGAAATGCGCCTTGATCCGGGCATTGCCGATGAAAGTGGTCTCGGTCTCAGCCGGTTCGGCCAAGCCAAGCTGCCCGGCAGAGGTGACGGCCACCGAAAACGGCTCTAACAAGGCGGAAATCTCTTCCAGCTTGCCTTTGTTGTGCGTGGCGACGACCAGCCGTTCTTCGGTGAACTTGCGCATCACAGACCCAAGGCCGCCTTCTGCGCGGCAACCAGACCGGCGCAGCCCGCCTCGGCCAGATCCAAGAGTTGCCCCATTTCATCGCGGCTGAAGGTGGCGCCCTCGGCGCTCATCTGCACTTCGATCAGGCGGCCCTTGCCGGTCAGGATGAAATTGCCATCGGTCCCCGCGGCGGAATCCTCAGCATAGTCCAGATCCAGCACCGCTTGCCCGGCATAGATGCCGCAGGACACGGCGGCGACATGATCGATGATCGGGTCGCTGACGATCACACCCGATTTCAGCAGTTTCGCCACCGCCAGTTTCAGGGCGACCCAACCCCCGGTGATCGAGGCGCAGCGTGTGCCGCCATCGGCCTGGATCACGTCGCAGTCGATGACGATCTGCCGTTCGCCAAGCGCGGAGCGGTCCACCCCGGCCCGCAGCGCCCGCCCGATCAGACGCTGGATTTCCTGCGTGCGGCCCGATTGCTTGCCCGCCGCCGCCTCGCGCCGGTTGCGGCTGTTGGTGGCGCGCGGCAGCATGCCATATTCCGCCGTGACCCAGCCCAGCCCGGTGTTCTTCAGGAAGGGGGGGGCCTTGTCCTCGATCGTGGCCGAGCACAGGACATGCGTCTCGCCCATCTTGATCAGACATGACCCTTCGGCATGTTTCATCACGCCGGTTTCGATTGAAATCGGGCGCATTTCGCTTAGTTTTCGGCCAGAGGGGCGCATCGGATCATCCTTTCGGGTTTTGGCCAGATATGCAGGCCCACCCTGCGGATGCAACCCCGATTGAAGGGCCTGATTGACGGCCCCGATGGGCGGGCCGTAAGGTCGTCCCCTTGCGGAAAGACTGGAACGCAGCACCATGGCCGAAGGCTCGAGAATCCTCGCAGAAATGAACGACCGCTCGAAAGAGGTGTTTCGCCGGGTGGTCGAAGGCTATCTCTCCTCGGGTGATCCCGTCGGGTCGCGCACGCTGACCCGCAGCCTCAGCGAAAAGCTGTCGGCGGCGACGGTGCGGAACGTCATGCAAGACCTAGAGTTTCTGGGTCTGCTGGACAGCCCCCACATCTCGGCCGGGCGGATTCCCACCCAGATGGGTTTGCGGATGTTCGTGGACAGCCTGCTGGAGGTGGGGACCGTCGCCGATGAAGACCGCGAACGGATCGACGCGACGGCGGGCACGAATGATCAGGATGTGACGGCCCTTCTGGATCATATCGGCACCGCGCTGTCGGGCATCACGCGCGGAGCCAGTCTGGTGCTGGCGCCAAAGGTCGAGGCTGCGATCAAGCACATCGAATTCGTCAGCCTCAACCAGACCCGCGCCTTGGTGGTGCTGGTCTTTGCCAATGGCCATGTGGAAAACCGCCTGTTCACCCCGCCCCCCGGCCATACACCGTCCAGCATGCGTGAGGCCGCGAACTTTCTGAACGCGCTGGCCGAGGGCAAGACCCTGACCGACCTGCGCCGTGGTATGTCGGCCGAGATTGCGCTGCGGCGGCAGGAAATCGATTCGCTGGCGCGGGAATTGGTCGAAAGCGGTCTGGCCGTCTGGGAAAACCCCGGTGAATCCTCTGAACGCCTGATCGTGCGCGGGCGTGCGAACCTGCTGGAGGAAGAGGGCGCCGATCTGGAACGCGTCCGCAGCCTGTTTGACGACCTTGAACGCAAGCGCGACATCGCCGATTTCCTCGAACTCGCCGAGGAAGGCGACGGGGTGCGCATTTTCATCGGGTCGGAAAACAAACTCTTTTCACTTTCCGGTTCAAGTCTGGTGGTTTCTCCCTATATGAACGCGGACCGTAAGATCATCGGCGCGGTCGGCGTGATCGGTCCGACCCGGCTGAATTATGGCCGGATCGTTCCCATCGTCGATTACACCGCGCAACTCGTCGGGCGGATCATGTCCGAACGGGGAACGTGAGGAAGCAAGGAAGAACCATGTCTGAGGACAAGCCGCTGCCAGAAGAAATCGCCATCGAAGACGTCCTGCAGGACGATGCCCAACTGGGCGAGATTGAGGCCCTGCGCGCCGAGCGGGACGATATGCGTGACCGCTTCATGCGCGCGC
Organism: Paracoccaceae bacterium; assembly: GCA_027486345.1. Classification (GTDB taxonomy): domain Bacteria; phylum Pseudomonadota; class Alphaproteobacteria; order Rhodobacterales; family Rhodobacteraceae; genus Paragemmobacter. Next base: position 46,420 of record JAIXPH010000058.1, read on the forward strand.
TGGCCGAGGCCGAGAACATCCGCAAGCGCGGTGAGCGTGACCGCCGCGAGGCAGAGCAATACGGCGGCACGAAACTGGCGCGGGACCTGTTGCCGGTGTTCGACAACCTGAACCGCGCGCTGAAGGCCGCAACCGATGAACAGAAGGCCGCCGCCGCCGCGCTGTTCGAAGGCGTGGAACTGACCCTGCGGGAATTGACCAATGTGATGACCAAACACGGCGTCACCCCGATCATCCCGGCAATTGGCGACATCTTCGATCCGCAAAGCCATGAGGCGATGTTCGAGGCCCCCTTGCCCGGCACCAAGGCCGGTCAGATCATCCAGGTGATGACCGAAGGCTTCATGCTGCACGACCGCCTGCTGCGCCCGGCGCAGGTCGGTGTGTCTTCGAACACGGCGGGTTGACCTGACCTGACAGGAGCGGGGGTTTCACACCCCCGCACCCCCGTGGGATATTTGAGCAACGGGGAAGAGGTCAGGGTTTTGCCAGACCTTTGAGTTCATAGACCAACCGCAACGCCTCCATCGGCGTCAACTCATCCGGGTGGACGCTTTCCAGCCGCTTTTCCACCGCACTGTCCTTTGCCGCAGGTTTTGGGGCCGGTGGCGGGGCGGAGAAACTGAACAGCGGCAGGTCGTCGATCAGCGCCTTGGGCCGCGCGCCGCCTTGGCGTTCGCCGCTCTCCAGCGCCTCCAGTACCACTTTGGCGCGGTCCACCACGCTTTGCGGCAGGCCCGCCAGACGCGCGACCTGCACGCCATAGGATCGGTCGGCGGCACCTTTCTGCACCTCATGCAGGAAGATCACGTCGCCTTCCCATTCCTTGACCCGCACCGTGGCGTTTTCCACCCCCGGCAGCTTGCCTGCCAGCGCGGTCATTTCATGGTAATGCGTGGCGAAGAGCGCGCGGCAGCGGTTTTGCCCGTGCAGATGCTCCATCGTGGCCCAGGCGATGGAAAGGCCGTCATAGGTCGCCGTGCCGCGCCCGATTTCATCGAGGATCACCAGCGCACGGTCATCGGCCTGGTTAAGGATCGCGGCGGTTTCGACCATCTCCACCATGAAGGTGGAGCGTCCCCGCGCCAGATCATCCGCCGCGCCGACACGGCTGAAGAGTTGGCTGACAAGGCCGATATGGGCATGGGCCGCAGGCACGAAACTGCCCGCCTGCGCCAGCAGCGCGATCAGCGCATTCTGCCGCAGGAAGGTGGATTTGCCTGCCATGTTCGGCCCGGTCAGCAGCCAGATCGCGGGGGTCTGGCCATCTGTCAGCGCGCAATCATTGGCGACGAACGGACCCGCCCCCTGTTTACGCAGCGCGCGTTCCACCACCGGATGCCGCCCGGCGCGGATGTCAAAGGCGCGGCTGTCATCGACCTGCGGTTCGGTCCAGTCGCCTTCGGCCGCCAGATCGGCGAAGGCGGCGGTCAGGTCCAGTTCCGCCAAGGCCCGCGCCGCGCTGCCGATTTCGCCGGCACAGTCGAGGATGGCTTGGCGCAGGATGGCGAAGTGCTTTTTCTCAATCTCCAGCGCGTGATTGCCCGCGTTGAGGATGCGGGTCTCCATCTCGGACAGTTCCACGGTGGTGAAGCGCACTTGGCCTGCGGTGGTCTGGCGGTGGATGAACCGTTCCGACAGCGGCGGCGACAGCATGCGTTCGGCATGGGTGGCGGTGGTTTCGATGAAATAGCCGAGCACGTTGTTGTGCTTGATCTTCAGGCTTTGGATGCCGGTTTCCGCGATGAAATCGGCCTGCATCGCCGCAATCACGCCCCGGCCTTCGTCACGCAGGCGGCGGACCTCGTCCAACTCGGGGTCATAGTCGGGCGCGATGAAGCCGCCATCGCGGGCCAGCAGGGGCGGTTCGGCAACCAGCGCCTGATCCAGCAGATCGGCCAAGGCATCATGCCCGGTCAGGGCGCGGGCCGCCTCGGCCAACAGGGGCGGTACGTCGTCCAGTTTGGCGGCGATGGCCCCGGCTTGGGTCAGCCCGGCACGAATGGCGGTCAGGTCACGTGGACCACCCCGGTCCAGCGCAAGGCGGGACAGCGCGCGGTCCATGTCCGGCACGCGGCGCAGGTCGTCGCGCAGATCGGCGCGAAAGCGGCTCTGTTCCAGCAGAAACCGCACGCTTTCCAGCCGGGAATGGATGATCCCCAGATCCCTCGACGGTGCCGAAATACGCCGCTCCAACAGGCGCGCGCCGGGGGCGGTGACGGTGCGATCCACCGCCGCCAGCAGCGAGCCATCCCGCCCACCCGACAGCGCCTGCGTCAATTCCAGATTGCGGCGGGTGGCGGCGTCGATCTGCATCGCCCCACCTGCCAGTTCCCGCACCGGCGGGCGCAAGAGGGGCAGTTTGCCGCGTTGGGTCAGGTCCAGATAATCAACCAGCGCCCCCATGGCCGCCAATTCGGCGCGGTCAAAACTGCCGAAACTGTCCAGCGTGCCGACACCGAACAGCGCGCAGAGCCGTTTCTCAGCAGAGGTGGAGTCGAACGATCCCCGTGACAGCCCGGTCATCGCTGCCCCGCAATCCGTCACTATTTCTGCGAAATCGGCCTCTCGCGCCTCACTCACCAGCACCTCACGCGGGGACAGGCGCGCCAGTTCCGGCCCGAGACGCGCGGGCGGGCAGTGCATGACCCGCAACTCACCGGTGGAGATATCGGCCCAAGCCAGCGCCGATTCCTCCCGCACCTCGGCAAAGGCGGACAGGTAGTTGTGACGCCGCGCCTCCAGCAGCGCATCTTCGGTCAGGGTGCCGGGGGTGACCAGACGCACTACATCGCGGCGCACCACGGATTTGGACCCACGCTTCTTCGCCTCGGCGGGGTCTTCCAACTGTTCGGCGATGGCGACGCGAAAGCCCTTGCGGATCAGGGTCAGCAGATAGCCTTCGGCCGCATGGATCGGCACGCCGCACATGGCGATGGGTTCGCCCATGTGGAAACCGCGTTTCGTCAGGGCGATGTCCAAGGCCGCCGCCGCCGCAACGGCATCGTCAAAGAACATCTCGTAGAAATCGCCCATGCGGTAGAACAACAGCGCGGCGGGGTTCTGCGCCTTGATTTGCAGGTATTGCGCCATCATCGGCGTCACGGTGTCTTCGGTCATGTGTCCCCCGGCCTTCGCGCGAACCCTACAGAAGCGACCCTGCCGCGAAAAGACTGGATTGATACCTATGCAGGCCGGTTTCGGGGCGGTATCACGGCGCGGAACACAACAGGATGGCCCCCTGATGACCAAAGCGAAGATCACGCCTGAAGAGGCGCTTGCCTATCACCTTGAACCGCGCCCGGGGAAGTACGACATCGTCGCCTCGACCCCGATGGCGACCCAGCGCGATCTGTCGCTGGCCTATTCCCCCGGCGTTGCCGTGCCGGTGCAGGCCATCGCCGACAATCCGGCCACCGCCTATGACTACACGGTCAAGGGCAATATGGTCGCCGTGATCTCGAACGGGACCGCCATTCTGGGGATGGGCAACCTTGGGGCCTTGGCCTCAAAGCCGGTGATGGAAGGCAAGGCGGTGCTGTTCAAGCGCTTTGCCGACGTGAACGCCATCGATATCGAACTGGACACCGAAGACCCGGATGAGATCATCAAGGCGGTCTCGCTGATGGGTCCGACCTTTGGCGGCATCAACCTTGAGGATATCAAGGCGCCGGAATGCTTTATCATCGAACAGCGGCTGAAAGAGATCATGGACATCCCGGTGTTCCATGACGACCAGCACGGCACCGCAGTGATCTGCGCCGCCGGTCTGATCAACGCTTTGGAGATGACCGGCAAGAAAATCCAAGACGTCCGCATCGTGCTGAATGGCGCGGGGGCGGCGGGGATCGCCTGTCTGGAACTGTTGAAATCGATGGGCGCGCGGCATGACAACTGCCTCATGTGCGACACCAAGGGCGTCATCTACCAAGGCCGGACCGAGGGAATGAACCAATGGAAATCCGCCCATGCCGCCAACACCCCCCTGCGCACGCTGGAAGAGGCGATGGCGGGCGCGGATGTGTTCCTGGGCGTCTCGGCCAAGGGGGCGGTGACGCAGGCGATGGTCGCCAGCATGGCTGAAAACCCGGTGATCTTCGCCATGGCGAACCCGGACCCCGAGATCACGCCGGAAGAGGCGCACGCCGTCCGCCCCGATGCCATCGTGGCCACCGGGCGCAGCGACTATCCCAATCAGGTGAACAACGTCCTTGGCTTTCCCTATCTGTTCCGGGGCGCTTTGGACATCCACGCCCGCGCCATCAACGATGAGATGAAGATCGCCTGCGCCAAGGCCTTGGCCGCCTTGGCGCGGGAGGATGTCCCCGATGAGGTGGCGATGGCCTATGGCCGCAAGCTGTCCTTCGGGCGGGATTACATCATCCCCACGCCCTTTGACCCCCGCCTGATCTACGTCATCCCCCCCGCCGTGGCGCGGGCCGGGATGGATACCGGCGTGGCGCGGCGGCCGATCATCGACCTCAAGGCCTATGAGCAGAGCCTGAAAGCGCGGATGGACCCGACGGCCAGCATCCTGCAAGGCATCCATGCCCGCGCGAAACAGGCGCAGGCTCGGATGATCTTTGCCGAAGGCGATGATCCCCGCGTGCTGCGCGCCGCCGTCGCCTATCAGCGCGCCGGTCTGGGCCGTGCGCTGGTCGTTGGGCGTGACAGTGACGTGCGCGAAAAGCTGGAATCGGTCGGTCTGGCCGATGCCGTGCGCGAGCTTGAGGTGGTGAACGCCGCCAATACCCGCCACCTCGACCAGTACAAGGATTTCCTCTACTCGCGCCTGCAACGGCAGGGCTTTGATCGGCACGACGTCCACCGTCTGGCGGCGCGCGACCGGCATGTGTTCGGTGCCTTGATGCTGCAACACGGCCACGGCGATGCGCTGGTGACCGGGGCCACGCGCAAATCCGCCCATGTGCTGCAACTGATCAACCACGTCTTCGACGCCCGCCCGCAGGATGGCGCGGTGGGGGTGACGGCGCTGTTGCACAAGGGGCGGATCGTGCTGATTGCCGATACCTTGGTGCATGAATGGCCCGATGAGAATGACCTTGCCACCATCGCCACCCGCGCCGCCGGTGTGGCCCGCGATCTGGGGCTGGAACCGCGCGTGGCCTTCGTCAGCTTCTCGACCTTCGGCTATCCGGTGTCGGAGCGCGCGACCAAGATGCATCGCGCCCCCGCCATCCTTGACGCCATGAAGGTGGATTTTGAATATGAGGGCGAAATGACTGTCGACGTCGCCCTGAACCCTGACGTGATGGCGAACTATCCCTTCTGCCGTCTGACCGGACCTGCGAACATCCTTGTTGTGCCCGCGCGCCACTCGGCCTCGATCTCGGTCAAGCTGATGCAGGAGATGGCGGGGGCGACGGTGATTGGCCCGATCCTGAGCGGGGTGAAGAAGCCCATTCAGGTCTGCTCCACCAACTCCACGGTGAACGACATCCTGAACATGGCGGTGATGGCCGCCTGCAAGGTGGGGTGAGGCGGCCAGCCCCCTCACCCCGACCCTCTCCCCCGTCGGGGAGAGGGGGCGCCCGTGGCGGTGGCGGTCCCGCATCTTGCCGCAGCCTGCGCGGTGAAACCGCCCCTTTCCCTTTTTGCACCGCCCGTCTAGCGTCGCGCCCAGACAGGAGGGGCACCGATGACCGACCACGTTTCTACCCACGCCGCCGAAGAGGATGCGCGCAACGAAAGCATCCGGATCTACGTCAACGGGCGCATCCTGCCCAAGGCGCAGGCGGTGGTGTCGGTCTATGACTCGGGCTTCATGCTGGGCGATGGCGTGTGGGAAGGCATCCGCCTGTACAACGGGCGCTGGGCCTTCATCGACGAACACATGGACCGGCTTTATGAGGCGGCAAAGGCCATCGACCTCGACATCGGGATGACGCCCGACCAGATGATTGCCGCCGTGCACGAAACACAAGCCGCCAATGGCATGCAGACCGACGCCCATGCGCGCCTGATGGTGACGCGCGGCGTGAAAACCCGCCCCTTCCAGAACCCGCGTCTGTCACAGCAGGGGCCGACGGTGGCGATCATCATGGAACATTCGCGTCCCAAGATCCCGCGCCCGATCACCCTTGCCACCGTGCCGCATCTGCGCGGTCTGCCGATGACCCAAGACCCCAAGCTGAACAGCCATTCCAAGCTGAACTGCATCCTCGCCTGCATCGCCGCGCAAAAGGCCGGCGCGGATGAGGCGCTGATGCTGGACGTCCATGGCTTCGTGAACACCACCAACGCCTGCAACTTCTTCATCGTCCGCAAGGGCGAAGTTTGGACCAGCACCGGCGATTACTGCATGAACGGCATCACCCGCCAAAAGGTGATCGACCTCTGCCGCGCCAATGGCATCCCGGTCTATGAACGCAACTTCAGCCTCGTCGACACCTATGGCGCGTCCGAGGCGTTTCTGACCGGCACCTTCGGCGCGCAAACCCCGGTGGGCATGATCGATGGCCGCCAGATCGGCACCGGCCAGATGGGCCCCGTCACGCAGCGCCTGCGCGATCTTTACAAGGCCCTCGTCTCGGCCTGACCTTCCCCGTTGCTCAAATATCCCACGGGGGTGCGGGGGTGTGAAACCCCCGCTTCACCGCCAGCCAAGGACACCGCCCCATGAAAACAGCTCCGCAGCGTATCGCGATGTGGTCCGGCCCCCGGAACCTGTCGACCGCGATGATGTATGCCTTTGCCGCGCGGGGCGATTGCGCCGTCTGGGACGAACCCTTCTACGCCGCCTATCTGCGCGCCACCGGCATTGACCACCCGATGCGCGATGCGATCATCGCCGCGCATGATCCTGACCCTGCCAGTGTCGCCGCGGCCTGCACCGGGCCAATTCCGCAAGGACAGAGCCTGTTTTACCAAAAGCACATGACCCTGCACATGATCCCGGAATTTGACCGGGCCTTCATGCGCGATCTGACCAATGTGTTCCTGATCCGCCATCCGGCCCGCGTCATCGCCAGCTACACCAAGAAACGCGAACATCCGACGCTGGCCGATATCGGCTTTGTCCAGCAGGTGGAGCTTTTCGATCAGGTTGCCGGTTGGACCGGCATCGCCCCCGTGGTGATCGACAGCGCCGACATCCGCGCCGATCCCAAGGGGGCGCTGTCCCGGCTCTGCGCCGCGCTTGGCATCCCCTTTACCGAGGCGATGCTGCACTGGCCCGCCGGTCCCAAACCCTATGACGGCGTCTGGGCGCCGCATTGGTATAACGCGGTCCATGCCTCGACCGGCTTTGATGATCCCGAAGGGGCACTGCCCGATCTGCCGCCCGAGGCGCAAGAGCTCGTCGCGCAAGCCCTGCCGCATTACGAACGGCTCGCGGCTTTCAAACTCTGACGGCGTCCGGTCAGCTTTCCCTTGCGGGCACCGCCTCTCCCTTTGCATCATGCGCCCAAGGGTTTTGGGAGGACCGCATGCTGAACCATTCCACCGCCGCCGCCCGCGCAAACCGCGTCTATCTGCGGGCCGAGGATTGCCGGGTCGCCGACCTTGCCGCGCTTTGTGCCCGCCAGACTGACAAGACGGACTATCCCTTTGCCGCCGATGTGCAGAAAAACGTGCTGATCTACGATTGCCCGTCGCTTTTGCCCGCGCTGGAGGACCCGACCGACCGCCGCGCGCTGATGGCGGAATGGGCCGAGGCGATGCTCACCGGCCCCGGCGTGGTGGTGCTGAAGCGGGCCGAGACCGATCTGGCGATGCTGGACGCGGCCAGCGATGTGTTCTGGCGGTTGATTGACGAACAAAACCGCGCGGGCACTGGCGGGGGTGACCATTTCGCCAAACCGGGTGCGAATGACCGGCTGTGGAACAGTCTGGAAAAGCACTGCCTCGCCGATCCTGCCAATTTCGCGCGCTACTACGGCAACCCCTTCCTTGCCGCGATATCGGAGGCGTGGTTAGGCCCCGCCTATCAGATGACCGCGCAACTGAACGTGGTGAACCCCGGTGGGGCCGCGCAATCGCCGCATCGGGATTATCACTTGGGCTTTCAGTCGGCGGCGCAGATCGAACGCTATCCACGGCATGTGCAGACCCTCTCGCCCGTGCTGACGCTGCAAGGCGCAATTGCCCATGTCGATGCCACGCTGGAGACCGGACCGACGCAACTGCTGCCCTATTCGCAGACCTATGAGGCCGGATATCTGGCGATGGGTCTGCCGGAATTCCGGGCCTATTTCAGCGAAAACTTCGTGCAACTGCCGCTGGAACGCGGGGACATGCTGTTCTTTTCGCCTGCGCTGCTGCATGCCGCAGGCACCAACCGCTCTGCCGATGTGCGGCGGATGGTGAACCTGTTCCAGGTCTCCTCCGCCTATGGCCGCGCGATGGAGACGGTGGACCGCAGCCGCATGGTCAAGGCACTGTACCCCGCCCTGCGCGCAGGCAAGCGCGCTGGCAGCCTCACCGAGGCACAGATCGCCTGCGCCCTGGCCGCCAGCGCCGAAGGCTACAGCTTCCCCACCAACCTCGACCGCGACCCACCCTTGGGCGGCATGGCCCCAAAGACCCAAGCGGCACTGGTGGCCGAGGCTTTGGCAGGCGATTGGGAGCCTGAGGTGTTAGAGAGTGCGCTGGATCGCCTAGAATTGAATAGGCTCTCCTAGACGCCAAAGTGGCTAGTTCGGGTGTTTTATCCTTCGTCAAGCACATAATGTGGTGTGTGGACGTAAAAAACGACTCGACTCGCGGTTCAATGTTCCTGAAATAGAAAGCACCCACAGGCGGCAACCTGTGGGTGCAAGTCTACCGCGGACGGCAGAGTGTTCGTTCAACACAGGTGCAGACTCCCACGGGGAAAGCGCTCACGTCAAGCTGAAAGCGGTGGAAAACAGAAAGGGCATTAGCCCAACCACGCGCAGCTTTGAAAGGAGCGCAGATGTTCTACTACCTATACAAAGACGTTTCGGGCTACTGGCGTTGGACGCTGTATGCGTCTAACGGCAGGAAGATCGCTGACTCAGCGGAAGGATACGTTAACAAGATTGACGCCGAGCACGGAGTCGCACTTGTAAAGTCATCCTACAGCGCACCTGTGCGCCAAGCTTCGGCAGCCTAAAGCAAACAGAAAAAGGGGTGGCCAAAAGGCCACCCTTACTTCTTCGCCACCCGCGCGTTGCGCGTGGCGATCAGTTTCAGGCGCAGGGCGTTCAGGCGGATGAAGCCTTCAGCGTCCTTCTGGTCATAGGCACCGGCGTCTTCTTCGAACGTCACGTGCTTTTCGGAATAGAGCGAGTGGTCCGACCACCGCGCCACGGTGCGGGCAGAGCCTTTGAACAGCTTTACCCGCACGGTGCCGCTGACATGCTCTTGGGTCTTGTCGATCAGGGCTTGCAGCGCCTCACGCTCGGGCGAGAACCAGAAGCCGTTGTAGATCAGTTCCGCATAGCGCGGCATGATCGAATCCTTCAGGTGGCCCGCGCCTGCGTCCAGCGTGATTTGTTCGATGCCACGATGCGCCTCCATCAGGATGGTGCCGCCGGGGGTTTCGTAAAGGCCGCGCGATTTCATGCCGACGAAGCGGTTTTCCACCAGATCCAGCAGGCCCACGCCATGACGGCCACCGATTTCATTCAGGCGGGTCAGGATGGTGGCCGGGGACAACGCCTCGCCGTTGATCGCGACGGCATCGCCGCGTTCAAAGGTGATCTCGACGAATTCGTCCTGATCGGGGGCTTTTTCCACCGGGACCACGCGCTGATAGACGAACTCCGGCGCTTCTTCGGCGGGGTTTTCAAGAACCTTACCCTCGGACGAGGTGTGCAGCAGGTTCGCATCCACCGAGAAGGGGGCTTCGCCGCGCTTGTCCTTGGCAATCGGAATCTGGTTCGCCTCGGCAAATTCCAACAGCTTGGTGCGGCTGGTCAGATCCCACAGCCGCCACGGCGCGATGACCTTGATCGACGGGTCAAGGGCGGCCACGCCCAACTCGAACCGCACCTGATCGTTGCCCTTGCCGGTCGCGCCATGTGACACCGCATCGGCCCCGGTTTCCTGCGCGATCCGGACCAGATGCTTGGAGATCAGCGGACGGGCAATCGAGGTGCCCAGCAGATACAGCCCCTCATAGAGCGCATTGGCGCGGAACATCGGGAAAACGAAGTCGCGCACGAATTCTTCGCGCAGGTCCACGATGTGGATGTTCGCCGGGTCGATCCCCATCAACTCGGCCTTCTTGCGCGCGGGCTCCAGTTCCTCGCCCTGGCCCAGATCGGCGGTGAAGGTCACCACCTCACACCCGTATTCCGTTTGCAGCCATTTCAGGATGATCGAGGTGTCCAGACCGCCCGAATAGGCGAGGACGACTTTCTTGGGCTTCAGCATGGGGAACGCTCCATCGCGGTTTCGCGTGCGATTAAAGGGAAATGCGGGGAAGGGCAAGGATGGCTTGACCACGCAGGTCGGGGCAGGCAGTTTGCAACTCTTGGTGGTGAAGGCTGGAGTAGCAAGTGCAAGGTTGGTATCTGTTTCGCGACTCGGTCGTTCAACTTTGGGTTCATCGTGGCGCGATGGTGCGAATTGTCCTGCCGGTTGCCGCAGCGTTGATGCTGGCTGAATTTGCCATTTCGCAACTGCTGCACATCACCTCCCCGCAGATGGCGCAGGTCGAGGTTTTTGACCTTCAGTCCGCAAGCGACGGGTTTCGATCAAGCTGGGTCGTCTTTGCTTTGCTGATTGTTAGCAATATTGTGATCTGGACCGTCGGGCTAGGGTCAGGACTCGTTCTCGCTTCATAGCCAGAAAATGACAGTTGCCGCGAGGGCGATGGCGGACAGGAAGACCTTCGGGCACCGGTCGTATCGCGTTGCGACCCGTCGCCAGTCC